>DATNCQ010000083.1:0-37392 GCA_035571515.1 Vicinamibacterales bacterium
CCCTCGTCGCCCGCCTGCCGCAACACCTTCAACCGCCACGCCGTCAGACGGGCCTGCTCACCTTTCGTCATCGCCTCTCCGCCAAGGCTGATAAGCCTAAAGAGGAGAGCTGAATGTGTCACCCTAGTCTGGAGAATTCACAAGGAAATGTTGGAGGCGCCGCCCGGATTTGAACCGGGGATCGAGGTTTTGCAGACCTCTGCCTTACCACTTGGCGACGGCGCCGATCAGGAATGTTCGGTCAGGAGTCTCGCGGCGACCGTTCCCCCTTCGCTCGCTTTGCGAGCTACAGGGGACAACCTTCGCCTGGATCGAGGAGCGGAGGTTGGAGCGGGAAACGGGATTCGAACCCGCGACTTCGACCTTGGCAAGGTCGCACTCTACCACTGAGTTATTCCCGCTCTTCGGCGAAAACTGAGCGTACCATAGCGATCTTTGGTTGATCAAGGAAGCTCGTAACCCTGCCCCGCCAGCGGAGGCGGGTCGCAATTTTGCACAGCCCGGCCGCATGATGCGAACGCTCCTCCTCTCCCTCCTGGCCGTCTTCTTCGCGCTCCCGGCCCACGCCGACGAGGTCCGCCTGAAGAACGGCGATCGGATCACCGGCGTCGCCACCTCGCTCGCCGGCGGCACCCTGACCTTCAAGGCGACCGGCGGCGACCTCAAGATCGCCTGGGCCGACGTCGCCTCCCTTGCGATCGACCAGCCGATGCTCGTCACCGTCGGCACCGCCGTGCCGGCGTCCGCGACCTTTGCCGCCGCCGATGCCAACGGCCAGGTGACACTCGTCCCCGGCGGACCCGTCGCGCTCACCGAGATCGTCGCGCTCGCGCGTCCGCAGCCGGCGTGGGTCATCACCGGCGGCGGCGGCGCGGGCATCGTCCAGACGGCCGGCAACACGCAGGTCAACAACGTCCGCCTCAGCGGCGACGTGGTCGCCAGGGGCGCCGCCGATCGCTACACCGTGTCGGCCATCGCGACGCACGCCAACGACAACGGCCTCGAGACCGCGAGGAACTGGTCGCTCACCGGCAAGTACGATCGCTTCCTGACGAGCCGGCTCTTCGCCAATGCGAACGCCAACTTCACCAACGACCGCTTCCGCGACATCGACCTGCGGACGGCCCTCGGCGCCGGCCTCGGCTACCAGATTCTTCAGACCGCGCGCGTCAACCTGACCGCGGACGCCGGCATGGCGTGGGTCGACGAGAACTTCGCGTCCATCGCCGACGACAGCTATGCGGCGGCGCACGAGTCCGCCGGCCTCCAGGTGCAGCTCGTGCCGGACCGCGTGCAGGCCTTTCACCAGCACGACGGCTATTTCGGCGTATCGGGCGGCAACAAGATGTTCATCCGCACGCAGAACGGCGTGCGGCTCGGGCTCGCGGCCGGCTTCGTGACGACCATCCAGGAGGACGTCGACTACGATCGCCGCCCGTCGCCGGGGCGCCGGCAGACGGATCGGACGTTCTCGTTGACGCTCGGGTACAGGTTCTAACCACGAAGGCACGAACGGCGCGAAGAAAATCGTATACAAAGACTTCTTCGTGTCCTTCGCGTCCTTCGTGGTGATCCCCTTCGCGTCCTCAGCCCCGCGCGTCGCGCAGGACCTGTGCGGCTTCTTCGGGCGATGTCGGGTTCAAGTAGAACCCCGTCGCCCACTCGAACCCCGCCACCTTCGTCAGCTTCGGGATGATCTCCACGTGCCAGTGGTAGAACTCCGTCGCCGACTCGACGAGCGGCGCCGTGTGAATCAGCAGGTTGTACGGCGGCAGGCCGAGCGCCTTGTTGATGCGCCGCAGGATGTCGCCGAGCAGCCGCGCGAGCGACCCGTACTCGTGGCGCGGCGAGCTCTCGAAGTGCGCCTCGTGCCGCCGCGGCAGCAGCCAGGTCTCGAACGGAAAGCGCGGCGCGTACGGCGCGACGGCGACGACATCGGCGTTCTCGGCGATCAGGCGATGGCCGTCGCGCGTCTCCTGCCGCAGGATGTCGCAGAAGACGCAGCGCTCCTTGGCGAGGAAGTGCGCCTTGGCGCCGTCCACCTCGTCGCGCACCTCGCGCGGCACGATCGGCAGCGCAATCAGCTGCGAGTGCGAGTGGTCGAGCGACGAGCCGGCCGCCGTGCCGTGATTCTTGAAGACGATGATGTAGCGGAAGCGGCGGTCCTGCCGCAGGTCCTGGATGCGCTCGCGCGCGGCCCAGAGCACGGTCTCGATCGCCTCGTCGCTCATGTCGGCCAGCATGTCGAGGTGCTTCGGCGACTCGATGATCACCTCGTGCGCGCCGACGCCGTTCATCTTGTCGAAGATGCCCTCGCCTTGCCGATCGAGCGTCCCCTCGACGCGCAGCACCGGGAACTGGTTCGGCACGACGCGCAGGTTCCACCCGGGCATGTTCGGGCGGCTGCCGTTGTGGCGCACCGCGAGCAGCTCCGGCGGCGTCAGCTCCTCGTGCCCTTCGCAGAAGGGGCACGACGGGTCCGGCGCGATCTGAACGGTCTCGAGACGGAAATCGGTGGGGCGCTTCCGGCGTTCGGTGGAAATGATGACCCAGCGGCCGGTGACGGGATCTTTTCTGAGCTCAGACATGCGTCAACTGCCACTGACCCACTCCCGTCATCCGGGAAGTCCTGATGCCAGCCTGGGAGGTGGCGTTTGGGCGTTGGAAATTACGTGGACGGGGCATCGAAGGCGTTAGGGTACACCGTCACGCGCGGTCCAGCCGCTTCGAAATCGATCGCCACCACGTCGAAGCGGCACGGACATTCGTGCAGGGCGCGGCGCGCGATGTAGTCCACCGCCATCCGGGCGACGCGCCGCTGCTTCCAGGCGGTGATGGCGGCCGCCGCGCCGCCGAAGTCGTCCGTCTGCCGCGCCTTCACCTCCACGAAGACGATCGTGTCGCCGTCGCGGGCGATGATGTCGATTTCGCCGAATCGCGTGCGGTAGCGGCGATCAAGAATTGCGTACCCACGACGGGCCAGTTCGGCGCACGCCAGATCTTCGCCCGAAATTCCCAGCGCTTGACGACGGTCGCTCGACATGCGGCCGACGACTTACAAGGTTTGGGCCGGACTGGCGGGCCGGGCCTTCGGGCCGGCTAAAGCCGGCCCCTACGTACGAGGGAAGCCGGCCCCCCCGTACTCTGCTTGGGCCGGCTAAAGCCGGCCCGTACGTACTGGGCTAAAGCCGGCCCCCGCGTACGGCCGCTAACGCCTCGTCCAGGATGCGCAGCGCAATATCCGCCTCCTGCCTGGTCAGCACCAGCGGCGGCGACAGGCGGACGGCGTTGCGGCCGGCGCCGAGCACCAGCAGGCCGCGGGTGAAGCACTCGCGCACGAGCGCGTCGCGCTCGGTGGTCGCGCGCTCCTTCGTCACGCGGTCGCGCACCAGCTCGATGCCGACCATCAGCCCGCGACCGCGGACGTCGCCAATCAGCGGATGCTTGTTCATCAGCGCGCGGGCACCCTCGATCAGGTACGAGCCGACGACCTCCGCGTTCTTCACCAGGCTGTCGCGCAGCAGCCGGATCGTCGCCAGCGCCGACGCGCACGACACGGGGTTGCCGCCGAACGTGCTGGCGTGCGACCCGGGCGGCCACGACCCCATCAGGATCGACGGCGCCGTCGTCACGCCGAGCGGCAGGCCGGAGGCGATCCCTTTCGCCATCGTGATGATGTCGGGCGCCACGCGCGCGTGCTCGATGGCGAACATCTTCCCGGTCCGTCCCATGCCCGACTGCACTTCGTCCACGATCAGCTGGATGCCGTGCTCCGTCGCGATCGCGCGCAGCCGTTCGAGGAAGCTGTCCGGCGGCACGATGTAACCGCCCTCGCCCTGAATCGGCTCGACGACGATGGCCGCGACTTCGTCGGGCGCGACGAGGTGGACGAAGAGCTGCTCTTCGATGAAGTCGAT
This sequence comes from Vicinamibacterales bacterium, assembly GCA_035571515.1. Taxonomy (GTDB): domain Bacteria; phylum Acidobacteriota; class Vicinamibacteria; order Vicinamibacterales; family UBA2999; genus Gp6-AA40. The sequence goes on from DATNCQ010000083.1 coordinate 3,918, forward strand.
GCAGCGATCGGCGGTCGCGTCGGGCGAGAGCCCCGACCGGTACACGTCGGGGTACGGCGCGTGGTACACGCCCGGGACGAGCGGGCCGAACCCCTGCCGCTGCCGCACCTTGCTCGCGGTCAGCGACAACGACCCCATCGAGCGGCCATGGAACGCGCCGAAGAACGCGATGGCGTTGTGGCGGCCAGTCGCGAACTTCGCGAGCTTGAGCGCCGCCTCGTTCGCCTCCGTTCCCGAATTGCTGAAGAACGAGCGGTGCGGTCCCGCCATCGGGACGATGTCGGCGACCTGCTCGCCGAGCTGCGCCTGCAGCTCGTAATAGAAGTCGGTCCCCGACATGTGCAGGAACTTCTGCGCCTGGTCGGTGATCGCCTTGACGACCTCGGGATGCGAGTGGCCGGTGGAGGCCACGGCGATGCCGGCGGTGCAGTCGAGGAAGACATTGCCGTCGACGTCCTCCACCACCGCGCCGCGCCCTTTCGCGATGACGAGCGGGTAGTCGCGCGTGTAGGAGGTCGAGACGCGGGCGCGGTCGCGCGCGATGATGTCGCGCGCCTTCGGACCCGGCAGCTCGGTGCGGATGTCCGGTACGGTGGCCGCTACTTTCGTTTCCAGCGTGTGCCTCCGGGATTGTCCTCGAGCAGGATGCCGCGCTCGGCGAGCGCATGGCGTATGCCGTCGGCCGCCGCGAAATCGCGCCGGGTCCTCGCCGCCTTGCGTTCCTCGATCAGCCGCTCGATCTCGTCGACCGGAACTGGGGGCTGCGCGTCCTCGGCCCGGCGCAGCGTGACGACGCCGAGCACGCAGTCGAACTCGTCTATCGTATGGCGCACCGCGTCGGCTTCGGAACGCCCGATCTCTTTCGCGTCAATCGCGGCGTTGACGTCGCGCACGAGGTCGAAGATTGCCGCCAGCCCGGCGGCCGTGTTCAGGTCATTGAGCAGCGCGTCGCGGAACGCCGTGCGGGCCTTGTCGATCGCCGCCTGCACGGCCGGCGAGTTCCCGTCGCTCGACACGGTCTCGAGCCGCGCGAGGCAATCGACGATGCGGCGCAACGACTCCTCGGCCTGCTCCATCCCCGCCCATGTGAAGTTGAGCTGCTTCCGGTAGTGCGACGACAGCAGCAGGTAGCGAAGCGCCGACGCGCGATGGCCGCGTGCGATGACGTCCGGCAGGGTGTAGACGTTGCCGAGCGACTTCGACATCTTCTCGTTCTCGACGAAGAGATGCTCCACGTGCACCCAGAACCGCGAGAAGGGCGTGCGCGTGGCGCCCTCGCTCTGCGCGATCTCGTTCTCGTGGTGGGGGAAGATCAGGTCGATGCCGCCGGCATGAATGTCGATCGGCGGCTCCCCGAGCAGGCGCAGCGCCATGGCGGAGCACTCGAGGTGCCACCCCGGCCGGCCCGGCCCCGCGCCCACTTCCCACGTCGGCTCGCCCGGCCTGGCCGCCTTCCACAGCACGAAATCGCGCGCATCCTCCTTTGCATACTCGTCGACGTCGACGCTCACGCCCGACTTCATCCCCTCGGGATCGAGGCGCGCGAGCTTGCCGTAGCCGGGCAGCGTCGCGATCTTGAAATAGGTCGAACCGTCGCGCGTGTAGGTGTGGCCATGGCGTCCGAGCGACTCGATCAGCTCGCCCATCGCGCGCAGGTTGGGTTCATCGGTGGCGCGCGGCGTCTCTTCGGGCGCCTCGATGCCCAGCTGCTCGCTGTCCTCGCGAAACGCCTGGATCCACTGATCGGTGTACTCGCGGAGCGGCATCGCCGCGCCCTGCGCGCCGGTAATCGTCTTGTCGTCGATGTCGGTGTAATTGATCGCCTCGCGCATCGTGTAGCCGCACAGGTGTTTGAGCGTGCGGCGCAGCACGTCGACACAGACGTAAGTGCGGAAGTTGCCGATGTGGGCGCGCGCGTAGACGGTCGGCCCGCACGCGTACATGCGGACGACGCCGTCGCGCGACGGCGCGAACGGCTCTTCCTGGCGTGTCAGCGTGTTGTAGAGACGCAGCATGTTTACGTGGCGGGTGCGAAAGGACCCGCCCTACACTGATAATTGCGCGAACAGCCGCTCGGCGCGGCGGCGATCGGCTTCGATCTGCGCGCGCAGCGCGTCCACGTCCTCGAACTTGCGCTCGTCGCGCAGCCGCTGCACGAACCCGAGCCGCACGGACCGCCCGTACAGGTCGCCGTCGTACCCGAGCACGTAGGCCTCGATCATCGTCTTCGTGGTATCGCCGAACGTCGGCCTCACGCCGACGTTCGTGATGCTCGGGTGCACGATCCCATCGATGGTCGTCATCGTCGCGTAGACGCCGTTGGGCGGCAGCAGCTCGTTGTCCGTCTCCAGGTTCGCGGTCGGGAAGCCGAGCGCCTTGCCGCGATGCGCCCCCGGCACGACGCGTCCGTCGATGTAGAACTGGTGGCCGAGCAGCGCGCCGGCTTCGTCCATGCGGCCTTCCGCCACCAGGCGGCGCACGCGCGTGCTGCTGACGACGAACTCCTTGTAGCGAACGGGGTCGATCTTGTCCGCGCGGAAGCCGTAGCGCTGGCCGAGCGTCCGCAGCGTGGAAAAGTTACCACTGCGGTCGTGTCCGAACAGGAAATTCGCGCCGACCCACACTTCGGAGACGCGCAGCCAGTCGACGAGCACCTCGCGCACGAACGTCTCGGGATTCCACTTCGACAGCTCCGTCGTGAAGCGCACGACGGCGACGGCGTTGATGCCCGCGCGCTCGAACGCCTCGAGCCGCTGCGCTTTCGTCATCAGCAGCGGCGGCGCCTTGTCGGGCCGCACCACGCGCGAGGGATGCGGGTCGAAGGTCATCGCCATCGGGGTGCCGCCATGCTCGGCGGCGCCGCGCCGCACGCGCTCGATGATCTTGAGATGTCCGCGGTGAAGGCCGTCGAAGTTTCCGAGGGCGAGCACGGGATGCGCGAGCCACGGCGGGCGCGGATCGTCTGGAAAGTGAAGAACGTCCACGCTTAAGCGACGTCCACCTCGATGTCGAGCACGAGGCCATCATATGCCAGCTCAATGCCGGCGGGCAGCCGCGCGTTGGTCTTCGCGTGCGGCAGGTCGTGGGTCATGTGCGTGAAGTAGGCGCGGCGCGGGGCGATCTGCTCGACGACGGCCACCGCCTCGCCGAGCGTGAAGTGCGTCTCGTGCGGCTCGTCACGCAGCGCGTCGAGGATGAGCGTGTCGACCCCGTCGACGAGCGCCCACGATTCATCCGGAATGCGGTTGCAGTCGGTCAGGTAGGCGAAGCTGCCGAAGCGGAAGCCGAGGATGGGCAGGCGGCCGTGCCACAGCGGCACAGGCACGATCCTGACGCCGCGGACGAAGAACGGGTCCCGGACCTCGTTGGTCGTCAGCTGCGGCACGCCGCCGCCCATCTGCAGCGGCCCCTCGAAGACGTAGTCGAACTGCCGGCGGATCGTCTCCCAGGCCTGGCGATTGGCGTAGCACGGGATCGCCGTGCCCTGGAGCGCGTTGAAGCTGCGCAGGTCGTCGAGGCCGAGGATGTGATCGGCGTGGGCGTGCGTGAAAAGCACGGCGTCGACGTGGCTGATGTCGTGCCGCAGCGCCTGCTGCCGCAGGTCGGTCGCCGCATCGACGAGGATGTGCGCGAAGCCGGGAACGTCGAGGTAGATCGACGGACGAAGGCGCCGGTCGCGGGGATCGGTCGAACGGCACGTCGCGCAGTTGCAGCCGATCATCGGGACGCCATGCGACGTCCCGGTGCCCAGCATCGTCACTCGGCCCGCGGTCAAGAACCAGATGATCGCGGATTAGCGCGCGCGCGGCAAGGCGGCCTCAGAGTGGCTGTGAACTCCGGAGCAACGCAGTCTGCGTATACCGCCGGGCGACGGCGGGTAGAAGACACCGACGAAGTGTGCGCTGCGCGATGGGACGTGGCCGACGCAACGTTCGCAGCAGCAGTCGCCCGGGCACGCGTGGACCCTGCTGCACAGCTTCGGTGTTCACAGCCTGTGCCGATCTATACCACGTCGCAAGGCGACACGAAGGGCGGGCGCGGCCGCCAACTCGACGGGATGCGAGCGTCTTAAGGCGTGATGATGCGCGACGCCGGCTTGCTGGCCTCGACAAAGCGCAGGCGCAGCTCGTAGAGAATCTGTTCGAGCAGCTGCCGTTCCTCGGCCGACAGGTTGCCGCGCGTCTTCGCCTCGAGCAGCGACAGGATGTCGATCATCTGCTGCGCGGCGGGAAGATTCGCCTCGGCCGTCTGTCCGCTCATCGGGTCCGGAATATCGCCGAAGTGCACCGCCGCCGTGTGGGCGAGCGACAGCACGAACGCGGCGAAGCTGATCGTTTCGGCGCCGTGCTCGTGGTCGCCGTGCTCGTGGTCGTGGTCGTGTGGGTGTTCGTGCTCGTGATCGGCCATGACGAAAGTCGAATGCTAGCATAGCGGCTCGTAGCAAATCCCGAATCTTCCATCCCAACCCCAGGTGAGACGTTCATGAGCGAGAGTGTTGGCCAGAAGTTCGAGGGACTCCTCGACATCATGCGCCGGCTGCGCGCGCCGGGCGGCTGTCCATGGGACCGCGAGCAGACGCACGCCTCGCTGCGCCCGTTCGTGCTCGAAGAGACCTACGAGGTGCTCGAGGCGATCGACGCCGGCGACACGGCCGATCTCCGCGAGGAGCTCGGCGACTACCTCTACGAAGCGGTATTTCTCGCGCAGATCAGCGAGGAGGCCGGCGACTTCACCATCGGCGACGCGATCGACGCCATCCGCGACAAGCTCGTGCGCCGCCATCCGCACGTCTTCGCCCGGCAGAAGGACGACGAGCCGATCACCACGGGCCAGGTGATCGAGCGGTGGGAAACGATGAAGGCGCGCGAGCGCGAGGCGAAGGGTGAGGCCGACAAGCCGACGAAGACCACGCTCAGCGGCGTGCCGAAGACGCTTCCCTCGCTGCTGCGCGCCTATGAGATCAGCTCACGCGCCGCGGCCGTCGGGTTCGACTGGGCGAAGGCCGGCGACGTGCTCGACAAGATCGAGGAGGAGGTCGCGGAGGTCCGGCGCGAGGTGGAATCGGGCGCGACCGGCCATCTGTCGCGCGCCGAGGAGGAAATGGGCGACCTGCTGTTCGCCATCACGAACCTGTCGCGCAAGCTCGGCATCGAGCCGGAGGCGGCGCTGCGGCGCGCGAACGAGAAGTTCACGAAGCGGTTCGACGCGATGGAACGATCGTTCGCGGGGCGGGGGAAGCTGCTGAGCGAGGTGGCGCTGGATGCGATGGAGGAGGAGTGGCAGCGGGTCAAAGCCGCTTCGTAACGCCGCCCGCCGGCCGGATCACCACGAAGGTCGCTGCGCGACCGACACGAAGGCCACGGAGACTTCCTCCGGTCTTTTTAGAGTACGACTCGCTTGAGTCCCTTCACGAGAAGTGGCACTCGGAAGTTGATGAGTAGCCCTCCCCGGAGGCCCGTGGTCTTCAGGTACGAAATCAGCTGCGCCACATGGACGCGGTCGAAGCGAGCGACGGTCTTCAGTTCGACGACGATGAGTCCCCCGACGATGAGATCGATGCGCTGACCAGGAATGTCCACTCCACGGTAGGCGACGCACACAGGTCGTTCGACCTCGTACGCAAGTCCTCGCGCTTCGAGTTCGACGCACATCGCTTTCCGATAAATGGATTCCAGAAAGCCTGGACCCAGCGCTCGGTGGACAGAGATTGCACACCCGATCGTGTGGGTCATCATTCGATCGGCCTCTGGATCAAGCGGCGACGGCCGTCTCATCCGGAATCGTTCCGGGGAACCTTCGGAACCTTCGGGACCTTCGTGTCCTTCGTGTTTGCCGCGCAAGCGGCCTTCGTGGTTCACGGCTTTTCTCCTGCGAACGTCCTCACGACCACGCGCTCCCCATCCGTATCGACGGTGATTTCCCCATCACGATCCGTGCGGTAGATGCGGGCGCCGGCCGCGGCGAGCCGCGACACGACCTCCGGTGCCGGATGACCGAACGGGTTTCCGCGTCCGCAGCTGATGAGCGCGATCTGCGGACGCCACGCGTCGAGCAGTTCCTGTGAAGTCGATGTGCGGCTGCCGTGGTGCGCGACCTTGAGGATGCGTGTCTTCGCCGGCACGAGATGGGGAACGATGGCGCGCTCGACGTCGCTGCCGATGTCGCCGGTGAGGAGCAGCGCGACGTCGCCGTAGAGCACCTCGAGGACGACGGAATCGTCGTTGCGCACCCGTTGCCGTTCCCAGTCCGGCGCCGGCGGGTGAAGCACGAGCACTCGCGCGGACCCGATGCGGAGCGCTTCGCCCTCGCGCCGTTCCACGATGTTGACGCTCGACGCGGCGGCATGCGCGAGCAGGGCCTGCAGCGACACGGCGCGAGCGACCGGTATCCCCTGCCACATGGATGTGGGGCTGAAGTCGTCGATGAGCGGCGCCGCGCCGCCGATGTGATCCGGATCGCCATGCGTGAGAAGCAACGCATCCAGCGTGCGGATGCCGCGCGCCCACAGCGCGGGCTCGACGACACGCGTACCGATGTCGAAGCCGCCGCCGCCGAAAGGGCTGCCTCCGGAATCGACCATCAGCGCATGACCCCCGGGCACCTGCAGCACCATGCCATCGCCCTGCCCGACGTCCACCATCGTCAGCCGGAGACCGTGAACATCTACGTTCCGGCGAACGCCGGTCACGATCAGCGCGCTGGCGGCGATCACGGACGCGAGGCCCACCACGCGCATCCACGGAGCCCGGCGCCAGAGGAACAGCGTGAGGCCCGCGTAATAGGCCGCGATGACCGGCGGCGGCGGCGCCGGCACACGCAACGCGAGCCAGGGTGCGGCGTCCACGAGGCGGGCGCTCTCGACGATCGCGAACGCGCCGAGATGTGCGAGCCATCCGGCCGCGGACGCGATGCCGTCGAAGGCATTCGCACAGACCGCGACGAGACCGGCAACCTGGACGAGAGCCATCGCGGGCACGGCCACGAGGTTCAGCACGAGACCCGCGAGCGTGATGCGCGAAAACGTCGCCGCCATCACCGGCAGCAGCGCGATTTCGACGGCAGCGGACGCGACAATCGACGTCACCAGCCACGACAGCCATCGTGGACGCGCGAACCTGCGGTGCATGACACCAAGCAGCGCCGCGGTCGCGCCAAAGGTCAGCACGAAGCCGGCGTTGGTGACGTCGAGCGGTGCGATGACGACGAGCAGGCCGGCGGCGACCGCCATCGCCTGCCACGGGGCGCTGCGATGGTCGAGGAGGCGCGCGACCAGGTAAACGGCCGCGACCAGCGTCGCCCGCCAGACGGACGGCCCGGCGGTGACGATCTCCGCATAGGCGAACAGCAGCAGCAGCGTCGCGAACGCGCCACGCCGGCCGGACAAGCCGAGCGGAACGAGCGAGACGATCAGCAGGCCCGTGAGGATCGCGATGTTGCCGCCGGAGATGGCGATGACGTGATAAGTGCCCGCGGCCTGCAGGCGCAGCCGGATGTCGTCGGGGAGGCCGCTCCGGTCCCCGATGAGTACCGCGGACACGATCGCCGCTGACAGATCGCCGTGCGGCGCGATGCGGCGGCTCACGGCGCGTCTCACGTACATGCGCACGGCGGCGCCCGTCTCGCTGGCGATCGAGCCGCGCCGAATCACCTGGACGAGCAAGCCGCTCTTGATCGAGCCGAGAAGCGTGACGCCGTCGAGCGCCGCCTCGCGCTCGAAGTCCGCGACGCCCTCGTTCAGATAACGGGCGGGGCGGCGGAAGGCGATCGGCGCCTCGAGCAGCCGTCCGCGGCGCCACTCCCCGGCACGCGTCCGGCCGGCAACGCCGCCAACGCTGACGACAACCCCACCATCGGACGGGGTCCAGTTGCTCCCTTCGCGGACGGCGGTGACGCGGCCGCGAAGGATCGTGAAGGTGGCGTCGGAGTCCGCGTCTTCAGTGAGCAGGAGGCGCGCGACGATCGGCCCTCCGAGGTTATTGCCGACGGACCGGCGCAGCGGCGTATCGATCGCGGCATCGCGCGCGTGCGCGCCGAGGACGAAGCCGGAGCACCCGCAGGCGCAGACGAGCGCCGCGAGCGTCGCACGAGGATATCGGAACCGCCACGCGAGCCACGCGGCCGCGACGAGGATCGGCAGCAGCCACAGCAGCCGCCATTGAGACTGGAACGCGATGCCGCAGGCCGCGCCTGCGACCAACGCGACTACGGGAAGGAGAGCAACAGAGGCCACGGCGCGGCCCCTGCAAACGAGCGCGCGCAGGTCCGGGAACCACGAAGGAACGAAGAACGCGAAGAAATCTTAGATTCCCTCGTGCCCTTCGCGCCCTTCGTGGTTCCCCGTGGCACTTTCGTCGTACCTCGGGAGCGAAGAACGTTTAAAAACCTGCGCTCAATGCGACGCGGACGGCGCGCGGCGATCCGGGCGAGATGTTCGTGTTGCTGTCGGCGTTCGCGTAATACGTCCGATCGAACACGTTCTCCACGTTCACCTGCAGGCGCGTGCGATCGGACAGCGACACGAACAGCGCGGCATCGGCGCGCGTGTAGCCGGGCAGGGTGACGGTGTCGTCAATCGCGGCAAACATCGACGAATGGCGGATGATGCCGAGCGCGGCGCCGACCCTCGACAGCAGCTGATAATTGTTCCAGAGCGAGAACGTGTGATGCGGCACCTGCGCGACCTCCGCGCCGGCCCGCGCCGCCGCCGTCGCGCTGGTGACGAACGCGTCCTGGTGCGAGTAGCCGCCGGCAACCTTCCACGCGCGCGTGACCGTTCCGCTGATCCCCGCCTCGAAGCCATTGGTCCGCTGGCTGCCGGTCTGGACGATGCGCGTCGGATCCGCCGGGTCGGTCGAACGTGTGTTGGTCCGATCGAGCCGGTACACCGCCGTCGTCAGCGACAGCTCTGCGGTCGCGTCCCATTTCGCGCCGACCTCGTAGTTCGCGAACTGCTCGGGTTTCATCTGCTGCGTGACAGCCGTCAGCGACGCGAACTGGTCGCCGGAGCTGGGGAGATACGACAGCGAATAGCTGCCGTAGATCGACGCGGCGGCGGCGGGCTTCAGCACGACGCCCGCTCGCGGCGAGACGAGATGGTCGACGCGCCGCAGCGTGTCGCCGTTCCGGTTGTTCCGGTAGCGGAGGTCGAAGCGATCGAAGCGCGCGCCGCCGATCACCTGGACGAATCGTGACAGTTCCGCCTGATCCTGCGCGTAGAGCGCCACGAGATTGGTCTGTACGCGATTGTCGGCGTCGGTGGCGCTCTGACGATACGTGACAGGGAGACTGCTGACCGGGTTCGAGAACGGCACGAGGACCGTCGCCGCCGCGTTGTCGAAATACCCCGTGCTGCGGAAGTTGCGGCTGCGCTGCCGTCCGGCCTCGGCGCCGGCGAGGATGGTGTGGCGCACACGGCCAGACTGCGCGATGCGGACGACGTCGGTCTGGTTGAACACGTTCAACCGCGCGGTCGCGTTGTTGTAGGCGCTCAGCGCGACGCTCGTCCGGTCCGCGGTGGCCGCGCCCGGTACGTAGTTCTGATACCCGCGATCGTAGTTGCCGACGACGCTGCGGTTTCGAATCGTGAAGCCGGCGACGTGATGCTCGATGGTGGCGCCGGCGAGATCCACATCGGCGCGCACGTGGCTGTCCGCCGCGTTGCCGAAGAACGTCGAGATCGGGACGTCCGCGGGCCGGCCGCGGTACGACGTGATGCCGCGGTCGGCGACGCGCCGGTCGTGGAAGTGCTCGTAATCGAACGTCAGCGCGGTGCGATCGCCGCGCATCATGGTGACGGTGGGCGCGACGCCGAACCGCTGCAGGCCGACGCCGTCACGGAAGCTGTCCGAGTCCTCGAAGACGCCGTTGATCCGCAGCGCGGCGGTGCCGGTCAGCGGCTGGTTGACATCGGCCGTCAGCCGCCGATGTCCAAACGAGCCCGTCTGCAGCATCGCTTCGCCGGTGCGGGTGAAACCCGCCTGCTTCGTCACGCGGTTGACGACGCCGCCCCCGCCGCCGCGGCCGAACATCATCCCGTTGGGCCCCTTGAGCGCCTCGACGCGCGCAACGTTGTAGAGGTCGCGGTAGTACTGCACGTCGTCGCGCACGCCGTTGACGTAGAAGTCGGCGGAGGAACTGTTGCCGCGGATGATGACCTGGTCGCGGTTGTTCTCGCCCTGGTGCGTCGTCATCCCCGGCACGTAGTTGATCGTGTCGGCGACGCTCGACATCAGCTGATCCCGGATCAATTCACTGCTCACGATGGTCACGGCCTGCGGGGTGTCGCGCAGCGGCGTCGGGGTCTTCGTGCTCGGGTTGATGCGCCCCTCGTCGCCGGCCTTTCCCGCCACCTCGACGGACTGCGTATAGCTCGCCAGCTCCAGCACGAACTCGCCGGCGGAGGGCCCCGCGCCGGGGACGGTGACCGTCCGGGACAAGTCCGCGAACCCCGGCGATGTGACCGTCAGCGTGTAGGTTCCCGCGTCGAGCTCGAGCGTGAAGCCCCCGCTCTCACCCGAAGACACGGTCGCGACGGGCGTGCCGCGCCCCTCCCGGACGGCCGAGACAGCCGCGCCGGCGACGGCCGCACGCATCGGATCGACGATATGTCCGCGAAACACGGTGGTCTGCGCGTATGAAGGGGCGGACGAGGCAAGGAGGAGGGCGGCGAGGACGCCTGTGAGATTGAGTCTCATAGTTAGGGACGGACTCTATACCCGACCGTTTCGGTCCGTCAAGACCAATTCGGTCGCCATTCCCAGTTCGTCCCTGACTGAACCCGGTACGTACCCGTTCCGTCCAAGCCGGTAAGACCCTGTAGGACAGGGAGGGACACCCGTACCCGGTGAGCAGGTCGATGCCCGCTTCCGCGTTGGGGTCGGAAACGGACGTCGATGCACACGTGCTCATCCAGGCTTCGCAGCCTGGTCGTCGCAACCGCGCTGCTCGTTTTGGCCAGCCCCGCCATCGGGGAGCCCCAACCCTCGTTGAGTGTCGTCGTTCATCTGTGCGACGACCCTGATATTCATCCGTATCTGGTTCGTCGCGCGCAAACCGACGTGACCCGGATCTACCGCGACGCGGGTGTCGAGATCGCCTGGGCCGATGACGCGGCGCTGGCAGACGACGCCGGTGACCCTCCGTCACCGTTTCCTCACCTCACCCTGGTGATTCTCTGCCGCGAGCTGACGAACGAGTTCCCGGTGGATGCGACCGCGCTCGGCGCCGCGGTCGGCTCGCGCGATTATCGGGGCCGCATCGCGTACGTCTTTTATGACCGGGTCGAGCGCGTCGCGCAGAGCTACCTGAACGTCGCGCGCGAACCGGGAACAGACGACATGTACACCGTGGTCGTGCTCGCCCATGCGATGGCCCACGAGCTCGGTCATCTGTTGCTCCCCTACGGCCACTCGCCCACCGGTCTCATGCGGGCGGAATGGGACGCACGCGACCTGCGCCTCGCCCTGAACCGGGAGCTCAATTTCACGAGCGAACAGGCGCAGCTGATTCGAGGCCAGGTGCTGGCCCGGCTCGGCGACACGCCGTCATCCGGTTCGAACTGATCCGAGAACTCGATGCGCGTGGATCGCCGCTAGCTTCGCGGCGGCGTCGCGTAATAGCCGCGCCGCGCGCGGGCGATGTACTCGTGGTTCTTCACGCGCACGCGGATGGTGCGCCAGCTGCCGTCCTGCGGCCGCATCGTCGCGTAGCCGAGCGTGTACTGCGAGTTCAGCTCCTCGGCGATCCGCTGCGTGGCGGGCCCGAGGTCTTCGTAGCTGCGGACGACTTCCGTATAGCCGCCGCTCGGACCGGTGATTTCGCGCAGCGCCGCGGGATTGACCCGCGTGCTGACACGCCGCTCGGTCGCCGAGTCGATGGCAATCGCGTAGACGAACGCGTCGCTGCGCCGCAGCGTCTCGCGCGTCTGCGCCAGCGAGTGATCGCTCGCGGTGTCGGCGCCGTCGGAGACGACGATCATCGCCGCGCGCGTGCGCTGGCGGCGCTGGAACATCGACGTGGACGCGAAGATCGCGTCGTAGATCGCGGTGCCGCCGGTCGGCCGCTCGGCGGCCAGCTTTCCCGCGAGCTGCGCCGGCGGGGCGGTCCACGGCACGAGGATGCGCGGCAGGTGGTTGAACGCGCCGACAAACGCCTCGTCGCCGCCGTCGAGCAGATCGGCCATGAAGCGGTCGAGCGCGCCCCGGGCGTCGACAATCGGCTGACCGCGCATGCTGTCGCTGATGTCGAGCAGGACGCCGACGCTCACGGGCGTCCGCTGGTCGGAGAACTGCGTGACCGGCTGCTCGTCGCCGTCCTCGAACACCTCGAAGTCGTCCTTCGTGAGGCCGATGATCAGCCGATTGTTGCTGTCGGTGACGGTGACGGGGATTTCAACGGTGGTGACGCTCCCGCGGAAGGTCTGGAGCGCCTGCGCCCGGCCGATCACCACGAAGGCCGCGAAGCACACGAAGCAAAACAAGATCTTCGTGATCTTCGTGTCCTTCGTGGTTCCCAGCTCTTCGTGGTTCACGTCACGCGCCTGCTTCGACCCCCGCATAGTAATCCTGAAGCGACCGCACCGTCAGCGTCTGCGACCGAAGCGCCTTGATCGCCGCCACCGCGGCCGACGCCCCCGTCAGCGTGGTGATGCAGGGCACCTGCGCCATGGTCGCCGCGCGGCGGACGGCGCGGTCGTCGAAGAACGACTCGCGGCCGAGCGGCGTGTTGATGACGAGGCAGATCTTCCGGTTGACGATCTGGTCGGCGATGTTCGGCCGCCCCTCGTTCACCTTGTAGATCACCTCGACGTCGATCCCGTGCGCGCGCAGGAACGCCGCCGTCCCGCGGCTCGCCGTCATGGCGAAGCCGAGGCCCGCGAGGTCGCGCGCGATCGGCACGACGGTCGGCTTGTCGCTGTTGTTGACGCTGATGAAGACGGCCCCTTCCTTCGGCAGCTGCTGGCCGGCGCCCATCATCGCCTTGCCGAACGCCGCGCCGAAGTTGTCGGCACCGCCCATCACCTCGCCGGTCGATTTCATCTCCGGCCCGAGGATGGTGTCGACGCCCGGGAAACGGACGAACGGGAAGACGGGGCTCTTGACGAACACACCCGCCGCCTCGAGATCGTTGACCACGCCAAGCTCGGCGAGCGTGCGGCCCGCGGCGACGCGGGCGGCAGCGCGCGCCATCGGCACGCCGGTGGCCTTGGAGATGTACGGCACCGTGCGCGACGAGCGCGGATTCACCTCGAGCACGTAGACGGTGTCGTCCTTGATCGCGTACTGCACGTTCATCAGGCCGACCACCTTCAGCGCGCGCGCGATGCGCCGCGTGTACTCGCGGATCGTCCCCAGATGCCGCTCCGCCACCATGAAGGGCGGCACGACGCACGAGCTGTCGCCGGAATGGATGCCCGCCTCCTCGATGTGCTCCATGATGCCGCCGATGACGACGGCGCCCGTCGCGTCGGCGACGGCGTCGACGTCGAACTCGAAGGCATCCTCGAGGAAGCGATCGATGAGCACCGGCCGGTCGTGCGATACGTCGACCGCACCCGTCATGTAGCGGTCGAGCGCGCCGGAGTCGAACACGATCGCCATGCCGCGCCCGCCCAGCACGTACGAGGGACGCACGACGACGGGATAGCCGATGCGTTCGGCGACGTCGCGCGCCTCCTCCCGAGTGACGGCCGTGCCGCTCGCCGGCTGCGGGACGCCGAGGTCCCAGAGCAGCTGCGAGAACCGCTGACGGTCCTCGGCCAGGTCGATCGAGTCGGGAGTCGTGCCGAGAATCTCGACGCCCGCCGCCTGCAGCGCGAGCGCGAGCTTCAACGGCGTCTGGCCGCCGAACTGCACGACGCACGACACGTCGCCGCCGCCGCTCCGCTCGCGGTCGATGATGCCCATCACGTCTTCGAAGGTGAGCGGCTCGAAATAAAGGCGGTCGGCGGTGTCGTAGTCGGTGGACACCGTCTCGGGGTTGCAGTTGACCATCACGGTCTCGAACCCCTCGTCGCGGAAGCCGAAGACCGCGTGGCAGCAGCAGTAGTCGAACTCGATGCCCTGGCCGATCCGGTTGGGCCCGCTGCCGAGGATGACCACCTTCTTCTTCGGCGTCGGGTCGGCCTCGCAGACGTCCTCGAACGTGCCGTACATGTACGGCGTGAACGACTCGAATTCCGCCGCGCAGGTGTCGATCCGCTTGTAGGCGGGCACGATCGCGTCATCGAGCCGGCGCTGGCGCACGGCGCCTTCGTCCACGCCGTAGACCGCGGCGATGTCCTCGTCGCTGAAGCCGTTGCGCTTGAGCGTCCGCAGCAGGTCGGTGGACATCTCGCGGAACTCGCCGAGCGCGGCCATCTCGCGCAGCGCCATGATGTCGGCGAACTGCTGCAGGAACCAGGGATCGATCTTCGTCAGCTCGTGCAGCGTCTCGACCGTCCACCCGCGCCGCAGCGCGCGGAAGATCGCCCACATCCGTCGGTCGCTCGGGACCACGAGCCGTTTGCGCAGCGCGGTCTCGTCCTCGTCGCGTTCGGCCGCCTCGTCCGGCGACTCGGGGAAGAGGCGCCCGAATTTGCCCAGCTCCAGCGAGCGCACCGCCTTGAGGAACGCCTCCTTGAACGTGCGGCCGATGGCCATCGCCTCGCCCACCGACTTCATCTGCGTCGTCAGCGTGCGGTCCGCCTGCGGGAACTTCTCGAAGTTCCACCGCGGGAACTTGACGACGATGTAGTCGATGGTCGGCTCGAAGGACGCGGGCGTGAGGCGGGTGATGTCGTTGGGGATTTCGTCGAGGTGATAGCCGAGCGCCAGCTTGGCGGCGATCTTCGCGATCGGGAAGCCGGTCGCCTTCGACGCGAGCGCGGACGACCGCGACACGCGCGGGTTCATCTCGATGGCGACGATGCGGCCGTCCTGCGGGTTGATGGCGAACTGGATGTTCGACCCGCCGGTCTCGACGCCGACGCGGCGGATGATGCGGCGCGCCATGTCGCGCATCCGCTGGTATTCCTTGTCGGTCAGCGTCAGCGCCGGCGCCACCGTGATGCTGTCGCCGGTGTGCACGCCCATCGCATCGACGTTCTCGATCGAGCAGATGACGACGAAGTTGTCGGCGACGTCGCGCATCACCTCGAGCTCGAATTCCTTCCAGCCGATGACCGACTCCTCGACGAGGATTTCGTGGACGGGCGAGAACTCGAGCCCTCGCGCCGCGAGCTCGCGGAACTCCTCGATGTTGTAGGCGATGCCGCCGCCGACGCCGCCCATCGTGAACGACGGACGGATGATCGCCGGGAAGCCGGTGTCCTCGACGAGCGCGATCGCGTCCTCGAGCGACTTGGCGACGCCGCTGCGCGGCACCTCGACGCCGATCTCCCCCATCGCGTTGCGGAACAGGAGCCGATCCTCGGCCACCTTGATGGCGTCGATCTGCGCGCCGATCAGCGCGACGTTGTATTTCTCGAGCACGCCGCGTTCGGCGAGCGCGACCGCGAGGTTCAGCGCCGTCTGCCCGCCGACCGTCGGCAGCACGGCATCGGGACGCTCCTTGGCGATGATTGCCTCGACGAGCTCCGGCGTGAGCGGCTCGACGTAGGTGCGATCCGCCATCTCCGGGTCGGTCATGATCGTCGCGGGGTTGCTGTTGACGAGCACGACCTCGAGCCCCTCGGACCGCAGCGCCTTGCACGCCTGCGTTCCCGAGTAGTCGAACTCGCACGCCTGGCCGATCACGATCGGACCGGAGCCGATCACGAGGATGCGTTTCAGGTCCGTCCGCTTCGGCACAGGTCAGCGTCTCTCCATGCTGTCGAGGAACTGCTGGAACAGGTAGTCCGCGTCGTGCGGTCCCGGCGACGCCTCCGGATGGTACTGCACGGAGAACACCGGCTTGCTGGTGTGGCAGAAACCCTCGACCGTGCCGTCGTAGAGGTTGAGGTGGGTCACCTTTATGTCCGCGGGAAGCGAATTCGGATCCACCGCGAACCCGTGGTTCTGCGAGGTGATTTCCACCTTGCCGGAGGCGAGCTCCTTCACCGGGTGGTTGGCGCCGCGATGGCCGAACTTCAGCTTGAACGTCTGGCCGCCGACGGCCAGGCCGAGAATCTGGTGGCCGAGGCAGATGCCGAAGGTCGGCACGTCGGACTGCACGATCTCGCGGGCGCTGTCGATGGCGTACGACAGGACCGCCGGGTCGCCGGGGCCGTTGCTGAGGAAGATGCCGTCCGGTTCGATCGCCAGCAGCTCGCTCGCCGGCGCCGTGGCCGGAAACACCCGGACGTCGCAGCCGTAGGCGTCGAGACGCCGGAGGATGTTCCACTTGATGCCGAAGTCGTACGCCGCGACGCGGAGCCGCCTCGACGGCTGCCGCTGCGGGGCGATGCTGAACGCCTGGTGATCCGCGTCACCCGGCCCGGCCGAGCGCTCCCGCCACTCGAACGGCGAATCGCACGTGACCTCGCGCACCAGGTCCGACCCTTCCATCTTCGGGATCGCGCGCGCCCTGGCGACGAGCTCGTCGGGGTCGACGGCCCCGGTGGCGAGGACGCCGCGCATGACGCCGGCCGAGCGGAGCACGCGCGTCAGCGCGCGCGTGTCGATGTCGGCGATGGCGACGATGTCGTGGCGCACGAGGTAGTCGCGGAGTGACGTGTCGGCGCGCCAGTTGCTGGCCACGGGCGAGGCCTCGCGCATGACGAAGCCCGCCACGCGCGGCGCCTGCGACTCGGCGTCGCCGGTGGCGGTGCCGTAGTTGCCAATGAGCGGCGCCGTCATCGTGACGATCTGCCCGGCGTACGACGGGTCGGTGAGCACCTCCTGGTAGCCGGTCATGCTCGTGTTGAACACGACCTCGCCGCTGGTCTCGCCGGGCGCGCCGGCGGAGACGCCGCGGTAGAAGGTGCCGTCTTCGAGCGCAAGGGTGGCGTTCATCGGTTATGCATGATTATGATGTCGAGTGCATGATTATACATGACCGCTGAAGCCTGCCGCGCCCGCTGAACCCGGCGCACTATTGCACCACGGCTCGTTTCCTGCGACAGTACCTCAGTGATCCCCGGCGTGGCCACCACCTCGCGCATTCCCATCGACATCCGACGGTTGCCGTGGATCAGGCCGCTCGTGGCCGATTACGCGTTCGATCACGCCCGGGTGGCCGATTTCTTCGCCGGCGATCCGCGCGACGCACACGCCTGGCGCGAGGCCATCGCGCGCGCCCGCGCGCAGGGACGCTCGCGGGATGCGATTGCGGACGTCGTGCGCGCCCAGCAGCAGCGGCGCGGCGCGCCGCCGCAGGCCCTCGAGGCGGCGGCACGGCTGCGCGATCCGCAGACCGTCGCCATTGTCACCGGCCAGCAGGCGGGACTGTTCGGCGGCCCGCTGTTCACGCTGCTCAAGGCGCTGACCGCGATCGAGCTCGTGGAGCGTCTCCGCGCCGAGCATGGCGTGGCCGGCGTGGCCGTCTTCTGGATCGACGCCGAGGATCACGACTGGGACGAGGTCAAGTCGTGCGGCGTGCTCGACAGCTCGCTCGCGCACCGCACGATTGCCATCGGCAACCCGCCGGGCGCAGAGATTGAACCGGTAGCGCGCGTGCGCCTCGACGCCTCGATCGGCGATGCGCTCGCGGAGCTGGCCGCCACGCTGCCCGAAACCGAGTTCACCGCGCCGATGCTGGAAAGCCTGCGGACTGCTTACGACCCTGGCGTCGGCATGGCGGACGCGTTCGGCCGCTGGATGGAGTCGGTCCTTGGCGCGCGCGGCCTCGTCGTCTACAACTCCGCGGATCCGGCCGCCAAGCCGCTGGCGGCGGCGGTGTTCGCGCGCGAGATCGAGCGCGCGGGCGAGACCGCGCGGCTCGCCGCCGACGCGGGGGCGGCGATGGAGTCGCGCGGCTACACGGCGCAGGTGACCCCGCACGCCGACACGGTGGCGCTCTTCCACCTCAACGCCGGCCGGCAGCCAATCCGGATCCAGGGCGACGGCTTCCTCGTCGGCGACAACGTCGAATCGAGCAGCGCCCTGCTCGAGCGCGTCCGCGAGGCGCCGGCGGAATTCAGCCCGAACGTCCTGCTCCGCCCGGTCGTGCAGGACACGCTCTTCCCCACGATCTGCTACGTCGCCGGGCCCAACGAGCTCGCGTACCTCGGGCAGCTGCGCGGCGTCTACGGCGCGTTCGGCGTGCCGATGCCGCTGATGTACCAGCGTGGAACGGCGACGCTGCTCGACTCCAACGGTGCGCGCTTCCTCGTGCGCCACGACGTGGCGCTCGAGCAGCTGCAGGCGCAGGATGAAGCGGTCCTCAACCAGCTGCTGGCGTCGCAGCTGCCCCCGGGCGTCGACGCGGCGATGCAGGATGCCGCGCTGGTGCTGCAGGAACGGATGGAGCGCCTCGCGGCGAGCGTCGCGCAGATCGACGCGACGCTCGAGAGCGCGGCGCGATCCGCGCTCGGGCGGATGCAGGACGACCTGAAGAAGCTGCAGGGGAAGATCATCCAGGCGGCCAAGCGCAAGGACGACACGCTGCGCCGCCAGTTCCAGCACCTGCAGGCGCAGGCGTTCCCCGGCGGCGATCCGCAGGAGCGGGCCGTCGGCTTCGTCCACTTCCTCAACAAGTACGGCCCGGTCCTGATCGACCGGCTGCTCGAGGAGATGCCCGTCGACATGGGCGTCCACTGGATCATCACGCCGTGACGCGCATGGCGCGCGCGCGGAGGTGGGTCGCGCGCAACCCGAGGCCTGTCAGGTACATCCTCCTCGGCTGCTCCTTCGCGTCGCTCGTCATCGGCTTCACGCTCATCTCCTTTTACGTCTCGTTCTCCCGCATCATCGATGCACGGCTGCACGGCGAGCGCGAGCGGTCGCTGCCGCGTGTCTACGCGCGCCCGATGGAGCTGCGCCGCGGCGAGGCGCTGACGGCCGCCGAGCTCATCGCGCGGCTCAACGATCTCGGCTACGCGCAGCGCGCGGCCGTCGAGGCGCCGGGCGAGTTCGCGGTGATACGCAACGCCGTGCTGGTCACCCCGCGCTCCGGCGCGTTCAGGGGGAAGACGATCCGCGCGAGCTTCCCCGCCCCGCCGCCGGTGCGGCGCGCCTCCAAGTCGCCGCCGCCGGCCCCGCGCGGCATCACGGCGCTCGACGTGAGCAGCAGCGGCAGCAAGCCGATCCGGGCCAACGTCGTGACGTTCGATCCACCGCTGCTGACCGCGCTCATGACGGGTGGCGCGCGCGAGAAGCGCCGCCGCGTCGAGCTCGACGCGATTCCGAAGCGGATGCAGCAGGCCGTGCTCGCGATCGAGGACCAGAGCTACTACTCGCATCCGGGCATCAACCCCTTCAGCGTCATTCGCGCCGTCATCGTCAACGCGGTGAGCGGCAACAAGTACCCGATTGGCGGCAGCACCATCACGCAGCAGCTGGCACGGATGTTCTTCCTCACCGACGAGTTCAACAGCGAGCTGCAGACAGGCACGCGCTCCTACCGGCGGAAGGTGCAGGAGGCGTTCATGTCGCTCGTCCTCGAGCGGCGGGCGTCGAAGGACGAGATTCTCGAGCTCTATCTCAACGACGTCTATCTCGGGCAGCGCGGCTCGTTCGCCATTCACGGCGTCGCCGAGGCGTCTCGCCTCTTCTTCGGCAAGGACGTCGCCAACCTCACCGTCGGCGAGGCGGCACTCATTGCCGGCGTCATCCAGAACCCGGGCCTCCACTCGCCGTTCGTCAATCCGAAGAACGCCGTCGAGCGCCGCAACGTCGTCCTGCAGGCGATGGCGGACGAGGAATACGTCACGCCGCAGGTCGCCGAACGCGCGAGCCGCGAGCCGCTGCAGGTCTCTCCGCGCGGCGTGGACAACGAAGCGCCGTACTTCGTCGACATGGTCGGGCAGGAAATCGCCGACAAGTTCCCGGGCCTCACGGCGCAGGAGAACTCGGTCGACGTCCACACGACGCTCGACCTCAACCTGCAGCGCCTCGCGCTCGACGCGGTGCGCGACGGGCTGGCGCGCGTCGACCAGATGCTCGCGCGGCGCAAGCGGAAGGGACGCGCGCAGGCGGCGCTGCTCGCGGTCGATCCGCGCAGCGGCGAGATCCTCGCCATGGTCGGCGGCCGTTCGTACAACCAGTCGCAGTACAACCGGGCGGCGTCAGCGCGCCGGCAGCCGGGCTCGGTATTCAAGCCGTTCGTCTATCTCGCGGCGTTCGAGAGCGCCGCCGAGGAAGGGCGCAGCGACCTGACACCGGCATCGCTGACCAACGACTCGCCCGAAGTGTTCACCTTCGGCAACCAGACCTGGGAGCCGAAGAACTACGACGACTACGACGGCGAGATCACCCTGCGCCGCGCGCTGGCGATGTCGCGCAACCTCGGCACCATCCACGTCGGCGAGGCCATCGGCTTCGACAAGGTGGCCGAGGTGTGGAAGCGCGTCGGCGTCGGCACGCCGCCGAAAGGGTTCCCGGCCATCACGCTCGGGGTGTTCGAGCTGACGCCGCTCGAGGTCGCGCAGGCGTACACGCTCTTCACCAACGGCGGCGTGGTGCGCCCGCTCAAGATGATCGATGGCCTCGACGCAGGCGAGCGTCACCTGTCACCAAAGGATCCGCCGCTCCACAGGGTCGCGCGCGCCGATACGACGTACCTGGTCACCAACATGATGCGGAGCGTGCTCAACGAGGGGACGGGCGCCGGTGCGCGCGCCGCGGGCTTCACGCTCGACGCGGCGGGCAAGAGCGGAACGACCAACGACCTGCGCGACGCGTGGTTCGTCGGCTTCACGCCGCAGCTGCTGACGGTGGTGTGGGTCGGCTTCGACGACAATCAGCCGGTTTCTCTCAGCGGCAGCCAGGCGGCGCTCCCCATCTGGACGCAGTTCATGAAGAGCGCGACGGCCGGAGAGGGAAGCGTTCCGTTCGACGTCCCCGAGGGGATCACGTTTGCCGAGATCGACCGCGACACGGGCAAGCTGGCGACGCCGGGGTGCCCGAGGACGATGACGGAGTCGTTCATCGCCGGAACGGAGCCGACGGAGTATTGCGAATTGCACCAGGGGTACTCGCCTGAAGGCGGACCCCAGCGGTGATCCTCGACCGAACGGCACCTTCCGGTTTCCACCTGAGCATCCGATATAATTTGTAAGCGTCTGACAGCTAATGGTTTCCCACGAACTCTCCGATCGGTCGCGGCGGCTGTTGGCAGCGCTCGTCCGTGAGCACATCGCCACCGGCGAGCCCGTCTCCTCGCAGGCACTCGCCGGCGAGAGCGGCCTCGGCGTGTCGTCGGCCACCATCCGGAACATGTTCGCGAGGCTCGAGGCCGACGGCTACCTGCACCAGCCACATACCTCGGCAGGACGGGTCCCGACCGACCGCGGCTATCGCGTCTTCGTCGACCTCCTGCTCGAGAGCCGCAAGCCTGCGCGCTCGACGGCCGCGGAGCAGGAGTTGCGGCAGCATGCCGAACGGTCGCCGCTCATCGACGACCTGCTCGTCAGCGTGTCGCACATGGTCTCGCGCGCCTCGAAGCACGTCGGCTTCGCCATCGGCAGCACCGACATTGCCGTCCTGCAGCGCATCGAGTTCGTGCCGCTCGGCGGCATGCGCGTGCTCGTGGTCGTCGTCTCCAGGGGCAACCAGGTGACGCAGAAGGTCGTGGATGCCGGTGAAGAGATTCGCTCCGACGACCTCGTCCAGGCCGCCAACTACCTGACCTCGGAATTCGCCGGCCTGCCGCTCGTCGACGTCCGCGAAGCGGTGCTGGCGCGGCTGGCGCAGGAGCGCACGCTCTACGGCGAGCTGATGGGGCGCGCGCTGCGCCTGGCGCGCTTCACGCTGGAAGAGCTGCCGAGGCAGAACGCGTTTCACGTCGAAGGCGCCGCGTCGCTCCTCGACGCCCCGGCGCCCGACGGCGTCACACTGCCGACCTTGCGCGCGCTGCTCGAAATGATGGAAGAAAAAGAGCGGATGCTGCTGCTGCTCAACCAGTACATCGACGGCCCGGGGATCACCGTCGTCATCGGCGGCGAACACCTCTCCCCCGATCTGCGTCCGTTCAGCCTGATCGCCTCGACGACCACCGACGGGAGCACGATCCGCACCGTCGGCGTCATCGGACCCACACGGATGCAGTACTCGCGCGCGATCAGCGTAGTCGACGGCGTGACGCAGGCGGTCGCCCGCGTGCTGCGCGCCAATTAGCCAGAAATCATGTCAGACGACGGGATGAACGATCAGGAGTCGGCCGGCGCCGCGACCGAGCCGCGGGAGCCGGATGCGCCGGAGCCGGCGCTCGACGCGCTGCGGAAGGAGAAGGACGCCCTCCAGGATCGCCTCCTGCGCATGGCGGCCGAATTCGACAACTACCGGAAGCGTGTCGAACGCGACCGGCGCGACCAGGCGGAGTCGGCCACGGCCGACGCGCTCAGCGACCTGCTCCCCATCATCGACGACCTCGAGCGCGCGCTGAAGGCGCCCGCGAGCGGAGAGGTCGACGGGTTCCGCAAGGGAATCGAGCTGATCCACCAGCAGATGATCGAGCTGCTGCGCAAACGCGGCGCGAAGCCGATCGACGCCGTCGGCACCGACTTCGATCCGCGCTACCACCAGGCCGTCGTGCACGAGAGCAGCGCCAACCACCGCGAAGGTGAAGTGATGGAAGAGTTCGCGCGCGGGTACATGCTCGGCGACCGCCTGCTGCGGCCGGCGATGGTCAAGGTAGCCAAGGCGTGAGCAGCAAGCGCGACTACTACGAAATCCTCGGCGTCACCCGCACGGCGACCGAGGTGGAAATCAAGAGCGCCTACCGCAAGCTGGCGCTCAAGTTTCATCCCGATCGCAATCCCGGCGACAAGGTCGCGGAAGACAAGTTCAAGGAAGCGGCGGAAGCCTACGCCGTGCTTGCCGACACCGACAAGCGCCACATGTACGACCGCTTCGGCCACGCGGGGCTGGGTGGCGCGGCGACCGGCGGGTTCGACCCGACGGTTTTCACCGGCTTCGAGGACATCCTCGGCGGTCTCGGCGACATCTTTGGCATCGGCGAGATGTTCGGCGGGCAGCGCCGGCGCGGCGGCCCGCAGCGCGGCGCCGACCTCCGGTACGACCTCGAGATCTCGTTCGACGAATCCGCCAAGGGTGTGGAGACGACGATCCAGATTCCACGCCAGGAGGCGTGCGAGACGTGCCACGGGTCGGGCGCGGCGCCCGGGTCGAAGCCCCAGACGTGCCCGCAGTGCCACGGGCGAGGCCAGCTGCGCTACCAGCAGGGCTTCTTCACGGTCGCGCGCACCTGCGGACAGTGCCGCGGAACGGGCTCGATCATCAGCTCGCCCTGCACCACGTGCCGTGGCGCCGGCCGCGTGCAGCACCAGCGCAAGCTGACGGTGAAGATCCCCGCCGGCATCGCGAGCGGGCAGCGCCTTCGCCTGAGCGGCGAGGGCGAATCGGGCGGCGGCGGCGGCCCGGCCGGCGATCTCTACGTCGTCGTCCACGTGCAGGACCATCCGTTCTTTCACCGCGACGGCAACGATCTGTACTGCGAAGTCCCGCTGACCTATCCGACGGCGGCGCTCGGCGGCGAGATCACCATTCCCACGCTCGAAGGCGAGGAGACGTTCAAGGTGCCCGAGGGCACACAGAGCGGCGCCGCCTTCCGGCTGCGCGGGCGCGGCATGCCGGACGTCGTCTCCGGCCGGTCGCGCGGCGACCTGCTCGTCACCGTCAAGGTCATGACACCGAAGAAGACGACCAAGGAGCAGCGGAAACTGCTCGAGCAGCTCGCCGCGACGATGCCGAAGGAGAAGTTCGAGCCGACGCCGCGCGCCGAGCACGACGAGCGTGGCATCTTCGACCGCGTGAAGGACATCTTCGGGTAAGTGGAAAAGTGGAAGAAGTGGAAAAGTGGAAAAGTAAGTTGTAAGTAGGGCTGCGCCAATGCAGACCTGGCCTGCCCTTGACGTCGAACCGTCCGACGCCGACGACCTCGTCCACGCCTTCCTGATCGACTTCAACCTCGCCGCCATCGACGAGTCACGGTTCTTCTTCCACAACGACGGCGATCGCGACCGCGCCGCGCTGGCGTTGCGCGCCAGCTTCCCGGGGATCGACGCGCGGCCGGTGGATGTGCCGGATGACGACTGGGCGGCGCGCTCGCAGGCGGGTCTCAAGGCAATTCGGGTCGGCGACCTGATCGTTGCGCCGCCGTGGGACCTTCCGGGCCGGCTGAAGCCGGCCCCTACGTACTCAAATTCTCCGAA
The DNA here is from genome assembly GCA_035571515.1 of Vicinamibacterales bacterium. Lineage (GTDB taxonomy): Bacteria > Acidobacteriota > Vicinamibacteria > Vicinamibacterales > UBA2999 > Gp6-AA40. The sequence continues at coordinate 28,168 of DATNCQ010000083.1, forward strand.
CGTAGGGGCTGGCTTTAGCCAGCCCACCGAGCCCACCGTCATCATCATTCAACCGTCCATGGGCTTCGGCACGGGGCACCATGCGACGACCCGCCTGTGCCTCGCGGCGCTGCAGCGGATCGACCTGCAGGGACGCAGCGTCATCGACGTCGGCACGGGGTCGGGTGTGCTGGCGATCGCCGCGCGGCGGCTCGGCGCGTCCGGGGTGCTCGGCATCGACGACGACGCCGACGCAATCGCGGCGGCCGAAGAGAACGTTGCGCTCAATCGCGAATCTCGCATTGCGCTCGAGGTGGCGGACCTGCGCGGCTCGAAGATCGGCCAGTTCGACGTCGTCGTCGCGAATCTCACCGGCGGCCTGCTCGTATCGACGGCGCCGCGGCTTCAGTCATTCGCGGCCCCGGGCGGGCGGCTGATCTTCAGCGGTTTCCTGGAGGAGGAAGAGCGCGGCGTGCTTGCGGCATTTTCGAACTGCGCGCTCGAATCGCGCGCGCAGGAAGACGAGTGGGTCTGTGTGACCTTGCGAAACGACTAGCGCGGCCGCTTCCGCGATGCGCGTCTGTCGATGATGTCCAGGACCATCGCGACGGCCAGCAGAAGGGCTCCAACGAAGCCGGGGATCATCATCCTCGTGAAGACGTCCAATGTGATCACTCCTTCGTCTCGATCAGTATACCTCCCGCGATCAGCGCGATGCCGACCGCCTCGATCGTGAGGAGGGCTTGGTTGTCAAACGGCTTCCCGAGAAATACCGATTCAAATGGCGCGAACACGACCATCAGTGTGCCCATTTCACGTGCCGTTTCCGCCAACAGCCGCAGCGCTCGTCGTCCACGCGTCACTTGACTCACCAGTCGCAACGCGTGTGCCGACCAATTTTCGGAGCAAACAGCGGGATGGCTGCGGTGACGTAGAAGATCTTGCGCGCTTATCAGGTCCACAAAACAGCAGGTTCTGCAATCCGTAAAAGCGCTCCCCAGCTCCGTCAACCAACCACGAACGACCAACGACCAACGACTAACGGTCACCGGCCAGCGGCTCGACGACCTGCCGCAACAGGATGTCGAACACGCGCTGCCGATGCCCGCGCCGCTCCTCGCTCACATCTGGCGAAGCGGTCGTCACGATCACCAGGTCCAGGTCGGGGACGACGAAGATGTACTGGCCACCGTAACCCCAGGCGAAACAGGTGTCATGGCCGCCGATCTCGTACACCCACCACAGGTAGCCATAGCGCCGGTCGCGCATCGGGTCGGGAATCGCGTCGACCCGCACCGGATCCCCGCGTCGCGCGCCGGGTCGGAACTCGCGCGCGCGTCCTTCGCACGACTTCGCCACCCACTGTTCCGCCACGACCTGCCGTCCGCCGGCGCGCCCGCGGTTCAGGTACAGCTCGCCGAACTCGATCATCTGCCGGGGCGTCATCAGCATGTCGTTGCCGCCGAAGTAAACGCCCTGCGGATCGCGCGGCCATTGCGGGAACGTGAACCCGAGCGGCGCCCCGAGGACCTCGTTCGCGAACTGCCAGGTACTTTTACCCGACGCCGTCGTCAGGATCGCCGAGAGCAGGTGCGTGTTGCCCGTGCTGTATTCCATGATCGCCCCGGGCGGCGCGAACAGCGGCCGCGCGAGCGCGTGCTGCACCCAGTTCCGGCTCGTGACCCAGGCGCCGTAGTTCCGGTTGCTCGTCCCCTCGAGGCCCGATCGCATCGTCAGCAGATCCTCGACCGTGATGTTCCGCTTCGCCGGATCCGGATCGCGCGCCAGTTCCGGAAAGAACGTGACGATCGGCGTCCGCACGCCGGCGATCAGGCCACGCTCGACCGCGATGCCGACGAGCGTGGAGATGATGCTCTTCGAGGCCGACTTGATGTTGTCGGGCTGACCGGGCTTCCGGCCGTTGTAGTACCGCTCGAAAATCAGCTCGCCGCGCTGGCTGACCAGCAGCGAATGGAGGCGAGTCAGCGCGCGGGTGTCGGCGTCGATCGCATCGGCATTCACGCCGGCGGCGCGGACGCTGCTCACGGCGCACAGCAGCGCGGCAACCGCGACGGCGGAGGCGACCCGGATCATCGCTAGAATTCTCTCCACATCGTGAAGAACGCCGAGAGCGCCACGATGGACATCGCGTCGGCGCGAAGCGTGCGGCCGCCCACGGTGATGAGGCGGCACACCGAGGCGCCGCGCTCGACCTCACCGGGCGTCCATCCGCCTTCGGGACCAATCAGCACGGTGGCGCCGCGCTGCGGCGACAGATCCAGCTCCGATGCCGGCGTCGTCTCCGTGGCGGCGCCCGGTTCGACGAGCATCAGTCCCGGCAGCGGCAGCCGCATCCTGCCGAGCGCGTCCACGAGCTCGTCGAAGTTGATCGCCTCGAAGACCCGCGGCACGGTCGCGCGGCCGCATTGCTTGACGGCCGACACGGCGATGCGTTCCCAGCGTTCCTTCCGGTTGCCGCGCGCGAGGGCGGCACGCGTCACCTCGGTGCGCGCCGTGATCACCGGCTGAATCTCGGCGACGCCGAGCATCGTCGCGTCGCGGACGACGTCGTCCATCTTGTCGGCCTTGAGCACCGCCTGCGCGAGCGTGATGGCGACACGCGGCTCGGGCGCGGCCTGCGCCGCGGCGACCACGCGCACACGGACACCGCGCCGGGCCGTTTCGTCGACGATGGCGTCGAACTCGCCGCCGTGTCCGTTGAAGACGCGCAGCATGTCGCCGGTCTTCATCCGGAGCACGCGCGTGAGGTGCTCGCCCTCGTCCTCCGGGAGCGTGATCAGGTCGCCGGGCGCGCGCGCATCCGGCGCGTAGAACCGCGCGTTCACGCGGCGATTATGGATCGCGGCTGCTATACTCCTGCCACCCCACATGTTCCTGAAGGGTCAGACGGTCGGCAAGTACCGGATCCTTTCACCCCTGGGCAGCGGCGGCTTCGGCAGCGTCTTCCTGGCCGAGGACATCTGGATTCGCAAGAAGGTCGCGATCAAGGTTCCACACAAGCAGAACCTCGACTTCACCGAGATGCTCAAGGAGCCGCGCCTCCTCGCCTCGATGAACCATCCGAACATCGTCACCGTGCTCACGGCGGAGAAGCAGGAGAGCGTGTTCTTCATCGTCATGGAGTACGTGCCCGGCCAGACGCTCGAGCAGATCATCCTGCGCGAGGGTCCGCTCGACGTCTCGCGCGCGCTCGATTTCACCTGCCAGATCTGCAACGCCGTGGACCACGCGCACCGCGTCGGCGTGCTGCACCGCGACCTGCGCCCCGGCAACATGCTCGTCTCCGAGGCCGGCATGGTGAAGGTGACCGACTTCGGAACGTCGCGGTTGCTGGAGATCGCCGCCCACGGCACGACCGTCATCGGCAGCCCGCCGTACATGGCGCCGGAGCAGTTCTACGGCAAGGCGGTGTTCGCCAGCGACGTCTACTCCGTCGGCGTCACGATGTACCAGATGCTGACCGGCGAACTGCCGTACGCGACGCCGGCCCCCTCCGACATCCAGCGGCTCGTGCGCGGCGAGCTGGTCACCGCGCCGCGGCTCAAGAACAGCCGGATTCCGAAGGCCGTCAACGACATCGTCCTCAAGGCGCTCGCCGCCGATGTGACGCAGCGCTACCAGCGCGCCTCCGACCTCCTGAGCGACTTGCTGGCGGGAACCCCTCGACACGGCTCGGGGCAGGCGACCGTGTCACGCCGCCCCGCGGCGAGTCCCGTACCTCGCGACGCGAACGTCGCCGAGATTCAATCGCGCCTGCGCTCGCGCGAGACTCGGCAGCCCGGCTTCTGCTGGCACTGCCGCAAGCCGCTGCAGGCCCGGACTGCGAAGTGCCCGTTTTGCGGGGAAACCCAGTAACAAAAGTCTCCGTGTCTCCGTGGCTTGTATCCGTGACATTCGCGGCGCGCCGTCATCACCGGATAAGATCAAACAAAGGAGCAGGACGATGGCTTTTCCGGGGACCGGCAAGATCTGGATGAACGGGTCGCTCGTGGACTGGAAGGACGCGAAGATCCACGTCGGCTCGCACATCGTCCACTACGGCAGCGGCGTCTTCGAGGGCGCGCGGTGCTACGACACGCTCGGCGGCCCCGCCTGCTTCCGGCTCGACGCGCACATCCGCCGGCTGATGGATTCCGCGCGCATCTACCGCATGGAGCCGAAATACGGCGCGCAGGAGCTGACGGACGCCATCTTCGAGACCATCACCGCGAACGGCTTCCGCGCCTGCTACATCCGCCCGATCGTCTACCGCGGCTACGACTCGCTCGGCGTCAACCCGCTGCCGTGCCCGGTCGACGTGGCGGTCATGGTGTGGGAGTGGGGCGCCTACTTCACGAAGGAAGCGATCGAGGAGGGGCTCGACGTCAAGATTTCCACCTGGGCCCGGAACGCGCCGAACACCACGCCCGCGATGGCCAAGAGCGTCGCCAACTACGCCAACGCGCAGCTCATCAAGCTGGAGGCGATCGCCGAGGGGTACGCGGAGGGCATCGCCCTCGACATCTTCGGCAACCTGAGCGAAGGCAGCGGCCAGAACGTCTTCGTCGTCCGCGAGGGCGTGATTTACACGCCGCCGGTCGGGAATTCAGTGCTGTGGGGCATCACGCGGGATTCGGTCATGACCATCGCGCGGGAGCTCGGCTTCGACGTGCGCGAGCAGACGCTGCCGCGCGAGACGCTCTACATCGCTGATGAGGTGTTTTTCGTCGGCACCGCCGTCGAGGTGACCCCCATCCGTTCCGTCGATCGGGTGAAGGTCGGGCGCGGCCGCCGGGGACCGGTCACCGAGGCGATCCAGCAGCGGTTCTTCCAGATCGTCAAGGGTGAGCTGCCCGATACCCACGGCTGGCTCCAGTTCGTGCACAGCCCGGCTACATCCGGCGTTTCGAAAGGCCGATAAGACAGCAGGTGTCGTCCCTTACAATCGAACGACACCTGGGTGTCTTGTCATGCACGTTAACGATCTTCTGAAAATTGCCGTCGAAACCGGGGCGTCGGACCTTCACCTGAAGGCCGGCAGCTACCCCATGATGCGCGTCCGCGGGCAGCTCACCCCGGCCACCGAGGAGAAGCGGCTCGATCACGACGACATGGTGTCGATTGCCGCCGCCGTCCTGCCGACCGGGCATCGCGAAAAGTTCAAGGAGAACCGCGAGGTCGACCTCGCTTACAGCGTCGCCGGCCTGGGGCGCTTCCGGTGCAACACGTTCCAGCAGCGCGGCACCATCGGCATGATCTTCCGCGTCATCCCGATGCGCGTGGCGACGATCGACGACCTGGCGCTGCCGCAGGTCCTCAAGAGCATCGCCATGGAGGAGCGCGGGCTCGTGCTGGTCACGGGGACGACCGGCTCCGGCAAGAGCACGACCCTTGCCGCGATGATCGACGAGATCAACGCCACCCGCACCGCGCACATCATGACGGTCGAGGATCCGATCGAGTACCTCCACCGCGACAACCGCTCCATCGTCAACCAGCGCGAGATCGGCGTGGACACGATGTCGTTCTCGCACGCGCTGCGCAGCGCGCTGCGGCAGGACCCCGACGTCATCCTCGTCGGCGAGATGCGCGACTTCGAGACCATCGAAACGGCGCTGCTCGCCGCGGAGACGGGCCACCTGGTCTTCTCCACGCTGCACACGCTCGACGCCACCGAGACGATCAACCGCATCATCGCCGTCTTCCCGCCGCACCAGCAGAAGCAGATCCGCATCCAGCTGGCGAGCGTGCTGAAAGCCGTCATCTCGCAGCGCCTGATCCCGAAGGTGGACAGCAAGGGCCGCGCGCCGGCGGTCGAAGTCCTGATCAGCACCGCCTTCATTCGCGACTGCATCATGGACAAGGAGAAGACGCACCTGATCCACGGCGCCATCGCGCAGGGCACCTCGCAGTACGGCATGCAGACGTTCGACCAGTCGATCTTCTACCTGTTCCAGCAGAAGTTGATCTCCTACGAGGAAGCGCTGCGCTGGGCCTCGAACGTCGACGAGTTCAAGCTGAAGGTGCAGGGTATTTCCACCACGTCGGAGATGTCGCGCGATCAGATGGCGACCGCCGCGCAGACGAGCGGGGTGCCCGAGATCACGCGATTCAGCGGCCGCTAGCCATGCGCCCCGCCCCAACGCACGGCACGCGCTGATGTCGGACGGCGGCGAGCGGGCGTACGTCGCGGGCCTCACCCTGCTGGCCCGCCGCGAGCTCGCCGAAGCGCAGCTGCGGACTCGCCTCGCCAGGCGCAAATTCGACGAAGACGACATCGACGCCGCGGTGGCGCGGCTGCGCCGCGAACGCGCCGTCGACGACCGCCGCACCGCGCTCGCCTGCGCGCGGACGGAAGTCCGCCTCAAGCACCGCGGCCGCGCACGCGTCGTGCGCCAGATCGAAGCGCTCGGCATCGCGCGCGACGTGGCGCGCGAGGCGGTCGCGGAAGTGTTCGCCGACATCGACGAAGCCGCGCTGCTCGAGCGGGCACTCGAGCGGCGCCTGCGCGGCACGCTGGCGCTCAACGACGCCGCGAACGTCCGCCGCCTGCACCGCTACCTGCTCGGGCAGGGCTTCGACGCGGAGCGCGTCTCGGCCCTCCTGCGCCGCCGCGCAAAAAACAAGTAACCTGATACCTGACACCTGATACCTGACCCGAAGCCCGCATGACCGCGAACGAGATCCGCCTCTCCTTCCTCGAGTACTTCGAGCGTAACGGCCACCGCATCGTTGCGAGCTCGCCGCTCGTGCCGCACGACGACCCGACGCTGCTGTTCACCAACGCCGGGATGAACCAGTTCAAGGACACGTTCCTCGGCAGGGAGAAGCGCGACTACAAGCGCGCGACGACCGCGCAGAAGTGCATGCGGGTGAGCGGCAAGCACAACGACCTCGACAACGTCGGGCCGTCGTTCCGCCATCACACGTTCTTCGAGATGCTCGGCAACTTCTCGTTCGGCGACTACTTCAAGCGCGAGGCGATTCCCTTTGCGTGGACGCTGCTGACGGAGAAGTGGAACCTCCCCGCCGACCGCCTCTGGGCGACGGTCTTCCAGGGCGACGCGGCCGTGCCGCGTGACAGCGAGGCGCACGACGTCTGGCGCAAGTTCCTGCCGGCCGAGCGCATCGGCGAGCTCGGGGCCGCGGACAACTTCTGGCAGATGGGCGACACGGGGCCGTGCGGGCGCTGCTCGGAGATCTATTACTTCCGCGGCCCGCAGATCCCGTGCGGCGAGGAAGCGGGCGGCGCGGCGTGCCGCGGGCTCGAATGCAACTGCGACCGCTTCGTCGAGATCTGGAACAACGTGTTCATGGAATTCGACCGGCAGGAGGACGGCCGGCTCAATCCGCTGCCGGCGCCCTCCATCGACACGGGGATGGGCCTCGAGCGCGTGACGGCGGTCATCCAGGGCCACCTGTCCAACTACGAGACGGACCTGTTCACGCCGCTCCTGCGCGCCATCGGCGAGCGGGCGGGCACCACGCACCGCGGGACGATGGAGCCGTCGGACGTCTCGATGCGCGTGGTGGCGGACCACATGCGCGCGATGACGTTCCTCATCGCCGACGGCGTCGTGCCGTCCAACGAATGGCGCGGCTACGTGCTGCGGAAGATCATGCGACGCGCGATGCGGCACGGTAAACGCCTTGGCGTCCACCAGCCGTTCCTGCACACGCTGGTGGATGTGATCGTCCGGGAGTTCGGGGGCGCCTATCCCGAGCTGAAGGCCGGCCATTCGGCCATCGTGCAGGTCGTCCGCGGCGAGGAAGAGCGCTTCGACGCGGTGCTCACCGACGGCCTGCCGCGGCTGGAAGAGGTGCTCGACAAGGCCGCCGGGGGCAGCAAGGTGGTCGCCGGCGACGCCGCGTTCCGCCTCTACGACACGTACGGGCTGCCGCGCGACTTCATCGAGGACATGATCGACGATCGCAAGCTGTCGCTCGATCGCGAGGGGTTCGACCGCGCGATGGAAGGCCAGCGCGAGAAGGCGCGCGCGGGCAGCAAGTTCAAGGGAGGCGCGCGCGACGACCAGGGCTTTGCCGGGTTCGCGAAGATTCCGGCGACCGCTTTCACCGGCTACGACAACGCGTCTGTCCGGACGCGCGTGGTGGCGCTCGCGAAGCTCGGCGGCGACGCGGCGCCCACCGAGGTGCAGAAGCTCTCGTCAGGCGACACCGGCTGGGTCGTGCTCGAGGAAACGCCCTTCTACCTGCAGAGCGGCGGCCAGGTGTCGGACGTCGGGACGCTGAGCAACGACGTCGGCTTCAGCGCCAGCGTCAGCGACGTCGAGGCGGTCGGCGCCGGCGTCCGCGGCCATCGCGTGCGCGTACACAGCGGCGAGATCACCGTCGGCGCGCCGGTCGTCGCGGAAATCGACGCGGCGCGCCGCGCGGCGACGCGCCGCAACCACACCGCCACGCACCTGCTCCACGCGGCGCTCCGGCAGGTCCTCGGACCGCATGTGAAGCAGGCTGGCTCGCTTGTGGCGCCGGACCGCCTGCGCTTCGACTTCGTGCACTTCAGCGCGCTCACGCGCGAGCAGCTGCTCCAGATCGAGCAGATCGTCAACAAGCACGTGCTGAAGAACACGCCGGTCGAAACCGTCGTCAAGCCGACGCAGGAGGCGATCGCCGCCGGCGCGATGGCGCTCTTCGGCGAGAAGTACGGCGACAAGGTACGCGTCGTCTCGGTGCCGGGCTTCAGCATGGAGCTGTGCGGCGGCACGCACGTACGCGCCACCGGTGACATCGGCTTGTTTGCGATCGTGTCGGAAGGCGGCGTCGCCGCGGGCACGCGGCGCATCGAAGCGATTACCGGCACGGAATCGCTCAAGGCGTTCGAGGAGGAGCGCGACGTCGTCAACGCGCTCGCGCAGGCGCTCAACGCGCGCCCCGAGGAGCTGCTGGCGAAGATTTCGTCGCTGCAGGAAGAGACGAAGCGCCTTGCCCGCGAGCTTCAGCAGGCGAAGATGAAGGCGGCCATGGGCGGCGGTACGGGTCCGGCCGACGAGGCCGCCGAGGTGGCCGGCATCAGGCTCGTGGCCCGCGAGGTGAGCGGCCTCGACAAGGATGGCCTCCGGACGCTCGTCGACCAGCACCGCTCGCGAATCAAGAGCGGCGTCGTCGTCCTGGCGTCGCCCTCCGAGGGAAAGGTCTCCATCGTCGTCGGCGTCACGCCCGATCTGACGAAGAAAGTGCCCGCCGGGCAGGTCGTCAAGCAGCTCGCGCCGATCGTCGGCGGGG
>DATNCQ010000084.1:0-2562 GCA_035571515.1 Vicinamibacterales bacterium
ACCAGCACGCGCGGCCGTCCGCCGGCCGACGATGGCGCAGGCCGCGGCGGCGCCTGCGTGGCCGCGCCCGCGCGCGATCCGCGCGGCCGCTGCGATTCCAGCCACGCGTCGATGTCGCGCTTGCGGAAGCGCCACTGTCGCCCGACGCGCACGGCCGGAATCTTCCCGGCCTTGATCAGGCGATAGACAGTCCGCAGGTTCACTTGAAGGTACTCGAGTACCTCCTCGGTGGTCAGAAAGCTTTCGTCGATCATGACGTGGTGGGACCCGTAGTCACTTTACCACCTTCGGATGCGATGGGTAGCTCGACTTCGAAGATCGCGCCGCCGTCGGCGGCGTTGCTCGCCGTGATGGTGCCGCCGTGTTCCTGGACGATGCCGTAGGTGATCGCGAGCCCGAGGCCGGTGCCCTGGCCGACTTCCTTGGTGGTGAAAAACGGATCGAAGATCCGGGGCATCACCTCGGCGGGAATCCCGGGACCGTGATCGCGGAACGTGACCAGGACCACGCCCCGGCTGAGCGCCGCCGACGTCGTCAGATCGATGCGGCGCGAGCCGCCGCCGCCCACGACGGCGTGCTCGGCGTTGATCAGGATGTTGAGGAACGCCTGCTGCAGATGCAGCGGATCGCACAGCACCGCCGGCAGCTTCTCTCCCTGGCGGCGTACCAGCTTGATGTCGTGCCGCGCCAGGTACGACTTGCGGCTGGCGATGGCGCGCGACAGGACGCGATCGACCTGCGTGCGCCGCCGCGACACCCGGTGCGACCCGGTGAAGACGAGCAGGTTGCGGACGATCTTCGCGGCCCGGTCCGCTTCCGAGAAGATCAGCTTCAATTCGCGCTTCACCGGCCGCGCCGCGGCGTTGGTCTCGATGAGCAGCTCGAGATGCCCCATCACGCCCTGCAGCGGGTTGTTCATCTCGTGCGCGATACCGGCGACGAACTGTCCGAGCGAGGCGAGCTTTTCCGATTGCGACAGCCGCGCGTGCAGCGCGGCGCGCTCGGCCTCGAGGCGGGTCTGCGTCGTGATGTCACGCGCGACCAGCACCCGGCCGGCGATCGTGCCGTCCTGGCTGGTGAGCGGCGTCGCGGTCAGCAGAAACGTCCCCTCGAGCTCCGCGTCCTCGACGCGGCGCTGCGGCGCCGGGCCGTGGCCCGTGTCCGAGGACTCGACGTAGGCGAGCGTCTCGGGGCCGACCAGCTCGCCGATCGGGCGGTGCATGACGTCCGCGCGCTTGAGCCCGACGCGCGCGGCGAAGGCCTCGTTGGTCTGCACCACGCGCAGGTCCTTGTCGAGGACAGCCACCAGGTCGACCAGCGAGTTGAACGTGTCTTCGAGCAGGCGCCGCTGGCGCAGGATCTCCTCGAGCAGCCAGATGTTCTCGATGCCGACCGAGAGCTGCCGCGCGAGCTCGTGGGCAAACTCGACGATCTCGTGCTCGTCGAGCTCGGTCGTCTTCGGGTGGGCCCGGGCCGCGTGCTCCCGTTCGATGACCAGGGCGCCGAGTGCCCGGCGCCAGCCGCGGAGGGGGGCCAGGAGGCTCGAGCCGCGCATCCGCGGGCGGTCGAGACGCATGCCTTCCGCGGCATGGTGGTGAGTGTCTTCTGATGAGACACGCTCCCCCGGCGTCCGCTGGTCCGAGGCGGCGGCAAGATACAGCTGCCGGTTGCGCCGGTCGTGCAGCCAGACCTCGACCCGGCTGGCCCCCAGGAGGTCCCGGATTTCGGGGGTCAGCGCCTGGAGGGGGGCGGTCAGACCGAGACTGCTGGACACCCCGCGGGAAAAGTGGAAGATCAGTTCCCTGAGGCGCTTGTGGATGCGAACGTCGCGTTCGAGCCTGGCAGTGGTCGCGTCCAAACCCCTAAAGCCTAAAGCCAAAACGGCGGAGACCAAGTCTTAATTTGCGAGAAGTGAGCCCCATCGCGATGGCGTCGACAGACGAAGAACTGGTCGCCCGCTCCCGGGGCGGCGACCTGGACAGCTTCAATCAACTCGTCGTGCGGTGGGAGCGGCCGATCTATGCCCTGGCCTACCGCACGATCGGGCGGGAGGAAGACGCCCGGGACGTCGCCCAGGAAACCTTTCTCCGCGCGTTCCGCGCGCTGAAGGGGTTCAAGGGGGAAGCCAAGTTTTCCTCCTGGCTGTACCGGATCGCGCTCAACCTGTGCCGCGACTGGGTGCGGCGTGAGCGGCGCCAGCCCGTGGCGCAGGCGCCGGAAGGCGTCGATCTCGTCGAGCTCGCCTCGGAACAGACGCCGAGCGAGACCATCGAAGATCTCGTGGCGCGCAATGAGATCAGCGCGGCGGTCGCCCGGGCCATGGCCACGCTGCCCGAGGAGCAACGCACCGCCATCCTTCTCAAGGAGTACCACGGGCTGACGTTCCAGGAGATTGCCGACATGCTCGACTGCCCGTTGAGCACCGTCAAGACCCGGCTCTACCAGGGACTGACCGTCCTGCGGCGTCAGCTCGATCGTGAAGGAGTGGGCAAGGCCCGCTGGTAACGCAAACCATGTGTGAAGAAAAAGACCTGCTCGTTTCGTACCTGTATGACGACCTCG
>DATNCQ010000085.1:0-26323 GCA_035571515.1 Vicinamibacterales bacterium
CGCGCTGTCCGAGGAAGCGTACGCGGCCGGCGAGATCGGTGGCATCCGCGCGCAGCCGGATCCGCTCCCGGTAGCCTTCGTAGCCGGGCGCCTCCCATGCGTCGATCGCGCCCACGACATCGAGCGTCGCCTCGTATCCCCGTCGTGCGAGCAGCGCGACCGCGTCGAGCAGCACGTCCAGCCCCTTGGGCGGGATGATCTGGCCGACGTAGACGATTCGCCCCGGCACCGGCCGCGACGGGCCCCACTCGGTGCCGCGGTAGGGAACGGTGTTGTAGACCACGCGGACCTTGCCGCGGTCGATCCCGTGCGCCAGCAGCTCCTGCTCGATGAACTTCGAGTTCGGCACGTATCGATCGACGCAGCGGTCGATGACGCGTCGCCAGAGGATGCGATAGAAGCGGCCAGGCTCCGGCGCGTTCCCCAGGCGGAGGACGACGCGGAGGCCGGCGCGGCGCGCGAGCCAGAGCGCCGGCGCCGAACGGAGCACGGCGTGATATTCGGGCGTGAAGACGTGCGTCGGACGGAAACGCCGGACGTCGCGCAGCAGGTCGAGGCTCGTGCGGCAGACATCCCAGAGCGCGAGCATGCGCTGTTGCAGGCGCGCCCGGCGGCGCAACTCGTACCAGTAGTAGCCGAGCGACCAGCTGGCGCCCACCGAATCCGCCAGGTCGACGACCTTGCTGCTTTCCCACGAGTTCACGATGCAGTGGACCGCGGCGCCGCGCTCGCGCAGCGTGCGCAGCACCTCGAACGACATGCGCTCGACGCCCGACACCATGGCCATGTTGCCGAACGCGGCCAGTACCCGCGGATGGCCGGCGTTGGCCGTCTGACGGGTTCGCCTGCGGGCGGCCAGCCGCCGTGCCGCCGCCACCACGCCATCGGTGGCGCGTGCGAACGAAAACGGCGCGACCACGCGCCGGCACGTCTCCGTGGTGATGAGGCCGCCGCGCGCCGCCTCACGAACCTGCCGCAGCGACGCGGCGAGGCCATCGACGTCGCCGGCCTGGTGGACGGCGCCCGAGACGTTCGCGCGCACCAGGTCGGCGGCGCACGCCACGCCGCTCGACACCACGCACGGCGTCCCGGCCGCGAGCGCTTCGTTGACGATCAACCCCCAGCTCTCGCTGTTGCTCGGCACGGCCACGCAGTCGGCGGCGGCCAGCGCAGGCGGCATCGCGCTCTGGTTCAGGAACCCGCACCACGTCACGCGCACGTTCAGCCGCGTCGCGGCCTCGCGCGTCGCGTCCATCAACGGCCCGTGTCCCGCCATCGCGACGACGACATCGGAGCCAAGCCGCGCGGCCGCTTCGATGACGTCGATGGGCCGCTTGCGCGCGACGAACTTGCCCGCGAACAGGACCAGGAAGTCGTCCGGGCCCGCGCCCATCTCCTGCCGCACCTGTTGCCGCGCGCTGCTCTGCCCAAGGCCGTCGGCGCCGGTGGCGAAGACCGCGTTGTCCACGCAGTGCGGCGAATCGAAGATCAGCGGCTCGGGCGCGCCAAAGTGGCGGAGGTATTCGCGGATGCGCGTGCCGACGCTCAGGTAGCCGTCGAACATCTTCAGCGCCGCCCGCGTCCGCATCGACCACGGCAGGCGCGTGAGGCCGCGCGGCCCGCTGAGCAGGTTGCTGTCGCCACGATACAGCACGGGAATCTGCGCCCGCCGGCACGCGGCAATCGCGCGCAGGTAGAACAGCGAGTGCCAGCCGGGGACGATCACCGCGTCGGGCCGCGTCGCGAGGATCGCATCGCCAATCGACCCGACGTCGGCGCCAGTGAAGCTCCCCGAGTCGAACGCCCGGTCCGGATGCGGCTCGGCGAGCACCGTGCAGGTGTAGCCGTCCCTGAGGCCGACGTCCCACGCAAATGATTGGTCGAACCCGACGCCCTGCTGTGCAGGGGTCGGCGTGGACGCGAAGACCACCGTCAGCTCGACGTCGCGCCGCTCGGCCGCCATGTAGCGGAACCACGGCGCCATGTACTGCGCCGGGTGCGTCTGCACGATCGTGAGGCGGCAGGGGCCCATCATGCCGCCACCTGGTCGCAGACGGCGGCGAGCCGCCCGGCGAGCGCGTGCGCGGACCATGGCTCCAGCGCGCCATGGTTGATCCGTACCGCCGTGTCCGCCGTGGACATCAACGCCGCGATCGCCTCCGCCAGGCAGGGGACCATATCGCCGGCCGGACGCGCGGCGCCGAAGGTCACGGTCCTCGCCGCGGGCGACGGTGCCGCCGCCTGCAGCATCGGGATCACCGTGCTGCGCTCGTGGTAGAGGGCGAGCAGGGGGCGGTTCGCGAGCAGCGCCGGGAACACCTTGCTCGGCGTGTAGTGCGGCTCGGAGCTGCCCATCAGCAGCAGCGCGGACGCCTGGCGCAGCACGGCGAGCGCGTCGAGGTAGTCGAGGCGCGCGGGGTGTTCGTGCACGATCGAGTCGACGCCGAGCTCGCGCGCGTGCGGCATCACCCGCTCGCCGCCGCCCTGGCTCTGGTTGCTCGTGCCGAAGAAATAGAAGCGCAGGCGGCCGGCGGCCGCCGGCTCACGCTCGATGACCAGGCGCGCCGCGCGCAGGATCGCGCGCAGGCTCTCGATTCCGAGCGGGAGCAGCGTTCCCGTGTAACAGACATTGACGCGGCCGTCGTCGGGGATGAGCCGCGGCCCACCCGCCCGCCGTTCGAGCGCGTCGATGTCAGACGGGTCCCAGCCGATGGGAATCTCCGCGGTCACGCGGGGGCGTGCGCCCGTGCGGTTGATGGCCTCTTCGAACGTCCGCTCCGACACCGCGGTGACGCCGTCGGCCATGCGCAGCACGCGCGGCTCGAGCCGCTCGGCGAGCGCACGCGTCAAGCGGCTCCTCGCATCGACCGCTCCGTCCGCGCCGCCGCCGACCTCGCGTCCCCACGCGCCGACCCACGGGTCCTGGTAGTCGAGGATGAAGGGGACGCCGAAGCGCCGCTTGATCATCGGTCCGAGCACCGCGGGATAGGACGGATAGATCGTGATGAACACGGCATCGAAGGCGTCGCGCTCGAACCGCTTCCACGCGGCGCGGCGCAGCCCGGGCAGCGCGCGCAGGCCGAGGTCGCCGAAGCCGACAGTCCGCGTCAGCCGTGGCGACAGCGCGTGGATGCGCTCGACGTCGAGCGATGCGGGCACCAGCGCGCACAGCGCGGGGTCGATCCGCCCTTCGTAATCGTGCTCGTCGACGGTGAGCACCGTCGGACGCCAGCCGTACGCCTCCAGATGGGGCGCGAGCAGCCGCACCCGGTGCGTTCCCGCGCTGCTGTCGGGCGGAAAGTGCGGCGAGATCATCAGCAGGCGCCGCATCTAGCGGAGCGCCTCGCGGTAGATGTCTTCGTAGGCGCCGACGATGGCATCGCTCGAGAAGCGCTGCTCGCAGTCGCGGCGGACGGTGCCGCGATTGATGCGATCGAGACGCGAGACGGCCTGCGCCGCCTCCGCCACGCTGCGGGCCAGGAACCCATTGACGCCGTCGCGAACGACCTCGGGCACGCTGCCGCGCGCGAAGCCGATCACCGGCGTCCCGCACGCGAACGCCTCCGCCATGACGATGCCGAACGGCTCGTCCCATTCGATGGGCATCAGGAGCGCGGCGGCGGCGCCGAGCAGCCGGCTCTTCGCCGCGTCGTCCACTTCGCCGACATAGCGAACGAGCCGGCTGTCGATGTGCGGCGCCACCTCGGCGCGGAAGTACTCCTGGTCCGCCACGTTTCCGGCAATCACGAGCCGGCGCCCCGCGGCCCTGGCGATTTGAATGGCGTGGTGCGTCCCCTTGATGCGCTCGATTCGGCCCAGGAACGCGAGCGGCGCGTCGGCCGGCACCCGTACGACCGGCACGTACGTTGACGGATCGACGCAGTTGAACACCGTCCGCCACCGGGTGCCGGCGGCGGCGCCGTTGGCGGACGCGTACAGGCTCGTCGAGCAGCCCGTGAACAGGATGGAATCGCCGCCGAGCCCGGCGGCACGACGAACGCCGGTCCACGGAATCGGACGCTGGTAGCTCTGGATCTTCTTCACGCGGCGCATCGGCAGCACGGGCACGAGCGCCGCGAGCCGGCCGAAGCTGTGAATGACGTCCACGGTCGCGCTGAGGCGCAGCAGGGCGGAGCCGACCTGCATCAACTCGCGCGCGCGCGCCGCGGTCCCGGTGTGCGGCGGCACCCCGTAGCCGATCAGGTCGGCCGGCGTCTGGCTCTCGGGGTGCGCGATGAGCGTCACCTCGTGGCCCCGCCGTACGAGCCCCGAGACGAGCAGCGCGACGACGCGCTCGATGCCGCCGTAGAGGCGCGGCGGAACGGGCAGGTACGGGTCCGCGGTGATCGCGATGCGAAGCTTCATGACAGGGTGCGCGACACCGCGGCGAGCAACGCGCCGCGCTCCAGCTCGTGATCCCAGTGCCAGCGGACGCGGGCCGCGCCCCAGCTCGCCTCGCGCGCCTCCGCGAGACGCGCGGCGTCGGTCATCAGCGGCACGAGCTGCTCCGCCAGCGAGGCGACATTGCCCGGTGCAAACGCGAGCGCGCCTGAACCGAGGTCCTTTGCAAGCGGCGACTGTCCCGCCGTGCTCGTGAGCGCCACCGGCAACCCGGCAAGCGGATAGGTGGTCGCCTTGTTCGGCAGGTTCAGCAGCCGGTTCCGCACGTGCCCCTGCTCCGCCGAGACGCCAAGGTCGAACGCGCGGCACGCGTCGATCATGCTGGCGGGCGGCGCGGGCGGTTCGATCGCGATGCGGACGCGCGGTGCCTGGCGGCCGGCGAGCGCGAGCAGGCTCTCAACGTAACCGGGCGCCGGGCATCCTCGCAGCGTCAACGACGCAGATCGTGGCGTCAAGCCCAGCGCGCGAACGACATCTTCCAGGCCCCGGCCCGGCCCAATGGTCTGGCTGAACCAGTACGCGGCGAACTCGTCGCCCCGCGGCCGCGACCGTGCATCGGACGGAGGACTCGCCGGCAGCGAAAAGACGTTGTTGATGGGAATTGCGGGAATGCGCAGCTCCTCGAGACACGCGCGGGCAATCGCGTCGCTTCCCGCCGTGACGAACGCAGCGCCTTCGGCGGCAAAACGCATCACTGCCGCTCCCAGGCCGTTGGACAGGTCGCCCGCCGGCGACTCGTGCTCGGCGCAATGGAAATCTTCGAAATCGACGGCGAACGGCGTCCCCGCGCGATGCCCGGCTTCCGCGACCGCGGCAATCGCGCCCGTGGTGCCGCCATAGATCAAATCCGCCGGCTCTTCGAGTATGGCCTCGACCAGCTCAGGATGGACGCGGGCGAAGGCCGCCGTGACGACGATGTGCGGAAGCGAGGTGAGCACCGACGCCAGCGTGCGCGCCGCCTTGTGGCGGGCGCCGGAACGAAGCCACGTGGCGGGCGCCTCCGCGCGGCCGTAGTTGACGACCCGCCAGCGCCAGCCGCGCGAGGCGGCAATGTCCGCGTCGGCGGCCGTGGCCCATCCCATCGTGCGGGTGCTGACGACGCGGACGTCGTAGCCCTGCGCGAGGAACGCATCCGCCGCCTTCAGCATGCGCGGGCAGGTCGCAAGATGCCCGGCCGTCACCACGCAGATGCGCCGTGTCATGCGAGCCTGCTTCGCTGTAGCCCGACGGGCGGAAGCGAGTGCCACGAATACGAGAGCCGGTGCGCGAGCTCGACCTCGTCCACGGCGTCGAGCATGACGAAGCGCGGAATCTCGTACGCGGGGCAGCCGAGCGCGGCAAAGCCCTGTTCCGTCGTGAAGGCGAGGTCGAAGCCCGCGTCGCGAGCAACGGAGATGGTGTCCACGGAATAGTCGTGGGTCGACATCCCGTACGGGTATGCGAACGCGCCGATCGGCGATCCGATCAGCTGTTCGAGCGCGCTGCGGCACCCGCCGATCTCGCGCGCCTGTTCCTTGTACGGCAGCAGCGCCAGCGTCGGGTGCGTCAGGGTATGCCCGCCGATGTCGATGAGCGGATGCGCCGCCAGCTGCTTGAGCTCCTCGACGGTCAACGGACGATGGCGATCGGTCGGCGATGCCGGCACCTGGTGCGCGTTGACGAACGCCGCCCATTCCCCCGCCGGCGCGCGGCGTGCCTCGAGCACGGCATGCTCGCCAGCCGATTGGCAGACGGAATCAAACCAGAAGTGCATGCCACGCAGGATCGGCTCCGAGCAGCCGAACACGACGGCCGGCACCTTGTACCGCTCGAGAATTGGCAGCGCCAGGCCCAGGACCGCTCGATACCCGTCGTCGAAGGTGACGAGCACGGCGCGAGGCGGCAGCGCCCGGGTGCCGTTTCGCGCTTCGCGCAGGTCGGCCAGCGAGATGGGGTGGCACGAGGACGCGATCAACCGGCAGTGGCGTTCGAACGTGCTCGTCGAGACGTGCAACTCGTTGAACGGCAACGCCCCGCCGGTGTCGTCGCGGACGCTGTGGTAGCAGAGCACCGCCACGCCCGGGAACTGGAGACGGGCCAGGCGGCGCCGGTAGTAACCGGACGACAACAGCGTGCGCTTGACCCCGTGGCGGATGCGGAACAGCGGCGCGGCGTCACCGTTCTGCATCAGCGTGTGCGGCAGTCGATCGTCACGAGGACGGGGTACCGCGGATCGGTGGCATCGAGCTCAGCGTTCGTCAACTCCTCGGCCGCGATGCCGTACATCGCCGCCGCGGCAGCCAGGCAGTTGCCGTGCGCTTCAATGGTCGTTTCGCAGCCCGGCCACACGCGCGCGGCAACCAGGCGCCACCCGTCGGCGCTCGCATGCCAGTAGTCCGCGACGTCGGGCGTCAGCGGAACGAACGCGGGAACGGTGGCCAGGATTGCCCCGCCGCGGCGGACGATACGCCGCGCCTCGCGCAACGCGCCGTCGAGGTCCCGGAGAAAGGGCAGCGTGTTCGGCAGCAGGAAGCAGTCATAGCTGCCGTCGGCGACGACCGACGCGCTCGCCAGATCGCACTGCCAGGTCGGCCGGAACTCGGGGCTGATGTCGAGCGTGTCCGACACGGTCACCGCGGCCCCATACTTCCGCGTGTGATCCCTCGTCTGGATTTCGAGGACGCGTCCCGCGATGCGCTGACGATGGGCGGTGAAGAACTTGTCCACGTAGTAGCGATCGATCGGCGTGCCGCGATCGAAGCCGTAGTTGGCCGAGATCGGCGTCACGCGGCGCAGGTTTCCCCACGACGGACGCTCGAGGCCGCGCGTCACCGTCCGCGCCCAGGTCGTCCACCTGGGTCCGAGCAGGCTCTTGATGGCGGTGCCGCCAATCATGCGGCGTAGAGCGCGAGATAGTCGCGCGTCACGTCGTCCATCGTGCGCACCGACGGCAGGCCGGCGCGCCACCGCTCGACCAGGTTCGGGTTGCCGGCCAGGTCCGTCAGGATAGTCGCGAGCGCGCGCGCGTCGCCCGCCGGATACAGGCGGCCGTTGACGCCATCGCGAACCAGCTCCGACAGCGCCGGAATGTCGCTGCCGATGACGGGCACGCCGGCCGCGTGCGCTTCGAGCGCCACCGTCGGTCCGCCCTCGACGGCCCGCGACGGGCAGCAGACGACGTCCACGCGCGTCAGCAGGGAGCGCACGCCGGCGTCGTCGAGCTCTCCGCCGAAATGCACCCAGGCATCGGGACCGACGATCGATTTCAGCCGATCGACCACGGCCAGCTCGGTCCGGAACTGCACCGGCCCGTGGAACTCGAAGCGAATCTGCTCGGTGCGTGGCACCATCGCGATGGCGCGCGCAAAATCGGTCACGCCCTTGATGGGATCGAATCGCCCGATGTAGGCGACGGTGACCGCCGCGCCGGAACGGCGCGCGGGCGCAGGCGTCTGCGGAAAGCGGACGCCGAGCCGGTTGAGCGCCACCTTGTCGGCCGGCGCGCCGTTGGCGATGAGCACGTCGCGCCCCCATTCGCTGAGGACGACGAAGCGATCGACCAGGTCGAGCATCTCCCGCTGCGCCGACTGGTTGAACGTGATCAGGTTCGTCATCCCGATCATCGTGCCGACGCGGCCGGGAACGTTGCGGCCGATCGCGCCGACCGACGGCGGAATCATCGCGGCCGCCATTGCGAGCGGCCGCGCGACGCCGCGGTGCTGCAGCTGGCACGCGGCGCACTTCATCGGCCGCACGAGGCCGTCGCAGAGCGTCGTCCCCCACCGCATCATCGTGCCCCGCTGGCACGTGAAGCCGAGGCTGGCGGAGTGCGTCGTCGCAATCACGCGGGCCCCGGTCGCTTTCGCGGCGCGAAGCTCGGCCAGGCCGAGGCCCGTCACGTAGGTGTGCATGTGCACCACGTCGGGTCGCGCGCGGCCAAGCCAGTCGTGGAACCGCTCGGCGCCGCGCACGGGCACCCTGCCCTGCGCCTCCTCGCGCGTGGCGTGCACCGGGATGGGATAGCGATAGACCTTGAGGCCGCCTTCGTCGTAGGTCCGTTCGTCCTGCCCCAGCGCCTCGGGCGCGGCGATCAGTACCTCGTGTCCCGCCGAACGCAGCCGCCGGGCGAGCTCCGAGACGTAGACCTCCGTGCCGCCCTTCGAGCTCGGGAGGTACCATCCGGCGGCCTGAACGATGCGCACTAGTACGGTTTCCCTTTTGCGCGGCGGATCATCGAGCGCACGGTGCGGACGGCGAGGTTCGGGATCCACGGACGATCGAGCCGGCTGCCGTACGGCACGACGACATTCGCCGGACGCGGGCGCCGCAGCTCGCGGTAGCGGGCGAAGAGCGCCTGGTAGGCGTCCGTCCGCTCGCGCATGTCGTGCGCGGCGGCCACGTACCGCCACGCGGCGCCGCTGATTTTTTCGAGGAGCGCGCGATCGCGATCGAGCGCGGCGATGGCGTCCGCGAAGGCGCCGATGTCGCCGACGGGCGGCATCAGGCCGGTGCTGCCCTCGGTGAGGATTTCCGTGACGCCGCTTTCGACGTGGCTGACCACCGGAGCGAGGCCGACACTCATCGCCTCGATCAGCGCCACGGGCACACCCTCGTAGCGCGTCGGCAGCACGAACACGTCGTGCCGCGCGGCGATGTCGAGCACTTCCGCGGTTGTCTTCGGCCCCAGGAACGTGACGCGGCCACCGGGCCACGCGTCGCGCAGCCGCTGCTCGTCGGGTCCCGCGCCCACCATCGTCCACGCGACGTCCACGCCGCGTTCGGCGAGCGCCCGATCGATCGGCGGCAGGTCGAGCACGCCTTTCTGCCCGTGCTCGAAGCGGCCCGCGAACAGCAGGCGCAGCGTCCCGGGCGCGGCGGCCCGCCGGCGCGGTGGCTCGACCACGCCGTAGGGCAGGAAGTAGACGTCGCTGGCGCGATGCGGCAGCCTCGCCTTCAGCTTGCGCTCCATCGTCCGGCCGTAGACCACGAACGCGTCGATGACCGTTTCGTGGCGGGCCGCGAGGTCGTAGTAGTAGTCGCTGTCGCCGTGCAGGATCTGGACGACCGTCCGCCCGCAGTCGAACGCCGACGCGAGCGCGAGCTCCAGCAGATCGTTGGCGACGAGGACACCCTCACCGGCCGGCACCGCCGCACGCAGCCGCCGAAGGACCGCGTGGAAATTCTCGACCGGCGTCCTGAACTCGAAGCTCGCCTGATAGTCGGCGTTGAAGCGGCCGCCAAAACGCGCGTCGGTCTGCAGCGGGTTGTGCGTCAGGATGGCCGCCCAGGCGAACTGGTCGGGCTGCCGGAAGCGGAAGAGGCCTTCGACAATGTTCAGCATGCCGCCGAGCTTGTCGGGGACGATGCAGACGACGCTGGGAGATGTCAGCGGCGCCATGCCCGCACCGTGGCGACCCAGACCGGCGAGGCGTCGGGAAAGGGCGATTCGACGCGCGACGCGCGCCACGGCAGCGACACGAGGCCGCGCATGTCGAACAGGAACCCGGCGCTGGCGAGCACGTCGAAGATGGCTCCCGTCTGACGCTTCACGGGGTTGAACTCGTGCAGGTCGATCGTCAGCGCGCGAACGTTGTGGAGCACGTCACGGCAATCGTCGAGCACCGGCAGCTCGGCGCCTTCGATGTCGAGCTTCAGCAGATCGACCGGCTCGAGCAGCCAGTCGCGCAGGCGCACGGCGGGCACGAACGCCAGCGGACCGCTCACAGACGGTCCGAGCGAGGCGATGGCGCCTGAATCCGCGCCCTCGCAGACGAATTCGATCGAGCCGTCGCCGACCCACACGGCGGCATCCCGCACCTCGACGCCGGCCGCGCCGTTGGCCGCGAGGTTCCGCCGGCAGATTGCCGCCAGCGCCGGGTCCGCCTCGAATGCGGTAATCCGCGCGTCGGGATAATGCCGCTTGAAATAGATCGACGCGAGGCCGATGTTGGCGCCGCAGTCGAGGATGCGCGGCTCGCGCGCCGTGGTGTCGAATGCCAGCGAACGGTGGACGAAGATGTCGTCCCACTGCGGCCACGCCGACATCGCGTCCGAGTACTCGAACCGATACGGCGCGATGTCGATCCGGCCCGGCGTCCGGCGCGCCTCGCACGCGGCCCGGCGTTCGAGCTCCTGCAGCACCGCACGCTCCGGCGTCGGCCACACGTCGCGCTGCGTGTCGCGTGCAAAGCGCCTGAAATGTGAGATCAGTGATGCCACTGGCGAACGTTCATGCCTTGATCACCGGCCGGGGCCGCCGCGCGTTGACGTCATCGGGGCGGCGCAGCGTCACTTCCTCGGCGCCGTCCAGCCACGCGTCCACCGCTTCGACGCCTTGCGCGAAGCTGTGGTCCTGGTTCGAGACCTCGTACTTCCATGCGCCGAACCGGCCGCGGCTGTAGACGTCGCGCGCTTCGAGCGTGGTCTGGATGCCGCCAAGCCCGCGGTCGCGATGCAGCGACGGCACCGGATAGCCGTGCTCGAGCCGCGTGTGCCACACGTGGTGCACCTGCGACTCCGACGCGACGAGCGAGGTCGCGACGAGCCCGCGCACGACGTCGGCAGCTACACGGGAGTGGTCGACGGGGCTGTGCGCCGATGCGGACACTTCGGCCATCAACGACCACTGCGATGACGGGTCCGGCACGTTGTTCGGCGAGTAATGCGAGAAATGCGTGACGCGGTAGAACGGGCAGTTCGCCCCGGGGAAATACATCCAGCACTTCTGCTCGAGGTCGCGCGGCGGCGCGCCGTTCAGGCCGACGCCGATCACGTGCGTGGACGAGTACTCCAGGTCGCGCGCGGCCGCCCGCAGGTCGCGGGCGAGATCGCTGATGGCGACCAGCCGGTCGAGCGGCATCGTGGAGAGCAGCTGCTCGTAACCGAATTCGCGGCCGTCGGCGAGCGCCACGCGGCGCGCGGTCGTGTCCACGTGGCGTACGGTGGCCCCGAACATCAGCCGCGAGCCGGCCGCCGGCGATTCGTGCTGTGTCAGCTGCTTCGCGAGCGCCTTCCAGACGGCGCCCGTGCCGCCCCGCCGCGGGAAGCGGAAGCGATTGTTCGGCCCCCACGACACGTCATCGCGATGCAGGCGGATGTTCTCGCGGACGCGCGCCACGTCGGCGACGGCCACGCGATCGCCGATCCAGCGCCAGTCCATCAGCTCCGGCTCGCGCGCCCAGACCTTGCGGTTGTACGGGCGCATGAACAGGTCGCCGATGCCGGCGCCGAAGGTGCGTGCGATCCACTCGCCGAAGTCCACGGGCAGCGCGCGGGTCGCGGCCGCCGCAGCGGCCGCTTCGTCCAGGCCGCGCAGGCAGGCCGCTCGATCGGATTCGGGCAGCCGGTGCAGGTTCAGCTGAAAGGGATAGGGAACGAAGCGGTCGCGGATCCACACCCACGACTCGCGATCGTGATACAGCCAGCCGTCCACGCCGAGCAGGTCGTCCATCAGCTGGTCGAACATCTCGTAGTGGCTGAACTGCACGTGGCCGCCGAGGTCCCACGTGAAGCCGTGTTCGTCGACGACGGACTGCGCGAGGCCGCCGGGGACCTGCCCTGCCTCGAGCACCACCCAATCGCGGATGCCACGCTGTTCGAGGCGCCACGCGGCGCCCAGACCTGTCGGCCCCGCGCCGATGATCAGATGTCTAACCTTCACGTAAGTCATGTGGGTGCGGGGCCCCCAACGCGCGGATTTTGCGCGTCGGGGTGCACTAGCGGCGGTGGAGGATGAACGAATTGCAGAAGGTCGCGTAGGGCTGGTACTGCACCGCGCCCCACTCGGGATGCGCCGCGAGGAACTCGCTGAGCGCGCGCGCTTCCCCCTTGCCCGGATGGCCGCGGTAGTGAAACCAGTCGTCGAACAGCAGCATCGCGCCGTCCTGCAGCACCGGCGCGAGCGCGGCCAGCGCGTCGCGCGTCGATTCGTAGAGGTCGCAGTCGAAGTGCGCGAGCGCCACCTGCCGATGCACGGCCGGAAACGCCGCGGGCAGCGTCTCGTCGAACGCGCCGACGTGCAGCAGCGGCGCGTCGAGGGCGCATGCCTCGAACAGGCGCCGCGTCACCTCGGGCGTCACGGGATCGCCGATCCGCAGCAGCGGGTGCCACGAGTGATTGCGCGAGCAGTCGCCGGGCTGCCAGCGCGCGTGCGGCTCGCCGGACCCGGGCAGCCCCTGGAACGAGTCGAACCCGCCGACGCGGCGCTCGATCCCCTTGGGATCGAAGGAATGCGCCTTCGCCAGCAGCGCCAGGCTGATGCCGGTGAACACACCGAACTCGACGATGTCGCCCGCGACGGCTTCGTAGTCGACGTACTCGATCGCGCGGCAGAACGTCGTCCAGCGGGCGTCGCGCCTGATCAGCTGCGTCATGACATCGCGCGTCTCGTAGCCGGCGGCGCGCCTGGCGCGCCGGATGGCGCGGTGCACGAGCGTCATGACAGCATCCCCGCCGCCGATTCGATGCGCGGCGTCACCGACCACGCGCACTCCACGTGCACGTAGCCCTTGCGCGTCGCGTTCTCGGCATAGAGCGGCGACCGGCCGGCGTCCACCGAAAACGAGAGCGCCGGCTCCTGCAGGTCGAGGATCACGCCCGGGTTCCACAGGCAGAGCGCCAGGTGAAAGTCGCCGGCCAGCAAGCTGTTCGGCGGAATGGTCACGCGCGCCTCGAAATCGCCTGGGCCGGAGGGACACGGAAGTCCGGCGTCCGTATTGTTCGTCGTGAAGACGGGGACGCCGTCGCACGAGAGCACGCCGATGCCGACGCGCGTACCCGGCGCGCGGTGCGGCAGCGTGAACTGGATGCGGCAGACAATCGGTTCGGTGCAGGCGGGGTTCTCGAGCGGCCGGCCCGTCACGTCCTCGAGATCCGCCGACAGGATCTGCGGCTCGCCGGTTCGCGCCGCGGCGACGAAGCCCCCGCGTGCCTCCCCGCCGAGGTAGGCGGCAACCGTCGATCGCACGTCGCCCACGCGCACCAGCCGGCCGCGTTGCAGCAGCATCGCGGACGTGCAGAGCCGCTGGATGGCCGCCATGTTGTGCGAGACGAACAGCACCGTCCGGCCGCTGCGCGCCACGTCATCGAGCTTGCCGAGGCACTTGCGCTGGAAGTGCACGTCGCCGACGGCCAGCACCTCGTCCACGATGAGAATCTCGGGCTCCATCTGCGCGGCGACGGCGAAGCCGAGCCTGACGTACATGCCGCTCGAGTAGTGCTTGACCGGCGTGTCGATGAACTCCTCGATCTCGGCGAAGCGGACGATCTCGTCGAACTTGCGCTCGATTTCCGCCTTGCGCATGCCGAGGATGGCGCCGTTCAGGAAGATGTTCTCGCGTCCCGTCAGGTCGGGATGGAAGCCGGTGCCGACCTCGAGCAGCGAACCGACGCGCCCGTGAATCTCGGCCTCGCCCTCGGTCGGCGTCGTGATGCGCGAGAGAATCTTCAGCAGCGTCGACTTGCCGGCGCCGTTGCCGCCGATGACGCCGACCACGTCGCCGCGCCGAATCTCGTGCGTGACGTCCTGGAGCGCCCAGATCGTCGTCGAGGCGCCGAGGCCGCCCGGCGCGAGCCGGCGGAACGGACGCGTGGCCGCGGCGGCGATGCGATCGCGGAGCGTGTCGTACTGCTGCTCGCGCGCGCCAATCGTGTAGCGCTTGCCGAGCCCGCTGATCTTGATCGCGACGTCGGCCACGTTCAGGCGAGATCCACGATCGATCCTTCGACCGATCGGAAGTAGGCGGCGCCGGCCACGAGCGCGGCGGCCACGACCGCCACGCCAATAGCCGCCATCGAACCAGGTCCCGGCGTGCCGAGCAGCGAGCTCCTGAACCCTTCGACGACAGTCGCCATCGGGTTCAGCGCGTACAGCAGCCGCCAGCGTTCCGGGACCATCGAGGCCGGATACGCAACGGGCGAGATGAACAGCCAGATCTGGATCACGAACGGCAGCACGTAGCGCGCGTCGCGGTAGCGAACGCTCAACGCGGAGGTCCACAGCGTGACCGCGAAGGCGGCGAGGATCCCGAGCCCGACGTAGAGCGGCAGCGCGGCGATGGCGGCCGCCGGCACGACGTGATACCACGCCATCAGCACCACCAGCATGCCGAACGACACCGCCAGATCGACCGCCGGCATCAGCACCGCCGCCAGCGGCACGAGGATGCGGGGGAAGTACACCTTGGCGATGAGGTGCTGGTTGCCGACGAGCGACGAGGCGCCGTTGGAGGCGGCGGTCGCGAAGTAGGTCCACGGCACGAGCGCCGCGAGCGAGAACAGCGGATACGGCACGCCGTCCGACGGCAGTTTCGCCAGCCTGCCGAAGAAGATCGTGAACACGACCATCGTCAAGAACGGCTGCAGCACGCTCCAGGCGATGCCGAGCGCGGTCTGCTTATAGCGCACCTTGATGTCGCGCCACACGAGGAAGTAGAGCAGCTCGCGCGCGTGCCACACCTCGTCGAGCGTGAACGACATCGCGCGCGCGCCGGGACGGATGTGCGTCACCGGCAGCGTGGACGGACGCGCGCTCACGCAGCCTCCTGCAGGAACTGCCCGAGGACGGCGAGACCCCACGCACGCGACCAGTGCGCCCGGCCGCGCTGCCAGTCGCCCCAGACCGCCGCGGCCGCGCGTGCGTTCACCCAGCCGAGCGCCACGGCCGACTCGATGCCGCGCAGCGAGGTCTCGCGCAGGGCGCCGCGCATCCACGCGTCGAACGGCAGCGTGAAACCGCGCTTCGGGCCGCTCGCCGCCGCCTCCGGCATCTTCGGCACGCTCTCGTGCAGGAGCCGCTTGCCCTCGAGCAGGTGCGGATGACGCCCGAGCGCGGGCCAGATGGTTCCGGCGAGCCGATGATCCACGAACGGCACGCGCACCTCGAGCCCGTGCGCCATCGAGACCGCGTCGATGTCGCGCAGCAGCTGGCCACGCAGATACCCGGACGTCTCCATGCGCGACACCGAGGCCATCGGCGTCTCCGCGGCGCCGTCCCGGAAGGTCCGCGCCTCGACCTGCGCGAGCGTCTCGCGCGCGGCACGTCCCGCTTCTCCTTCGAACGCCGGGCCAAGCAGGGCCGCCCACTCCTCGGGCATGAAGTTGCCGCGCACGGCGCGATAGGCCGACGTGACATCCGGCGCGCCGGCGAAATGCTGCAGCTTCCGCGCGCGCCAGTCCGGCAGCGCGGACGCCGCGAGCGCCGTGACCGGCAGCACGGGTGCGAGCCACTTCGCGGTGCGAATCGCGGAGGGAATGCGCTGGAAGCTCGGGTAGCCGCCGAACATCTCGTCGCCGCCGACGCCCGACAACACGGCCTTGACGCGCGTCGCGGCCACGGCCTGCGACACGAAATACGAGTTGATGGCGTCGGCGCTCGGCGCGTCGAGCCGCCGCACGATCGCCGGAAGCGCGCGTTCGATGGCCGCCGCGCCGATCATCAGCTCGTGGTGCCTCGTCTCGAACGACGTCGCAACGCGGCGTGCCGGCTCGAGCTCGGACATCGACGGGACATCGCCCGCGACGGTGTAGGTGTGCAGCTCGCCGGTGATGGTCGCGCGGGCGCTGGCGACGACCGCCGCCGAGTCGATGCCGCCCGACAGGAAGATGCCGACGGGCACGTCCGCCACCATGTGCGCGGCGACGGTGTCACGGAGCGCCTCCTGCGTGCGCGCGCGCAGCTCGTCCTCGCCGATCGCCGCCTCCCCTTCGTAGACGGTGGTGAAGTCGGCGAACGTGCCGCCTTCCTCGCCGCCGCCGTCGTGCCACCGCTTCCACGTGCCGGGCGCGAGGCTCTCGACGCCGCGCAGCCATGTCAGCGGGGCGGGGACGTAGCTCCACGCCAGGAATGCGAGCACCCCGGCGGGCGATACGTCGCGTTCGACGAGCGACGCGCGCCGCAGCGCCGCGATCTCCGACGCGAACGCCACGCGGCCGTCCCGCGCCGCGACGTACAGCGGCTTGATGCCGAAGCGGTCTCGCGCGACGGTCAGCGTGCGCGCGGCGCCGTCCCACAGCGCCAGCGCAAACATCCCGCGCGCGCGGCTCAGCGCCGCGATGCCGTCGCGGACGATGAGGGCCAGCAGCACTTCGGTGTCGGACGCCGAGGCGAAACGCACCCCGGCCCGCTCCAGGTCGGCGCGCAGCTCGCGATAGTTGTAGATTTCGCCGTTGTAGACGATGGCGTAGCGGCCGTCCGGCGTCGTCATCGGCTGGCGGCCACCGGGCGTGCAATCGATGATGGCGAGGCGGCGGTGGACGAAGAGCAGCCCGCGATCGGTGAAGGTCCCTTCGCCGTCGGGGCCGCGATGCGCGAGCGCCGAGCAGAGATCGGCGGCCGTACGTGTGGCGTCGAACGCGCTGGCCTCCGACCAGCTGAACGCGCCACCTATCCCGCACATGATGGTATTTCGGAAGGGATCGGGGATCGGGGACCAGCGATCAAAAGCGCTTGACCACTGTGTTCCCCGCGTCTAGAGGAGTCGTTGCGGCACCAGCAGCGTGTCGCCGGGCTGAATCGAATCGGCCAGGTCGATGTTCTGCTGGCTCTTCTTGCCCTTGACGTTCCGGATCACCTTGATGCGGCGGTTCGAGCCCTTGTCGGTGAGCCCGCCCGCGAGCGAAATCGCCTGCAACACGGTGAGACCGCGCTCGAACGTGTACGCGCCGGGGTTCCGCACCTGCCCGGTGATGAAGAACTTCTCCGCCTTCGGCACGAAGATCGTGTCGCCCTCCATCAGGCTCACGTTGTCCGACAGCCGGCCAAGCTGCAGGTCGCCGAGGTTGATGCGCGTGACGTTGGTCTGGTCGACCTGGTCGGGCGTCAGCGGCTGCGCGGTGGTCGGGTTGCGCGGACGCAGGATCAGCACCTCGCTGCTCGCGGTCGGCGTCGTCGAGCCGGCCGCGGCGAGCGCCTCGATGAGCGACATCTGCCCCGTCATCGGATACTTGCCGGGCGATCGCACCTCGCCGACGATGAACACGCTGCGGCTGCGGAACTGATCGACGTCGACGGTCACCTGCGCGCGCCGGATGAAGCCGTCCTCGAGCTTCGTCTTCAGCATCTGCTCGATGTCGCGGACGCGCATGCCGGAGGCGGCGACGCGCCCGAGCATCGGGTACTGGAAGCTGCCGTCGGTATCCACGCGGAACGTGCCCGACATCGTCGGCTCGTCGTAGACGCTCACCTTCAGCACGTCCTGCGGTCCGACGACGTAGTCCGACGGCCTGTTGGCGGCCGCCTGCGTCGATGCCGGCTGCGCCGGCGCCTGCGCGCCTGCGGCGGGCGCGTTTTGCGCCGCCGCCAGCGACGCGGCGAGCAGGGTGACGAGAGCACACGATGACGTGAGTAGCTTCTTCATGTCAGTCTTCATTTCAGAACCCGTATGTGACAGTCGTGTAGATACGGCGTCGTTGATATCCAAATTCGGGGCCACGGGGGGATCGCCGTTCGCTGCTGTCGTAGAGCAGTGCAATGACCGCTTGCGGCCCCATCCTGATGGACGGTCCGCCCCCGAAAGTATCCGCGAAATCGGCGTGGCCGGCCTCCAGGTCGGTCGCGGGGTAATCGAGCTTTTCCCGGGCGGCGCGCACGGTCAGATCGACCGGTCCGAAGAGCGTCTGCAGCACCTCCAGCGAGCCGCCCGTGGACACGTAATACGGCTGGTTCGTGTCGATCGAGTAGCTCGAGTCGCGCGCGAACCGGCCGGTGAACCGCGTCACCTCGAGGAGCGTATACGAAAGATCGACCGACGACGTGATGCCCGTAAAATTCGCGGCGACCGCGTTCGAGACGTTGCGATGCGGCTGCATCGAGTGATAGCCGATCGAGGCGCGTCCGCGGATGATTGCGTCGGGCGAGAACTCGAAGCCCGCGTCGAGCCGCATGTTGTCGGTATCCGCGGCCGGCCTGAACGGGAATGCGTCGCGCCCGAGCGTGGCCACGGCTTCGAATGTGGTCAGCGGTGTGACGGTCACCCGTCCGGTCAGGGTGCCGAGCGTCGACTCGCGGTTCAATTGCGGCGCGATCTCGACGTCGCGAAAGGTGACCCCTTCTTCATAGGTCTGTTTCTGCCGGCCGGCCGTCGCCGTCATCTCCAGGCGCGAACCGATGCGCGTCTGCAGGCCGCCCGCGTACGAGAAATCGGTGCGCGGGGTCCGCGTGTCGATTTCGTTCCCGGACCGCTCCTTGACGCGGTTCCACGCCACGGTCACGTCCGGGCTGAAGCGGGTCAGCGGAAATTCCAGGTGCGTCGCCACCCGGCGGTTGAACCCGCGTTCGTTTTTATAGCGATCGAAATAGAGGTACTCGAGGCTGCCCGTCGTCGTCGCCTCGAGGATGCCCAGCGTCAGCAGCGAGCTGACCGACGACAGCGCGCCGGCGGTGACGTCCTCTTTCGGGTCGAGCGGCGTGTTGAACACGTTCGAGTCGACGCCGGCTTCGCGCAGCTGGAACGTCGGGCTCCACGTGAGCGGACCGGTCACGAACCGGCCCTGGCCCGGAGCCTGCGCGAGCGCTGGTGACGACACGGCGGCAGCCATCACCATCATTGCGACGACGAACGCGCGCCGGGGGACGAAGTCGAGCATGTTACTGGGGAGCGATGTCGGAGTCGACGCGCTGCAGCGAGCCGTCGGCCTCGTACACCAGCCGCGTGTCCGGGCGGCCTGCTGCGCGCGACGTGTCGACGAGCAGCTCTCGCAGCTTGCCTCCGTCGAAGCGCTGCCACTGATCGATGCGGCCGTCGCCGTTGGTGTCCTGTTCGGCGCGCACGAGCGCGCCCTGGTCGTGGAACTCGTGACGGTCGGCCACGCCGTCGCGGCGCGTGGCGATGTCCACGCGCATCTGGTCGCCGTTCTGGACGACCCACGTGTCTTCGACGCCGTCCGATTCGCTGGAGCTGCCCAGCCGATCGAGCTGGCCGTCGGCGCGGTAGTACTCCCAGCGATCGACGACGCCGTCGCCGTTGCCGTCCGCTTCGATGCGGACCGTCCTGCCGTTCTCGAGATAGGCGCGCATGTCGACGCGGCCGTCGCGATCGGTGTCGTAATCGAGCCGCTTGATCGTGCCGGCCGGATCATAAACGGGCGTCACGCGGTCCCGTGCGCAGCCCGCAGCCGGCAGCAGGCAGCAGGCAGCAGGCAGCAGCTTCTTCGCGATGTTCCGCAATCGAATGACAGTGACGCGGCGCCAGTTGCCGGCGGACACGTTGCTGCCAGCTGCGCGCTGCCAGCTGCCCGCTGAACACAGCTTCGCCCTCTCCCTTACATCCCGGGCGCTGCTACAGCGATCTCGCATGCCGCCAGGCTGCTCTGGACCCACCAACCATGTAATCAGACAGCCGAATCCAGTTGTTTTATCGGTTCGAGCGGCAGAATTGTGCAGGCAACCGGCAGGAACGCCAACGAGTTAGGGGACGCCTTCACAGGCCCGCGTCCGGCGACCGCCGCGGGGGCCGCAGGTACCGCAGCCACTCCCACGCGCGAATCCCGCTCGCGGTCACCCGATGCCAGGCCAGCCCCAGGTCGCCCCCTCTGGCGGCGTGCCATGCGGATTTGGCCGTGGAAAACGCCACATTTCGACGCCCCACGGTCTTGTCGCGGTCGTCCAGCGGACACTCGGGAGCGGCCAGCGCCTGCCACAGGTGGTGGTTCAACGTGGCATAGTGCCGCGCGACGTCCGGCGCCTGGAACGCCTGGCCGGGGTGTTCACGGTAATAGAAGAGGTCGCCGGGCAGGAGCAGGACCGGGTACCTGGCGCAGGCACGCATCCAGAAAATCGTGTCCGACGGCGTTCCGTAATCCTTGAAACCGCCAAGCTCGCGGAACACCTCGGTGCGAAACAGCGCGCCGGCCGGCCCGCACATGAACAGGCCGAATCCCAGGAATTCGCGCTGGTAGGCCTGCTTTGGCGTCAGCAGCATCGGTACCGGCCCACCCGGCCACGCGCGGCTGTTCGACAGCCCGAAGCCGGCGCGAGGCTCCGCCTGGAGCGCGGGAACCATCACGCCAAGGCAGTGCGGGTACATCAAATCGTCGGAATCGTGGAACTTCAGGTAGGGCGTGGCCGCCAGCGACGCCGCGTGATTCCGGTTGGCGAACTGGCCGTAGTTCCGCTCGTTCACGACCACGCGGACGCGCGGATCGAGACGCTCGTAGCGCCGGGCGATCTCGACGGAGCCGTCGGTCGATCGATCGTCGACGACGATGAGCTCGAAGTCGCCCCAGGTCTGGGCGAGGACGCTTTCGATCGACGCGGCGAGGTACTGCTCGCGGTTGTACGCCGTGAGGAGCACGCTGACGTGCGGAGACGGCATGATTTCAGCTATAAGTATCGGTTGCGAGAGCGCCGATAATGACGACCGTGCAGGCGTACGAGCCAGTACCGGCCCCGGGACGGCCCCTCCTGAAGTGGGCGGGCGGCAAGCGTCAACTGCTGCCGGCACTGCGGGGCTACTACCCGGTTACCTTCAGACGCTACATCGAGCCGTTCTTCGGCAGCGGCGCGGTCTTCTTCGACCTTCACGCGGGCGGACGGCTCGACGGCCGGCAGGCGTGGCTCGTTGACGACAACGCGGACCTGGTCGGCTGCTACCGGATGCTGATGTCGCGGACCGACGAGGTGATCGCGCACCTGCGGCTGCTCGCGGAAGACCACCGGGCGCGCGGCAGCGAGTGCTACTACGACGTGCGCGACGCCCGCTTCAACCCGATGCGCGCCGCCTCGGGCGCCTACACCCCCGAGATGGCCGCGATGCTGATCTACCTGAATCGCACCGGCTTCAACGGCCTCTTCCGGCTGAACAAGTCGGGGGCGTTCAACGTGCCCGCCGGGCGCTACGTCAACCCGCGCATCGTCGACGAAGGACACCTGCGCCAGGTGGCGGCGGCGCTGCGCACGCGCGGCGTCACGCTCGTGCACGGGTCCTTCGACGGCGCGCTCGCGGAAGCCGGCCAGGGAGACTTCATCTACTGCGACCCGCCGTACGCGCCGCTCAGCCGCACGGCCTGCTTCGCGAACTACACCGCCAGCGGATTCACGCTCGACGACCAGGCACGCCTGCAGCACGCGCTCGTCGCCGCGGCCGAGCGCGGCGCGGCGGTCGTCCTTTCGAACTCGTCCGCCCCCGACATCGAGCAGCTGTATTCGACGATCGACGCGCGGCGCGCGCAGTTGCGCATCGACCGGGTGAACGCGCGGCGGGCGATCAACTCGCGCGCCGACGCGCGCGGCTTCGTGACCGAGCTGATCGTGACGAACGTGGCGGTGCGACGAAGCGTTCACCTCGATGCGGCTCGCGTCGGGCGCCCCGTGAAATTGAGGATGGCGAAGGCCGGCCTCGCCAAAGCCGGTGTGGAGCGGGGACCGAGCAACGGAATCCTGGCGAGTCGGACCCGCCGGTAACTACGTGCCGGCGATCCAGACGAGCTTGCGGCAGCTCGGACACGCGAACGCCAGGCGCATGTCGGACTCGAACGAGACGTAACCACCGGCTCCCAGCTGGGTGCACGCGGGACAGACGGCCCGCTCACTGAGCTCCAGCGCGGCGACTTTCAACGGATGTCCCGTGTGTGGATCGGGTACCACCCGGGGGGCGGCAGCATGACGGGTAAGCCGGCCCGCCCCGTTGTCGCCCTGATGTAAGACGAACAGACCGTGAAAGAGATCGGTGTGGAAATCAGGCACAGGTGCGGAATCCTAGCACGACCGTTACGGGCGTGTTAGGCTCCTTTTTGCACGCGAAAGT
Source organism: Vicinamibacterales bacterium (assembly GCA_035571515.1). Taxonomy (GTDB): domain Bacteria; phylum Acidobacteriota; class Vicinamibacteria; order Vicinamibacterales; family UBA2999; genus Gp6-AA40. Next base: position 22,122 of record DATNCQ010000085.1, read on the forward strand.
GGCGGAACTGGCAGACGCGCCAGACTTAGGATCTGGTACCCGAAAGGGTATGGGGGTTCGAGTCCCTCCTTTCGCATGTCCCCACGGGCCACGGAGTCACGGAGACACGGAGGACCCGTACCTGTTTTTCTCCGTGCCTCCGTGGCCTGTCGCCTCGATGAAAACTGAATTCCAGGACGTCAGCGAAACCCAGAAAAAGATCACGATCGAGATCCCGAGCCACATCGTCGACGCGGAGATCGACCGCATCGCGAAGGGCTACTCGAAGCAGGCGCGTCTCCCCGGTTTCCGCCCCGGCAAAGTGCCGTCAAATATCATCAAGCAGCGCTTCCGCGAGCAGATCCATCACGACGTGATGCACGACCTGATTCCGCGCGCGGTCGAAGAGGCGCTGCAGGAGCGCGGCATCGAGCCGGTGGCCACGCCCGACATCAAGGACGTCTCGCTCAGCGAGGGGCAGCCGCTCAAGTTCACCGCCGACATCGAAACGGTGCCCCCGTTCGACCCCGGGGACCTCTCCACCATCTCGCTGCACCGGCCCCCCTCCGCGGTCACCGACGATGCGGTCGACGGGACGCTCGAGCGGCTCCGCGAGCGCGCGGCCAAGCACGAAAGCGTCGAAGGGCGGCCCGTCGGCGAGGGTGACACGGTGGTGGTCGATCTCGATCGGACCGATCCTGACGGCAAGATCGATCACCACGAAGGGGTGTCGGTGGAGCTCGGCGCGAGCGGCAATCCGCCCGGCTTCGACCAGCAGTTGATCGGCATCAATGTCGGCGATGAGAAGACTTTTGTCATCCATTTCCCCGACGATTACGCCGTGACGGACATGGCCGGCACCGACGTCAGCTACACGGTCAAGGCCAAGGAGATTCGCCGCAAGGTCCTGCCGGAGCTCGACGACGAGTTCGCGAAGGACGTCGGCGATTTCGACTCGCTGGCGGCGTTGCGCGAACGGGTGCGCGCCGACATGCAGGCCGATGCCGAGCATCACGCCAGGCAGCACGTGCGAACCGACCTGCTGAAGAAGCTCGGGCAGCGGATCTCGTTCGAGCTGCCCGCCTCGCTCGTTGATAGAGAAATAGAGCGCCGGCTCGAGGAGTTCGTGCGGCGGTTAATGGATCAGAATGTGGATCCGCGCAAGGCGGGCATCGACTGGTCGCAGTTCCGGGAAGCTCAACGGGAGCCCGCGCGCGACGCGGTCGCCAGCGCGCTCGTGCTCGACGAGGTGGCGCGCCGTGAACAGCTGACGGTGGCGCCCGAAGATGTCGATAAGGAGATTCAACAGTACGCGGAGCGCTCCGGGCGAACGCCCGCGGCCCTCCGGGCTCAGCTGGAGAAAGAAGGCGGGCTGGCACGATTGACGGCGGGATTGCGGCGGGAGAAGGCGGTTGACTTCGCGATGTCGCGTGCTAAGATGACCAGCGACTAACCCGCCAAAACGTTCCGAAAATTCCCCAATTCTTCGATGACGAATTACTCTCAGCTCGTGCCGATGGTGGTCGAGCAGACCAACCGCGGCGAGCGCGCTTACGACATCTTCTCCCGGCTGCTGAAGGACAGCATCATCTTCATCGGCACGCCGATCGACGACTCGATTGCGAACCTCGTGATTGCGCAGATGCTCTTTCTCGAGGCGGAGGATCCGGACAAGGACATCATGATGTACATCAACAGCCCGGGCGGGTCGATCACCGCGGGGCTGGCGATCTACGACACGATGCAGTTCATCAAGCCGCACGTGCAGACCGTCTGCATCGGGCAGGCGGCGTCGATGGCGGCCGTCCTGCTGGCGGCGGGCGAAAAGGGTAAGCGGTATTCGCTGCCCAATTCCCGAATCGTCATCCACCAGCCGCTCATGCAGGGGCTGGCGGGCCAGGCGACCGATATTGATATTGCCGCGCGGGAAATACTGCGCATGCGCGAGCGCCTGAACGAAATTCTCGTGCACCACACCGGGCAGCCGATGAAGCGGATCCAGGAGGATACCGAGCGGGACTACATCATGTCGGCCGACCAGGGTAAGGAATACGGCATCATCGATGACGTCATCCGTAAACGGGTGTAACATCGAAGTTAAAGAGGCCGGGTTCAAAGGTCGATAACCCGGGTGTCCCTGGCCACCCCCCTAAATCCGGTTTCTTGAGCGAGTTATGGTCAAGAAGAACGGCGAGACTGAGATTCTCCGCTGCTCGTTCTGCAACAAGGATCAGAACGACGTCCGCAAGCTCATCGCGGGCCCGACTGTCTTCATCTGTGATGAATGCGTCGAGGTCTGCAATGACATCATCGCGGACGACAACCGCTTCGAGAACCGCGGGGTGCGCTCGTCGCTCCCCTCGCCGCCCGACATCAAGAAGTTCCTCGACGAGTACGTCATCGGCCAGGAGCGGACCAAGAAGAAGCTCGCCGTCGCGGTCTACAACCACTACAAGCGCATCGAGATCCAGAAGCAGCCGCGCAGCCGCAACGACGTCGAGCTGACCAAGTCGAACATCCTGCTCATCGGTCCGACCGGCACCGGCAAGACCCTGCTTGCGCAGACGCTCGCCAAGCTGCTCTCGGTCCCCTTCACCATCGTCGACGCGACGACGCTGACCGAGGCCGGGTACGTCGGCGAGGACGTCGAGAACATCATCCTCAAGCTCCTGCAGGCCGCCGGCGGCGACATCGAGAAGTGCCAGCAGGGGATCATCTACATCGACGAGGTCGACAAGATCTGCCGCAAGGACGAGAACCCCTCCATCACCCGCGACGTGTCGGGCGAGGGCGTCCAGCAGGCGCTGCTGAAGATCCTGGAAGGCACGGTGGCCAACGTCCCGCCGCAGGGCGGACGCAAGCACCCGCACCAGGAGTTCTTCCAGATCGACACCACGAACATCCTCTTCATCTGCGGCGGCGCGTTCGTCGGCCTCGACAAGGTCATCGAGCGCCGCGTCGGCAAGAAGACCCTCGGCTTCAAGGCGGAGGTCAAGTCGGTCCAGAAGCGCGAGGTCGGCGCGACGCTCGAGCAGGTGGAGCCGGAAGACCTGATCAAGTACGGGCTCATCCCGGAGTTCGTTGGCCGCCTGCCGGTCGTCGGCACGCTCCATGAACTGGACAAGCCGGCGCTGGTGCAGATTCTCACGCAACCTCGCAACGCGATCACGCGTCAGTACCAGAAGCTCTTCGAGTACGAGAACGTGAAGCTGCGCTTCACCGACGATGCCCTCGAGGCGATTGCCGAGTCCGCGCTCAACCGCAAGATCGGCGCGCGCGGCCTGCGGATGATCATCGAGGACCTGATGCTGGACCTGATGTACTCGGTGCCGGGCCAGAAGAAGCTTCGCGAGGTGGTCGTGACGCGCGAAATCGTCGAGGCCAAGGACAAGTCGATCACGCTGATAGAAAAGGCGGGTTAGAGCCCGAATGGAAGTCTACGAGACCCTCCCCATCGTCCCGCTGCGGGACGTCGTCGTTTTCCCACACATGATGATGCCGTTCGTAATCGGACGGCCGTCGTCCACGCGCGCGCTCGAGCACGCGCTGCTGAAGGACAAGCGGATTTTCCTCGCCGCGCAGCACGACGCCTCGATTGACGACCCGCGTCCCGATGACGTCTACACCATGGGTTGCGTCGCCAACGTCGTGCAGAGCCTGAAGCTCCCCGACGGCAACATCAAGGTCCTGGTCGAGGGCGTCGACCGCGCGCGCGCGGTCGAGTGGAAGGAAGACAAGGGTTTCTACCGCGTCGTCGTCAAGGTGCTCGCCAAGCAGAAGGAAGCCGCCGGCGACGTCGAAGGGACGATGGGCCGCGTGGTGTCGCTGTTCGAGCAGTACGTGAAGCTGTCGAACAACCTGCACTACGACGCCATGATTGCCGCGGTCCGCGTCGACGACCCGGGCAAGCTGGCCGACACGATTGCCGCGCACCTGCTCGTCGGCGTGGACGAGAAGCAGAACCTGCTCGAGATCATCTCGCCGCTCGAGCGCCTGAACCGCATCGCCGGCATCCTCGAGATCGAGGTGGACAAGCTCCAGGTCGATCGCCGTATCCAGTCTCGCGTGAAGAAGCAGATGGAGAAGGCGCAGAAGGAGTACTACCTCAACGAGAAGATGAAGGCGATCCAGAAGGAACTGGGGCGCAAGGACGAGAAGGGCAACGAGATCGACGAGCTGAAGAAGAAGATCGAACAGGCGAAGATGCCGAAGGAGGTCGAGGA
>DATNCQ010000086.1:0-27027 GCA_035571515.1 Vicinamibacterales bacterium
GGGGGCGGAGATTCGCCGAAAACCTGCGTGGCGTCCTTGACAATCGCTACGCCATCTTGCGGGCGAATAGCGGCGCATACTTGTTTGACCGCCCGTTCATCTCGGTAGTGCTCGTCCAGCCGACGCGGGTAAAGTCTTCCTTGGTCGACACGCCGCCTGGCTCTGTTGGCTTCCATAGCACAGATACGCCGTTGGCGATTGACGAGACCGTTCCCTGGTTTCCGATCGTCGTAGGCGGAACCCATTTCGGGTTCGGCTTCGTCTTGATATAGTTGACGATCCCCTCACGCGAAAAATGGTAGTAGTAGTAATTGCCGTCGTAGACCGTCCACCAGCCGACGAGCCATTCGGGTGCGGTCGACGTGGACGCGGACGCTGACGCGGCCGATCCGACGTACCAGAACCAGATCGGGCTCTGACCCCACATCCATGAGGCAGACATCCGCGGTGGCGCTTGCAGCACCTCCTTGCCGTCCCAAAACTCGATGTGGGCATTGCCAAAAACGAGAACGCCGGGACTATCGGGCACCTTCGACTTGCCCGCGACCTGATCAGTCGGGCCAAAGGTGTAGGTGAGCCAGGCCCGGAACTCCTGAACGTTCAGGATGTAGTAGTTGCCGGTCTTCTTCCCGTACGTGTTTTCCCGGCCTACGGACCCGGCCTTCTGGATCTTCTGCGGTGTGACGTTGAATGCCATGCTCGCTTGCATGCAGCACGTGGTGCTCTTCGGTAGTCCCTTCGCGGCCTCAATCTTGTTCTGTGCGGTGATCCACTCGTAGACCTCCTCGCCGACCGGCGTGCCGTCGTGCAATTTGTCGTAGAACTTGTACGCCTTGCGCATGGCGCTGAAGTCGAGCGGGATTCTGCCAAACGCCATCGTGACCTCCGCCCTTCCTGAGAAGGGCACTCGTCGTTCCCGACACCTCTACGCCACACAGAACGCGCAGCGTCGACACTTGAATTGCGTGTTCAGATTGGCGTGATGACACTCCGGGCACTCCCACGTCTCCGTGGCAAACTCCCCACCGCCGCTTGGAATCACGAACAAGGCGGCGTCGTAGGGGGCCCGGCAGGTCTGACACTGTATATACCGGGCGATTTCGTCGCCATGACCGATGGGGATCAATGAGTACACATACAAAACGCGGTCGACTCGCATCAGTGCGCATGGTTGGCGCGATCGACAGGTTGGACAATTAAAATGTCCGCCTTCGAGACGGCGCGTTCGAACCTTTCGGCCCCACCACACGATCATTGGGTACTCCAGGCGTTTCGTCTAATGGCCGGTCGCCTCCGACGGACGGGCGCTGAGCCCGTTCCTGACCTGCGCGCACACTGTATCGGTCGTTCCGCTGAAATCGGAGCATCCGCCATCGCATCGCCACGGCGGGATTTGTTGGCCCGCCATGGGCATTTCACGGAACGTATCAGCAGACTCCCTTTTCGCGATCGATGAACACGAGCAACCGCGACCCCCCTGACGATCAAACGAAGGCGGCGTCGGATCCTTACACCGCCTGTGCGCGGAACGCGCCGTAACCATTCGAGGCGCCAAGGTGAGGCGGGGCGCTGTCGCTCTACTCACCGCCGCCTCCGCCGGAGCGCAAGGCCAGTACCTGTTCCCGTCCGCCGAGCGCCTGGGCCGCACGTCGCGGCGCCCCGGCACCTCCGCCCGCGCGCAGGTTCTCATTCCAAGACGCGCAATTAGGTGTATCTTCAGCGGGGTCGTACGTCTTCTTTGTCGCTCGGGCGACGCTTCTCGTTAGAGGATGGCGGGCATGGTCCGGCAAGCAGGCTCATCGCGCCACGACATGACAACGCCAGCGTAAGAGGAGAGCCATGCGAACGAGATTGGTGGCCTTTGTTGTGTTTGCCGCGTTTGCGGCGGCGACGTTGAACGCACAAGCCCCCTCGGCCGGCAAGGCGAAACCCGCGCCTCAACCCCGCAGGGCCGCTGTTCGCGTGAACCCCTTCGGGCCGCAGCCGGGGGTGACCGGTACGCGCAACCCGACGGACCTGAAGACCGTTTTGTATTACACCGCCGATGCGCTCGGCATGCTGCGTGGCGGCCGTGAAGTGGACTGGGTGCTGACGATGCAGTTGTGGGGCACCGGCACGATCACGCTCGATGGCAGGCCGTGCAGAACGACCAATTACCACGCGATGGTGCGGTACCAGTCGATTCCTGCGGCGGCCGGCGCGGCCAACAACGCGCAGTTCCGCGGCGAGAGCAAGGCGATTGGCGTGCCCGGCATGCGTGTCGCGGCGACCTGCGCGGGAACCGCCAGGCCGCAGGTGCAGGTCGTGGCCGGCCAGTACGCGTGGAATGAAGAGAAGATCGGGTTGAACGCCACGCCCGCGATGGGCGCGGTGAACGATCGTCTCCTCCAGCTCTGGACGCTGATCCCCGAGAGTGTGGTGAAGGCCGCCACACTGGCCGGCGCGAACACGATGCTCATGGATGACGCCGGCAAGGCGGTGTTGACGTTCCCGATGCCCGAGCCGTTCCAGGCCGCGACGATGAAGGTCTGGATCAGTCCGAAGATCTTCCGTATCGACACCAACCCCGCGGGCCAGAAGCGCGAATACAGCCATCTCATCGAACGCAGCGAGCTGCGGATGGGCGATCGCGTGGTGGAGACGACCTACACGGAATACGGCGACTGGAACGAAGAGGATCTGCAGAGCATGATCCTCCTCCCGCGCCGCATCGTGCAGAAACAGAACGGGACGACGACGGTCGACCTGAGAATCACGAAGACGGACACCTACAACCCGTACGTGATCATGCCGATCCCGGCCAGCGTCGCGCCCGCGTCGGGACAGACCACGACATCCCGGTAGTTCCGCGCTTTCTTGTGCAGGAGGCCTCATGCGTCAGTTCCTGAAGCGGTCATTGGCCACGCTCGCATTCGTCGGCCTCGTCGCGGGTGCGGTTCCCCTGTCCGCGCACCACGCCGTGCAGGCGGAATTCGATCAGACCAAGCGCGCCACCATCACCGGCGTCATGAAGCGCGTGATGTGGGTCAATCCCCATGTCCGCTGGACGATGGAAGTGAAGAACGCGAAGACGGGCAAGCTGGAAACGTGGGATATCTCCGGCGGCGGTCCCGGCGGCTTCCGCGCCATCGGCATCACCGGCAAGGACGTCTTCAAGGTCGGTGAGACCTACACGGCGATCATCGCGCTCGCGCGCGACGGTTCGAATTACGGACACGTCTTCGCGTTCATCATGCCCGACGGGCGCAAGATCGACATGTGGCAGCAGTACGCCGAATAGCGGTTGCGGCGATAGTGGATGGAATCATTCTTCATCTGGCTTGAAGAACGACCGATCTCGCTCGCCATCGCGCAGTCCAGCACCCTGTACGGGTTTGCGCTCGTTCTGGTTCTCCATACCATTGGCATCGCGCTCACGGCGGGTCCCGCCGCCGTGATGAGCCTTCGCCTGCTCGGCTTCGGCAAGCCGTTTCCGCTCTCCTCGCTGCGCACGCTCTTCACGTTCTTCTGGGTCGGCTTCATCGCCAACGCCATCACGGGAATCCTGCTGTTCATGATGGCGGCGTCGCAGACCGGGTACAAGCCGATGTACTACGCCAAGCTGCTGTGCCTGCTGCTGGCGCTGCTGACGCTGCGCCCGATTCGCAAGGCGATTGACAGCGACAGCCCGGATATCGACCCGGACGTTTCCTCGCGTCTCAAGACGCTGGCGTTGCTCTCCCTCGTGCTCTGGGCAGGAGTGATTACCAGCGGCCGGTTGATTGCCTACACGAAATAGCGATGGACGTCACGACGCTCGCGCACGCACACCTGCTGCTGAACCACGTTCCCACACTTGGCCTGGTCTTTGGCTTCGCGCTCTTCCTGTTTTCGATGGTGCGCAACAGCGACGACCTGATGCGCGCCAGCCTTGCCGCGTTGTTCCTCGTGGCCATCATGGCGTACCCGACGTTCATGACCGGGTATGCCGCGAGGCTGGCCATTCGCCACCGGGCGGGCTTTTCGGAGCCCCTCGTCGACGGACACCAGGGCGCGGCCGTCGTCGCGCTGATCTTTCTCGAGATCACCGGCGTCGCGGCGTGGCTCGGCCTCTGGCAGCAGCGGCGGAGCGCGCGCCCGGCGACATGGACCGTGGTGACCGTCGTCGTGCTGTCGCTGCTCACGCTGGGCCTGGTGACGCGCGCCGCGAACATGGGGGGCGAGATTGCGCATTCGGAGATCCGCGCCACCCAGGACCTGGCGCAGGCGGAAGCGGCGGTGCCGCCTGACGTGAAGCTCTTCACGACACCGGCCATCTCGATGTTCGTGACCGACTATCGCTACGTCTGGCCGGCCTGCGAGGTCCTTCACTTCATCGGGCTCGCCCTGCTGATGGGGGTCGTCCTGGTCGTGAACCTGCGCATCCTTGGCGTGGGAACGCTGAAGCACATGGCGTTTGTCGACCTGCACAAACTGCTGCCGTGGGCGGCCGCCGGGTTCACCTTCAACGCCATTAGCGGGATGATCTTCTTCACCTCCGCCCCCCAGACGTATACGACCAATCTGTCCTTCGATCTGAAAATCGTGGTGTTCGTGCTCGCCGGGCTGACTGTGCTTTACCATACGGCGTTCGACGAGCCGTGGGTGCTCGCCCGGGATGCGGACGCGCCGTTCGCGGCCAAGCTGATGGCTGCCGCGCAGATGTTCCTGTGGTTCGGCGTCCTGTATTTCGGCCGCATGATTCCTTACTTGACCGGCGGAACGCAGGCCGGTGCGCTTTGATCGGGATTACGACCTGGTGTCCGCCTTCGCGCTTCCAAGCGGGCGGTCCAACAGGCAGGAGGTCAGTGTCATGCAGCTCCGCTACATCATCGCAACGGTCATCGCGCTGACGCCGCTGTGGCTCGTGCCTGCCGGCGCCGCGCAGCGGGGCGGAGGCGGGCAGGCGCCGCCTGTCAGGGTGCCGACGCCCCGCACGGCTGACGGTCATCCCGACCTGAGCGGCCGATGGGGTGGAGGCGGCGGCGAGGTGGACGTGCGCGTCCGCGAGCCAGGTGGAAAGATCTCGACGTTCGACGACTACAGCGCGTACGAACAGGCCGTCCTCGCCGGGAAGCTCAGCCCGCAGGCGGTGCTCATCGGACGCGAGGTGAACTACCGTCACGGCGACAACGACTACTCGGGCAAGGATGCGGTGCTCGGCAACCGCTACGAGCCGAACCCGCCGCTCTACAAGCCCGAGTACTGGGAGAAGGTCCAGTACCTCGACACCCACGGCAACACCGAGGACACCTCGTTCACCTGCCTGCCGGGCGGGCTGCCGAGAATGGGACCGCCGGCGCGCATCCTCCAGACGGCGAACGACATGGTGTTTCTCTACAACACCAACAACTTCCTCAACGTGTTCGACTGGCGCGTCGTCCCGACCGACGGCCGGCCGCATCACCCGGTCTATTCGAAGGACCAGACCTTCATGGGTGATTCGATCGGCAACTGGCAAGGCGACACGCTCGTCGTCGATGTCGTCGGCTTCAACGACCTGACGTGGCTCGGCTTCGGCGGCTGGTTCCACACCACCGATCTGCGCGTCGTCGAGAAGTTCCGCCGCGACGGCAACGAGCTGCACTACGACGTGACCGTCTACGACCCGGAAGTGCTGATCGAGCCGTGGGTGATGGAACATCGCGTGCTGCGCCTCAACCCGAGCACGGTCTACACGGAAGATCCGCCCTGCATCGAGCGTGACGCGGGCCACATCGTGTCTCGCATCCGCGGGTAGCGCAATAGGCCATCCTGGAACACGCATGGAGGTGCCAGATGACGATCGAATCAGCTCGATGGGCCCGTTCCCTGGTTCATCGGACGCTCGCCGCCGCGCTCTGCTGCCTGATGCTGCCCGGCGTCGCCCGCGCGCAGACACCCGAGCAGCAGGTCGTCAACGACGCAGCCACCGCCCTCGGAGGCCGCGACAAGATCCTCGCCGTCAAGACGCTGCTGCTCGAAGGTGGCGGCAGCACCGTGGCGGGCACCAGCCTGCGGTGGGATGAACTGGCCTACGCGTCGGCGATCAATCAGCTGCGTGATGTAAGGCGTGCCTACGATCTGGCGAACGGCCGGGCCCGGTTCGAGGCGACGAGCATGGCTGAGTACGCCTTCTACATCGGCAACGCACCGGTTCGACAGATCCAGGGGCTCGACGGCGTGGTCGCGTTCAACGTGGGCGCAAACGGCACTCCCGCTCGCATCTTCGGAAACCAGGCGGTCGGGCGGCGGGTCGAGTACCTCCGGCATCCGCTGACACTCGTGCGTGCCGCACTGGGGCCAGGCGCAAAGCTCGCGAAAGCGCGAACCGAAGGCGCCGAGCGCCTGGTCGACATCACCATCGACGACCTGCCAACCCTGACGCTGGCGATCAGCGCATCGACGAAGCTGCCGACCCGCATTCTTCAGATGACGGCGGGGGCGATGGGCGACACGCTCGTCGCGCTCGCACTGAGCGACTATCGACCGGTCAATGGTCTCCAGCTTCCGCGCGTGATGACCAGCTGGACCGACAAATGGGCATCCGGCGATATCCTGGTTCACCGCACGACGGTGGACGGCAGCGTCGGCGATCTCGCGGCTCCCACGACGGTCGCGACGGCGACGCCGCCGGCTGGCGGGACGGCACCGCAAACGTTCCCGAGCCCGACGCAGGAAATCTCCAAGGGTGTGTGGTTCGTGACCGGCACGACCCACCACAGCATCATCGTCGAGTTCAGCGATCATCTGATGGTGATCGAGGCCAACAACCCTGAACGCGTGGCCGCGGTGTGGGCCAAGGCCAAGGAGCTTCGCCCGAACAAGCCGATCACGACCCTGCTCGTGACCCATCACCATGGCGACCACACGGCCGGTGTGCGCGACGCCGTCGCACTGGGCGTCACCGAAATCATTGCGCACGAGAGCAACCTGGCTTACCTCAATGACATGCTGAAGCGGCCGCACACGCTCAATCCGGACATGCTCGCCAGGAAGCCGAATGCGAAGCCGGTGAAGATGACGATGGTAGGCGACACCGGTGTCGTCAAGGACGGAACGATGACCGTCAACCTGTATCACCTCCTCGACAACAGTCACTCCGACTCGAATCTGCTGATTTATTTCCCGCAGGGAGGAATCCTGACGCAGGCGGACGTCTACATGCCTCTTGATGCGCGCCACATCATCGAGGGCGAGCCTCTGGGCCATGCGCCCTGGAACCGGAACGTGCTGGCGAACATTCTCTACCGCAAGCTCCAGGTGGCGTACCACGCGCCGCTTCACGGCGACTACGTGCCGCACAGCAAGTTCCTGATGGACACGATGACGATGACGCAGTACCAGCCCGGCGAGGAGCCGAAGGCCGCGCCCGGCGGGCGTGCAGCCGGCGGCGCTGGCGAGGGGCGGTAATCGAAGATCGCGCACACCACACATTGAAGGAGGATCTCCATGATGACGATGGGGGGAGTCCACGGTGGTCGTCGCTGCGTGTACGTGCTCACACTCTGCGCTCTGTCGATTGCGGCGCCCGCATCCGCGGGCGCACAGGGCCTCGGCAGCGGCGCGATTGGCGGCGTGGTCAGGGATGCGTCGGGCGCTGTGCTGCCAGGCGTCACGGTCGAGGCGTCGAGTCCGGCGCTGATTGAACGGGTCCGCACCGGCGTTTCCGACGACCAGGGCGTGTACAAGATCGTGGATCTTCGCCCCGGCGGCTACGTCGTCACGTTCACACTGCCCGGGTTCACGACGCTCCGGCGTGAAGGCATCGAGCTGACAACCGGCTTCACGGCTACAGTCAACGCCGAGATGAAGGTTGGCGGACTCGAGGAAACAATCACCGTGTCAGGTGCGGCGCCGCTCGTCGACGTGCAGAACGTCAACCAGCAGAAGGTGTTCCAGCGAGCGCTGGTCGAAGCGCTGCCGACCAACCGGACGGTGAACCAGTTCATCGCGCTGATCCCTGGTGCGCAGTACGGTCAGGGTGGCGCTTCGTCGCAGGACGTCGGCGGCAACAAGGGCGAAGACGTACAGGGCTTCCAGATCCACGGGAGCCGCGTCGACGACTTCCAGCAGCTCCGGCAGGGGATGTTCTTCGGGACGATGGTCGCCGCCGGAAACCGCATGACGAGCGTCAACCCCGCCGTCATCGAAGAGACGGTCATCCAGACGAGCGGCGCGACCGCCGACAGCGAAAGCGGCGGCGCGATCGTCAACATCATCAATCGCGACGGCGGCAACACGTGGCGCGGCAGCTGGGCGAGCGACTTTTCGATGCGAGGCATGCAGAGCAGCAACCTCGACGACGCGCTGCGCGCGCGCGGCCAGACCTCGGCGCCGTTCATCAAGAAGCGGTACGACCTCGGCGGCGGTATCGGCGGCCCGCTGAAGCAGGACCGCATCTGGTGGTTCGGAAGCTGGCGGTACTGGACGACCTCCGATTACTACCCGGGGAACTACTGGAACGCCACCCACGGCACGTTGTTCTACACACCCGACCAAAGCCGCCTGGCCTACAGCGACAACTACTACCAGGAAGCCACCGGGCGCGTGACCGTGCAGGCGACGAAGAACAACAAGTTCAGCGGCTTCTTCACCAGCGAAAAGAACTGCAACTGCTTCGGCAGCATCCCGCAGGCGATCGTGTCGCCGGAGGCCGCGTCCGACAACCCGTACTGGCCGAGCGTCAAGGGGCAGATGAACTGGAATTACACGGCGAGCAGCAGGCTGCTCTTCGAAGCCGGCGTCGCCTTCGTCGATGGGATGTGGAACCGCCGCTCGCCCTCCAATACCTACGCGGCCCGCAGCATCGTCGATTCGTCGCGGAACTACACGTACGGGACGCGCACTGGTCCCGGCGAACAGGAGTTCGGCCAGGTCAACGAGCAGTTCATCGTCTCGTACGTCACCGGCTCGCACAGTTTCAAGAGCGGCGCGCAGTTCCGCTCGGGCGGCCGGCGATCGTTTGACCTGCGCGGCGTGGTCAACGACTGGGACCTCGGAAAGAACGAGCTGATGGCGCTGTACAAGGAGAATCCGACGACGGGCGCCGGATTGCCCGTCGGCGACAACATCACGTACACCTTCAACGGCAGGACCCCGCTGTCGGTCACCTACTACGCCGGTCCGCTCGGCGACGCCATGCGGTTGAACAGCCTCGGTCTCTACGCGCAGGACCAGTGGACGGTCAACCGGCTGACGATGAACTTCGGCGTCCGCTACGATACGGTTGACGGTCAGATTCTCGTCGTCGATCTGCCGGCCGGCAGCTTCGTGCCGGCACGGCATTTCGACGCGAACAACGACGCGCTGAACTGGAAGGACATCAATCCGCGCCTCGGCGCGGCCTACGACCTGTTCGGCAACGGGCGGACTGCGTTGAAGGGGTTCGTCGGCCGCTACGTGAACTTCGAGGCGTTTGGCGGCGGCGCAGGCGGAGGGCCGATCCTGCCGTCGGTCAGCCCGTCGAACCTCATTGTCACGAGCGCGACGCGGACCTGGGCCGACAACGGCGATTACATTCCGCAGGAAAACGAGCTCGGTCCGCTCTCGGACACCCGGTTCGGGCAGGTCGTGCAGACCACGAAATTCGATCGCGAGGCGACGCACGGCTTCGGGCATCGCGGGTACAGCTGGCAGGCGTCGCTCCAGCTGCAGCACGAACTGCGGCCGGGGCTGGGCGTTAACCTTGGTTACTTCAGGACGTGGTACGGCAACTTCCGCGTGACCGACAACCTCGCGCTGGCGCCGTCGGACTTCAGCGAGTACTGCATCACCACCCCGGCCAACTCCGCGCTGCCCGGCGGCGGAAACCAGCAGCTGTGCGGGCTGTACGACGTGAACCCCGCGAAGTTCGGCATCACGGACAACCTGGTCCGCCTCGCGGCGAAGGGCTCGCAGCAGGACGTCTTCAACGGCATCGACGCGACGATGAACATGCGGTTCGGCCGCGGAGGCGTCGTCCAGGGCGGCCTCAGCGTCGGTCGGCAGATGACCGATACCTGCTTCGCCAATGACGACCCGTCACTGACGGCGCAGGGGGCGGTGACAACGAGCCTGACGCCGCGTTCCCCGGATTTCTGCCACGTCGTCGCGCCGTGGGGCGCCGGGACGCAGGTCAAGTTCGCGGCGGTCTACCCGCTCGCGTGGAACCTGCAGCTGTCTGGCAGCTACGCCAACAACCCGCCGATCGATACCACCGCGAGCTTGGTGGCGACCAATGCCCAGGTGTCGACTTCGCTCGGGCGGAACCTCGCGTCGTGCGGCACACGCGTGCCGTGCAACGCGACCGCGACGATTGAGATGGTCAGGCCGAGATCGCTTTTTCAGGAACCGCGCATCCAGCAGATCGACCTCCGCCTGACGCGAACGTTCCGCGCCGGGTCGATGCGCGTGCTGCCGCAGTTCGACCTCTTCAACATCCTGAACGACAACTCCGTCCAGGAAATCGTCCGCCGGTACGGCCCCGCGTGGCGCAATGCGACGACCGTGCTCGGCCCGCGCGTGATGAAGCTCGGGATCAAGCTCGACTTCTGAGGATTCCAGGGATGGGACCCGCGCGCCCGCGCGGGTCCCACACGTGATGGCCGGACGCGTCATCGTCTTCCTCCTCTTCGTCGGCAGCGGCTTCGCCGCGCTCATTTACGAGCTCGTCTGGTTTCAACTCCTCGAGCTCTCACTCGGTTCGTCAGCCGCATCCATCGGCGTCCTTCTCTCGACGTTCATGGGCGGCATGTTCATCGGGAGCCTCCTCGCGCCCCGTTTCGTCGGACCGCGCCATCCTCTCCGCGTCTTCGCGGCGCTCGAAGCCGCCATCGCCGCGGCGGCGGTGATCATGCTGTGGCTGATGCCGGCGGCTGGCCGTGTGTACATCGCGACCAGCGGCGACGGCATCCTCGCCATGGCGCTCCGCAGCGTCGTCGCGGCCGTCTGCCTGCTGCCGCCGACCATCGCGATGGGCGCCACGCTTCCTGTCGTC
This sequence comes from Vicinamibacterales bacterium, assembly GCA_035571515.1. GTDB lineage: Bacteria > Acidobacteriota > Vicinamibacteria > Vicinamibacterales > UBA2999 > Gp6-AA40. Next base: position 10,976 of record DATNCQ010000086.1, read on the forward strand.
GGAGGCTGGATGGACGCGGCGCCGCAGCGGGCGGCATGGCTCGGCACGTTTTACGCTGGGAATGTCGCCGGGGCGGCCGCGGGGTGCATGGCCGCCGGGTTCTACCTGTTGCGCGTCTACGACGTGATGACGGCGACGTACGTCGCGGCCGCCATCGACGTGGTGGCCGCCGCAGGTGCGTTGATGCTGGCGCGATGGGCACACGTCCAGCCGTCGAAGGCACGCCGCGAACCAAAGCCGCGCGCCCAGGCGCCCGTCCTGCCGCCCCCCAGGGACGCGTCCGTGCTCGTGGCCATCGGCATCTCCGGATTCTGCGCGCTTGCCGGCGAGGTCGTCTGGACACGGCTGCTCGCGTTGACGTTCGGCGCAACCGTGTATGCCTTCGCCGTCGTCCTCGCCGTGTTCCTGATTGGACTCGCGCTGGGCAGCGCTGTCGGGTCGCTGGCCGCCGCCAGCAGCCAGTCGCCGCGGCGCGCGCTTGCGTGGGCGCAGCTGCTGCTCGTCGCGGCAATCGCGTGGACCGCCTACATGGTCTCGAGCGCGCTGCCGTACTGGCCGATCATTCCCGCCGTGTCGCCGGACGTGATCTACAACCTGCAGCTCGATTTCGGCGTGGCATGGCTCGCGATACTGCCTGCGCCGCTCCTGTGGGGCGCCAGCTTTCCGCTGGCGCTCGCCGCGCGTGCCCGGATCGAGGAGGACGGCAGCCGCCTCGCGGGCCGCGTCTATGCCGCCAACACCCTCGGCGCGATTGCGGGGGCCGTGCTCGCCAGCGTGCTGCTCGTGGGGTGGATCGGCTCGAGGGGATCGCAGCAGGTCATGATGGCGCTGGCCGCGTGCGCGTCGGTGCTGCTGTTTGCCGCACCGATACCGGCGGTGACCGCCGCCGCCGTCTCCGCGCTGCTCATCGCCATGGTGCCGGACGTGCCCGCCGTGCTGATTGCGTACGGCCGCAACTCCGCCAGCTGGGTCGGCCACACGGGCGAGATTCTCTTCACTGCCGAGGGACTGAATGCCTCGGTGGCGGTGTCGCGACTTCCGGGCGGGGCGCTGACGTACCACAACGCCGGCAAGATCCAGGCGTCCAGCCAGCCGCAGGACATGCGCCTGCAGCGCATGCTCGGTCACGTGACGACGCTCATTCCGGCGAGGCCGGAATCGGTGCTCGTGATCGGCTGCGGTTCGGGCGTGACGGCCGGCGCCGCCAGCATCGACCCGGCGGTGAAGCGGGTCACCATCGTCGAGATCGAGAAACTCGTTCCCGAGGTCGTCTCGACGTACTTTGCCGAATACAACTTTCACGTGGTGCAGAACCCGCGCGTGCGCGTACGCATCGACGACGGCCGGCACTACTTGTTGACGACCGACGAGCACTTCGATGCGATCACGGCCGACCCGTTCGATCCCTGGGTCCGCGGCGCGGCCGCCCTCTACACCAAGGAGTTTCTGGAAGCGGCGCGGGCGCATTTGAACCCGGGCGGCCTGCTGACCATGTGGGTGCCGCTGTACACGACAACGCCGGACGCGGTGAAGAGCCAGCTGGCGACCTTCTTCGACGTGTTCCCCGGCGGGTTCGTTCTCGGCAATACTCGCAACGGGAATGGCTACGACGTCGTACTGATCGGCCAGCGCGACCCTGCGCCGATCAGCCTCGCCGCCATGGACAGTCGGCTTCGGCAGGCCTCGTATGCTCCCGTCGCCGCGTCGCTGAACGAGGTCGGCATCCGCTCGGCGGCGGATCTGTTCGAGTCGTATGCCGGCCGCGCATCGGATCTGAAGCCATGGCTGGCGGGGGCCGCGATCAATAGCGACCGTAACCTGAGGCTGCAGTACCTCGCCGGCCTTGGCATCAACACGAACACGCCGGAAGCCATCTACAGGCAGATCCTCGAATATCGGGGCGCGCGGGACGTGCTCTTTACGGCCGGCGACTGAATGGGAATGAACGCTTTGTTCGGAGCCGCGTCCACTAGGAGTTCGTCCACGTGTCCGATGACCTATCGCGCGAAGAACGGAAACGAGGTCGTCGTCGTCGCCACCGGCGGTGGAGAAGACATGTCGCTGATGGCGTTCGCGCTGGGTCGGTGATTGAACAACGTTGCGCGGAGCTGAAAGCCGCGCGCTACACGGCTCAGGAGGACTCGTGATTGCGGCATTCATGCTCGCCTTGGCAGCTTCAACGATTTCCGGCACCGTGCACGACATGAGCGGCGGTGCCGTCTCCGGCGCAGTCGTGATCGTCAAGCCGGTGTCGGGGCCCGAACGGCAGACGCTCACTGGTCCTGACGGCCGCTTCACGATCGAGATCGCGGACAGCGGCGAGGTCACGTTGATCGTGCGCGCCGGAGGATTCGCCGAGAAGATTCAGCGTGTGTCGGCGTCGGACGGCGCCATCGACATCACCGTGGAGCCGCCGAACGTGTTCGAAACCGTGACGGTGACGCCCGCGCGCACCGAGCAGCCGGTCGGAGCTATACCCGCGAGTGTCAGTGTCCTTACCAGCGATGCCATTGAAGCGTCCCCCGCGCTGCTCGCGGATGACATCCTGCGCCGGGTGCCGACGTTCAGCCTCTTCCGGCGGACCAGCGGCCTCGTCGCGCAGCCGACCACGCAGGGCGTGTCGCTGCGGGGAATCGGACCGAGCGGTCAGAGCCGCACGCTCGTCCTGCTCGACGGCATTCCCTTCAACGATCCGTTCGGCGGCTGGGTGTACTGGACGCGTGTCCCCATCGCGAGCGTGGATCGGGTCGAGATCACCGAAGGCTCTTCGTCGAGTCTGTACGGGAACATCGCAATGGGCGGCGTGATCAACATCATCACGAGCCGTCCCACGCGCCGGACGATCGAACTCAAGCCCCAGTTCGGCAGCCGGACCAGCCCGAAGTTCGACTTCTTCGGCAGCGACCAGTGGAACAAGGTAGCGGCCGCGGTGGAAGGCAGCTTCCTGCACACGGACGGCTTCCCGATCGTGGAGGCGCTCGAGCGCGGTCCGATCGACAACAATGCCAACGTCGAATACAAGAACCTCACCGCGAAGCTCGAGTTCACGCCGTCCGATCGCGTCCAGGGCTTTTTCCGCGCGGGCTACTTCTCCGAAAACCGGGTCAACGGCAAGGTCGGCGAACTGAACGACACTCGGTGGACAACGGTGAATGGCGGCATCCGGGCGCGGCTGAGGGACGAGAGTGATCTGCAGGCGAGGGTGTTCGTCGACAGGCAGAAGGCCCACTTCAACTTTCTCGCGGTCACGAATGCGGCGACGACGCGAAACGTCGTCCGTCTGGCAACCGACCAGCACGTGCCCACCAACGGCGTCGGCGGCATGACCCAATGGTCCAAGGCGCTTGGCGCGAAAAACGCGTTCAGCGCGGGATTCGACTGGCGGTGGGTTGACGGCGAGAGTCAGGAGGATGCATTCGTCGCGTCCGTGCCGACCGCCGTGTCCGGCGTCACACAAGCGGCGACCCTCTCGGTGCAGCGATTCTCCGGCGGCACGCAGCAAAGCCTTGGGACGTTCGTGCAGGACATTCTCACGCCGGTCGACAGGCTCGTCATCACGCTCAGCGCGCGCGGCGATCGCTGGCGCAACTACAATGGCCACAATCTCGAAACGACGGTGGCGACCGGTCTGCCGACCGCGAACAACCGCCCCTCGATTCCCGACAGGAGAGACACGGTCGTCAGCCCGCACGCGGGCGCGCTCTATCACCTGTCGGATCGGGTGAGCGTGTGGGCTGCCGCGAATTCGGGCTTCCGCGCGCCGACGCTCACCGAGCTGTATCGCCAGTTCTCGGTGGGAGCGATCACGACGCGTCCGAACGATCAGCTCGGACCGGAGCGTCTGGTCGGAAGCGAACTGGGCGTCAACGTCGCGCCGGCGCGGAATGTGTCGGTCCGCCTGACGTGGTTCGACAACCGGATCACCGACCCGGTGTCGAATGTCACGCTGACGGCCACCCTGGCGCAGAAGCAGAACCTCGGCAAGACGCGCGTCCGCGGCGCCCAGACCGACATCGACTACCGCGTCGGTGCGTCGTGGCATTTCTCCGGCGCGTACGTCTACGACGACGCGACCGTCACTGACGGAGGCGTGGCGAGCGCCGCACTCGTCGGGAAACGGCTGCCGCAGGTGCCGACCCATCGCGGCTCGCTGCAGGCGACCTACTCGAACGCGAAGTACGCGACCGTCGCGCTGGACGTGCAGTTCGTCGGCCTGCAGTACAACGACGACCTGAACGTCAACTTCATTCCGGTCACGACGCTGGCCGATGCGGGATACGACGGGTCGTACGCGGCAGGCCTGCCAGGCTACAGCGTGGTGGACATCTCGGTCTCCCGCAACGTCGGCCGAAACATTCAAGCCTTCGTCGGCGCGCAGAATCTGTTCGACAAGGTGTACTTCGTGCAGACCAACCCCTCGACGATCGGTACGCCGCGCCTCGTCAACGGCGGCGTGCGCGTGCGGTGGAGCGGACGGTAGACGCCACGACGTGTCGCGGACGTCGCGTCGATCACGCGCTGGAGGACCGTGATTGGGAAACGGGGATCACCCGGTCATGGCGTGATCCCCGGTGGCGTGGGTCAGTGGAGCTCGATAGACGCGGCAGTGATCGACCCGTCGGCCTGCTTCGTACCTTCGACCTCGACGCGCGCGCCGTCTGCGAGCGCCGTGCATGCGACGCCGTTGAACGTCGTCGACGCGTTCGTGTTTACGGTCGTCGCAGTGGCCAGCGTGGAGCCGACCTTGAACGTCAGCGCGGGACACGATGCGGTTCCAGCCAGGGCGAAGATCATTCCTTCCACTTCGTCAGGACCGGCTTCGCCCTCGACCTTCGTGGCCAGGATCGATCCGTCCGCTTGTGTCGTGCCGTCGACTTCAACGATCGCGCCGTTTGCGAGCGTCGCGCACGACACATCGTCGAACACCGTCGTGGCGGACGTGGTCACCTTGGTCGTGCCGATCGTGAACGTCGCCGCGGGACAGGTCGCCGCGCCGGAGAACGCCGAGACGGTGCCCCTGAGCTCGGCCTCGTTCTCGTTCCCGTCGTTGTCATTGCCCGTGTCTTCCACCTTGATTTCGGTGGCCACCAGCGTCGTTCCGTCCATGGTGCCGCGCGCCTGAACGTGGTCGCCGACCTGGATGTCCGCCATCGTCAGCGTGCGGTTGCCGTGGCGGATCACCACCCCCGGTCCACCGGCCACGGTGACGCCGTTCACGGTGAGGGTGTTTGCGAATTTGGCGCTGACGAAACCGACGACCCTGTCGTCGTGGCCGCGCCCGTGATCGCCGGCCTCGCCGGGCTCCTTGCCGTGTTCGGCCTCGCCGGCATCGCGCGGCTTCTTGCCACCGGGATTGCCCCCTTTATCGAGCGTGTCGAAAACATCGCCGCTCGACGCCGACGACGCGCCGCCGGCCACGCTGGAGGTGGCGAACGTCTCGGAATTGGCCGTGGCCGATGGTCCCGTTGGCGACTGAAGCACGTTCCCGCCGCCGCATCCAACCGTCAACACCGAGGCGGCGAAGGTAACGACGAGCAGGGGTAGGCGAGCCGACTCAAGCGTCAATGTCATTCCCGTATCTCCTTGTGGCACGCCTGCGACGGGGGGTTCCGAGCCAGACGCGGCCTTCGGAGACGTAGACGAGGCACCCCGGGCCCAGGTCACATGGCACGGCATAATGTGACCTGACGGCCGTCTGACTCGTCTGCGTCTATAGGCCTTGTTATGAGCGATCAGATAGACCGAGCCATTCACGACACGCGCGAATTCCTGGCGGCCCGGCGGCCGCCCGACCTCACCGCGGCAGTCATGAGCCGGATCGCGGACGCGACCCCGCTGCCTTCCGAGCGGCGCCCCGGCTGGTCCAGACGCCTGGTGAAGATGCTCTGGGCGCCTCGCGAGTTTTCGATTCGCCCCGCCTACGCGCTGGCCGCGGCCGGCTGTGTGGCGATCGTCCTGCTCGTCTACGTTCGCCAGCCTCCCGCGGGCGTGTCGCAGCTGGCGGCTGCCGTCGACGATCCGCAGCTGTTCGTGCAGTTCCGCCTGGACACCCCGGCGTCCAGAGTCCAGCTTGCGGGAACCTTCACGAATTGGGAGCCGCGCTACGACCTGCACGAGTCCGCACCGGGCATCTGGACGATCACGGTTCCGCTCAAGCAGGGCGTGCACGATTACTCCTTTGTCGTCGACGGGCAGCGGTGGGTCCCCGATCCCTCTGCGCCGCAGATCGGCGACGGGTTCGGTGGCACGAACAGCCGTCTCGCTCTGCTGCCTCCCAGGCTGTGACGAACGGCGCCGTCGCCGCCGCGCTGATGGCGGGTCTTGTGGCATTGAGCCATGTCACCGCGGCGCGCGGGCAGGAGTTGTCGGTGGACGTCTCCGCCGGCCGTCTCGTCTACGACCCGCTGTCGGCGAACGTCAGTACGAGCAGTCTGATCGGGAGCCTGCGGTATGACACACGCAGCGATACCTGGGTGTATGGAACGCTCGCGGCACCGTCGCGTGACAGCACGCTGTGGGGCGCCGCCGGCACCGGCGGGCGCCTGATGCTGAATCGATCGCAGCTCCACCGAGTCACTGTGGGCGCGGATGTCGGCGCTCACGGCTACTCGTTTCGCGACCGCCTGGTTGATCAAGCGGGCACGGGCGGCACGCTCGAGGCGATACCGTTCGTCCGCGTATCGCAAGGCGCCGGATTCATCGAGGGTCGCGCCGGGTGGCGCGGCCAGACGCTGTCGTTCGCGGGCGTGCGTGAGAAGCGCGGCGTCTTCGAAACCGTCGCACGCGGCGGCTATGGCACCACGCTCAGCGTGCAGGGCGATGTGCGATGGGTGCACGCACGCGAGGGGACGTATCCGTTTGCCGGCGCCACGGTTGCCTATGACGCCTCGCGCGTGCAGCTGTGGGGCCAGGCGGGGAAGTGGATGGCGACCGACCTGGACGACCGTGTGTGGGCACTTGGAAGCGGCGCAAGTCTTGGCGCACGCACGACCGTCTGGGCCAGCGTCCGCCGGGATGCGCCCGACCCGTTGTACTGGAATTTGACGCGTCGGTCGTGGAGCGTCGGCCTGACACAGCGCCTCGGGCGTGTCCCGGCGCCGCTCGTGCCCGTTGCGTCGTCTGCGGCGGGGCTGGTGGCTATTCGGCTCTCCGCGACCGATGCGCCATCAGGTACCGTGTCGATTGCCGGTGACTTCAACAACTGGCAGCCTGCCCCGATGCTGCGCGAAGGCGCCGAGTGGATCGTGCGCCTGCCTCTGATGCCCGGCGTGTATCACTACACGTTCCGATCCGCGACGGGCGAATGGTTCGTGCCGCCATCGGCCGCCGGACGGCGGGACGATGGACTGGGCGGATATGTGGCGGTGCTGGTGGTGAATTGATGGCGCTGCCCTTCGATCGCCGCCGGTCTGACGGGCCGTCCGACGCCGACGCGATCGCGCGCGTGCTCGACGGCGACAAGCAGCAATTCGAGCACCTCGTGCGCCGATACCAGCACGCGCTGTACCGCCACGCGGTCTCGATCGTGCTGGACCACGATGCGGCGGCCGACATGGTGCAGGACGCGTTCGTGCGCGCCTATCTGAATCTCAAGGAGTGCCGCGACACGTCGCGTTTTCGCGCCTGGCTCTTTCGGACCCTGCGCAACCGCTGCTTCGACCATCTGAAGGCCGCCAGCCGGCGAAATGTTCCGCTCGACGACATCGAGCCGATTTCGCTCGACGACGCCGACGGTCCGGCAGCGCTGGCAGAGCGCAGCGAGACGCGAACGGCGATCAGGCGGGCGCTGGCGACGCTGCCGCCCGTGCTTCGGGAGACGTTCGTCATGCACTACGTGGACGGCATGTCCTACGACTCGATCGCGGAGCTGCTGGACGCCTCGGTGAGCGCCATCAAGATGCGGGCGCTGCGTGCGCGGGAAGCGCTGAGCTCGGCGCTTGGCGAGGAGCATGTGACGGGCCCTTCGCCTGAATCGTCTTTATCTCAGGTGCGCCTCAGCGCAGGTGCGGGAAGCAAGGTTTTCGAGGAGGAATGATGAAGTTCCGGATGGCCGTCGTGATCGTGGCGCTGGCGCCAGCAGGCACCGTGGCCGCCTCCGCGCAGGTGCAGCCGCCGCAGGAGCGGATCGATACCGCCCTCTCGCGCGCCCGTCAGGTCGGGATTCCGGTAGCGCTGCTGGAAAGCAAGATCGCGGAAGGGAAGGCCAAGGGTGTCTCCCAGGAACGGATCGCGGCGGCCATCGAGCGAAGGGAAGCGGTGCTCGAACGAGCGAGCCAGGCGCTGCGCGGCGAGGCGGACGCGGCGGCAAGCCTGGCGGTCGGGGCCGACGCCATCGAGTCGGGCGTCAACGAAGCGGTTCTCAAGGCGGTGGCGGAGAACGCGCCTCGCGATCGCCGCAACGTCGCGATCGCGGCGCTGACGCAGCTCGTGCAGCAGGGCCAGGTGCCTGAAGCCGCGCTCGAGCGGGTACGTGACGCGCTCAAGCGCGGGCCAGACGCGCTCGCGAATCTGCCAGGCGAGTCCGGCTCGAACCGGCGAGGCAACGGCTCATCGGAGGGGAGCGGAAGCGGCAGCGGAAGCGGAAGTGGGAGCAGAAGCGGAAGCGGAAGTGGGAGCGGAAGCGGAGGTGGCAGCGGAAGCGGTGGTGGCCAATCCGGCAGGGATCCAGGTCCGCCATCCGGCGTTCCCGCGCCGGGCAAGCCGTCCCAGTCAGGCAAGCCGGACGGAAAGGGCAACAGCAACCCGACCGACAACACCGACGCCGGCAGGTCGAACCCCGGCCGCGGCCGGCGCTGACCGAACGACCGACTGGTTCGTGACGGCCCCGCGCGTGTCTTCGAAATGTCGGAGCAAGGCGTTTAGGTGGGCACCCGGAGATCCGCGAGCGATTCGTCAAAGTGGTCCCGTCGAATGGCCGCGGCAATCAGCGGCGCCACGCTGATGAACTCGAGCTGTCCGTCCGCCTCGTGTTCTGTTCGCACGGTATTGCCGGCAAGCACTCGGGCGACTGGCAGCCGGCGGAGACGCTCACGTGCGTCGCCAACGAGCAGCGCGTGGCTGACGGCAACGGTCACCGGTTCGAGCGCACCAGCCGCTCGCAAGGCACCGACGGCGGCCTCAATCGTCGCGCCCGTGCTCAGCATGTCGTCGACGATCAACGGCACGCGGCTCGCAACGTCGCCGATGACGCCGTGCGCTTCGACTTCCTCGCCGCTCAACCGCGCCTTGTGCACGACCGCCAGCGGCAGGTGGAGCAGCCGGGCGTACTCGCGAGCGCGCTTGACGGCGCCGAGATCCGGGGCCACGACCACCGCGTGGTCAGGCAGATATCGCTGCGCGGCATGCGCCAGCACGGGCACGGCCGTCAGGTGATCGATCGGTACGTCGAAAAACCCTTCAATCGACGGCGTGTGCGCGTCGATCAGCATCAGACGATCGAAGTGGCCGGTCTCGATGACATCGGCGACGACGCGCGCCCCAACCGACCGGCGACCGGTCCGACGTTCCTGCCGTGCGTAGCCCAAGTACGGAATGACGGCGGTCAGCCGATCTGATCCGGCGCGACGGCAGGCGTCAGCAAGCAGGAGCAACTCCATCAGGTGCTGCTCGACGGGTGGACTCGTCGACTGCAGAAGATAGACGTCGCGGCCGCGGACAGACTCACACAAGTCGACCTGCGACTCGCCATCGGGGAAGCGCTGACACCGGTGCGCCGCCGGTTGGACCCGCAGCAATGCCGACACCTCGACGCCCAGGTCGATGCTCGCAGGTCCGGCGATGACGGTCATAAGGTCGGCCACGGCGGCTCCTTTCAAATGTACCGGGTGTCGATGCAGCCGAAGCTGTCCTTTTCGCGTTTGCGCGCAGCGTCAGTGTTTGTCGCGTTCGAGATCGACGTCACGGCCGCAATCGCAGCCGTGAGCGCGCCGGCTCGACCGGTTTCACGGCGTGCAAATGGAATCCGGCTGCGCCGGTCGGCGCGACGGTCAGCGAAAGCTGGCTGGCCCGGATTGCGCGTGGCTACTTCTGCTTGTCGACAACCACTCGCCCGGCGTCATTCAGGTACACGCGATACTTGTTGGCGTCCTTGCACGTCACGGCGAAGTCGCTCTCGGCGTGCACGATGACGTTGACGACCTCTCCGCACGGCAATCCCTGGAGGGCGATCACCGCCGTCAGATCCTTCTTGAGCGTTTCATTGTCGGCCGCAAACGACGACGCGGCGACGAGTGCCAGCGCGAACAGCAATTGGGCCAATACGATGATCCGTCTGTTCATCAGGTGTCCTTGTCAGTCTTGAAGGGCGAAGAATGTCTTCTCGTCCGCGAGCAGCGCCCAGATTGCTTCGCGCGAGGAGACCACTTCCGACGCCAGCGGCTGGTCTTTGTCCTGCAGCAGTGACAGCACTTTCATCATGAGCAGGTCATACGAAAGGCGCAGCTGCGCCAGTGGAGGCTCCTTGCCCTGGTAATGCTCGGTGAACTGTTTCACCAGGTCGTCGACCTTGTTCTTCAGCGAGATCTTGGTGAAAACACCGATGGCCTTGGTCGCCTTCAGCCGCGCCTTCAGCGCATCCAGATCAAGCGGGCGGGCCGCGGCGGCCACCCGCGGTGCGGCGATGGCCGGCGCAATGGGTGCGGCGTCCTTCAGTACGGGCTGCGGCACAGGCTTCACGAGTGGCGGCTTCCCCGCGGCACGGCCAGGCGGTGCAGCCGATGTCGCGGCCGGTCTGGCCGCAGGCTGTGACGCGACGGGCTGTGACGCGACGGGCTGTGACGCGACGGGCTGCGACGCCGCGGGCTCCGGCGTCGCCACCGCGACGGGCCTGTCAGCGGACTTCGTCGCGGCGGGCTGCGGGACTGCGGGCTGAGTCGCGGCGACGTGCGGCTGCAGAGGCGTGACGCTTGCGCAGCCGGCGCTGAGGAGCAGCAGGAGAACGGCCGGATACCTCATCATTCAGAATCGTCCGGTGGCGATAGCTAACATACGACCAGTATGCCCCTTGTTCCAGACCGCGCATGTTCCCAACCGAACATGTATGTCGATGTTGCCCTGCCTGTGCCTGATTGCACAGCGCTTCTGGAACGCATCGGCCATATTCGGATCTGAACTCAACACGGATGGACAAGATGGGCGCTGAGCAACATCGCGTGTGCCAGGTCTGCGGGGCAGATGGATCTTCCGACCTGCGCCGGGGGATTCTCGCGGGGCCGGCAGTTGCCGAGCTCGTGCGAAAAGCAACCGGCAGCTGGTCCGATAACGCCTGGATCTGCACGGCCGATCTTCACCGGTATCGTCACGAGTACGTGAAATCACTTCTCGAGGCTGAACGAGGAGAATTGACCGCTCTGGACAACGAGGTCCTCGAGAGTCTGAGGCAGCAGGAGATCCTGTCACGGAATCCCGAGGAGGAATTGCAAGCCGGGTTGACGACGGGTCAGCGTGCGGCGGACCGCCTGGCGGCATTCGGCGGTAGTTGGACATTCCTGATTTTGTTTGTCGTGGTCATGGGGTTATGGATTGGCGTCAATTCGGTCGTCTTGATCATCCGACCTTTTGATCCCTACCCGTTCATCTTCTTGAATCTCGTCTTGTCGTGTCTGGCGGCGATCCAGGCTCCGGTGATCATGATGAGCCAGGTCCGGCAGGGAATCCGAGACCGCCTGCACGCGAGACACGACTACCAGGTGAACCTCAAAGCGGAACTCGAAATCCGTCATCTTCACCAGAAGATCGACCACCTTCTGTCGCATCAGTGGGAGCGCCTGGTCGAGATTCAGGAAATCCAGATGGAGTCCATCGACGAGACGCGAAGCCACACGTGAGCAGGTTGTCCTGTCGCGCGTGCCGTACGCGCGAAATCGAAATCCAGGGAGGATTGAATGGCCTATCGCAAGCCGGCGCAGAAAGACCAATCGCACGCCCCCGGAAAGCGTCATCGCAAACCGGGACCTCAAGAGGCGATTGACAAACGGATGGGCGAACCGAGAGGCAAGCAAATGGGCCAGAAGAGCGTCAAGGCCGGATGGCGTATCGGCCGAGGCTGACATCGCCGATCGTGACACCGTGCCGTCCCAACACCGCCGCGGCCGCTGCGTCGGTTTCCCGCAACAGACCAAGGAGGGGCGAGCAGTCGCCCCTGCGCATGCTCCGCTTCCGCCGCCGCGTACTAGGTTCGGCCATTTCCTGTTCGAGCGCCTCAACGGATACGCCCGCACGCTCCAGGATTGTCTTCGCGATGTGATCAGTGACGCGGCTCCAGCACGGCAGAACGGAGCTGTGCGGTTGTGAACATCCGCATTTCCATCGCGCGTATACGATCTGTAGCAGTTGGGAGTATTCCGTGCTTCATGAATTCATCGGCGTCAACCGCGACGAGATCATCAGGCGGTGCAGGGCGAAAGTCGCCATTCGGTCAGTCCCCCCCCCCACAGAAGCGGAGATCAATCACGGCGTACCGCTGTTTCTGGATCAACTCGTCGGCGCCCTCCGCAGCGGCTTGACGAACCCCGAGATCTCCCGCAGCGCCGTCCTGCACGGGCATGACCTTCTGCTCCAGGGATTCACGGTGTCTCAGGTGGTGCATGACTACGGCGACGTCTGCCAGTCGATCACCGACCTGGCCATGGAAGTGGACGCGCCCATCAGCACGCACGATTTTCGTACCCTCAATCGGTGCCTGGACGATGCGATCGCGGGCGCCGTCACGGAGTTCGGACGCGGACGGAACCAGTCCACCCTCGACGGCGAGGCCGCCCGCGGCACCGAGCGGCTCGGGTTCCTCGCCCATGAACTGCGCAACCTGATGAACACCGCGCTGCTCGCGTTGGAGGTTCTCAAAACAGGAAACGTGGGCGTGGCCGGGAGCACGGGCCAGGTGCTGCATCGGAGCCTCGTTGGCGCACGCGATCTCATCGGCCGCTCGCTGGCCGAAGTCCGTTTGACGCAAGGCATCGAGCATCGCGAACGAATCGAGATGTCAGACTTCATCGCCGGGCTGGTGCCGGCTGCCACGCTCGAGGCACAGGCGCGCGGCCTCACATTGGAGGTCGTGACCGCGGCGGAGGGCATCGCCATCGAGGCCGACCGGCAGGTTCTCGCCGCCGTCGTCGTCAACCTGTTGCAGAACGCCTTCAAGTTCACACACCCGCATACGACGGTCACGCTGCGAGTCGGCGCCAGTGTCGAACGCGTGCTCATCGAGATCGAGGATGAATGCGGCGGCCTCCCCGGCGGGACTATGAACGACGAACTGTTCCGGCCATTCGAGCAACGAAGTGCCGATCGGACAGGTCTGGGACTGGGCCTCGCATTCAGCCGGTGGGGTGTCGAGGCCAACCACGGCCGGATCTACGCGCGCACCCTGCCCGGGAAGGGCTGCATCTTCACCGTTGACCTGCCGCGGTGCCAGGCACCGGCCGAGGCTGTCGTGTTCGCGAAATACTGATCGAACTGGCGGCGGTCGTGCGGCATGCAGCCGATTCGCCTGCCGTCGCTCCGGGAACAAAACGGCCGAGTGTCGCCTGCGCCAAGAGCGGGATCGCGCTGTCCGTTATCATTCGGCGCTCGCGTACCTGCTTCGCCGCGCCGGGGCGCAACCCTCCGCCGCGACACTCTTCGATAGCGAACGACGCTGTTCACAACAGGACAGACGCACGACGTTTGCGTGCCTAGGATGGTCCTGGTCAGGAGAGCACGCATGAAAACGACATTGAACGTGATCGCGATCCTCGCAGTAATGGCGATGGTGCCGGTTGCACTGTCTGCGCGCAGCGCCACGGCGCCTCAAGGCGCGGGCGAAACCATCAAGAAGGGCGCCACGAAAACCAAGGATGGCGTCGTCAAGGGCGCGAAAGTCGTCGGCAACAAGACCAAGGACGGTGTCAGCAAGACCGGCGAGGTCATGACCGACGCGTGGATCACCTCGCGGGTCAGTGCGCGCTTCGTCAACGAGGACACGCTGAAAGACAGCAACATCAATGTCGACACGAACGACCACATCGTGACGCTCAAGGGTACGGTCGTCACCTCGGCCGGCCGCGCGAGGGCAGGCGTGGTGGCGAGACAGACCGAGGGCGTCCGACGCGTCGTCAACAACCTGACCGTTGGCTCGAAGGGCAAAGGATAACCTGATGCACGAGATGACACAGCGACGCGGGGACCATCGGTTCGTGTTCGGACTTTTCACCGGAACGTTGGTCGGCGCCGGTCTCGCGATGTGGCTCGCCCCACGCGCTTCGGCGAAATACCAACAGGCGAGCGCTCACGTCGGCAGGACGGTAGCCGATTTCACCCGGAGGGGTCGGGATGTCCAAGACGACATTGCCGGCGCGGTCGCGCGCGGCGCGCACGAGGTGGCCCATGGGGCGCTCGAAGTCGAGCGCGTGGCCATCGCCGCGACGAGACGTCGTGTCGTGGACGCGAAGCCCTCGATGTCGGCGACCACGCCGTGACGACGAAGACCGTCGACAGACACATCGACACGGCTCACGCCGGCCCACTCGGAGATCCGCAGTCGACCGTGCTCCAGCCATACGACCTTCTGATTCCACTTCCCATCGGGCTGCCGGAAGCCACGTGCCGCGAAGGCGTAGAGCAACTGAACCAGCTCCTGGCCGACACTGTCACACTGCGGGATATGTACAAGAAGCACCATTGGCAGGTGCAAGGCCCGACGTTTTACGAACTCCATCTCCTCTTCGACAAACACGCCGGGGAACAGACGGTCTGCATCGATTCCCTTGCAGAGCGCGTCCAGACGCTGGGCGGCGTGAGCCTCGCGATGGGCGCCGACATCGCGGAGACGACGCTGATTGCCCGCCCGCCGCGAGGCCGTGAAGAGGCAAGGGCACAAATTGCGCGGCTGCTGCAGGCGCACGAGATTGTCCTGCGGGAAGGTCGCATCATAGCCAGGATGGCGGCCGAGCGCGGTGATGACGGAACCAACGATCTGATTGTGAGCGACATCATCCGTGTGAACGAGACAGAGGTCTGGTTCCTTGCGCAGCATCTCGTCGAGGCACCGCTCGTCCACGCCGACCGATGAGCAGCGTATCCCCCCAGACACGCGCCGTGGTGCGCCTGATCGTCATCATCGCGGGCGTCGCCGTGGCCGTGCTGGGACTGCAGAAGCTCGCGGCCGTCGTCCTCCTGCTCGTCTTCGCGGCGTTGTTCGCGTACGTCCTGGCGCCGCTGGTGCACCTGGCACAGCGTCCGATTCACATTGCCTCGCAGAGGCATCGCTTGCCCCGCGGGGCCGCCATCATGCTTCGCCGGCATCGAGATACCGAACCGATCAGCCACGTCGATCTACAGCTGAGCGCAATTCGGCGCGGCACGGCACGTAGTCGCGTACACTGGTATCAGCTTTCCTGACGTCCTGCCGCGATACGGACAGCCGCCATCAAAGCGTCGACCTGGTTCGACGGGGCTGTCCTATGCTACGCATCATTCCGAGATCCGACATCGCTGTCCCACGCGCTGGTCTGCGGATTACCCAGGCGAACAGATGATTGAGATTCGCGAGCTGCGTGTTGCCTCGGTGTAGGTCCAGGAGAAGATTATGTCTGTCATACCGAGTCCCGTTATCCACTCGCGGATGCGGCAAGTGTGGGACGTCGCATCGGATCTGCTCATCGCGACCGCATTGATTTGGTCACTGCCGCTATTGCTCGGCGCGGCGGGTGCTCTGGTCGAACTTCTCGACAGGTAAGGCAGTATGGTTCGGAGATTCGGCGCCGAAGGGAAGCACCACGATATGAAAAATCAAGGCAACGTCGATGAGCAGCAGGGCATTTCTGGATGGGAAAACGACGGCGGCGCGGGCGATTCACACGCAGGACGTCGGACCCGCAACGCGCCTGCGGCTGGCGAGAGCCGTCGGTCGGAACAGGACCGCCTTGATGCGAGCCACCAATCCGGCACCCGAGGAGAGCATCGATATAGTGATGTCCACCAAACCGGAGCGGAACAAAAGAGCAGGCAGGACCGGGACGACCTCAAACAGCGGCTGTCAGGCCGCGGCACTCGCCGCGCTGGCTAGAGGCAGCAGC
>DATNCQ010000087.1:0-5326 GCA_035571515.1 Vicinamibacterales bacterium
CGCTTCTCGACAATCGGCTGCTGCACCGTTCGCGGCAGCAGGGGCAGGACGCGGCTTACTCGGTCGCGCACCTCCTGCGCGGCGACGTCGGTGCTCTTCTCGAGGTTGAAGCCGACAACAACCTGCGACACCCCTTCGGACGACACCGACGTCAACGTATCGATGCCGCTGATGGTGTTGACGGCTTCCTCGATGTGGTCCGAAATCTCGCTTTCGACCTGCTCCGGCGCGGCGCCTGGCAAGCGAGTCGTCACGACGATTGCCGGAAAGTCGACGTTGGGGAACTGGTCGATCCCGAGCCGCACAAACGAGAAGATGCCGATGACCGTCAGGGAGAGGATGAGTACCGAGGCGAAGACCGGCCGGCGGACACAAAGCGCTGCAAGCCACTGCATGATCCCTCCCTACTTGCCCGCGGCGACGCGAACACCGTCGCGGAGCCGGTCCACATTGGTCGTCGCCACGGTGTCGCCGAGCGCCAGGCCACTCGTGACCTCGACGAGTTCGCCTGCCGTCTGACCCGTCGTCACGATCCGCTCCTCGACTGTCCCTGCGCTGGAGACGACGTACACCCTGGAGGTCCCTGTGGTCGTGCGGATCGCGGTGGCAGGCACGAGGATGGCCGGCGTCGCGGATGCCTGCTCAATCTGCGCGGTGGCAAAGAGGCCCGGTTTCAGCTCGCCGGTCCCGTTGGGCACGACCGCCTCGATGACGAGCGCGCGCGAGTCGGCCTTGAGCGACGGCGAGACGTAGCGGATCTTCCCGGTGAACGTCCTGCCTGGATAGGCGTCCACCTCGAGCGAGACCGTTCGCCCGGCCGCGAGCGATGCCAGATACTGCCCCGGCACCGTGAGCTCCACGCGCATCGGGTCCATCCGTACGACTGACACAGCCTTCGTGCCGCGCGAGACGTAATCTCCCACCGATACGAACCGCTGCTCGACGGCCCCGGCAAAAGGCGCACGCACGACCGTGTCGGTCAGCGCCTTGCGGGCGAGCGTCAGGCGGGCCTGCGCGGCCAGCAACGACTGGTACTGCTGCACGGCGCTGTTGCGGGCGATGTCGTACTGACGGCGCGCCGCCTCGGCCTGCGTCCGGCTGCGGTCGAAGTCGGCGGCCGACAGCAGCTGCCGCTCGCTGAGCATCCTGGCGCGAGCAAAATCGGCCTGCGCAAGGTCGTCCGCTGCCTTCGCGTTGGCGACTTCCGGCACGCGATCGATGTCGAACGACGCGCCGGCGCCGAACCCGAGCCGCGCCTCAATCTGGGCGGCGTTCGCCTCGGCCTCCTGCACCTGCGCGCGAACCTCCGTGTCGGAGATACGAATAAGCGCCGCGCCCTCGGCGACCAGCGTGCCACGCTCGACCGGAGTCGCGACCACGCGGCCGGCGACTTCGGCTGACACATCCGCCTGCTCCTCGGCGGTCAGCGTGCCGGTGGCCGCGACGAAACGCGATATCGGCCGGCTCGTCGCGACAGCGGTATTCACGGTGATGGCCGGGGCATCCGCCGCTGTGGCCGTCTTGGCTTCTCCTTTGCCAAACCCGCAGGCGCCGGCCAGCATGGCGAACAGCGTCGCCGCTGCGGCCTTCGACAGTCGATCGGGAAACAGGTTGGCAACAACCACACGACGCATGTATCAGGCCTCTGGCGACCGAGCGCTCGATCGAATATCCGACTTTACCTTAGAGGCCGGATTCGGCGGGCTCGAGGCCGGCGCTGACGCTGTCTGCCTGAGCCTTTCCGCGGCGGCGACCGGCAGGACCGTTCCGCGACGCGATGGCGCGGGCCTCTATGGAGGCGTCAGCTCCAGGTGAGATCGTGCTTGTTGTACGGTAGATCGCGGAACCGCTTCCCCGTGATCTGGTAGATCGCGTCCCCGATGGACGCCTGCACGGACGTGGCGCGATCGTGGCCCATGCCGAGCAGCCAGTGCCCGGTCGCAAAGAACCGGATGTTGATCTCCGGCGGGTTCTCGCCGATGCGCGACAGCGGGAACTTGTCGAAGTTGTTCTCGACGACGTGTCCGTCGGCGATCGTGGTCGCCTGGTGCATGGCGTCGTTGTAGAACCAGACGATCTGCCCTTCAATCTGCTTCTTCACCGACAGCGGGTTGACCAGGCCAAAGCCGGTGTCGTGCGCGACGTCCACACGCTCCAGGCGGACCTTGCCTGCGCGGCTGACGGACACGGTGTGCACCATGGCGCTGATCGTGGCCAGGCCACCGGCTTCCGCCCCTCGTTCCTCGAGTGCGATCGCTCGCGCCGTGCCCCTGGGCAGCGGCGTTCCCCAGCCCGACATCTCGGCGGCCATGTCGAGCGCCTTGAGCATGTCGGCCTTGTACGGCAGGTTCGTGCGCGCGACGAGCTCGCGGCGATAGCGATACGGGTCCTGGCCTGCGGCGCGGGCGAGTTCGTCCATGAAGCTTTCGCGGTAGAACTCGTGCGCCGCCTGTCCGACGCCGCGCCGCGTGCCGACGGGGACGTGAAACCTGGTGGTGTGGCTCGAGTAGCGGTAGCTCGGCACGTGGTAGCGCGAGGCCACGTCGAACGACGCCTCGGGTCCGAACCCGTCGCGCTGCATGCAGGTGCGCACGTCGAGCGCGATGGGCCACCCCTCGGCATCGAGACCGGCCTTCAGCCGCGCCATGCCCATGGCGCGGTACGTCGTGCCGATGAAGTCCTGCTCGCGCGTCCACAGCATGTGGATCGGCGTGCCGCGGTGCGCGTTGGCGATCATGATCGCCTGCTCGGCCTGGGGTCCGTTGCCGTTGCGGCCGAAGCCGCCCCCGAGGTGGCACAGGTGGACGTAGACGTTCTGCTCGGGGACGCCGGTGATCCTGGAGGCGCTGAAGCGCGTTTCCTGCGGGCTCTGATCGCCGATCCAGATGTCCACGCGGTCGTCGGTCACCAGCACCGTGGCGTTGCCGGGCTCCATGCGCGCCCGGGCGAGATACGGCGTCGAGTAGGTCGCCTCGACGATCTTCGCGGCGCGCGCGAAGCCGGCGTCCACGTCTCCCTGGTTGACGCGCACCTGGCCCGGCTGATCGATGGCGGCCAGCAGCGCATCGCGCATCATCGCGGTGTTGACGGCCGCGTGCTCGGGCGGGATCGTCCACTCGATCGGCATGCGATCGACGGCCGTCTTCGCCTGATACCAGCTGTCGGCGATGACGGCCACGCCGCCGCTGAAGATCCGGCCGCGGGTCAACGCCGGGTCGGGAATCGGGAACTGCACCGCGGACCGCACGCCCGGCATCTGCCGGACGGCGTCGAAATCGAAGCGCTTGACGTCGCCGCCGTAGACCGGACACGCCTTCACGGCGGCCCACTTCATGCCGGGCAGGCGCACGTCGATCCCGTAGACGGTCTGCCCCGTCACCTTGAGCGGCACGTCGAGGTTCTTCTGCTCCGTGCCCATGAGCGTCCACTGATCCGGCGGCTTGATCGTGATCGTCTCGGGGTGCGGATGCGGCGTCTGCGCGGCGCGATGCGCTACGCTCCCGTAGGTGACCGTGCGGCCGCTGCGCGCGTGCGTGATGATGCTGTTCCTGGAGGTCAGCTCGGCGACCGGCACCTTCCACAGCTCCGCGGCGGCGAGCAGCAGCCGTTCGCGCGCCTCGGCGCCGGCCAGCTGCAGGTAGTAGCGGCCGTCCTTCACGGAGGAGGCGGCGTTGGTGCGCATGCGCCGGTAAAGGCTGTCCGGAATCCCCGCGACGCCGGTTCGATCGCGATCGCCGAACGTCGGCACGCCGCCGCCTTTGGGGTCGGTCGCGCCGTTGCCCGGGACCGCGAGTGTCCACGCGGGCGCCTTCTCGCGCGCGTCGCGGTTGGCCGAGGCGTACTGGGGACGGACTTTCGTCCAGTCGCACTGCAGTTCCTCGCACACCATCATCGCGTTCGATGTCCAGACACCCTGACCGAGCTCGGTCTGCGCGATGCGGATCGTCACGGTGTCGTCGGGGGCCACCACGATCCACGCGTTGACTTCGGGGGTGGCCGGCTCCTCGTACCAGACAGCGCCGGGCGGCGTCGAGGGAGGTGCCTGCGTCTGCGCGCGGGCCTTCTCCGGCATCCAGAAGCCGAGCACGAAAGCGCCCTGCGCGGCGGCCACCGTGGCCAGGAACTCGCGGCGGGTGACGTCGGTGTTCATCTCACGTCCTGTGTCAGCTGCTTTCCGATCAGATCGGCGGCGAGGTGGATGGCTTTCCGGATGCGGTAGTACGTGCCGCATCGGCAGGCGTTGGTCACCCGGGCGTCGATGTCGGCGTCGGTGGGATGCGGACGCTCGCGCAGGAGCGCCAGCGCGCTCATGATCATCCCGGACTGGCAGTAGCCGCACTGCGGCGTGTCGAACTCCTTCCAGGCGACCTGAATGGGGTGCGTGCCGTCCGGCGAGACGCCTTCGATGGTCACGACAGGCTTGCCGATGGCCGTCGCCGCGGGAATGCTGCACGAGCGGACGGCGCGGCCGTCGACGTGCACGGTGCAGGCACCGCACTGCCCGATGCCGCAGCTGAATTTCGTGCCTGTCAGGCCGACGTGATCCCGTATGACCCACAGCAGCGGCGTCTGCGGATCCGCATCGACACGGTGCCGGCTCCCGTTGATGACCAGGTCGAACGCCATGCTCTCGTCCTCCGCGTGGGCGAATTGTAGCGCCGCGCCCGGCGCGGATGCAGCCGAACATTCGCCGCCGTGACGCGCTGTGCAGCGGCAGGAATGGCGTATCATGCAGCGTTTTCCCGGGTGTCCTGTCCGACTCCAGTCTCCACGGGTCTCAAAACGACGTAACCAGGAGGCAGACCGTGCGCAACTCGATCCTGGCTTCAACGGCCGCGGTGCTGGCGCTGCTCGTCGCGCACGGCGCGGGCCCGGCTGCTCAAGGCCGCCAGCGCATCAGCGGCGAGGGATTCGTGTCGGAGGGCATCCCGAAGATGCCGAATCCGCCAGGCCCGGCGCCGAAACGGGATCTGACCGGAGCGTGGGTCGGACCGGGCACCAGCAACAAGCCTGATCCGGCACCGCCAATGACGCCCGCGGGCGAGGCGATCTTCAAGCAACGCAAGGCGTACAACCTCGCCACCAATCTCGGGAGCAGCGCGGACGGCCCTCCCGGAGCGTCGAACGACCCGGCCATCACCTGCGATCCACTCGGCTTCCCACGCAACGTGCTCACGTACGCGATCACGAACCGGGGGGGAGTGCTCTTCGGCTCCGCGCCCAACCGCATCCTCATCGCGTATGAGCAGAACCGCCTCTGGCGCGAGATCTGGATGGATGGCCGCGCGCTGCCCAAGGCCGTCGACGTGAGGGGTGCTCCCGAATC
>DATNCQ010000088.1:0-16017 GCA_035571515.1 Vicinamibacterales bacterium
ATGCGGGCGTCTACGGCTTCGCGGCCTGTTTGTCCCTGAACCGCGCGCCCCGAAGGATGCCTTCCATCCCGTAGTTCGCCTCGTGGCACGCGTACTCGAACAGTAGATCGTTGATCGCCCGCAGCGGCATCACGGCCGTCCAGGGTCGTGTGTACGCCGTGGGATCCGAGACGGTGAACTTGTACTCGATCGTGTCCGGATCGACTCTCGTCAAACGCTCCACCACCTTCGTCTGCGCGGTCGAACCTTGCAGGCTGGTCTCACGCTTGAAATTGAGGGTCTCGATGACGAGCGCATCGCCCTCCCAGCGACCGATTGAGTCGCCGGTCCACCGCGGGATTGAGCCGTGCGCGCGGCCGTCGGTCGGGATGATGCGCGCGTTGTGAACCATCTCGTTGAAGATGACGACGTAGCCGGGTGCCTGGACGATTTGCAGGTTGTTGTTGTAGGTGCCGGAAACCATCGGCGGGCCGGCGTTGAAGCCGAGAATGCAGCGGTCGACGAGGCTGAGCGCCTCGGGATCGTCGAAGATGCCCGCGTTGTTCCTCGCGGCCCGCTCCGCGGCCCGCGCGCGCGCCTCCGCCGTGAACGGAATGCGGCCATCGGGGGGATCGGTGATGAGTGACGAGCGCCGGTCTCGTGTCAGCTTGTCGCCGCGCTCGTACCAGAAATCGTTGTAGGAAAGGACGCCGCCCTGCGATCGCGGCGGGTATCCGGCACTCGGCTGGCCCTTCTCCGGATCATACAAGTCACGATTCAGGCGGATGTTCTCGCTCGTCTCGAATGCGGCCGCCTCCTCAGGCGTGAGGATTTCCTTGTCGGCGAGCGCATCGGGCCGCTGCAGCGGCGTGATGGTGGCGAACGTGAATGTGCCCTGGAGGTCCGGCTTGCCGTCGGGCGTGCGCGGCGGCGTCCACTTGCCAGCCTGGCCCGCAGCGGTTGGGACCGCTATGGTGACGGCCAGGGCGCCGACGATGGCGACGAGACTTGGAGCACGCATCGCAAATCCTCCTGAAGCCGATGGATCGTGTCACGGTAGCCGACTCCGGCGTGCGTGACAAGCGCAGCTCTCGCTCCGTTCCCACGCCTACTTCCGGGCTGCGATCACCGCGGCGAACGCATTCGCCATCACCTTATACCCCTTGTTCGTCGGATGCGTCTCGAGCGGGGACACGCCGGGCAGCTCGCCCAGCAGCAGCCCGCTCCGGCCGAGAAACGCGCCGTGCACGTCGACGACATAGACGTTGGTCGGGAACTGCGCCGCGACCTGGTCGACGACCTGGTTGAAGAAGGCAATCATCGGCCCCGCCAGCGGCACGAGCGCTTCGATTTCGGGCAGCGCGTACTGATTCGCGACGAATATCTTTGCGCCCGGAAGTCCGGTGCGGAGCTGAAACAGGATCCCGCCGAGGTTGCGCCCGTACTCGGTGATCACCTGGGTCGCGAACGGCACGATCGTCGAGGGATCCGGGTTCGTCTGGATGTAGTGCAGGATCGCCAGCAGATCGTTCCCGCCGACCGTCAGGGTGACGTACTGCGGGGTGAACCCGCCGTTCGCCGGGCGGATCAGCGCCTGAGGCAGCTGGTACCGGAGCACGTCGCTGCTGGTCGCACCCGGCATCGCGGCGTTGGCGAAGAGCGTGTGGTCTATCGCATCGAATGCTGCGTTGTCGTAGAGCCTGTAGACGTATCCCTTCGTGACCGGTACAGCCAGGTAGCCCGCCGCGAGGCTGTCCCCCAAGGCGAGATATCGCGTCGCATCCGCCGCGAGGATCCGACCCGGATAGCTGCCGTCCGCTTCGCCCGACTCCCGGCGATCCTGAGCGGCGGCCGGGGCCGCGCAGAAAACCACGGCCAGGACGACCAGCAAGGCCCACATCCGCTTCACGCTTTTCATCGCTCTACCCTCCAATAACGCCTTATCAACTGCGTTGGCGGGTTCTAACGGGCCTCGCCCGGAACGTTACAGCTCTCTGGATTTGGCGGGAATAACCTGCCCGGTCACGTCGGCCGGAGCCCCTATAATGCCCACGGATGTATGAATGACCTTTGGCGAGGGGAGCGCCGTCGGCCCGTACGAAATTCGCGCACGGATTGGCGTCGGCGGAATGGGGGAGGTCTATCGGGCGATTGACCGTCGCCTGAATCGCACCGTCGCCATCAAAGTGCTCCTCGACGCGCCGGAAGATGCCACGCGGCGCGAACGGTTTCGCCGGGAAGCGCTGACGATCTCCAGCCTGAATCACCCGCACATCTGCACGATCTACGATGTCGGCCGGCAGGGCGGCGTCGACTACCTCGTGATGGAGTATCTCGAGGGCGAAACGCTGGCCGCCCGGCTCCGCCGCTATCGCGAGCAACCGCTGCCCTTGAAGGACGCGCTGCGGTTCGCGATCGAGATCGCCGATGCCCTCGACCAGGCCCATCGCCAGGGCGTGGTCCACCGCGACGTCAAGCCCGCCAACATCATGCTCACCGCCGGCGGCGCGAAGTTGCTCGACTTCGGTCTGGCGAAAGCCTGTCTCACCGGCCTCGTGCCGGCAACCTCGGGCGATCCGTCGCTGCCGATCGAGGATCCCGCGTCGTTGACCGCGGAAGGCACGCTGGTTGGAACCGTCGCGTACATCGCGCCCGAACTGCTCGAGGGCAAGGAAGCCGACCCGGCGTCCGATCTCTTCGCCTTTGGCGCGGTGTTATTCGAGATGGTCTCCGGCCGGCCGGCGTTCGAGGGTCCGAACCTGGCGCGAATCGTCGCCGCCGTGCTGGACTCGACGCCGCCGGCCCCGTCGGAGCTGCGCGACGATGTCCCGCCCGCACTGGATCACGTCATCGCCAAGTGCCTGGCGAAAAAAGCCGACGAGCGGTGGCAGACGGCGCGCGATCTCTTGAGCGAATTGAAATGGATTGCGGCGCCGGCGTCGACGCCGGGCGCTGCGGCCGCTGTCCCCGGACGGCGAATGCGACCGCGGACGCGCCTCTGGCTTGGCACCGCCGCGCTCGCGCTGCTGTGCGCCGCGCCGGTCGTCTGGATCGCCAGGCCGAAGCCGATTGATGCGATTGCGATCCTTCCGCTGGTGAACGTCAGTGGCGACCCGGAGCTGGAATACCTCAGCGACGGCATCGCCGAGTCGCTGATCAGCGCGCTGTCGCAGGTCCCCGATGTGCGGGTGATGTCCAGCGCCTCGGTCGGACGCTACAAGGGCCATCCAGTCGACGCGCGCGCGGTCGCCGGCGAACTCGATGTCAAGGCCGTGCTGGTGGGCAAGGTTGGACGCCACGGCGACACGCTCTCGGTGAGCGTTGAAATGATCGACGGCCGCGACAACCACCAGATCTGGGGCGATCAATATCGCCGCCCGGTCTCGGGAATTTTTGCCATTCAGGACGACATCGCAAAGGAAATTTCCGAGAACCTTCGCCTGACGCTGACCGGCGGGGCCGAAGCGCGGGTCGCGAAGCGGTTCACCGAGAGCACCGCCGCCTACGAGTTGTATTTGAAGGGGCGCTATTACTGGAACAAGCGCATGCCCCAGGACTTGATGCGCAGCCTCGAGTACTTCAAGCAGGCGATCAACGTCGATCACGAGTACGCCCTCGCCTACGCGGGCCTGGCCGACGCCTACAACGTCCTCGGGTCGGTTGGCTACGACGTCCTGCCGCCCGCCGACGCGATCCCCAAAGCCAAGGCGGCGGCGATCCGCGCCCTCGAGCTCGACGACCAGCTGTCGGAAGCGCACGCCGCGATGGGATTCGTGCTGCGCTACGAATTCGATCGGCCGGGCGCCGAGCGCGAGCACCGGCGATCGGTGACGCTGAATCCCAACTACGCCACCGGCCACCAGTGGCTGGCCAGCTATCTCTGGACCGAGCGGCGATTCGACGAGGCGCTCGCCGAACTCGAGCAGGCGCAGGCGCTCGACCCGCTATCGGCGCTGATCAGCCTCAACATGGGACGGCACTTCTACTTCGCGCGCGATTACGACAAGGCGATCGCCCTCTTCGAGAAAACGCTGCAGCTCGATTCACGCGCGTTCATCGCCGGCCAGCTGCTGGCGATGGCGTATGCCCAGAAGGGCATGCTCGACCAGGCGCTGACCCAGCTTCGTCAGTCGCCGGCGCCGCCGGGGCCGTGGCTCTCGGTCTTCGGGTACGTGAGCGCGCTCAACGGCGACCGGACATCCGCAGATCGCGTGATCGCCGACCTCGACGCGCTCTCGAAACGCCGCTACATTCCGCCGTATGCGTCGGCGACCGTTTACATTGGCCTCGGTCTGAAGGACGAAGCCTTCAAGCAGCTCGAACGCAGCTGTCTGGAACACTCCGCCTACCTCGACTACGTGAACGTAGAGCCGCACCTCGATCCGCTGCGCGCGGATCCACGGTTTGCGGATCTTCTGCGGTGCGTCCGGCTTTCGGCTGTTCCATCAGCCACGGTGGCCGGGCGTGCCCATCGCGCATCCTGATCCGGATCGGGCAGCCGGCCCGAGCCGACGGGCCTTCCTGAGCGCCTGCTCGGCACTGGTCCTCTCGCTGGCGGGATGCGGCCACGTGTCGCCGCGGATGCGATCGGCGTACGCGCTGTTGTCCGATCCGCCCTTTACCGGATACCAGGCCGTTCTGACCGGGATCGTGCGCGCCGTCCTGCCGGCCGAGCGCAGCGATTTCCCGGTGACGCCGGCGCAGGTGGAAGCGCGCCTGCTGCGCCTGTTCGAGCTCGAACGGGATCCGCGGTTTCTGGCGCTGCAGAAAACCCTGGTTATTTTCGAACAGACCGATCTCTTCGCCGAGCTCGCGCCGGTGGATGCCGAGCTGACGGCGCGTGACGCGCGCGAGCGGGGCCTCGACGCCGCCGCACTGATGGCCGCGCTGCGCCGGCAGGATCGCGAGCTGGCCGACGCCTTCGCGCGGTCGCTGGGCGATGGCGCGCCCCGTTTCAGCACGCTTCGGCTGGAAGATCAGCGGGCCTACCTCGACCTGTGGCGACGCAGCGGGTTTCTCCTCAAACAGCAGTTCTATGCGTCGGCGCGGGCCCTGGTCATGATTTCCGCGTACTCGATGGAGGCCGTGTGGCCCGCCATCGGATACGACGGACCACTGCTGCCGCGCCGACGAACGTGAGCGCCTGATGCGCCTTGACTGCGACATCCTCATCGTCGGATCGGGCGCCGCGGGAGGCGTGCTCGCCGCGACGCTCAGCGAGCTGACGAGCCGGCGCATCATCCTGGTTGAAAAGGGGGGCCATTACACGAGCGCGTTCTTCAACCAGCGCGAATGGGACATGAACGTGTTGTACGCCGATCGCGGCGCGCGCTCCACCACCGACGGCGCCGTGCCGATCCGCGGCGGCGAATGCGTCGGCGGCGGCACCACCGTGAACTATGCGCTGGCGTTCGACCCGGTCGCCGCCGTCTGGGATCGATGGAAGCGGGAGCGGGGCCTGACAGGATTCTCGTTCGATCGCTCCGCCGACGATTACGGCGTCGCCGGCCTCAACATGGCGTCGTGTCTCGCCGAGGTGCGAGCCCGACTCCATGTCGAAGAGGTGTCCGACGCGGCGGTCAACGACAACAACCGGCTCCTCGAACGCGGCTGCCGCGCGCTCGGCCTGTCGTCGAAACGTTTCTCGCTCAACATGCGCGACTGCCTTGGTTGCGGGTTCTGCACGGAAGGGTGCGCGTACGATCGCAAGCAGGGCACGCTCGTCACGTATGTGCCAGACGCCATCGGCCGGGGCGTGCGCCTGATCCACCACTGCGACGTGCAACGGCTGGATTTCGAACGACGCGCCGGCGGGCTGCAGGCAGTCGGCGCGCATGCTCACGTGCGAGAGACCGAAGCGGGGTCGCAGCCGAACAGCATCGAGCCGGGCGACCTGCAGATTCGCGCGCAGCTCGTGATCGTCTGCGCCGGCTCGATCGAATCACCAGTCCTGCTGCAGCGCTCCGGCCATCCCGATCCGCACGGGGTGGTTGGCCGCGGCCTCATCCTCCATCCTGGCCTCCCGATTGTCGGGATCATGGACGCGCCGCTGACCAACTATCGCGGGATCACCGGCTCCATCTACAGCGATCATTTCTACTCGAGCCACGGTTTCTATTACGAGTGCCTGTTCGGCCATCCGGTCTACGGGTCGGTCGTCCTGCCGTTCGTCGGCGGCGATCACTTCGACTTGATGCGTCAGTACCCGCGGATCGCCGGTTTCGGCGTGATGCTCGTCGATACGGCGAGCCGCGCCAATCGGGTCGAATGGCATCCGCCCACCGGACAGCGCCGCATTCTCTACCAGCTGTCGGAGGGCGACCGCGACCGGTTGCGATTCGCCGCGCGCACCGGGGTCGAGATCATGTTCGCGGCGGGCGCGCGCGAGGTGTTGCTCCCGTCATCGGAGACGATTGGACCGCTGCCGACCCCTCGCTTTCGCCGCGCCGAGGAAGCCATCCACTGTGCCAGCCTCACCTTCGCACCGCACCAGACGACCCTCTCATCGTCGCATTGCCAAGCGACTCTGAAGATGGGCGAGGATCCCGCCACCTCCGTGGTCGACTCGCGCGGGCGCTCTCACCACGTCCGCGACCTCGTCGTGTGCGACAGCTCGGTGTTTCCCGAGTCCTGCGGCGCCAACCCGATGCTGTCGATCATGACGCTCGCGCGCTATCAGGGCCGGCGCATCGCCGCGGAGCTGGGGCGATGATGCGGCGTCTCCGGCTCGCATGCGTGCTGCTCCTCTGTCATGCCGGCGCGGTCCGCGCCGATTCGCGCCTGTGGTTCGCCAGCGTGAACTACGAGTCGGCCCGGCTCGTCGTGCCCGTCCTCCTGGTGGTGTCGACCGACGACGAGGGACACGAGTGGAGCCTGGGAGTGACCGGGTGGACGCTGAGCGCCGAGCGCAGGACCGCGCTCGACATGAACCGCAAGCGGCAGTGGTTCGCGCGCGTCACGCCGATCAACGCGTACTCGGGCCGCTACATCTATCGTGATGGCCGGCGCGATTCGGCTGCGGAATTCAACGCGTCCTCGGTGGAGCTTGGCGGCGGCCTCGAGGTCGCGCATCGTCCACGGTGGATCGGCGCCTATCGTCTGCTGGCCGTCTACTCTCCTGTGGCGGACCTCGATTCCGAGCTGCTCGCCTACTGGAAGCGACCGTTTGCCGGCGTTGAGATCGCGCAGACCTACATCCACGTTTCCTCTGAGGAGCGGTTCGCATCCCGTTGGGAAGGCGTCAAAGCCGGCGGCGCCGCGCAATTCCTGGCCGGCGCGCATTCCTGGTCGCGGTTTCAAGCGGGGGTTGGCGTCGGAAAGCGTGTCGGTCCACTGATGCTGTCGGGCCGAGGCGCAGCGTTTGCGGGGCAATCGCTGAACACCGTCAGCGCCTTTGTGATCGGCGGGTCCTGGGACCTGACGCCGTCCGATCTCGTCGTTGGCTACCGCTACGCGGAGTTCCGGCTCGATCGTGCCGCGACCGTCGGCGGAGCGCTCGATCTTCGCCTGCGAGGTCCGTGGGAAGTCGGTGTGCGCGGCAGCTATCTCAAGGGGAATGCGACCGCGGAATTCGGCGCAGCGGCGCAGATGATGACGGTCTGGCGAGGAGCGGTCGTCAGCGCCGGCGTGGCCCTGCCGAGAGCCTCGCTCGCGGGCGGTAGCTCGAACCGGATGGTGGTCTTCGCGAGCCTCAGCGCCGCGATCCTCCAGCAGTAGCCAGGGTCGCGAGCATGAATCGAATCTCGTCGTCCACTTCGGCGGGGTCGGCGACGGTCTGTTCGATCTCGTCGCGCAGCAGCTCCCTGAACCGCCGCCGCAGTCGATGGATGGCGACGCGCACGGCGCCGTCGGACATGCCCAGGGATTCGCCCGCCTCGCGATAGGGGATGTCGGTTTCTTCGCCGGTGACGAAGTCCTTCAATCGCTCGAAGAGCTGCGCTTTCCCCGAGCGGATCGACACGCTCCGCAGCCGCGCCTGCACCCGCAAGAGGATCGTCAGAGCCCACTGGCGCTCGAACAACCGTTCAGGGGTCGCCTCATCGCGCGGCTCGAGGGCGTAGCGCCCTTCCGCGCCCGAGACATCGATCGATGCAATCGGTTCGCCTCCGCCGCGCTTCGCCGCTCGCGCCCGGTTGTATTCGTTGGCCATGAAGTGCTTGAGCGAGGCCAGGAGGAACGATCGAAACCTGCCGCGCTCGGGATCGGCGTGCTGCAACGTGTCCTTCTCGAGGATGCGCACGAAAAACGCCTGCACCAGATCTTCGGACGCCTCGACGCTGTGACCGAAGCGCCGGACGTAGGCGTACAGCGGATACCAGTAGATCTGGCACAGCGTGCCCATTGCGTCGTGGGACGCGGGCGTCCGCGGGCCGCCGGCCGTCATCACGAGGCTCCAGTGCGTCGTCGCGAACCGCCTGGCACCTGTGGGGGCAGTCACCTGACCAGTATGAGCTCCTCCGAACCAAGTTCAGCTCCGACGCGTCACAACAGGTATGACTATCTCGCACGCTCCGACGCGTTGGCGTCTCTCGCCGCTGCTCCTTGTTATTCCTGCTCTCCTATTGGCCGCCGGGCGACCCGCCGGTGCTCAGTCCCTGCCTTCTGGCGTCTACCGGGCCGGCGACGACGGCGTGACGTTCCCGCGCGTCGTCCGGCAGAATGCGCCGGACTACCCGATCGAGGCGATGCGCGCGGGCGTTCACGGGGTCGTCCTGCTCGAGGCCATCGTCGGCGCCGACGGCATCGTGCAGGACGTTCGCGTCGTCCGCTCGCTCGATCGCATCCATGGACTCGACGCCGAAGCGGTCAGAACGGCCAGGGCGTGGCGCTTCGAGCCGGGGCTGAAAGACGGCGCGCCCGTTCCGGTCGCGCTGAAGATCGAGATGACGTTCGCGATTGGCAATGAGGTGACATCAGACAACCCGTCGCGTTTTCGCCCGATTCTCCTTCCCTACAACGCGCTGAGGAAAGCGGTGAACGCCGTTTTTCGTTAGCAGCGCGATCGGTCGATCGGCTGACGTCCTTGTCAGCTTTTCCTCACGAGGCGGAGAATCTTGCCATTCGCGCCGTCCGTGAGCACGTACAACGAGCCGTCGGGCCCCTCGTGGACGCCGCGAATGCGCGCGTTCAGATCCGCCAGCAGCCGCTCCTCCGCGACGACGCGGCTGCCGTCGAGCACGAGGCGCACCAGGTACCGACCGAGGAGCGACGCGACGAACAGGTTCCCGTTCCACGCGGGGAACATCTTGCCGGTGTAGAACGCGATGCCCGCTGGTGCGATGTCGGGGGTCCAGTAATACACCGGCTGCTCCAGGCCGGCCTGGACGGTCTTGTCGCCGTTGATCGGCTTCCCGTTGTAGTCGCGTCCGTAGCCGATGACGGGGAACCCGTAGTTCTTCCCCTTTTGGACTTCGTTGATCTCATCGCCTCCCCGTGGACCGTGCTCGCTGGTCCAGAGCCTCCCGGTCTTCGGATGGATGGCCATGCCCTGAGGGTCGCGGAAGCCAAGAGCAAAAATCTCCGGCCGCTCGCCAGGCTTTGCGACGAACGGGTTGTCTTTGGGAACGCTGCCGTCGGTGTTGATGCGGAGCACCTTGCCCATCAGGCTGTCGAGTTGCTGCGGCTGCATCCACTCTGACGACAGGATTCCGAGACCGGCGGGCACCGTGGTTTCCACCAGCAGCGTCCCGTCGCTGGCTTGAACCACCCTCCCGCCGGTGCCCTCGGCATCGAGCAGATCCGTCACGCTTTCGAGGCGTGTCTCGTCCGCCGAGATCCGGGCGCGTGCGACATGCACGTGCGCAGGCGAGCGCTGCTTCGTCGGATCGGCTCCTGCCGGCAGCACCGCATAGGTGAAGTAGATGGTGCGGTCGCTCGCGAAGGCCCTGTCCGGTTCCACGCTGAAGAGGCTTTGGCCGGTGGTGTACATGTCCGGCGGCATGCCCGCGAGCGGTTCCGACAGCTTGCCGTCCTTGCCGACGATGCGGATGCGGCCGTTGCGCTCTGCCAGGAGAATGCGGCCGTCGGGCAGGAACTGGAATGCCGCGCCGTTCATGCCCTCGGCGAACGTCTGCGCCGTGAACGCTTCCGTTTTCGCCGGCGCCGGCGCGCGCGTCTGACCGAGCCACTGGGGCAACGGCTGGTAGCCGTCGGGTGCGGCGCTCTCCCCGGGCGGTGCCTGGCCTGGCGGCAGCGCCGGCGGGCGCGGAACGTTCTTCGTCTGGCCGGCGAGAACGGCAGCCGACACGAGACACACGGCGCCAACGACCCACGCGCAACGGAACATGATTCCCCCTGAATTTTTCTGTGTCACGACAGCTGCGTGGCGTTGCCTTCGGCACTTACGGAATGCCGGCATTTTAGAGTCTGTGCCCTACAGAAGCTACAGCGGCCGTCGGGTTCGAGCTCGAGCCACCATCGGCGTGCACGAATTTGGCCGGTCAACTTTGACTATTACATACTACTCGTGTAACGTGGAGGACGGTTGATTCAATCCTTCCGCGATCAGGCAACGGCCGATCTGTTTCGCGAGCGAAACAGCCGAGCCGCGCGGCGACTTCCTCGTGAGATCTGGCGCATCGTTCAACGGAAGCTGAAACTACTCGATGCCGCGGCGCGGATCGATGATCTGACGGTTCCCGCAGGTAACCGTCTCGAATTGCTCAAAGGCGATCAGGCGGGCCGGCACAGTATGCGCGTCAATGATCGGTATCGGGTCACCTTCAGGTGGGAAAACGGACATGCCTACGAAGTCTCGGTCGAAGACCATCACTAGGGATCCGAACTGGCTGGGTCCGGCGATTGCCCCCGGCGAGGTGCTGCTCGAGGAGTATCTGAAGCCGCTCGGGGTCAGTCAGATCGAAGCGGCGCGTCGACTCGACATCTCGTTGAACCGTCTCAACGAGATCGTCCTCGGGAAACGGAGCATCACCGCGGATACTGCGCTCCGACTTGGCCGCTTCTTGAAGACCTCGCCGCAGCTGTGGCTGCGGCTGCAGGCGGATTGGGATCTTCATCAAGCGATGCAGCGACAGGCGCGAAAGGCCTCGTAACCGTCAAGGGGGTATCGCCGTGGATGCCGAATAGGCGTCATGCTGCGCGGGCCGTCTTCGTGGTGCAAGGAGCTGTCGATGAAAATCCTCGTCTGCGGCGTCGGTGCGCTTCTGCTCGCTGCCTCGGTGAACGGTCAGACTCTCGACACCACGGCCTCGTGTGAGCGCCTGGCGTCGCTGACGCTGCCGCAGACAACGATCACGATGGCCAAGGTCGTGCCGGCCGGGGCATTTTCGCGCCCCGCCATCGGACGCAGCAACGCCGAGCAGGCGTTCAGCAATCCCGTTCCGTTCTGCCGCGTCGCCGCGACGCTCGCGCCATCCGCGGACTCCGACATCAAGATCGAGGTCTGGCTGCCGGCGTCGGGCTGGAATGGCAAGTTCCAGGCGGTCGGCAACGGCGGATGGGCCGGGACGATCAGCTACCCGGCGATGGCGGAGGCGCTGCGGCGCGGCTACGCCACCTCGTCGACCGACACCGGACATGCAAGCGCCGGCGGTTCGTTTGCGCTCGGCCATCCCGAGAAGTTCATCGACTTCGCCTATCGCGCCGTGCACGAGATGACCGTCAAGGCCAAGGCGATTGTCCAGGCCTTCTACGGCAGCGCTCCCCGGTATGCCTATTGGAACGGCTGCTCGACCGGCGGCCGCCAGGGTCTCGCCGAAGTGCAGCGCTACCCGGACGACTTCGATGGTGTGATCGCCGGCGCACAGGCCAATCCGAGAACACGCCTGAACGCGTGGCAGCTTTCGATCGGACAGGCGGCGCTGAAAGATCCGGCGGCCTCGATCCCGAGGAGCAAATATCCGGCTATTCACAACGCCGTCGTCGCTGCCTGTGACGCCCTCGACGGCGTCAAGGACGGGTTGATCAGCGATCCGCCGCGCTGCCACTTCGATCCACACGTTCTTGTCTGCAAGGGCGCCGATGGTCCGGAGTGCCTGACGGCGCGGCAGGTCGAAACCGCCAGAACGATCATGAGCCCGGCGCGAACCAGTCGCGGCGATCAGGTGTTTCCGGGTTTCGCGCCGGGAACCGAGCTTGGCTGGGCCGCGCTCGTTGGCGGGCCAGAACCAACGTCGCTGGCGATCGATCAGTACCGGTTCGTCGTGTTCAAGGATCCGAACTGGGATTGGCGGACGTTCAATCTCGATCGCGACCTGCCGATTGCCGACGAGGTCGATCGCGGGACGATCAACGCCATCGAGCCGGACATCAGGCCCTTCACGCGGCGCGGCGGCAAGCTGCTCATGTACCACGGCTGGGCCGATCAGCTCGTGGGCCCGGGGACGAGCATCGACTACTACAACAGCGTGGTGAAGGCCCTCGGCGGCGAGCCGGCAACCACCGGTGCGGTGCGGCTGTTCATGGCGCCCGGGATGGGCCACTGCGGCGGCGGCGACGGGCCGAACACCTTCGACACCATCGGCGCCCTCGAACAGTGGGTCGAGCACGGCGAGCCGCCGGACGCCCTCATCGCGTCGCACGCGACCAACGGCGTCGTCGATCGGACACGGCCGCTCTGTCCATATCCGCAGCTCGCGACCTACAAGGGAGCCGGGAGTACAGATGAAGCGGCCAACTTCGTCTGCAAGGCGCCCTCACGCTGAGTTCGCCCTGGAACTGCCAGACCTCGGGCTCTTCTTCCGCGAGCGTCGCGTCGGTCAACGACGGTCGAGGTCGAGAGCCGCATCACACGCGCGATGGGTCGAGCAGTGCCTGGAGATACAGCCACGAGGCAATGAGCGCGCCGCACAGCGGCGCGAAGAAGGCCAGCCGCATCACCCACGGCTTGATTCTCGCCGGCAGCGTGATGAGCAGGACTGCGGCACAAACCGCCGCCGCGACGAGCGCCCATCCCAGGAACGCGTTCGCGGGATACCACATTGCGGCGTTGCCGGTTCCTGCGACCCGGAACCCGTACACGCCATTCGGCGGCACGATGCGGAGGATCAGCGGGAGGCCGACGATCGCGTAGACGACGCACGCGGCGATCAAGCGCGCGCTCTCACGATCGGCGGCGGCGGCAGTCTCGCGGGCGCGGAGCGCGTGAGACTCGGACGACGACCCTCGCCGGAATCTCCGCGCCGCGCGCATCCCAAGCACGGTCAGCGCGATCGTCAGCGCCACAGAGAGCTCCGGCAGCGGAAGAGGTGACGCCACGCCTCAACCGTATCGCGCTTCAGCTTGAGAAATCCAGAACGCGCCACTAGGATTGATGCCGCGCGAGTTCTTCGCGCGCCGTTCCCACCCGGACCGTAATCGAGCGTTGCAGGGCGAGCGATACCGCTGCGCGCGCCCTCGGAGGTCACGTGAGTCGCCGCGCCTTCCTGTTCGTCGTGTGTCTCTCGTTGGTCGTCGCCGCGTCGGTGCCGCACGCGCAGGAGCGCGGTCGCGGCGGCAAGGTGCGGCGCGTCCGCGACGCCATCGCCGGCCGCTATATCGTCAAGCTGCGGACGGGCGACGATCCCGAAGCGGTCGGGTTCGAAAGCGCGTTGATCCATCGGGGGCGGCTTCGGCGCACCTACCGCCATGCGCTGAGCGGCTTCGTCATCGAGCTGCCCGACGCGGCCGCGCAGGCGCTCGCCAACGACCCGCGCGTCGAGTACGTCGAGGAAGACGGCGTCACGACCGGCAGCGGTGTGTCGACGCGGACGCCGGTGGCGCCGTGGGGCATCGACCGGATCGATCAACGCCAGCTCCCGCTCGATCGGTCGTATCGCTACGCCAGCGACGGCGCCGGCGTCAATCTCTACATCGTCGACAGCGGGATCAGGGTCACCCACCAGACGTTTCAAGGGCGCGCGTTCGGCGCCTACAACGCCGTCGGCGACGGTGTGCCGCCCGACCAGGACTGCGCCGGCCATGGCACGCACGTCGCCGGCATCGTCGGCGGCGCCGATCTCGGCGTCGCCAGCGGCGTCACCCTCTATTCGGTGAAGGCGCTCGGCTGCGGCGGCAGCGGCACCTGGTCGGGCTACATCGACGCCATCGACTGGGTGATCGCCAACCATCGGAAACCGGCGGTGATCAACGCCAGCATCGGCGGCGGTTACGTGACCGCGGCGATCGACGCGATCGACCGCGCGGTTGCCGCCGGCGTGACCTTCGTCGGCGCCGCGGGCAACGCCAACGCTGACGCCTGCCAGTCGATTCCCGGCGCCGCGGCAGGCTCGATCACGGTCGGCAACGCGACGCAATTCGACGAGCGCGCCGCCGATTCCAACTTCGGCGACTGCGTCGCGCTGTTCGCGCCCGGCGCCAGCATCGAGTCGGCCTCGAACGACGACGACACCAGCACGATCTCGATGTGGGGCACGTCGATGGCGGCGCCGCACGTGGCCGGCGCGGCCGCGCTCTACCTCCAGCGCCACCCGGCCGCGACTCCGGCGGACGTGCGCGCCGCTCTCCTCGCCACCGCCACGTCGGGCGCGTTGTCGAACATGGCGCCGACCGGCCGCAACCTGTTGCTGTTCTCGCTGCCGCTCGGCGATTCGGTTGCGCCCGCGGTTTCGATCGTCGCGCCGGCGTCCGGCGCCGTCGTCGCCGGCACCGTCAAGGTGCGCGCATCGGCCACCGACGATGTGGAGCTGGCGTCGGTGCGCTTCATGGTTGACGGCACGACGCTCGGCGTCGTGACGGCACCACCATTCGAAATCCCATGGGACACGACGGCCAGCGTCGATGCCGGCCACACGGTAACCATCGAGGCTCGCGATCGAGCGGGCAACATCACGCGCAAATCAGTCGCCACGACCGTCGCCAACGGCGGTGCGGGCGCCGCCTGGGTCGGCGGATCGATCGGCGATAGCGACGCCGGGCGATCGAGCTTTGGCGCGGGCACCCTCACCGTCGAGGGCGCCGGTGACGACGTCTACGGCACGGCCGACGATTTCTACTTCGCGCATCGCGCATGGACCGGCGACGGCGAGATCGTCGCGCGCGTGGCGTCGCTGGCGCGTCCGGCCGACGCGCGTTTCGCGATGGCCGGACTGATGTTCCGCGAGTCGGCGGCGCCCGGCGCGCGGCATGCGTCGTTGCTCCTCGGCAGCGACGGCAAGGTCAAGTTCAGGCGGCGCACCGCGGCCGACGCCGCCACGCTGAGCGACGGCCCGTCGTCAGGGACGGCGTACGCGCCGGCCTGGCTGAAGCTCTCGCGGCGCGGCGGCATGTTCACCGCGTCATTCTCCGCAGACGGCGTTGCGTGGAAGCCGGTATTTGGCCCGACCACGGTCGCCATGCCGTCGACCGTGGATGTCGGAGTGCTGGTGTTCCGGAACGGCGGAAGCGGCCTCGCGCGCGCGGCCTTCGACCACATCGGGTTGGGACGCGCGCCCGACGGCTGGCGGATCGCCGACATCGGCGCGGTCAGCGCGGTCGGGACGACGACGGCGTCCGGCGGCGCGTTTGCGCTCGAAGCCACCGGCGCCGATCTCTGGTCGACGGCGGACGCGTTTCACTTCGCCTACACGCCCTGGACCGGCGACGGCGAGCTGACGGCGTTGGTCGACGGTCTCACGGCGCCCGCCGGCGCCAGCTTTGGGCTGGCGGCGATCACGATGCGCGAATCGCTCGATGCCGGGTCACCGCACGCGTCGCTCGCGGTCACGACCGATGGCAAGGCGAAATTCCGGCGTCGAACGGCCGCGGGCGGCGTGACCGCCAGCGACGGACCATCAGCCGGCGCCGTGACGCTGCCGCGCTGGATCCGCTTGACGCGGCGCGGGCAGGAGATCACCGCATCGATGTCGGCCGACGGCGTGCAATGGCAGCGCGTCCACACCCCGCAAACGGTGGAGATGCCGTCGACGATCTACGTCGGCGTGCTCGGGCTGCGCAACGGCGGCGCCGGCATGGCCACCGTCCACTTCAGCCAGGTGGAGATCAAGCCGGCGGGGTGACGTTGTAACCTCGTCGCCTCGCGTAGCGCAGGCCTTTAGGCCTGCCCGCCCGCCGCCGACCCGGGGCAGCCCTGAAGGGCTGCGC
>DATNCQ010000089.1:0-3143 GCA_035571515.1 Vicinamibacterales bacterium
GCCATCGGCGCGTCGCGCCGGCGCATCGTCCGCCAGATGCTGTCCGAGAGCCTGCTGATCGCGGCGGCCGGCGCCGCCGGGGGCCTGCTCATCGCGGGCTGGTTCAGCGGCTTCCTCGTGTCGTTCCTGAACGACGGCGGCACGCGCGTGTTCGTCGACCTGAAGCCGGGATGGCGCGTCTTCGGGTTCACCGCGGCGGTCGCTGCCGCCGCGTGCCTCGGCTTCGGGCTGGCACCCGCCATCCGCGCCACGCGCGCCTCGCTCCAGTCGACGATGAAGGCGGGCAGCCGCGGGATGTCGGACAGCCGCGAGCGGTTCGGCCTCCGGCGCGTCCTCGTCGTGCTCCAGGTCGCGCTCTCGCTCGTGCTCGTCATGGTCGCCTTGTTGTTCGTCCGCACGCTGCGGAACCTGACTCATCTCGATCCCGGCTTCCGCCAGGACGGCGTCGTGGTGGCAGGCCTCGACTACCGCAAGAGCGGCCTCGCGCCGGCGGCGATGCCCGAGTTCAGCCGGCAGCTGCTGGATCGGCTGCGCGCGATTCCGGGCGTGGACGCCGCGGCGAAAGCGTACACGACGCCCGTCGGCGGCAACTTCTGGAACAACCGCGTCTTCATCGACGGCCGGCAGCAGGAAGGCATGGTCAACTTCAACGACGTCGGCCCGGGCTACTTCGCCGCGATGGCGACGCCGCTCGTCGCCGGCCGCGATTTCGACGAGCACGACACGCCGCAGTCGCCGAAAGTCGCGGTGGTCTCGGAGGCGTTCGTCAGGAAGTATTTCGCCGGCCGTAACGCGGTCGGGCAGTCGTTCTCGGTGCCGCGTGACGCGGGGCGTCCGGGACCGGCGATCCAGATCGTCGGCGTCGCCCGCGACACCAAGTACGCGGATCTCCGCGAGCAGTTCGAGCCGCTGGTGTTCCTGGCCGCGAACCAGGACGAGGAGCCCGATACCGGTCCGAACTTCGTCCTGCATGCCACCACGTCGCTCACGTCGGTGTCGGCTGCCGTCACCCGAATTCTCGCGGACATGAATCCGGGCGTGTCAGTGCAGTATCAGACCGTCCGCGGGCAGGTCGACAGCTCGCTGCTGCGCGAGCGCCTGATGGCGACGCTGTCCGCCTTCTTCGGCGGCCTTGCGGTGGTCATCGCGACCATCGGGCTGTACGGCGTGATGTCGTACACCGTTGCGCGGCGCCGCGTCGAGATTGGCGTGCGCATGGCGCTCGGCGCCGATCGCGCGCGCGTGGTGGGGATGATCGTCCGCGAGGCGGCGCTCCTGCTCGTCGCCGGCGTCATTGCCGGCACCGTCCTCGGCATCGCCGCCGGCAGGTGGGCGTCGACGCTGCTCTACGATTTGAAGCCCTGGGATCCGCTGACGATCGGGCTCGCGATCGTGGCGCTCGGCGCCGCCACGCTGCTTGCGAGCTGGCTCCCTGCCCGCCGCGCTTCGCATCTCGAGCCAACGGTGGCGCTGAGAGAAGAGTAGAGCCGCGTTGCGCACGGTTCTTGCGTTCACCGCGGCATGACCGATACGAACGCCACGGAGCGGGAACTCACAGAGGCAGAAAAGCGCGAGAACGTCATCCGGTTGGCGTTTGATGGCGATCCGGCGAAGCTCGACACCTTCATCCAGCTCATCAAGAAATACCTTCCGGAGAACACCGGCGTCGTCCTGCGCGGCAGCGCCGTGACCGGGTTCCGGTGGAAGGACAAGGCGCCGTTCGATGCCGACGGCCCCGGCACCAGCGACCTCGATCTGACGCTGGTCGGCCACCGCGTTCTGGAGTATTACAAGATCACCGGATTCTTCGTGCCCGGCGTCCACTCACGGCCGCTGAGCGACGAGGATCCCGACATTGCGCCGGACCTGGTGCCGCTGCGGGAACAGTTGATGGCGATGGTGAAACGACCGGTGAACATCCAGGGGACGCGCGACGTCGTGATGTACTTGCGCGGCGAGCTGATCGGGCAGCCCTACCTGACGCTGGTCGAAAAATCGGATGTCGAGTAGCGGCGGTCCGCCCGCGTCCACCTCGCTCCGTCTTCTCAGCTACAACATCCGCCGCGGCGGCGCCGGGCATGAAGACGCGCTGCTGGCGGTGATCCGTCCGTGCAACGCCGACCTCGTCGTCTTCCAGGAGGCGACGCGCCCGGAAGTGATCGAAACGCTCGCCAGGGGCGCCGCGATGCCGCACTGGGCGGCGATGCCGCGGCTGTCGCTCGGCTTCATGAGCCGCATCCCGATCGCGCACTACGAGTGGCACCATCCGCGCGCGTCACGCCACGCCTTCCTGGAAGTGGTCCCGGAAGGCATGGCGTTCCGCGTGTTCGGCGTCCATCTCAGCGCGGTGTTCGCGGCGTGGACGGAAACGCGGCGGGTCATCGAGCTGCGCGCGCTGCTCGCCGCGATCAAGCGCCACCAGGAGGGGTTCCACGCGCTCGTCGGCGACTTCAACACGGTGTCGCCCGGCGAGCTGCTCGACTTCAGCGTGCTGCCGCAGAAGGTGCGCGCGACGGTCTGGTTGAGCGGCGGC
The DNA here is from genome assembly GCA_035571515.1 of Vicinamibacterales bacterium. Classification (GTDB taxonomy): domain Bacteria; phylum Acidobacteriota; class Vicinamibacteria; order Vicinamibacterales; family UBA2999; genus Gp6-AA40. The sequence continues at coordinate 2,534 of DATNCQ010000089.1, forward strand.
CGCATCCGCTGGCGGACAATCCAGGTCGTCCGCGACGGCGGCTACGTCGACGTCTTTCGCGCGCTCCATCCGAACGATCCCGGGCTGACGCTGCCGACGACGACGCCGCAGGTGCGGCTCGACTACCTGTTCGTCCCGGAGCCGCACCTGTCGCGGGTCGCCTCGTGCGAGGTGGTGCGCGCGGCACGGGCGGGTGAGGCCTCGGATCATTTTCCCCTCCTGTCCGAGCTTCGAGTAAGCTGAGGGCGGAGCCGAACCTGGGTAGCGCGGTCAAGCCCCCGCTCGTTCCCCCCTCAATTCCCCCGTCGCTCGACGACGAACTGCCGGTCGATCTGCGTACGCAGATCGACGACATCGAATACTGGGAGCGCTTGTGGCGGATGCACCCGTCCTCGGTGACCATCTCGCGCACCGACGCGTCGGATTTCGGCGACCGCCAGTTGATCATCACCCTGGACAACGAGCGGCTCGGCGACCTGATGTTCGGCCAGTCGATCAGCCGCGACGTGGCGCCCGGTCCGCACACGCTGCGCGTGAGCAACACGCTGGTGTGGAAGACGGTGACCTTCGACGTCAAGCCGGGCGAGCAGGTCCGCTTCCAGGCGATCAA
>DATNCQ010000090.1:0-3485 GCA_035571515.1 Vicinamibacterales bacterium
TAGAAGCGTGGGTGCGAGACAACGATCTCGAGCCCGCTGACCAGCAGCGCGAGGAAGCACGCCGTCGTCAGCCAGTGCGTGACCCGTACGACCGCGGTATGGCGCGGCGCGTCAGTGCGGGCGGCGACGGCGGCCAGTCCGCCGACGCTCCATGCGGTCTCGGCCATCGGCGAATCCTAGCACCTCGGCGAGTATTCCGGGGGGTTGGGTGCGCGTCGCGCCTACCGTTCGACGATGGCGAGCGCGTAAGGCTCGTGACCCACGCCGGTGACCGTGGCGACGACGCGGCGCGACCGAAGGTCGATCACGTAGAGGTGCCCGAGCTCCTGCGTGAACGGCGGCAGCGAGGGTCCTCCGCTGATCACGGCGTAGCGGCCGTCGGAGGTGACCGCCGACCCCTTCGGGCGAGCGGGCTGTCCATCGGATCGGACGAGGGGGATGCGTGCGGCTTCCGCGTCAGGTTTGCCGGCGAGCGCCAGCTCGAGGTTCACGATCGACACGTTGTTCGCGCGGACGTTCGGGACGATCACTGCACCGCCGTCGGGGGTGACGGTGGGGATCAACGGGTGGGTCTGCTCCGAGCGATCGTCCGTGCCGACGAGGACGCGTGCGACCTCGGCGCGGTCACTCTCCCCGCCTTGGACGCCGACGCCCTGGCGAAGGCGGCTCGCGCGGTCGACGTCGATGACGGCGATCGTGTTGCCCGCGGATCCATCCCGCTGACTGCCGCCGTTCGCGACGATGACGTGCCGCTTGTCTGGAGTCGCGGTGATGCCCCAGGGGCCGAGCTGCATTGGAATCCGACCGATCTCCGCACGCGCGTCGCCTCGCAGCGCACGACCGAGATCGATCACCGACACGTCGTTCGTCCCGCCGTTCGCAGAGAACACATACGCGCTTCCATCGGTCGCCCGGCCCAGCGCCAGCCCGTTCGGGTCTGGATAGCAGCCCCAGTGCGGATCGGGGGCGCGCACGGCCAGGTTTCGCGGCGGGCCGTACGGCGCGACGTAGGGCACCGGGTAGTCGCCGCACGGAAACCCGGGCGATCCCAGCGCGAGCTCCACGGTGCCGCGCAGGCTGCCGGTCTGTCGATCGACGAACGTGATGCGATTGCCGCCGTCCTCCGTCAGGTTGTTCTCGGCGTTGGCGATGACCAGCATGTCGGGCAGGAGCACGAGGCCGAGCGCCCCGAAGCCGCCGGAGTCCATGTGCCGCCGAACGGCGTTTGCGGTGCGATCGTTCCGTGCGGCCAGGAGGTCGTCCACGTCGAGCACCGCGATCTGTCCGCGGCCACCGTGCTGACGGAACGCCGCGTTGTCGATGGCGCCATGATGATTCACGACGTAGGCGGTACGACCGTCCTCGCTGACGACGAGATTGGCCGGATCGCCGAGCGGACGTCCGTCCAGTGCCTCCGTCGCCACTTTGCTGCGACCGACGATCGCGTTGGATGTGCGGTCGTTCGCCGGATCGAGAGCCGCATCGAACGACACGACGTAGACGTACGGAAGTCGGCGGCCGGTCGCGAGGATGTAGCGACGCTGCCCGACGGCCACCTGCGCGTCGCTCGCCGCGCCGAGCACAGCTGCGGCGAGTGTCAGGCATGTCAGCGACGAACGCGCGGAAGGCACGGGCGCGATTATAGGCAGATCGTGGCCACGGCCGAGTCCGTTCCCTGGTTGTTGTATTGACCCGGTTGGTAGCGGGCGCTACCATAAGACTTCGTCCTTCGCGGCAGACCTCTGTAGTGTGGGCCAGTAGCGCAGTTGGGAGCGCGCATGAATGGCATTCATGAGGTCACCGGTTCGATCCCGGTCTGGTCCACCATCCTTCGCTCATGAATGCAGGCGAAGGATGCCGCGCCGGAGCGTCGCAAAGCGACGCGAAGGCGGGCTTGTCCTGTCCATGAACGAGCTTCGGCTCGGCAAGCCAGTTGCTTCAATCGTTGCGGCCGTTACCTGCTCTGCGATCGCACAAACTGCAATCGTCGCCGTCCCCAGCGCGCACATTCCGCGTCTTTCGAAACATCACGGCCTGGCATTGGCGTTGCCTTCCCCGGCGCATGCCGGAAGACAAGCGATTCGTTTACGTTCTGAAGAATGCCGCTGCGAAGCCACGCTTCTACGTCGGTTGCACCTCTGACGTTGCTGCCCGCCTCGCCGACCACAACGCCGGACGGTGTCCTCACACCGCCCGCCATCGCCCCTGGCAACTTCACGTGACGATCCAGCTCGCCGACGAGCGACGAGCTGTTGCCTTCGAGAGGTACTTGAAGTCCGGATCCGGTCGCGGATTTGCGAAGAAACATTTTGATTAGCGTCGCCGGGACTACCTCTCGGCCTCGAGCTACTTTGAAGCCCTGACGCTCGCGATCTCTTCGCAGGTGTTGAGCTGGGTTGGCCAGACTCATGTTCTCGGTGTGCTCCTTGGGTGCTGACGTGCACGTAGCTCACCGCGCCAACCATGTCGGGGAGCATGGAGCCGACTCGCTGCAATCGCAAGTTGCAGCGCACGGGTTAATGGATCGTCGGCACTACTCGGCCGAGGAACCTCTCGATCACGTGCTGAGCGACGGTATCCGCACGGATACGGATTCGATCGACATCGTCATGGTCAGATCGATTGCTTCGTCGCCGAGCAGCTCGCGACACCGCTCGATCGAACACTCGTTGTACGTTTCGCTGGCGGAAAAGATCTCGTCCATCGCAACGCGCTCCACAACGGCATCGATTGATGTGGGTCGTTGCGCTCGGGACGTCGAGGAATTTGCCGAGACGTCCAGGGTTCGGCATCTTCCAGGGCAATGAGAGCCGAAGCCAGCATACGGATCCCGTTGGAGCGGCGCGCCGTTCCCAGGGCTGGCGTCAAATCGTCGTCACGAGACCCGCCTGAGACCGTCGAGTCGACGCATCCACCAGGCAATTCAGTTCCAACGGGCGCCCGTCAGGTCCACCAACCTCCGCTCATGATTCACGCCGAGTGTGGCCACACAGCGCCGAAGGGGCGACGGCAAGTCACACGTGCTCGAAACCATCAGCGGGCAGACCAAGGCGGTCGAGCAACGGGAGAAATCGGCGATGGGGCGAGATCGACGGCACGCTCGGCGAGCCGGCGAGCCTGGTGGGCGTTTCAGGTGTACGCCAGATAAAAAGAATAGAAGTGTAGCCCGGCGACGTCATTCGGCTCCAGCTCAATCGCGGGTTTGAAGTGACGCTCTGCTCCGGGCCAAGGCGGCATCGTTGCGCACGCGCGGGTGGTACACGGATGCTATACAATCGCCGCCGAACAGGAGGCCTCATGCGCCTACGCTTCCTCTGCACGATGCTGACTCTGCTGATGACCGCCGCGATCGCGCGGCAGCTGACTGCCCAGAACCCGCCGCCCCCGCCGAAGCTGTTCGCCTCAGCCGCTGACGTGACGGCGATGATCGCGAAGGCGAAGGCCGAACGGAAGCCGGACCAGCCCAACTTCATCCAGCCGATCGT
>DATNCQ010000091.1:0-16325 GCA_035571515.1 Vicinamibacterales bacterium
GACGCCGACGTACATCTCGCGTCCCTCGACGTACTCCTCGATCAGCGCCGGCGAATCGAAGTTCGCGTGCAGCCAGTCGATCCGCTCCATCAGCTCGCGGATCGAGCTGACGACGGCGTTGAACTCGATGCCGATCGAGCCGTCCTCGCGCGCCGGCTTGACGATGACCGGGAAATGGAGGTCGTGCGAGAAGTCGAGGCGCCCGCGGAACGACTTGGCGAAGGTCGGCGTGTGGATGCCGTGGAAGGCGAAGATCTTCTTCGCGGTTGCCTTGTCCTGCGCGAGCATCAGGCCGTGCGTCCCCGAGCCGGTGTACTTCTTTCCCAGCAGCTCGAGGTAGGCGGCAATCTTGAAGTCGGCGGTGTCGTCGCCCGCGAACGACTCGCAGAGGTTGAACACGAGATCGCAGTCGACGCGCGCCAGCCCGAGCAGGCTCTTGAGCGTCCCGTCTACTTCGTAGAGGACGGGCTCGTGGCCAAGCTTGGTCAGTGCCTCCGCGACTTCGTCCTCGACCTCTTTCTTGTCGAGCGTCCGCGTCACCGGCGCCTTGTCGGCGGCGGCTTCCTCCGCTTCGTCGACCAGCACGCGGTCGAAGATGATGACGACCTTGAGTTTGCCCATGCGTTACTCGTCCGTCGCTGGCCGTTGATCGATGATCGTTCGTCGTGCGTTGGCCGTTCGTCGTTGGTCCGTCATTACGTCTCGAATCTCCCGCTCGTCAGGAAATTCATCGCCAGCGTGGTGGCCAGCGCCGTGATCTCCACCAGGTAGCGCGCCTCCTCGCCGACCTCGCCCCAGAGCTTCATCCGCTGGCAGTTGCGGCAGATGGAATCGATCAATCCACGGACGATCGGCCGGCGGACGCCCGTCCAATAGGCAATCTTCTCGATCAACTCCGGCGCGTACCTGCTCACGATATCGGCCGCAGGCTTCGACTCCTTGCGCTTGCGCGTGAGGAAGATCTGCCCCAGATGGGCGTCGAGCGCAAGGTCGATCCGGGCCTGCCGTTCCTCGTCCGCCTGCCGGTAGAACTGCTCCACCGAGAGGTCGATGTCGTCGGGCGTGATGTCCACTTCGCCGGTGTTGACGATCGGCTCGAGGTCCGCGACCGCGCGCGCGACGCGTTCCACGTAGCGCAGCTTCTGCATTGCCGGCCACCCCTTGTAGGTGCGGCGCCATCCCGACCGTGGCGTCAGCCACACCGCGAAGGTCTCCGCGAAGTCCTCGTCGGGGTGCTTTTGCGCGTACCACCCCTCGATGTGCCGCACGTACTTCCGGCTGAACGGCACCGGCCGGTAGTCGTCGCGGTACGGGCGGAAGAACGGGCCGAACAGCCGCCGCCACTCCGGCGTCGTGTAGAGGCGATACGCGTAGTTGAACACGTGGCCCGCCTCGTGGCGCATATACATCATGATCTGGCGCTCGCTCTCGAGCGCGTCAACCGCTTTTTCGAGCTTCCGCAGCTTCGCGTCCGCCAGGTAGAAGGGGATGCCGAGCACCGGCTGCTGGTCCGGGCACCCCCATTCGTCGGTCAGGTAGCAGACGGGGCGGAACTTGTTCAACCCGCGGCGCTCCAGCTCCTTGTACAGCTCGCGGACGTATCCCTCGACCGGCGATCCTTCCACTTTGAGGCCGAGCTCGCTCACCTTCTTGCCGAGCACGCCGCGGATCTCGGGGTCGAGCGATTCGAACTTGACCACAGCCGATTATCTCCGGTTCGCTGGGTGGTGGGTGGTGGATGGTGGTTCGTGGATGGCTGGTTCGTGGATGGTTGGTTCGGGATGATGGGGATCGTCGACGTGAACGTTGATCGTGATGCCCGGATGGGCTCGAACTGGCCTGTGCAGCGGCGGCTGCACCGCCTACCCCCAAACTACCAACGCCAACTACCAACCACCAACCATCTAACCACCATCCAGCCTGTGGCCTGCGTTCTGCAATCAGTTTTTTTATGGCAACTGTGACACTTCGCGATCTGTATGCAGCCGAGCTGCACGACCTCATGCACGCGGAGAAGCAGATGGTCGCCGAGCTCCCCATCATGGCGACGCGCGCGACATCCGAACGGCTGCGCCGCGCCCTCGAGGACCACCATGCCGAAACCCAGGTGCAGATCGAGCGGCTCCGGCTGCTGCTCGAGCAGTTGAACGAACCGCCGCGCGCGGTCCCGAGCGGCGCGATCGCCGCGCTCATCGAGGACGGACGGCGCCGCCTCGACGACACGGAACGCGGCGAGACGCTCGACGCGGCGCTGATTGCCGCCGCGCAGCGCATCGAGCACTACGAGATGGCCTCGTACGGCACGGCGCGCAGCTATGCCGAAGCGCTCGGCGACTACGACGCGGTGCGGATTCTCCAGCAGACGCTCGACGAGGAGGGCCACACGGATCACGTGCTGACCAGGCTCGCCGAGCGCGGCATCAACCAGGCCGCCGGCGACGATCTCCTCGAAGAGTCGACGCGCTACCGCTCGCGGCTCCGCTTCGTCGGCGCGGCAGATTTCCCCGAAGCGCGCGAGCGCGACGTCCACCTGCACAACAAGACGGGTGAACACCTCGGCACCCTCGACGGCTTCGTCGTCGACAGCGGCACCGGCCGGCCGATCTACTACGTGATCGACTCGCGCGGCTGGTTCGCCGGACGGCGCTACGTCGTGCCGGTCGGCCAGATCGAAGCCGACGAGGGCGGCACGCTGCACACGTCGCTGACGCGTGCCGAGCTGGGCCGGTATCCCGAGTTCAGCCCGAGCGCATTCACGGCGATGGACGACAGCGACGCGCTGCGCTACGAGCGGCGTCTCCATCGCGTCTTCGCGCCGGACACGAAGCCGTACGACGGGCGGCCCGTCTACGAGAACCTTCCGGCCTACCGCACGCCGACGTGGCTGATGACCGGCGTCTGGATGAGCGATTCGAGCGGCTTCGCGGTGACGCCGCCGCGCGCGGACTCCGATGCGGCGACGGTGCGCCCGGTCGACCCACCGGAGCGAGAGACGGGGACGTACGAGCGCACGGCGGACCTGGCTCCTGGAACCGCGAGCCCCGAAGCTGGAACCCGCGGATCCCGGATCCCGGTTGTTGCCGGATCCGGCTCGACTTCGCTCGGCACAAGCCGGCCTGAACCTGAAAGCGAGCTCATGATCGCCCGCGGCGAAGACGACCGCGACCGCGAACCGGAGGCCGACGAGCCGCGCATCGAGCGCTACCGCGAACGGTAGTACCGAGGATAAGTAGGTCGAACAAGGTCCTGTGCTGCAGGCACTTGAGTGCCACGGCACAGGACTTCCGGACGATTTCCCATCCGCACCGTCACGCGTATCGTGCGCTCACCGCGCATGCTCCCGGGACGGTCGCTTCCCCGCCTGATCCTCGTCGTCGCCGGTTGGATGGTCTTGTTCTGGGTCGTTTTCGGTTGGCGCCTCGGCTACCCGAGCTTCTGGGACCCGGACGAAGCGACCTACGCCGAAACGTCGCGGGAGATGCTGGCGGCCCACAGCTGGGCCGTGCCACTCTACGACGGCCGGCCGTTCTTCGACAAGCCGCCGCTCTTCTACATCCTCCAGATGGCCAGCTTCAGCCTGTTCGGCGCGACCGAACTGTCCGCGCGCCTCGTGTCCGCGCTGTCGGCGCTTGGCCTCCTCGCGGCTGTCGGCTGGTTCGGCAGCCGCCTCTTCAACCGCGAGGTCGGCCGCAACGGCGCGCTGATGTTCGCGGTGCTGCCCGCGACCTTCGCGCTCTCCTCCTACGCGATCGTCGACATGACCTTCACGCTGTTCCTGTTCGCAGGATGCGCGCTGATCACGGTGTCGGCACTGGATCGCGAGGTCGGGCCGAAGCGGGATCCCACTCGGTGGCATCTGCCTGCAGCCGCACTGCAGTATCCCGGCTATGTACTGCTCGCCGCCGCGGTTCTCACCAAGGGTCCGGTGGCGCTCGTACTCGCGGGCCTCGCCTTCCTCGTCAGCCTTGCCGTCGCGCCGGCCGCGCGCGCGCCGCTGATGCGCCTCCGCTGGGGGCGCGGCCTGCTGATCGTCGCCGCCCTGAGCGCGCCGTGGTTCATCTACATGTGGTGGCGCTTCGGCGACGCGTTCGTCCTCGGCTACGCGCTGCGGGAAAACTTCTACTTGTTCACCGGCTCGTTGTACGGCTCGCAACGGTCGATGCTCTTCTACCCGAAGGTGATGCTCGTCGGCCTGCTCCCGTGGACTCCGCTGCTCGTCGGCCGCCTCGTGGACGCGGCGCGCGGGCTGCGCATCTCCACCGCCGAACGCCTGCTCTGGTCCTGGGCGGCCGCGGTCGTCGGCTTCTTCACGCTGTCCGGGTTCAAGCTCGATCACTACGTGTTCCCCGCCGCGCCGGCGCTCTGCATCCTGTGCGCGCACGCGTGGGACGAGGCGCGCACCGCCGAGCGCCCGCCCGTCGGGATCATGGCCGGCCTCGCGGCGATTCCGCTGCTGCTGCTGGTGGCCGGCACCGTGCTCGTCCCGGGCCTGAACCGCGTGCCGCTGGAGCTGCCAGCGGCGGCGCGGCTGCTGCCGATCGCGCTCATCGCGTCGGGCCTGGCGATGACCGCGCAGGTCGCGGGCAGCTGGCGGCCGTCGTCGTTTCCGCTTGCGGCGGTGGCGGGGCTGCTCGCGTCGTACGCGATTGTCATCACCATCGGCCTGCCGGCGTTCGAGCAGATGAAACCGACCCGCCGCCTCGCGCGCATCATCGCGATCAACGCGAGTGCGGACGACCACGTCGGCATGTTCCGCCTGAACAGGTGGAGCAGCAGCTTTCGGTTCTACGTCGGCCGTCATTCGGAACGGCTTGAAACCTCGGACGAGCTGAGGACATTCCTCGCGCGGCCCGGACGCCACTACTGCGCCATGCTGCGCCGCGATTACGACCGCCTTGCCGCGGAAGGAGTCCGCCTCCGGGTCGTCCACCAGGAGCCCGGTTTGTTCACCACGACTGGCCGTTCCCTACGGTCCGGCGCCCCCGCAGGACGCGATGCGTTCGTCATCGTCAGCGAGGAGGCGACCCCTCCGGGAGCTTGAGTCATGAACCCTTCCCGTATTAGTCTCCGGCCATTCCCCAGATGAGCGCGACCGGCCGGCCCGCCGCACACCTGATGTCGTCGCGCTTCCTTTGGAATTACCGGTCCGAAGGGCGTCCCGCGGCGCGACTCGAGCGCGTACTGGCCATCGGCCGCGCGTTCCTGACGGTCAGCGGCCTCATCGCGATTTACGTCGATCCGACCGAGCCGGCGCGGCTCGCGGAGCTGACCTACGCCGTCCTCTTCGGCTACACGCTTTACAGCCTGATCGTGCTGGCGTTCGTGCACCGGGCGGCGCGGTTCGCGCCGCGGGACGGCGAAATTCTCCACGGCATCGATATCTTCTGGACCGCCGCGCTGACCTTCGTCAGCAGCGGCCCGGGCAGCCCGTTCTTCCTCTTCTTCCTCTTCATCCAGCTCGCCGCGGCGTATCGCTGGGGCTTCCGCGAAACCATCCTGACGACGGCGGTGACCGTCGGCATCTTCCTGTTCGAGACCGGTATCGCCGGCGCGTGGAACCCGACGTGGTTCCCCTGGACGGATCTCGCGACGAACCGCTCGATCCTCCGCGTCACGTACTTCGTGCTGACCGGGTGCCTGATCGGTTACCTGGCGGAACAGGAAAAGGAGCTGCGAGCGGAAATCGCGGCCGTGGCCGACGCCGCGCGGCAGCCGCGCGTCGAGCTCGGCCTCGGCGGCTCGGTGACCGCCCTGGCGCGCGAGCTCCTCCGGATCTTCGACGCGTCCGCCGTCGACATCGTCATCCAGGACTTCGAGACGCGGCGGACGATGCTGTGGCGCGTCGAGCCGCACGACGTCACGCAGGCGTCCCGTCGCGCGCTGCACCTCGAGCTCGATCCGACGCAGCAGGCGGCGTGGCTGTTCGACGATCCCGGGCGCGCGTGGCACGCCAGGCGAAGTCTCGACGGCTCGGAGATATCGGTGCGCGTCGTCGAGCCCGGCGTCTGGCCGCTGCAGCGCGACACCGCGACGCTGCCGCAGGCGCTCGCGGATGCGCGGCCGTTCACGACGGTCACCGTCGGCAACATCGGGCTGCCGGAGGAATGGCGCGGCCGCGTCTACCTGTTCGACGCGGCCAACACCGACAACCTGGAACGGGCGCTCCATTTCCTCGAGGCGCTGACCGAGCACATCACGCCGGCCTTCACCAACGTGTTCCTGCTCCGGCGTCTGCGGTCGCGCGCCGGCGCGGTCGAACGGGCGCGCGTCGCGCGCGAGCTGCACGACGGCGCCATCCAGGCGCTGTTCGGCATCGAGATGAAGATCGAGGCGCTCCGCCGCCGCACGGCGCTCACCTCGGCCGACATGGCCGCGGAGCTCGGCGACGTGCAGCAGCTGCTGCAGCGCGAGGTGCTCGCCCTCCGTGAGCTGATGCAGGCGCTGCGGCCCATCGAGCTCGAGACGAGCGATCAGCTGCCCGACGTCCTCGCCTCGCTGGTCGAACGCTTCCGCCGCGACACCGGCGTCTCGGCGCGCTTCGTCTGCGACGGCGGTCCCGTCACGCTGCCGGCCGCGACCGCGCTCGAACTGGCGCGCATCGTCCAGGAAGCGCTCGTGAACGTCCGCAAGCACAGCCGCGCACGCAACGTGCTGGTGCGGCTCACCAACGCCGATCACACCTGCACGCTCGTCATCGAGGACGACGGGCAGGGGTTCGGGTTCGAGGGACGCCTCTCGGCGCGCGAGATGGAGAAGCGGCGCGTCGGTCCGGCCATCATCAAGGAACGCGCGCGCATCGCCGGCGCGCAGCTTGCCGTCGATTCTGCGCCGGGCGTCGGCGCGCGCCTCGAGCTGACGCTGGAGGCCGGGGCGCATGCCTGAGCCGCCGCGCCGCGTGCGCATCTCCATCGCCGACGACCACCAGATCTTCCGCGACGGCCTGCGCCGGCTGCTCGAGAGCGAGCCGGGCTTCGAGGTGGTCTCCGAGGGTGCCGACGGCATCGACGCCATTCGCATGGCGCGCGATTCGCAGCCCGACATCCTCCTGCTCGACGTCGCGATGCCGCGCATGGGCGGCGTCGAGGCGCTGGCCTCGCTCGCCAGCGCGGGCGGCCCGCGCGTAATCCTCCTGACCGCCGCCATCCAGCCGACGGACCTGCTGAAGGCGATCCAGTTCGGGGCGCGCGGCGTGGTGATGAAGGAGTCCGCGACGCGCCTGCTGATCGACGGCATTCACCGCGTCATGGACGGGAAGTACATCATCGGCGCGGATGTCGCCGACGATCTCGCGCAGGCGGTGAAGCAGGTCGGCGCCGAGCGGCCGCGCCCCTACAAGCTGACGCCGCGTGAGATGGACATCGTCTCGGCGATCGCCGAGGGCCAGAGCAACCGGCAGATCGCCGAGCGCCTCTCGATCAGCCTGCAGACGGTGAAGCATCACCTGACGAGCATCTTCGACAAGACCGGCGCTTCGAACCGGCTCGAGCTCGCCCTGCTCGCTATTCGACAGGGTGTGGTTGATTCGGATTAACGCTCAACTCCCATCTACCAACTACCAACTTCCAAGCGGCAGGTTGCCGCACGATCGTGCTGCTTGGAAGTTGGGCGTTGGGCGTTGGAAGTTAGCGTTTGCTGGCAGGGCCCAGACCGTCATCGCCGTCGAAACCCGAGTCGCGGCTCCGCTCCTCGTCGCTGCGCCGCCCGGTCCGGTCCCAGTCGCCGCGCGCCTGATCGCGGTTCGGGTTGCGATATGTGGCCTCGCTCCCATCCTGCGTGATTTCGGATCCGATCTCATCCAGGGTCTCGCGCCGGACCCGCGGATCCTTTTTGATCTGCTTGCTGTCACCTCGTCTGCGATCGGCCATGGGACCCTCCGGCCGCAGACGTGCAAAAGCGATGCGTAGCAGCGGACGTAGAGTCCGCCTGAATCAAGCCGAGCACTCCCCATCCATAACGACCGGGTCGAACGCCTGGCTCTCACCGAGGTCGATGAAGTCGTCTGCAGTGGTCTGCGCCGCGTCGAGCTCCACGAGGTCCTTCAGCCGCTCGGTGGCGACTGACGGCGTGATGCGCCGATAGAAGGCGCCGAGATCTTCCGTTTCGCTCTGCCGCTGCTCGCGGTAGAGGTCGACGAGGCGGCCGGCGGCTTCCGCGATGCGCCGCGCGGGAACCTTCGCGACCACCTTGCCGAAGTGTGCGCCCTCGTCGGTCACGCCTCCGCCGACGAGCACGAAGTACTGCGGCAGGGCCTTGCCGCCGACCTTCCGCACGCTCCCCTGGAAGCCGAGCGCGCCGATGTGGTGCTGGCCGCATCCATTCGGGCAGCCGCTGATGCGGATGTTCCCGGACGGGACGAGGTCCACGAGCTCCGGACGCGCGCTGAAGTATTCCGTCAGCACGCGGCCGAGGCCGCGCGATTGCGTCACGGCGAGGCGGCACGATTCGGCACCCGGGCAGCTGACGACATCGCTCAGCGTCAACGCGTCAGGCTCGCTGAGACCGGCGGCGGCGAGCCGCTGATAGAAGGGCTCCAGCGATTCCTTGCGCACCCACCGGTAGAGCACGTTCTGCTCGACGGTCAGGCGCAGCGTCGCGTCGGCGTACGCATCGGCCAGGTCCGCCAGCACGCGCATCTGCCCCGCGGTGAAGTCGCCGAGCGGCAGCCGCACGGTCACGTGGTAGTAGCCGTCCTGACGCTGACGCTCGACGTTGCGGCGCAGCCAGCGCAGGTACGTGTCCGACAGCGGCTGCAGCCGCACGGTGCCGGGATGAATGCCGGGCCCGCGCATCGGCGTGGAGGCCATCGCCGCCACGTGCTGCAATGTCGGCGGCGCGGCCGGCTCCCAGTCCGGCGCCTGCTCCGCGGTGGTCTTCGCCGGATCGAAGGGCAGGCGGGCGCCCCCCTCGCGCCGGAAGCCGTCGAGCTCCTCCATCACCTTCGCGCGGAACGTCTCCCATCCCATCTGCCGGACGACGAACTTGATGCGGTTGCGCTGCGGATGCTTGTAGTCGCCGTACTTGTGGAAGACGCGGACCACCGCCTCGGCGACCTCGAGCATCTCCTCGACGGGAAGGAACTCGTAGAGCACGTAGCCGCTGACCGGGAGAATCGACGTGCCGCCGGCGACGGTCATCTTCCAGCCCTTGCGGCCGTCGACGATGCGCGCGCGCCAGCCGATGTCGTTGATCGCGGTGACCGCGTGATCGACGGCGCACCCCTCGAAGGCGATCTTGAACTTGCGCGGCAGGACGCCGCTGAGCGGGTGGCGCAGGAAATAGCGCGTCGTCGCCTCGGCGTACGGCGTCGGGTCGAAGATCTCGCTCTCGGACGTGCCGGCGTAGGGGCAGCCCGTGATGTTCCGCACCGAGTTGCCGCACGCCTCGCGCGTGGTCAGCCCCTCGTCGGCGAGCTCGCGCATCGCCGCCTCGACGTTCTTCAGCAGAACGAAATGAAACTGGATGTTCTGGCGCGTGGTGATGTGGCAGAAGCCGCGCGAGTAGCGCGCGGCCACGCCGGCAAACGCGCGCATCTGCGACGAGGAGACAATGCCCTGCGGCGCCTTGACGCGCAGCATCTGGACGCCGTCCTGCCGCTGGCCGTAGGTGCCGCGCACGAGCCGGAAGCGCCGCCACTGGTCGGCCGGCATCTCGCCGTTCTCGAACTTCTGCAGCGTCTCCACGAACTCGTCGATGTCGTGCTCGCTGGAGAAATCCAGGCGCGCACGCCCGAGGGTCCGTGCGTCATCGATTGCGGCCATACCTGATTCCCTTCTCTTCGATCACGCGTTGCATCAGCGCGTCCCGCACGCTGACGACCTCGCCAATCACCACGACACCGGCGACGCCGGACGGCGGCTCGTTCGCGCCGAGCTCCGCGACGGTGCCGGTCCAGATCCATTCGTCCGGCGTAGACGCGCCGCAGACGATTGCGGCGGGCGTCGCCGAGTCCCAGCCGCGCGCGACGAGGGTTTCCGCGAGCTCGCGCCGGCTGCCGATCCCCATCAGGACGACGAGCGAGACGGCGTTGGGCTGCACAGCCTTCAGGCCGTTGTCGAACGCCTCCGCCGCATGACCGGACAGCACGAGAAACCCGGAGGCGGAGCCGCGATGCGTCACCGGGATGCCTGCCAGTTCCGGCGCGGCGATGGCGGAACTGACGCCTGGCACCACCTCGAACGGGACGCCGGCCGTCGCGAGCGCGAGCGCCTCCTCGGCACCGCGGCCGAACACGAACGGGTCGCCGCCCTTGAGGCGGACCACCCGCTTACCCTGACGCGCGGCGCGAATCATCAGACGATGAATGGTCTCCTGGCGCACGCTTTCGCGCCCGGCGCGCTTGCCGACGCAGAAGCATTGCGCGTTGGTGAAGCGGCGCATCGCCCCCGCATCGACCAGCGAATCGTATAGCACGAGATCCGCGTGCTGAAGATATCGAACCGCACGCTGCGTCCACAGTCCGGGATCACCGGGTCCCGCCCCAACCAGCGCAACCGCCGCGACAGGAGTACCTTGGGAGTTGGAAGTTGGAAGTTGGGATTTGCTCGCGTAGAGCGCATTCAACAGCGCGAGCAATTGCGGTCGGCGCGATTCCATCGGCACCCGCTGCTCGCGCCACTCGCGCCGCGCCTCGTCCGAGGCCCGCAGCCACGCATCGATCTCCCGCGGCAGGAACGCGTCGAGCGCTTCGCGGAGGAGACCCGCCAGCGCGGGCGCGCGCCCGTCGGTCGAAATCGCGATGGTGACGCCGTCGCGCCGGACGACGCCGCCGAGATACGCGGTCGCGTTCCGGGGATCGTCCACGGCGTTGACGAACACGCGCCGCGCGTCGGCCGCCGCGCGCACCTGCTGGTTCACCGCCGGCGGCGCCGCCGCCACGGCCCACCACGCGCCATCGAGATCCTCGTCGCGGAACTCGCGGCGAACCACCTCGACGTCGGCGCGCTCGATCTCCGGCTGGACCTGCGGCGCCACGACCGTGACGCGTGCGCCGGCGGACAGCAGCGACTCGATCTTGCCGGCCGCCACAGGCCCGCCGCCCACGACGACGACCCTGCGGGAGGCGAGATCGAGGAAGGCCGGGAACTTCACGCTCATACGGACGCGGCCACCTTCACGCGGGATCCAAGCACGCGGTCGAAATCCGCCAGCGAGCGGCCGATCTGGGTCGGCGCCGCCACGCGGTCGCGCACGACCTCCGCCGTCTTGTAGCCGTTGCCGGTGATGCAGACGACGACCGATTCGTGCGCCTTGATGACGCCGCGCTGAACCAGCGCGCGCGTCGCCGCCAGCGTCGTGCCGCCGGCCGGCTCGGTGAAAATGCCTTCGGTGCGCGCCAGCAGCTGGATGCTGTCGAGAATCTCGTCGTCGGTGACCATCACGCCAGTGCCGCCCGTTTCCTTGACGACGCGAATCACCTGGAAGCCGTCAGCGGGGTTGCCAATCGCCAGCGACTTCGCGATCGTGTTCGGCTTGACCGGGTCGGGGAATTCGGCCCCCGCATCGAGCGCGCGGATGACGGGCGCGGAGCCCGTCGGCTGCGCCGCGTGGATGCGCGGCAGCGTGCCGTCGACGAGACCGACGTCGCGGAACTCGCGAAACCCTTTGTAGATGCGCGGCAGCAGCGTCCCGCCGGCAACCGGCGACACAAGATGGTCGGGGAAGCGCCACCCAAGCTGCTCCGCCACCTCGAAGCCCATCGTCTTGGCGCCTTCGGCGTAGTAGCTGCGCAGGTTGATGTTGGCAAAGCCCCACCCGTAGCGATCCGCGATCTGCGTGCACAGGCGGTTCACATCGTCGTAGTTGCCGTCGACGGCCACGACCTGCGGACCGTAGATCGCGGAGCCGAGGATCTTGTTCGGCTCGAGATCGTTGGGGATGAAGACGTAGCACGACAACCCCAGGCGAGCGGCGTGGGCCGCGACGCTGTTGGCGAGGTTGCCGGTCGACGCGCAGCCGAACACGGGAAAGCCGAGCTCGACGTTGCGCGTGGCCGCAATCGAAACGACGCGATCCTTGTACGAGAAGGTCGGATGGTTGACGGAGTCGTCCTTGATGTAGAGCTCCGAGAGGCCAAGCTCGCTCGCGAGGCGGTCGGCCCTGACGAGCGGCGTGAAGCCGGAATTGAAACCTGTCTTCGGCGATTCGACCGGGAGCAGCTCGAGATAGCGCCAGAGCGAGCGCGGCCGCGATTCGATCGCGTGACGGCTGATGACTTTCTTCACCGCCGGGTAGTCGTAGGTGACTTCGAGCGGGCCCAGGCATTCCGAGCACACCCACAGCGCCTGTGCCGGATAGGTGGCGCCACACAGGTGACACGTCAATCCTGAGACGAACTTCATGCGGTTCTCCCGGGGACGGATGCCACGGCATCCCTCATCGTGTTCGTTGGTTGATGCGCGGCAAGCGTCCGTACGGTCACCGGGGATCCCGCGGCCTCGCACGTCGTCTGCAGCAGCCGCTCGACGCGCGCGACATCGCGCCTCGCCAGCACGGCCACCGATGGTCCGGCGCCCGAGAGACATGCGCCGAGGACGTCGGGATCGTCGATCGCGAGCACCGCAGCGAGGTGCGGGACGAGCGCCGCGCGTGCCGGCTGGTGCCAGCGGTCCTGGAGCGCCTCGCGCAGACGATCGTACTCGCCGTTCTGCAGCGCGTGCACCAGCGAGAGCACGCGTTGCAGGTTGAAGACCGCGTCCTTGCGCGTAATCGTGGCCGCCAGCGCGGCGCGTGCCTTCGCGGTCGCCAGGCCGGTGAACGGCGTGGCGACGATCAGGCGCAAATCGCCCGGCCACTCCCAGCGCAACGCACGGACTGACCTGCCTGCCTCGCTGCCAGGCAAAGGTGCGGCTGCCTCGTCTTCAACGACGGACGTCATGCCGCCAAGCAGCGCAGCCGCCGCGTTGTCGGCGTGCCCTTCCAGCGACGTCGCAGCCGCCAGCAGCGTCGCCTCTGGGACGGGCGCGGTGACACGCTCGAAGATCCTCAGGCCGGCGACACACGCGGCAGCACTGCTCCCGAGGCCTGCGGCCATCGGGATGTCGCTGTCGATCTCGGCGAAGACCGTCGGCACGGGCGTCCTGGCGCGCCGCGCCAGCGCCGCGAACGCCCGCTCGACGGCGTTGGAGCCTCTCACCGCCGGCCGGCTGCTGACGACTTCGAGCCGTGCGCCGCCGTCCGCGCGAACGTCAACGATGCGCGCGCGCAGGTACAGCTGGACCGCGACGGCGAGCGTATCGAACCCGCCGCCAAGGTTCGCGACCGAGCCGGGAACGAGAATGTGCTGATCCAAACTAAAAAGCCCGCCGGAACCTGATGGTCGGCGGGCCTGGTGATGTCGGGTTCCTGCCGGGGACCGTCACGCCATCGACCAGGTCACGCATGTCAGCGCGCTACACATACAACACATGCAGACGCACGCGCCGGACCGCGGAACCGGTCGAATCTGGGCGAAAACCGGCGAAGAACCGGAAAACATTCGGAAAATCATACCATAACAGCGTGGCGGCGACTCCCTTCATCATCGGCATCATCCAGGATCACGCAACCGACGATACCGCGGCCAACCTGGCCCGCGCGGAGCGGCTGGTCCGCGACGCGGCGCAAAAAGGCGCGCAAATCGTCTGCCTCAAGGAGCTCTTCAACGCGCCCTACTTCTGCAAGGCGCAGCAGTGCGACCGTTTCGACCTCGCGGAGCCGATTCCCGGCCCGACGACGGAGCGGATGCAGGCGATCGCGCGCGAGCGGGAGATCGTCATCGTCGTCCCGATCTTCGAGCGCCAGGCTGCCGGCATCTACCGGAACTCGGCGGCGGTGATCGATGCCGACGGGGCGCTGCTCGGCGTCTATCGCAAGATGCACATCCCGGACGACCCGCTCTTCTACGAGAAGTACTACTTCACGCCGGGCGACGGCGGGTTTCAGGTGTGGAAGACGCGCTACGCCACGATTGGCGTCCTGATTTGCTGGGATCAGTGGTTCCCGGAGGCGGCCCGCATCACGGCGCTCATGGGCGCGCAGGTGCTCTTCTACCCGACCGCCATCGGCTGGCATCCGTCGGAGAAGGCCGAGTGGGGCGCGCCGCAGGTCGATGCGTGGCGGACGGCGCAGCGCGCGCACGCGATCGCCAACGGCGTCTACGTGGCGTCGCCCAACCGCATCGGTCACGAAGACGAAGCGGGGACCGACGGCATCACGTTCTTCGGCCATTCGTTCATCGCCGATCCCTTCGGACGACTCGTAACCGAGGCGAACGAAGAGGAGACGGTGCTGGTGGCGCAATGCGACCCGGCGCTCATCGAGAGCGTGCGCCGCAACTGGCCCTTCCTGCGCGACCGTCGCGTCGACGCCTACGGCCCAATCCTGAACCGGTATTTAGCGTCGGATCGCGAAGCGAGCCGACCAGCAAACACTGCTAGTCGGTCCGCAGAGCGGACCGACCTGTGACGGCGCAGCAGGGGCTGCGGATGCCCGGCGAGTGGGAGCCGCACCGGGCCACCTGGATCAGCTGGCCGCACCACGAGCCCGACTGGCCGGGCAAGCTGGGGCCCATTCCGTGGGTCTACGCCGAGATCGCGCGCGTCATCGCCGCGCACGAACCGCTCGAGATCCTGTGCCACGGCGACGAGGTCGAGGACGCCGCGACGATCGCGCTGCACGCGCACGGCGTGCGCATGGACCGTGTGCGGCTGCACCAGCTGCCCACCGATCGCGTGTGGCTGCGCGACTCCGCGCCAACGGGCGTGCTGGACGACACGGGCCGCGTGGTGCTTCTGAACTGGGCCTTCGATGGCTGGGCCAAATACGACAACTTCGCGCTCGACGCCCAGATCGGCCGCGAGATCGCGCGCCGCACCGGACTGCCGCGCATCGAGCCGATGCGCGACGGCCGCCAGCGTCTGGTGCTCGAAGGCGGCGGCATCGACGTCAACGGCCGCGGCCTCGTGCTCGTCACCGAGGAGTGGCTGCTCAGCGACGTGCAGGTACGCAATCCGGGGCTCGGCCGCGCGGACTACGAGCGCCTGTTCGCCGAATGGCTGGGCGCCACCCGCACGATCTGGCTCGGGGAAGGGTGCGTCGGCGACGACACCCACGGACACGTGGACGACGTCGCGCGGTTCGTCTCGCCCGACACGGTGGTGCTGGCGGTGGAAGCCGATCCCGCCGACGACAATCACGCGCGTTCGCTGGACAACCTGCGCCGGCTCGAAGCCGCGGGCCGCACCACGCCGCTCCGCGTGGTCACGCTCCCCTTCCCCCGCCCGGTGATGATGAACGGCGAACGGCTGCCGGCGAGCTACGCGAATTTCTACATCGGCAACGGCTTCGTCGCGGTGCCGACGTTCAACGATCCGAACGACCGCGTCGCGCTCGAGACGCTCGCCGGCCTGATGCCCGACCGCGAGGTCGTGGGCATCCACGCCGTCGATCTCGTCTGGGGCCTCGGCACGCTACACTGCCTCACGCAACAAGAGCCGGCAGCTCGGACGTAGGGGCCGCCTTCAGGCGGCCCGTGAAGGAGCGATGATGAACAGCAGACGCTTTGCCCCGGCCTGGGTTCCGCTTCTGT
Organism: Vicinamibacterales bacterium; assembly: GCA_035571515.1. GTDB lineage: Bacteria > Acidobacteriota > Vicinamibacteria > Vicinamibacterales > UBA2999 > Gp6-AA40. The sequence continues at coordinate 15,566 of DATNCQ010000091.1, forward strand.
TCGGCCTCATGAGCCTGACCAACGTTCTGACCCGGCCGAGCCTGCAGGCGATCCGCGCGGTAGACGAAGTGCAGCTGATCGCCACCGGCATGTGCTTCGGCGCCGCGCTGGTCGGGTTCGGCTACTTCCTGCGCGATCGCAAGGAAGCTCGATAGCTGCCGCTCGCGGAGCGCAGCTCGATCTCCATGGGTGGGGTCTTCATCAGCTACCGGCGCACCGACAGTGACGTCGCCGCGGGACGGCTGGCCGACGACCTGTCCGAGATCTTCGGCCCCGGGCGCGTCTTTCGCGACATCGATTCGCTCGAAGCAGGCGAGGACTTTCCCCGCGCTCTGGAACGCGCGCTCGACTCCTGCACCGTCGTCATCGCCCTGATTGGGCCGCGCTGGTCGAGTGTCGTCTCCGACACGGGGCAGCGGCGGCTCGACGACCCCAAGGACTGGGTGCGCCTCGAGATCGCGCGCGCACTCCAACGTGATATCCGCGTCATCCCCGTGCTGCTCTCCACCACGATGCCGAAGGAGTCGGAGCTGCCGGCGGATCTCGAGCCGCTGCTCCGGCGCAATGCGGTGGACCTGACGGACCGCTACTGGAAGCAGGAGGTCGAGGAGCTCGCGCGGGCGCTCGAGCGGATACCGGGGTTCGGCGTGCGCGCTGGGGCGCCCGTTGCAGCACGGGTCTTCAACCTCCGCCCGGTTCTCATCGCGGTGGCGGTGCTGGCCATCGTTGCGCTCGGGTGGTGGCTGGCCTCGCGCCAGCC
>DATNCQ010000092.1:0-4458 GCA_035571515.1 Vicinamibacterales bacterium
GCTGCTGCGCGGGCGGCTGGTCTGCGTAAACCGTGACCGCCGCCAGCACCACTGCGAGGACGGCGGCGCGCTTCACCTTTGCAATCATCGGGCTCTCCATCGTCCGTGCCTTCCGTGGCTTCCGCCTTCTTGACCACCGTAGCCTTGGCGAAGGTGGTTAGGCGGAAGTCATGTGCTGTAGCGCCGGGACATGCTCCCACTGCCGGCTCTTCGCCGACTTCAACACCGCGTCGGTGACGTAGTCGGTCGCCAGGCCGTCGCGGAACGTCGGCGGCAGGCTCTGCCCCTTGTCGAGCGCGGCGACGAAGTCGGCGAACTGGTGCGTGAACGTGTGCTCGTAGCCGATCTGCAACCCCGGCACCCACCAGTGCTTCATGTAGGGCTGATCGCCGTCGCTGACGTGGATGTTGCGCCACCCACGGACGCGCCCTTCGTCCTGGTGATCGAAGTACTGGATGCGGTGCAGATCGTGGAGATCCCAGAAGGCCGAGGCGTGCTCGCCGTTGATCTCGAGCGTATAGAGTGCCTTGTGCCCGCGCGCGTAGCGCGTGGCCTCGAAGGTGGCGAGCGATCCGTTCTCGAACCGGGCCAGGAATGCGCTCGCGTCGTCGATGCCGACGGGCTCGACCTTGCCTGTCAGGTTGTGCTTGCGCTCCTTGACGAAGGTTTCGGTCATCGCCGAGACCTCGGCGATCGGGCCGTTCAACCACAGCGCGGTGTCGATGTTGTGCGCGAGCAGATCGCCGGTGACGCCGCTGCCGGCGACGGAGACGTCGAGCCGCCAGAGGCCTTCGCCCCCCTGCGGCAGCTCGCGGGAGATCGTCCAGTCCTGCAGGAACTTGGCGCGGTAGTGGAAGATGCGCCCCAGCTTCCCCTCGTCCACGAGCTGCTTGATCATCGTGACGGCGGGCACCCGGCGGTAGTTGTACCAGACGGTGTTCGGCACCCCCGCGGCCTCGACCGCGGCGGTCATCGCCTCGGCCTCGCGCGCGTTGCGGCCGAGCGGCTTCTCGCACATCACCATCTTGCCGGCCTTCGCCGCGGCAATCGCGATGTCGTGGTGCGTGTCGTTGGGGCTGGCGATGTCGATCAGATCGATGTCCTTGCGGTTGACGAGATCGCGCCAGTCGGTGACGTACGACTCATAGCCCCAGTTCTGCGCGAACGCCTTCACGCGCGCCTCGTTGCGCGCCGCGACCGCCTTCAGCACCGGCGTGCGCGGCAGGTCGAAGAACCGCGGCGCCTGCAGGAACGCGTTCGAGTGCGTCCGTCCCATGAAACCGTAGCCGACGAGCCCGATATTGAGTTTCATTCCGACCCCGTCATTCCGTCCGCATCATTCAGTGCTCGCGGGGCCCCACCCCCGCTCGCTCTCGCTCGGCGCCGCCGCCGCGCGGCGGTCCGCTCCGCCGCCTCGCTCGGACCGCAGGCGCTCAATCCCACCCGTGCGCGTCGCGCACCGATTTCATCACGCTCAGCACGTCGTTCCAGGTCTGCTGCTCGGTCATCACCGCATTGGGGAACATGCAGCCGTCCCAGCAGATGTGCCGGATCTGGCGCTCGGCGTTGCCCTCGCGATCGTTCAGCCAGTAGCCGGCGTGCTTGACGATGTCGAGCTTGCCGTTGGGATCGAAGGGCAGACAGTGGCGCCCGGTCTTGTCGTGCGAGCCCGACCCCTTCACGGTCGCGTCGTTCTGCGCGATGTGGACGTCGAAGGTCCACGGCCGCAGCGCGTCGGTCATCTTCGTCAAACCCTCGTCGAGCGTCTTCTGATCCGTCCAGTCGAAGCGTTCCGGCAGGATCCGATCCTCCGGCGCGTTGTAGCCCATGGTGAAGAGCAGCGTGTGCGCCATGTCGGCCTGGAAGCCGACCGTGCGCGGCCGGTTGACCATCTCGAGCAGCTCGACGGTGTGCCTGACGCTGTGCATGCCGCCCCAGCAGATCTCTCCTTCGGCGGCGAGGCGTTCGCCGGCGCCTTCGGCGATGTCGGCCGCCTTGCGGAAGGTGTCGGCGATCTTCCTGGTGTTGCCCGCCGGGTCCTTCGCCCACTCGGCGGGGCTCGCCGCCGAGTCGATGCGAATGATGCCGGTGCGGCGGACGCCGAGCTCCTCGAGCTTCCGGCCGATCCCGCACGCCTTGCGCACCTGCGTGAGAAACGCCTTGCGCTCCTCGTCACTGCCCATGGCCGAGCCGCCCCCGGTCGGCGGCCACACCGGCGCGACCAGCGATCCGACCATCAGGTTCTTCGACCGGATCTTGTCGGCGAGCCGCTGCAGATCGTCATTGGTGGAGTCGATGCTGACGTGCGGATCGAACAGGAACAGGTCGACGCCGTCGAACCTGGTGCCGTCGACCTGCGCCTTCGCGGTGAGATCGAGCATCGTGTCGAGATCGATGGGCGGCTCGGCGCCCGGCCCGCCCTTGCCGACCAGGCCCGGCCACATGGCATTGTGTAACCGTGGCTTCGCGTGTCCCATGTCAACTCCCAAGAGTCCAACTCCCAACTCCCAACTCCCAATCAACTCCCAAACGCCCAACTCCCAAAACTCCCAAAACTCCCAACTCCGAGTCCCAACCACCGGCCTTCTTGGGAGTTGCGGAGTTGGTCGTTAGTTGGGCGTTGGGCGTTGTGTAGTTGTGGAGTTGACACGCCTCATCGCCCTGGCGCCTCGGGATTTCCCGGGCCGAAGTGTTTCAGGATCACCAGCGGATCCGAGTCACTGCGATTCTCGACCCTGACACCCTCACGCGCCCTTTGCGCGGTCACGAACAGCTCGTCTTCCGTCATCTGTCCGAAGCGGATCATCGCCGGCGTCGAGACCTGCAGTCCGCCGAACGTGCCGTGCCCCTGCGTCAGGATGATGCCGTAGGCGGCGGCGTCCTTGATCGTCGCGGCGCGCTTCGGCTGAATCGTCAGCTCTTTCGCCGAGTACCACTTCGTGCCGTAGGTGACCCACACTTCGCGATAGCCCTCGGGGTCGGTCTGCGCGAACGGCGCGACCGGCGTGGGGCGGTAGCGGTTGCTCTCGCCGAAGGTCGGGTTCACGTTCGCGTCCCAGTCGAGCATGCCGATGATGTAGTCCAGATCGCGATGCCGGTCGGGCGGCACGTCCTTGACCAGCAGGTCCCACGGCGTCATGCGTCCTTCGACTTCCGACTGGAACATCGCGAAGACGTCGCTGTTCACCTGCGGCTCGTAGGTCAGCAGCGATCCCGGCGCGTGCAGGATGCCGGGGTCGATCTGCCAGCCGGTGCCGCGCTCGAGGCGGTAGGCGCGCGAGAGGTAGGTGATGCCGTTGTCACCCTTGTTCCAGTTTTCCAGGCACTGCTTCACGGCGTCCTTCGTCGTGCCCGGCTCGAGCCCCATGAAGGTGTAGGGATAGTTGTTGTCGGTGGGGTTGTACTGCGGCGGGAAGTAGTAGGCCTCGGGCTTGCCGCGCCGTCCGACGCGCCCGGCGTCCGCGTCGCTCTGGTGCATGTGATGCGGAATCGGCCCCATGTTGTCGAAGAACTTGCAGAGCAGGTTCCAGCCCTTCTCGCGCTCCATCGTGTCGGTGCCGAGGAGCAGGTCGCCGGCGGCGTCCACCGCGGCCTTCAGCAGGAAGCGCGAGCCGTTCGCGCGCACGTAGCTCAGACCTTCGTCGGGCGGCGTGCCGGGACCGTTGTCGGCGTTGGTCGTGGACGAGAACCAGCGCTCGTTGATGCCGCCGCGGTGCGCGCCGTACGCGTACAGATCGTCGGGGTGCAGACGCAGGCGTCGCCCAGGGTGCATGAAACTGCGCGGCACCCACGCCGGCTCGAGGCGCAGGAGGCCCGCATCCCCCAGGGCCTGTTCGACCGCGCCTCGGTCCGTCTTGCCAGCCATGTCCGCCATGGGCGCACACCATATAACCTCGCGCGTCGCGCCCGCAACACCCAACGCGGAGTCCGCCGCTGTTTTGCACGGCAATACATGGCCGGTCCCGGGCGGGTTTCCTCTTCCGGCGCATGCGTCGGCTTAGGCGTCCCGGCGGCGCGCGGCCGGATCCCGGCGTTCCGCATCGCGAAACGCCCGGCGCCGCCGGAAAACCGGTCCACCGGTTTCCCGCGAGGACGTATGCTCTAGGTCCGGTTGCGATGAGTGCGAATTTCCTCGCCTTCGACCTGGGCGCGGAAAGCGGCCGCGCCATGTCCGGCCACCTGCGCTCGGGTGTCCTGAACCTGGCCGAGATCTGCCGCTTTCCCAACGACCCGGTGCGCAGGAACGGTTCACTCTACTGGGACGTGCTGCGGCTCTGGCTCCACATGCAGCGCGCGCTCGAGCAGGTCAGCACCGATCCGCGCGGCCTCGACAGCATCGGCGTCGACGCCTGGGGGTGCGATTACGGGCTGCTCGGCGAGCGCGGCGAGTTGCTGGGCAACCCGTTTCACTACCGCGACTCGCGCACCGACGGGATCATGGCGTCGGTCTTCGAGCGG
>DATNCQ010000093.1:0-30362 GCA_035571515.1 Vicinamibacterales bacterium
TCACGCAGGGCGGGAATACCTACACGCCCGAACAGCAGGCGGCGGCCTTCGAGGCGTACATCAACCAGGACCCGTATCTCAGCAAGCACCGGGGTGAGTACGCCGAGCGCGGCGGAATCTTCTTCCCGATGCAGAAGAGAATGGACCTCAGCATCACCCAGGACGTCTTCACCAACCTCGGTGGAAAACGGAATGCGGGACAGTTCCGAATCGACTTCACGAACTTCGGAAACTTCCTGAATCACAACTGGGGTGTCAGCCAGCGCCTGGTCGTGCCGATTACGCAGGCGTATGGCGCGCAGATCCTCACCACGCCGACCGTCGATGCGCAGGGACGTGTCGCCTACCGGATGGCCGTGGCCAACAACCAGCTGGTGACGAAGAGCTTCCAGACGAACACGGGGCTGTCGGACGTCTACCAGTTCATGCTCAGCTTCCGCTACTCCTTCAACTAGGACAGGTCGAGCGTTCGAAGGTTCGCGGTGCGCCGGTTCAACCGGCGCCCGCGAACCGCGAACCGTTGAACCCGCCGACCGCCGCACGACCAGGATTTCAGTTTTTGTGCGGACTGTACGTGTGCGGAGCGCTCAGGGGTGTGCGCGAGCGCACAGGTTGTGATCAGACGCCGTATTTCGCGCCGTTTTTTGCAACACGGCGCCCCGTTTCATGGCACCGATCCTGCTCTCTCTGCCCCGAATCGAACCATGGAAACGTCAGAACAAGTTTCGGGGACCGTCCTGGTCGTTGACGATGACGAGGGGGTCCGCAAGGTGCTCACACGCTGGGTCACAGACATGGGGTACGCCGTCAAGGCGGCGGAGAGCGCCGACCAGGCGCTGGAGATGATGCGCGAAGGCGACGTCGACGTCGCACTGTGCGACGTGCGCATGCCCGGCCATGACGGCATCTGGCTGCTCGACCAGATGCGGCGCTTCCACCCGGACATCGCCAGCGTGCTGGCGACCGGCCTGCTCGAAATGGACCCGATGGTCACGCTGCGCCCCGGCGTGGTCGGCTACATCGTCAAGCCGTTCACCCGCGAAGACCTCGAAAAGGTCGTCAAGCGCGGGATGGCGGAGCGCAAGCGGCTGCAGGCCGAACACCGCGCGCGGCCGCGCAGGCTGCCCGCAGGGATGCTCGAGGGCCAGGTCGTCTCGAGAGGCTGATTCCCGTTCGCACACATTCACAAAGGCCGTCCGCCGCGGACGGCCTTTTCTACGTACCCTTCGACTCGCTTCGCTCGCTCAGGACAAGCCCTTGCGCATCGTCTTGTCGCGGCGGTCCTCGTAGATTGACCGGAGCCGCTTCTCGAGCTCGTTGAGGACGACTGGCTGGTGGTTGATCGTGATCATCCTGCTGGCGCTGTACTCCAGGACGATCGAATCGATCCGGCCAGGAGGCGGCGGTTGTTGCGCGGCCGGCGGCAGGTCCACGTCGAGCCCCTTCTGCGAGAGCGGCAGCGCCGCCATGAAGATGACGAGGAGCACGAGCAGCACGTCGATCATCGGCGTGATGTTCATCTCGGAGTTCGGCCGCGGGACGGCGCCCCTGACGACGGCGTCGGCGCCGTGGTGCTTGTGCGGGTGGGATGGCATCTGTCCCTCCTGCCCACGTTAGACACCGGTACAAAAAGAAAGGGCCGTCCCGTGGGACGGCCCTTTGCGTGTGCGGATACGAAGGCGGAACTAGGCCCCGGGCGTGGTGCCCGTGCTGGAGCCCTTGCGCATGCCTTCGGTGACAATGCCGACCTTTTCGACACCGGCGCCCTTGGCCGCATCGATCACGTTGATGATGTCGCCGTAGCGCAGCGTGCCGTCGCCGCTGATGAACATCGTCTTGTCCTTGCGGTCCTCGAAGATGGTGCGCAGCCGCTCTTCGAGCTCGGTCAGCTGGACGTCCTGGTGATTGATCGAGATCTTCTTGTCCGCCGTGTACTCGACCACGATCTGGCTGATGCTCGGGTCGGCCTTGGCGTTGGTCTCGGGCGGCAGGTTGATGTCGAGCCCCTTCTGCGACAGCGGCAGCGCGGCCATGAAGATGACGAGGAGCACGAGCAGCACGTCGATCATCGGCGTGATGTTCATGTCCGCGTTCGGCTCGGGGACCTTGCCCTTGAAGACGGTGTCGGCGCCGTAGTGCTTGTGCGCGTGGGAGGACATTACTTGCCTCCCTGCGACAGCGCGCTCGACGCCTTGCTGTCGGTGATCAGGCCGACGTCCTCGATGCCGCTGGCGCGGAGCTCGTCCATCGCCTCCATGACGGCGCTGTACGGCGCGTCCTCGTCGGCTTTGATGAGGATCAGCTTTTCCTTCTTGGTCTCGAGGATCGCCTCGAGGCGGGTGCGCATCTCCTCCTTGCGGACCTCGACGCCGTTGAGCCAGACCGTCTTGTCGGCCTTGATGCCGAGCACCGTCTGGTCCTGCGTCTCGGGCTTGGACGCGCTGTTGGTGGCGATGGGCAGCCTGACGTCAACGCCCTTCTGCAGCAGCGGGGCGATGATCATCATGATGATGAGGAGCACCAGCATGACGTCGACGAGGGGAGTGACGTTGATGTCGGATTTGACTCCGCCGCCGCCACCCAGTTGCATTGCCATAGTTACGACTCCACTCGATTCGTGATTTGCGACGAGCGGCCGGTGACGTTCGCGTCACCGGTCACTCATCATAAATCCCCATCCACCTAGGCGGTCTTCTTGATGAAGTAATCGACGAGCTCCGACGAGGAATTGTCCATTTCCACGTTGAAATACTCGATGCGGCTGGTCAGGAAGTTGTAGAACCAGACCGCCGGAATGGCGACGAAGAGGCCGAGCGCGGTCTCGATGAGCGCTTCCGCGATACCGGCCGACACGGCGCCGATACCACCCGAGCCGGTGGACGCGATGCCGACGAACGCGTTGATGACGCCGACGACGGTGCCGAGCAGCCCGACGAAGGGGGCCGTGGAGCCGATCGTGGCGAGCGTGCTGACGCCCTTCTTCAGGTCCGACGCGGTGAGCGCGGTGGCGCGCTGAATCGAGCGGCGGACGGTGTCGAGCACGTCCTCGCGGTTCAGCGAGGCGCCGCCGGTTTCCTGCTGGAACTGGTATTCCTGCAGCCCCGCGAGCACGACCTTCGCGAGGTGGCTGTAGCGGTAGTCCTTCGACGCCGACAGCGCGATCGCTTCCTTCAGGCGGCCGTCCTTGAGGTGCTTGGCGACCTGCGGGGCATACAGCTTGGACTGCTTCCGCGCCTGGTTGTAGGTGTAGACGCGCTCGATCGCGACACCGACGGACCAGAACGACATGATGAACAGGATGACGGCCACCGCGATGGCGATGCCGGACATGTTCTGCGCGATGTCGATGAGGTTCAGGCCACCGGCACCCTGTGCGAAGGCCGGGGTGCCGAGCGCCACCATTCCGAGCCCCGCGCACGCGACTTGCGCAATCTGACGCATCTTCCTGACTTCCATTCCTGCATCCTCCGCTGGAGAAACTGGCGCTGTAGCAGCTGCCGGTGGTTGTTTAACTGAGCGTGAACTGCACGGTGACGGTCATGATGACCGGCACCGGTACGCCGTTCAGGAGCGTCGGCGTGAACTCCCACTGCCGCACCGCGTCGAGCGCCGCCGAATCCAGCAGCGGGATCGAGCGCAGCACGCGGGCGTCCTGCACCTTGCCGTTCGGGCCGATCGTCGCCTCGATGATGACGACGCCCTGCACACGGGCAGACTGCGCAATCGGCGGATAGGTCGGCCGCACGTCCTTGGTCTTCATCGGCGGCTTGATGTTGCCGCCGACGCGCACCGGCGCCGCGGGCGGCGGGGGCGGCGGTGGCGGAGGAGGCGCTTCCGGAATGCCGCCGACCACGCCGCCAATCACGCCGCCGGCGATACCTGCCGGCTCGGCCCGCTCGAAGCTGGTGTCGGGAGGCTCGGGAGCGATTTCCTTCGGGGCTTCAATCGGGGCCGCCGCCGGGTTGACTTCGACGACCGGTTTCGGCGCCGCGGCCTGCGGGGGCGGCGGAGGAGGCGGCGGGGGCGGCGGTGGTGGCGGAGCGGCCGCAAACGCCAGCATCGACGGCGGCGTCGGCAGCACGTCGGCCGCCATCAGGGGAATCACGATCAACGCGAGTACCGCCGCCGTGTGAACCAGAATCGAAACCGGAACCGTGTACCACTGCTGGGTTCCGACCTTGACTGTCGGGCTCACGATATCGCGGAACATTTCCTTTGGCACCGGTCCTGACCCTCCTCAATACGCCCCGGCGCCGTCACCACGCTCGCGGGCTGGACCTGCGGACGTGGCTGAGCTCGCCAAAGGCGGCCGATTATAGCTACCGCAAAAAATGTGTGTCAACGGAACGCGCGCCCTTCCACGAGCGACGGGGCCGTCAGTGAAGTTAGACACCGGTTCGTCCAAAGTGCTCCCCGGCTGTACCTGGCAAAGACCGGGCATTTTATACCGGTTCCACCCGAGCGCAACAGGGAAACGACAAACGGACGGGCCACCGCTCAGTGCGTCGCCGCCCCGATGCGCATCCCGTAAAACGAGCGATACACGAAGATGATCGAGATCACGAGGAACCCCGCGGCCAGCGCGTGGCTGACCGCGCTGCCCGCCTCGGCGGTCAGCCGCACGGCGAGCGAGACCGCCAGCAGCCCGAACAGTGTCGTGAACTTGATCACCGGGTTCAGCGCCACCGACGACGTGTCCTTGAACGGGTCGCCGACCGTGTCGCCGACGACCGTCGCCGCGTGCAGCGGCGTGTTCTTCATCTTCAGCTCCGTCTCGACGATCTTCTTCGCGTTGTCCCACGCCCCGCCCGCGTTCGCCATGAACACGGCCTGGTAGAGACCGAAGAGCGCGATTGAAATCAGGTAGCCGATGAAGAAGAACGGCTCGACGAACGCGAAGGCGAGCGTCGCGAAGAACACGGTCAGGAAGATGTTGAACATCCCCTTCTGCGCGTACTGCGTGCAGATCTCGACGACCTTCTTGCTGTCGGCGACCGACGCCTTTTCGACCCCTTCGAGGCGGATGTTGGCCTTGATGAACTCCACCGCGCGGTAGGCGCCGGTCGTGACGGCCTGCGTCGACGCCCCCGTGAACCAGTAGATCATCGCGCCGCCGGTGACGAGGCCGAGCAGGAACGGCGCGTGCAGCAGCGACAGCTTGTCGAGGTTCTGCGTCAGGCCCTGCGTCAGCTCCACGATGATCGAAAAAATCATCGTCGTCGCGCCGACGACCGCGGTGCCGATGAGCACCGGCTTGGCGGTCGCCTTGAACGTGTTGCCGGCGCCGTCGTTCTCCTCGAGCAGCGCCTTCGCCTTGTCGAACTCGACGTTGAGGCCGAAGTCGCGCTTCAACTCGTCCTTCACGCCGGGAATGCCCTCGATGACCGACAGCTCGAAGACGGACTGCGCGTTGTCGGTCACCGGCCCGTAGGAATCCACCGCAATCGTCACCGGGCCCATGCCGAGGAAGCCGAACGCGACGAGGCCGAAGGCGAAGACCGCCGGCGCGAGCATCAGGCCCGACATCGACGCGCTCGAGGCGCTGACGAAATAGCCGATCGACATCAGCGAGACGATGCTGAGGCCGAGCCAGTAGGCGCTGAAGTTGCCGGCGACGAAGCCGGCGAGGATGTTCAGCGACGCGCCCCCTTCCCTCGACGCGGTGACGACCTCTCTCACGTGGCTCGACTCGACCGACGTGAACACCTTGACCAGCTCGGGAATGATTGCCCCCGCCAGCGTGCCGCAGGTGATGATGATCCCCAGCTTCCACCAGAGCGTGCCGTCGCCGAGGTCCGGGATGAGCAGGCGGGAAACGACGAACGTGAGGATCACCGAGACGATCGACGTCAGCCAGACGAGCGACGTCAACGGCGCCTCGAAGTTCATGCGCGGCGCGCCGCCGTAGCGCGCCTTGGCCATCGCCTCGTTGAGCAGGTACGAGAAGGCGCTCGCGATGATCATCATCACGCGCATGACGAAGATCCAGACGAGCAGCTTGACCTGCGTCGCCGGCTGCGGCACCGCCAGCATGATGAACGTGATCAGCGCCACGCCGGTCACGCCGTAAGTCTCGAAGCCGTCCGCGCTCGGACCGACCGAGTCGCCCGCGTTGTCGCCCGTGCAGTCGGCGATGACGCCCGGGTTGCGCGCGTCGTCCTCCTTGATGTTGAAGACGATCTTCATCAGGTCGGAGCCGATGTCGGCGATCTTGGTGAAGATGCCGCCGGCGATGCGCAGCGCCGCGGCGCCGAGCGACTCGCCGATGGCGAAGCCGATGAAGCAGGGGCCCGCGTAGTCGCCGGGGATGAAGAGCAGGATGAAGAGCATGATCAGCAGCTCGACGCTGATGAGCATCATGCCGACGCTCATGCCCGAGCGCAGCGGAATCGCGTAGACCGGATAGGGCTTGCCCTCGAGGCTCGCGAACGCGGTGCGCGAGTTCGCGTAGGTGTTCACGCGGATGCCGAACCACGCGACGCTGTAGCTGCCGAGGATGCCGACGACGCTGAACAGCAGGATGATGAGCACCCGCATCGTCCCGAGGCCCGAGAGCAGGCCGAAATACAAGACGATGATCACCGCGATGAAGACCTCGAGCAGCGCCAGGAACTTGCCCTGCGTGACCAGGTAGGTCTTGCAGGTCTCGTAGATCAGCTCCGAGACTTCGCGCATCGAGCGGTGCACCGGCAGGTTCTTGAGCTGCGTCAGGATGATGAGCCCGAACGCGATGCCGAGCGCCGCCACGACCATGCCGCCCATCAGCAGCGTGCGGCCGTTGTAGCCCCCGACGTCCACCAGGTCCAGCTCCGGCAGCACGAGGCTGGCCTCCCCGCCCGCGGGGCGCTCGGCCTGGGGCGCAGCGGCAGGCTCCGGCTGCTGCGCCAGCGCGCGCGACGGCACCGCCAGGATGGCCGCCAATAGCGCCAGCAGCGCACACAGGCGGCCGGCTCCTCTCCACAATCCAGTCTTCGCTCTCATCGGTCCTCTCGATCGGGTGCAGGGCGCCCCGTCACGGGGCGCCCAAACGTCATGGGGCGCCGGAACCCGTCTTGATCGTTCCCGGCAGCGACATCCCGCCGGTCAGGAAAATGCGGATCCCTTCCTCGACGCTCATGTCGGGAAAGAAGGCGCGCGCCCGTGGGTAGAGCACGATGTCGCCCAGGTACAGGTGATTGGTCGGCACGTAGACGGCTATCAGTTGTTCGGGACCCTGTCCGCGATCGACCGTGAATTCCTTGGTCAGAAATCCCATCACGAGGCCGCGGCGCTCATCCTCCACCATCACGACGCGCTTGAAGCCATACTCGTTGTCCGGCGAGAAGGCCGCCACCAGCTGCTTGACCGGCGAGTAGATCGTCTTGAAGACGGGCACTCGGGTGAGCAGCTGTTCCGCGCGTCCCAGGATGCGGCGACCGATCACGTTGGTCGCCACGGCGCCCACCGCGAGGACGAACAGCACCATCATCAGGATGCCGACGCCCGGCGCGGCACGTCCCACCAGCCGCGTGGCCAGTGGTGCCGTGAAGTCGTCAATGATACCGAATATCCACACCAGCGCCGCAATGCTGATGACCAGCGGAACCGTGACGAAAAAGCCCGCGAGGAAGCGGCGTCTCAGCCACTGACCGATGCCATCGCCCGCCACGCCTATCTCCAGCCCGCCGCCAGCGCGGCGAGAATCGCCAGCCCCAGCACGATGCGATACCAGGCAAACGGCGCAAACCCCGCCCGCCGGATGAACGCGAGGAACGGACGGATGACGAGCAGCGAGGCGATGAACGCCATCACGAAGCCGATGGCGATCTCCGCGGCGCGCGCCGGCGCGAGCGAGCTCCCCACCTCGAGCAGGTCGTGGCCGAAGGCGGCCGCCATCGTCGGGATGGCGAGAAAGAACGAGAACTCCGCGGCCGCCGGGCGATCGAGCCCCATCAGCATGCCGCCGACGATCGTCGCGCCGCTGCGCGACACGCCGGGGACGAGCGCAAGCACCTGGCAGAGGCCAACGCCCAGCGCGCGGGAGATGGGCGTGTGCTCGGCGTCGAGAATCGTGGGTGCCGGGCGAAAGCGCTCGACGATCAGCATCACGATGCCGCCGGCGATGAACGCGCCGGCGATGACCGCGGGTTGGTCGTAGAGCGACTTCACCTTGCTGGAAAACAACGCGCCGGCGGCGAGCGCAGGAATCACGGCGAGGATGATCATGGCGGCAAACCGCCTCGCGTCGGGATCCGAGGGCAGGCCCGCGATGACGTGCAGGATCTTCAGGCGATACAGCCAGACGATCGCCAGGATGGATCCCAGCTGGATCATCACCGTGAAGACGCCCATCGGGTCCTGGAATCCGAGCAGTTTCTCGCCGAGCGCAAGGTGCGCCGTCGACGACACGGGCAGAAATTCCGTCAGGCCTTGAACGATGCCGAGGAGGGCGGCGAGAACGTACGTCAACGAATTTGCGAATCTACGAATCTACGAAATTTACGGATTGGAATCGATCAATTTGCAAATCCAATTCGTCAATTCGTACATTCGTCAATCCGTCAATGCCACGGCGCCGCTACGAGACGCGCACCTTGCGCTGCGCCTTCGACTTGCGCGGCGTCGAGGCGGCCGGCGCCGCCACTGCGGGCGCGGCCGTCGTCAGCTTCGACGGCTTGCTCCGGCGCCAGAACGTCACGATGGCCGCGGCCACGAACACGCTCGAGTAGGTGCCGGTGACGATGCCGACGATCATCGTGAACGCGAAGCCGTGCAGCACTTCGCCGCCGAAGAAGAAGAGCGCCAGCGCCGACAGCAGCGCCGTGCCGGCGGTGATGACCGTCCGGCCCAGCGTCTGGTTGATCGACAGGTTGATGATCTCGTTCAGCGAGTCGCGGCGCATCTTCCGCATGTTCTCGCGCACGCGGTCGAAGATGACGATCGTGTCGTTGGTCGAGTAGCCGGTCACCGTCAGCAGCGCCGCGATGACGTTCAGCGTCAGGTCGTAGCGGAAGAACGCGAGGAACGCGAACGTGATGAGCACGTCGTGCAGCGTGGCGATGACCGCGCCGAAGGCGAACGAGAACTCGAACCGGAACGCGATGTAGGCGAGGATGCCGATGAGCGAGAGCACGAAGGCCGACAGCCCCTTCTGCGTGAGCTCCTCGCCGACCGACGGGCCGACGATCTCGGTGCCGACCACCGTCGGCTTGAGGCCCGCCTTCTGCAGCGCCTGCTCGATGGCCTGCGCGCGCGCGCTCAGCGACGCGCCCTGCTCGGCGCCGACCTGCGGCACCCGCACCATCACCTGGCGCAGCGACGGATCGCCGTAGGACTGGACGATCGCGTCCTGGCCGCCGCCCGGGTAGTTCTTGTTGAGCGCGTCGCGGACGACCTCGACCGACGGCGCCTGGTCGAACTGCATGATCACCGACGTGCCGCCGGCGAACTCGATCCCCTTGGGCAGCCCGCGCGTGTAGATCACGAACAGGCCGGCGAGGATCAGGACCCACGACAGCGCGACCGCGTGCCACCGCCAGCGCAGGAAGTTGTAATTCGGGTTGGTGAAAATATGCATGGGAGTCTCGTCTCTAGATCGACAGCGTCGCGGCCTGCTGCTGCTGATGCGTGCGGCGGCCGAGCGCCAGCTCGAAGAGCGTCTTCGACACGAAGATCGACGTGAACAGGTTCGACGCGAGACCGATGATCAGCGTGTAGGCAAACCCGCGGATCGGGCCGGTCCCGAACTGGATGAGGAACAGCGCGGCGATGAGCGCCGAGACGTGCGTGTCGACCAGCGTCCAGAAGACGCGGTCGAAGCCGTAGTTGATGGCCGCGCGCACGCCGTGCTGCGCCTCGAGCTCCTCCTTGATGCGCTCGAAGATGAGCACGTTCGAGTCGACGCCGATGCCCATCGTCAGCACGAAGCCGGCGATGCCGGGCAGCGTCATCACGGCGCCGATGTAGGCCATCAGGCCGAGGAGGATGACGAGGTTGAAGATGAGCGCGATGATCGCGTTCACGCCCGACAGCTTGTAGTAGATCAGCATGAAGGCGATGATGAGCAGCAGGCCGACGACCGAGGCGGTCACGCCCGACCGGATCGAGTCGGCGCCGAGGCTCGGCCCGATCGTCCGCTCCTCGAGATAGGTCAGCTGCGCCGGCAGCGCCCCCGACTTCAGGATCAGCGAGAGGTCGTTCACCTCGTCGCGCGTCACGCCCGTAATCTGCCCGTTGTCGGTGATGCGCGACTGGATCGTCGGCGCGGAGGTGACGCGGTTGTCGAGGATGATCGCCAGGCGGCGCCCGATGTTGGTCTCGGTGACGGTGCCGAACTTGCGCGCGCCCTCGCCGTTCAGCGTGAAGCTGACCGCCGGCAGGTTGTTCTGGTCCACCGCCGGGCGCGCGTTGGTCAAGTCGTGGCCGCTGACGGCGGCCGCCTTGCGCACCATGTAGTACACGGTGCCGCCGCCGCTCGCATCCGCGTTGCCGGGCACGATGTCCATCCCCTCGGGAACCTGGCCGTTCTGCATCAGGGCTTCGCGCGTCTGGGCGGGTCCGGCTTCCACGATCTTCAGCTCGAGCAGCCCCGTGGAGCGGATGATTTCCTTCGCGTGCTCGACGTCGGTGACGCCCGGCAGCTGCACCAGGATCTCGTCGCCGTTCTGTCCCTGTTCGGCGATTTGCGGCTCGGCCACGCCCAGCTCGTTGACGCGGCGCTCGATGGTCTGGCGGGCCTGGACCACGGAGTCGACACGCAGCTGGTTCTGGACGTTCGGCTTCATCGTGAACGTGTAGCTGCCGTTGGTGCCGGGACTGCGGTCGAAGTTGGTCGCCAGGTCGGCGGCGGCGTCGCGGAACGCCGCTTCCTGCGTCGGCATCACGCCCTCGACGCGAATCTGCGCGATCGACGGCGTGGCGACGCTCGTCACCGGGATGTTGCGCATGCGGAGCGCTTCGCGCAGCCGCTCGGCCGCCTGGTCGGTCTCGAGGCGGATCGCGTCGTCGGTCTGCACGCGCAGCACGAGGTGGACGCCGCCCTTCAGGTCCAGACCGAGCTTCAGCTGCTTCTGCTGCAGCCAGGCGGGCGAGGGGAGGCGGTAGTTCGACGCGAGGATCGGGTAGACGCCGACGCCCGCGAAGATCACCAGCACCGCGACGATCGTGATGACTTTCCAGCGAATGTTCTTGTTCATGACGAGCTGCTGCCTTCCGATACCGGCGCCTGCCCCTGGTAGCCGACGATGGCGCTGCGGGAAACGTCCACCCGCACGCGCTCGGCGATCTGCAGCTGGAGCGCCTGTTCGCTGATCTTCGTGATCGTGCCGTAAATGCCGCCGGACGTCACGACCTTGTCGCCCTCCTTCAGACCCGCCAGGAAGTCCGCCACCTTCTGCTGCCGCCGCTTCATCGGCATCAAAATGATGAAGTAGAAGATGGCAAGCACGAGCGCGAAGGGCATCAGCTGTACCCACGCACTCGGCGCGCCTTGCGACGGCGCAGCCAGGGCAACGACGAACATCGCGGTCATGAGTCGAGCGACAGGCGGGAAACCGAGCGAAGGAACTCCTGCCTGAATCTGCCGAAGGTCCGAAGCGATATAGCGTCCCTGATCCTCCGCATGGTGTCAAGGTAGAAGCTGAGATTATGCAAGGTGTTAAGGGCGCCCGCGCTCATTTCCCCCGCCATGTACAGATGCCTGAGATAGGCACGGGAATGCGTGCGGCACGTGTAGCATCCGCACGCCGGGTCCACCGGCCCCTCGTCCTCCGCATACCGTGCGTTCCGGATGTTGAGACGGCCCCGGCTGGTAAACAGCTGGCCGTTCCGCGCGTTGCGTGTCGGCAGCACGCAGTCGAACATGTCGATGCCGCGGGCGACGCACTCGACGAGGTCTTCCGGCGTGCCGGTGCCCATGAGATAGCGCGGCTGCGCCTCGGGAAGGCGCCGCGCCGTGTCGGCGACGACCGTGTACATAAGGTCCAGCGGTTCACCGACACTCAGCCCCCCGATCGCGTAGCCCTCGAACCCGATGTCGATCGTCGCCGCGGCGCTCCGTTCCCGCAAATCCTGGAACACGCCGCCCTGCACGATGCCGAACTGCGCCTGCCCTTCGTTGGTCGCCCCGACTTCGCCCGCGGCGCCCTCGCGAATCTGCATGAGCCGCGCCCGGCCGCGTCCCGCCCAGCGGACCGAGCGCTCCATCGATCGCGCCGCCTCGTCTCGAGTCGCGGGATAGGCCAGGCACTCGTCGAGCACCATCGCGATGTCGGAGCCGAGACGCGCCTGGATGTCGGTGGCGCTCTCCGGCGTGAGCAGGTGCGATGAGCCATCGAGGTGCGAGCGGAACTCCGCGCCCTCTTCTGCGATCGTGCGCCGCTCGGCGAGGCTGAACACCTGGTAGCCGCCGCTGTCGGTGAGGATCGGATGCGGCCACGCGACGAACCGGTGCAGCCCGCCGTGCCGCGCGATCAGCTGGTCGCCGGGGCGCAGATAGAGGTGATAGGTGTTGCCGAGGACGATCTGCGCGCCTGCTTCCTCGAGGTCGCGCTGGCGCATCGCCTTGACGGCCCCCCGGGTGCCGACCGGCATGAACGCCGGCGTCTGGACGACGCCATGTGGCGTCTGCAGCTCGCCGACGCGGGCGGCGCCGTCCGTTCCGAGGCGCGAGAAGCCGAATCCTGAGGGCACGCTACTATTAGGTTCAAAGGGTTCATGGGGTTCAAGGCCTAATGAACCCTTGAACCCAATGCACTCATGAAGAAGCTTCGCGTAGGTGTCATCTACGGCGGGCGATCGGGGGAGCACGAGGTCTCGGTCGCCTCGGCCGCGTCGATCTTCAAGCATCTCGACCGCAGCCGCTTCGAGCCGATCCCCATCCGCATCGAGAAGGACGGCCGGTGGACGCTCGCCGACAAGGTACCGACGGCGATTTCGGCCGCCGATGTCATCGAGCACGTGCGGCTCGAATCGGCGCGCTCGATCCGTCCGGGCCGCGAGGCGCACCTGGTGGCGCATCCGGGTGAGGACACGGTCCTCTCGATCGAACGCCAGGCCCTTTCGTCCGACATCGACGCGACCGGCGCCGCGACCGTGCGCGGCGTTGGCCTGGACGTCGTCTTCCCGGTACTGCACGGACCTTACGGCGAGGACGGCACCGTGCAGGGACTGCTCGAGCTGGCCAACGTCCCGTACGTCGGCGCAGGGGTGCTCGGCTCGGCGGTCGGCATGGACAAGGCGGTGATGAAGACGCTGTTCATCGCCTGCAGGCTTCCCGTCGGCCCGTACCTGGTCGTGCTGCGGCCCGAGTGGACCGCAGCGGCGGAGGCGATCACCAGGCGCGTGACGGAGGAGCTGCACTATCCGGTTTTCGTCAAGCCGGCGAACCTCGGGTCGAGCGTCGGCATCTCGAAGGCGAAATCCGGCGCGGATCTGCGGATCGCGATGGAACTGGCGTTGCAGTTCGATCGCAAGATCGTGATCGAAGCGGCTGTTCCGAACGCCCGCGAAATCGAGTGCGCCGTCCTCGGCAACGACGACCCCGAGGCCTCCGTGCCGGGTGAAATCATCCCCTCGCGCGAGTTCTACGACTACGAAGCGAAGTACCTGGACGACGCCTCGCAGGTCATCATCCCCGCGGCGCTCGGCGAGGCGCAGGTGCGCGAGGTGCAGCGCCTGGCCATCGAGGCGTTCCGCGCGGTGGACTGCGCCGGCATGGCGCGCGTCGACTTCTTCCTGTCGCGCGACGACGGACGGTTGCATCTCAACGAGGTGAACACGATCCCCGGGTTCACCACCATCAGCATGTATCCGAAGATGTGGGAAGCCTCGGGCCTCTCCTACTCCGCGTTGATCGACCGCCTGATCACGCTCGCGCTCGAGCGCCACGCCGAAAAACAGCAGCTGCGTACCAGCATCACGTGAAACCGGCGCTCGCCCGTGCGATCGTCGTTCTGCTGCTCGCCTCGCCCGTGGCGGCGCAGGGGCTGACCGGCGGGACGCAGGTCGTTCGCGCCTACGACGCCATCTTCGATGCGCGGTTCGGCGACCTGCCGCCGCTGCTGGCGCGCACGTGCCCGCCGGCGCCGGCCGAGGTCTGCCAGCTCCTCGACGCTGTCGGCGTCTGGTGGCGCATCCAACTCGACCCCGCGAGCACGGCCAGCGACGCGGCGTTCCAGTCGAAGGTCGACGCGGCGATCGCGGCAACCGACGCCTGGACCAGGCGCGAGCCGCAGCGGGCGGAGGCGTGGTTCTACCTCGGCGGCGCCTACGGTGCGCGCGCCCAGTGGCGAGTCCTGCGAGGCGAGCAGGTGGGCGCCGCCCGCGACGGCAAGCGCGTCAAGGACGCGCTCGAACGATCGCTCGCGCTCGATCCCGACCTGCAGGAGGCCTACTTCGGCATCGGCCTCTACCACTATTACGCGGATGTCGCGCCGACGGCCGCCAAGATCTTGCGGTTCCTGCTGCTGCTGCCGGGTGGCGACCGGGCCGAGGGGATGAAGGAGATGCTGCGCGCGCGCGCGCACGGCGCGCTGATGCGGGACGAGGCCGACTACCAGCTTCACATCATCGACCTGTGGTACGAGAAGCAGCCGCAGCGCGCGCTCGACCTGCTGACGCAGCTGCGCGACCGCCACCCGAGGAACCCGATCTTCCCGCCGCTCATCGCGCACGTCCAGGACGCCTACCTTCACGACCTCGCGGGCAGCCTCCGCACGTGGCGATCGCTGCTCGACGCGGCGCGCGCGCGCCGCGTCGGCTACGCGGAGCTCACGGAAGTGCGCGCGCGGCTCGGCATGGCGTCGGTGCTCGAGCGCAGCAACGAGAGCGACGCCGCCATTGAACAGCTTCGCGCGGTGCTCGCCGCCAGGCCGGTCGCGCCCGTCGGTGCGTACGCGCAGGCGCAGCGCGATCTCACGCGCCTGCTCGCGCGTTCGCCCGCCTCGCGCTGACACGTCGGCGCGCGATCCGACCCGACACTTGACCCAACGCTCGCTTTTGTGCTTGACAGAAAAAAAATCTCACCCATAATCTACATCTGGTATGAGGGTGGATGGCTCAGCCCACCCGTAGTGACGACCAAGCGGTTCGTCGGAGGCTGAGTCACAACAACCTGAGGAGAAAAAAATGGCGAAGAAGGCTGCCAAGGGCGGAAAGAAAAAGGCCGCGAAGAAGCGGTAAATCCGCCGCAGTGACCTTTCGGGGTGCTCGTTTGAGCACCCCATTTTTTTATCCGGATCTTTTCATCGCACGAGTTGCTGCTCTCCCGCGTCGCGTCCTGCGCGCGGGAGTTAGCCCACGAAGCGAGGTCGCCTCACGCCGGGCCGACGTGCCAGGCGGCAGAGTGCGCCGGCAGCAGGCCTGACCCCGCAATCCAACCAGTGAAGGGAGGACATCCTCTATGGCGAAGAAGGCTAAAGGCGGTAAGAAGAAGGCGGCGAAGAAGAGATAGCTTCGCTGTCCGCAGGAAAGGGGACGCTCGCGCGTCCCCTTTTTTTTTGGATTGACGATTGGAGAATCGACGAATCGTCGAATCGACGTGTGGGATTACTGAAGCGTCTTCCCGTCCCAGATCTGCACGCGGCGAATCACGTCCCACGGCTGGATACGATCGACGATCTCGATGCCGTTCACGACGCGGCCGAACACCGTATAGCGCGCGTCCAGATGCGGCTGCGGTGAGTGCGTGATGAAGAACTGGCTGCCGCCGGTGTCCTTCCAGTCGAGCGCCATCCCCACCGTGCCACGCAGGTACGGCAGCTCGTTCAGCTCGTCGCGAATCGTGTAGCCGGGCCCGCCTTCGCCGTCGCCGCGCGGGTCGCCGCCCTGGACGACGAAGTCGGGGACCACGCGGTGAATCGCGACGCCGTTGAAGAACCCCTTGCGCGCGAGGTCGATGAAGTTGGTGACGGTGAGCGGTGCGTCCGTGATCGCCAGCTCGAGCTCGATGGTGCCGCGATCGAGCTGGATGAAGGCGTGCGGCGAGAATTGCGGCGCGAGCAGCGACTGCCGCGTCGCCTCGTCCATCGGACGCTGTACGGCCGGCCGCATCGCGGCCGCGGTGTCTGTGACGCCCTGGTCGCGCAGCAGCATCGCCGCCTTCACGCGCAGCGCCCAGTCCCTGTCCTGCAGCGCCTGCTGGAGCATCGGCCGCGCGCTCATCGGGTCGAGCGTGTTGAGCGCCGTCAGCATCGCGGCCCGCGCGACGTAGGTGCTGTCGCCGGCCGTGGCCTGGTAGGCATCGTAGAGCGCGCGCGCCGCGCCAGTCGCCTTGATCTCCGCCAGGCCGGCCGCGGCCGTCGCGCGGATGACGAGATCGTCGGCTTTCAGGCGATCGACGAGGACTTTCTCCGTGTCGGGCGACTTCGATGCGATCAGCGCCCGCAGCACCGCCGGGACCACGCGCTGGTCGCGGTCCTGCAGCATCGAGACGAGACGTGCCTGTCCCTGCGCGCCCGGCAGCATGGCGAGCGCCTCGGCCTGCGCGATGCGGACGGTCCAGTCGCGGTCCGGGTCCAGGCCCGACAACGTCGTCAGGAACGTTTCGCTGTCGATCGACGCGAGCGCGCGAATGGCGGCGCCGCGGATCGCGGGCGCCGGGTCCGACATCAGGTCGATGATGAAGTCGAGCGAGTCGGGGCTGTGCAGGGCCGCGAGGGCGTTGGCGGCCTCGAGGCGCAGCGTCGCATCGACCCCGCCGTCCGCGAGGATCTTTTCGAAGACCGTGCGCGACGCGGGATCGCCCATCGCGGCGAGTGCGCGCACCGCCTCGATGACGATCGCGGGGTCGCGCTGGCGCCTGTTGACGAGGTCACGGAGCGCGGCCGCGCCACTCTGCGCCTTCAGCGCGCCAAGGCCGCGCGCCGCGAACGCCGCGGTGAATCGTCCCGGCACCTGGAGCAGCGCCACCAGCGGTGCCGCCGCGCGCGGGTCGCCGGCGCGTCCGAGCGCGAACGCCACCGGCCACCAGGTGGAGACCGGCGCCCCGTTGGTGTCGAGGACGGCAGCGGCGATCCCGTCGTAGGCGGCGAGCCGGACGAGGGCGTAGAGACCGAGACGGGTCGCCTCCGCCGGCGGCGCCAGCGGATACGTCAGATCGTCGGGCCCGATGTTGTTCAGCGCGCCGCCCTGCACCAATGCCTTCACCATCGCGGCCACAGCGGGCGCGTCGCTCTTGTCGCCGATCGCGCCGAGCGCTTCCGCCGCGCGCCCCTGCACCAGCGGCTCAGCATCCTTCAATGCGTTGAGCAGCGCCGGACGCGCGGACGCGTCGCCGATCAGCCCCAACGCGAACGCCACCATCTGGCGCACCTCGAACTCCGGATCGCCGAGCGCCTGCTGCAGGGCGGGCACCGCTTCAGGCAGGCCCACGCGGCCGATGGCGAGCGCCGCGCGCCGACGCGTGCGCCCTTCCTCGTCGGTCAGCAGGCGCACGAGATCCGACGGCGGCGGCGGCGCGACAATCGCCGGACGCGCGTTGGACGCGGGAACGAGGATCACCGGCGGCGGCGGATTCGGATCGCGGAGGATCCGCTGATCCTCGAGGCGCAGGATCCATCCGAGTTTCTCTTCCCAGGTGACGACGGGAATCTTGACGACCGGGGCGGGCGGCGCGGGAGGGACCTTGGCGCAGGCAGCGCTCAAGAACAGCAGGCCCAGGACGATCGGCTTGAGGCTCAGCGAGCAACGTGCAGGAGCCACGAGCCCCGAGCGATGAGGCTGCCGCATCCGCCGATGATAGCATCGCATCGCGCAGGCCTTTGACGCCCTTTCAATACATCGCCATCGAAGGACCGGCCGGTGTGGGCAAGTCCTCGCTCGCGAAACGTGTCGCGGCGCGTCTCGACGCCACGGCCGTGCTGGAGGACGCGGAGAATCCGTTCCTCGCGGACTTCTATGCGGGTCGAGCGGGCGCGGCGTTACAGGCGCAGCTGTTCTTCTTACTGAATCGTCATCGCCAGCTCGTCGGCCTGCAGCAGGGGAACCTCTTCGCGCAGGCAACGGTGTGCGATTACGTTTTCGACAAGGACAAGATCTTCGCGTATCTCAATCTCGACGATAACGAGCTGTTCATCTATCAGCGGCTTTACGATTTGCTGTCGAAGGACGTCCCCGCGCCCGACCTTGTGATCTACCTGCAGGCGCCGACCGACGTGCTGGTACGGCGTCTACGCGAGCGCGCGAAGAACCCGGAACGCGACGGGTTCGACCCCGACCCCGTTTACCTTCGCGAGCTGAACGAGGCCTACCAGCACTTCTTCTTTCACTACTCCGCTACACCGCTGCTGGTCGTCGAGACCTCTCAGCTCGGCAATGACGCCAGCGATGAGGCGGTGGACGACTTGATCCGGCAGATCAGGACGATGAACCGGGGCACGCGGTACTACGTGCCGCGGACGTGATGCAAAATGCAAAATTCAAGATGCAAACCGTTGAAAGCTCGGGGCAACGGGATGAAAGTCGCTGCGACGTTCGCCCCGGTGACTCAACCAATTCCGGTTTGCATTTTGAATCTTGCATTTTGAATTACCCTAATCCCCGGTAATGGCCTGGTTCAAGAAGACCCGGAAGCCCATCGAATCGACCGGCGAGAAGCCGAGCCGCGTTCCCGAGGGGTTGTGGGTCAAGTGCCCGGGCTGCGCGCAGATCATCTACAACAAGGATCTCGACAAGAACCAGCAGGTCTGTCCGAAGTGCGCGCACCACTTCCGCATCGGTGCCGCCGACCGGCTCCGCACCCTGTTCGATGACGGCGAGTGGACCGAGCATTTCCGCACCCTCACCTCGAACGACCCGCTGAAGTTCACCGACACCAAGCCGTACCGGCATCGCCTCAAGGACACGGTCTCGAAGACCGGCATGAGCGACGCCGTGATCGTCGCGACCGGCAGCCTCGATGGCCTCGACGTCGTCATCGCCGCGATGGAGTATGCGTTCATCGGCGGCAGCATGGGCGTCGTGGTGGGCGAGAAGATCACGCGCGCCATCGAGATGGCGCTCGAGCGCCGCACCGCGGTGATCATCATCTCGTGCTCCGGCGGGGCGCGCATGATGGAAGGCGCGCTGTCGCTGATGCAGATGGCCAAGGTCTCGGCCGCGCTCGCCAGGCTCGATCGCGCCAGGCTGCCGTTCATCTCCGTGCTGACGGACCCGACGACGGGCGGCGTGACGGCGAGCTTTGCGATGCTCGGCGACCTGAACATCGCCGAGCCGAAGGCGCTCATTGGCTTCGCCGGTCCGCGCGTCATCGAGCAGACGATCCGGCAGAAGCTGCCGGAGGGGTTCCAGCGCAGCGAGTTCCTCCTCGAGCACGGGATGCTCGATCTGATCGTGGACCGCCGTGAAATAAAAGCGACGCTCGCGCGCGCGCTGCGGTTCATGGGCGCGCAGACGGGACCCGGCGAACCCGTCGCGGTTGGCGCCGCCTACTCGATACCTGAAGCCTGAAGCCCGAAGCCTCCTGACTGCTGACCCCCTCTCGCGCCTGTTCGAGCTCGAGACGTTCGGCATCAAGCTGGGTCTCGACAACATCCAGCGCCTCTGCGAAGCGCTCGGTCATCCCGAGCGCTCGTTCGTCTCGCTGCACGTCGCGGGCACCAACGGCAAGGGCTCGGTCACGGCGATGGTCCACGCGGCGCTGGTCGCCGCGGGGATACGCGCCGCGCGCTATACGTCACCGCATCTCGTCCGCCTGAACGAGCGATTCGTCGTCGGCCGCGAGGTGGTGGACGACCATACGCTGGAGACGGTGGCCACCGACGTCCTGAACGCGATCGATCACCCGCCTACCTTCTTCGAAGCCACGACGGCGATGGCGTTCGAGATCTTCAGGCGCGCCAGGGTCGAGGCCGCCGTCATCGAAGTGGGCCTCGGCGGACGTTTCGACGCCACCAATGTCCTGCACCCGTCCGCCGGCGCGATCACGTCAATCGCGCTGGATCACGAGCAGCACCTGGGACACACGATCGACAAGATCGCCTTCGAAAAGGCGGGCATCGTCAAGCCGGGGATGACGATCGTCTGCGGCGTGCTGCCGGTTCTCGCGCTCGACGTCATCCGTCGCGTGGCGCTGGAACGGGGCGCACGCCTGGTGGAAGCCGCGAGGGCGGCGCAGGTGGAGAGCACGATGGAGGAGGGCCGCGCGCGGCTCACCATCGAAACAGGCAGCGGCCGCTACGGGCCGGTGCTGCTGGCGCTGCGTGGCGAGCACCAGGTCGGCAACGCCGCGGTCGCGGCGGTAGTGCTCGACGCGGCGCGCGAGCAGGGGCTCGCGATACCGCCTGCGGCCGTGACGCGCGGCTTCGAAAGCGTCGAGTGGCCGGCGCGGCTCGAGCTGCTCCATTTCCCCGATGGCGCGCGGGTGCTGCTCGACGCGGCGCACAACCCGGAAGGCGCGCACGCGCTGCGCCAATACCTCGCCCGCTGGCATCCGGAACGGCCGGCGCTGCTCGTCGGCATCATGCGCGACAAGGATGCGGACGCAATCCTCCGCGAGCTCCTGCCGGTTACCTCGTCTGTTGTCGCGACGGCGGCGGACACACCGCGTGCGATGCCCGCCAGCGAGCTCGCCTCGCACGTCACGGCTGTCGATGCGGACAGACAGGTCGTCGCGTGCGCGGACGTCGGGGCGGGGCTCGATGCCGCGCTCGCCGCGAGCCGAACGGTTGTCGTCGCGGGGTCAATCTTCCTGGCGGGCGCGGTCCGCGACCGTCTCCTGCCTGAGGGGCACCGTGATATCCTGCGGTGATTCCTCAAGAATTGACGTGTTTTTCAAGGCATCCACAGGTTTTCTTCTTTCCGGCGCCGCGTGTCTCTGGGCCGCCGCCGCATTCGCGCAGGAGCCCGCGCAGCCTCCTGCGCCCGCGCCGCCTCCGGCCGGTACCGCCACCACGCAGGGGACGCCGGGGCTTCCGAGCGGCGTCAGCACGTACTCGAGCTGGAAGTTCGAGCGCGTGGGCGACCACCTGCACCTGATCAACCAGGCGGCGATCGAAGGCCCCAATCTCAAGTTCTTCGCCGACGACGTGGACCTCTATACGAATACGAATCGCATTGTCGCGAGCGGCAATGTCGTCTTCACCAATTCCGAGGGGCGCATCTCGGCGGAGAAGCTGGAATTCAACACGGGCACCGGCGTCGGCACCTTCTATGACGCGTCCGGCATCATGTCGCTCGGCGCAGCCGCCGGCGACAGCACCGCCGCGTTCGGCGGGCAGGATCCCGACGTCTATTTCTACGGCGCGAAGATCGAAAAGCTCGGCCTCCGCAAGTACCGGATCACCAACGGCGGCTTCACGACGTGCGTGCAGCCGACGCCGCGCTGGGAGGTGACGAGCGGCAGCGTGGTGTTGAACCTGGACGAGTACGCGATCGCGCGCAACACGCTGCTGAAGGTCAAGGGCGTGCCGATGTTCTACCTGCCGGTGCTGTACTACCCGATCCAGAAGAGCCAGCGCGCCACCGGCTTCCTGCTCCCGACCTACGGCACGTCCACCTTGAGCGGGCAGAAGATCAGCAACGCATTCTTCTGGGCGATCAATCGCAGCCAGGATGCGACGTTCCTCCACGACTGGTTCACGCGGACGGGCATGGGCGAGGGAAGCGAGTATCGCTACATCGCGGGGCAGCAGTCGGCCGGCAACGTCCGGCTCTACCGGTTCGTGCAGCACGAGGCGGAGTACACCCAATCCGGCGTCACCACGTCGCTGCCGGCGAAGACCAGCTACGAGTTCACCGGCGCGGTGACGCAGGCGCTCGGCGGCGGCGCCCGCGCGCGCATGCGCCTCGATTACTTTTCCGACGTGTTCACGCCGCAGCTCTACCACCAGAACATCTACGAGGCGTCGCGGCGGAACCGGCTGATCGAGGGCGGCGTCAGCGACGCGTTCGGTCCGCTCTCGACCACGGCGGTCTACCAGCGCAACGAGACGTTCAACAGCGACACGAGCTCGTTCCTCTACGGCGCGACGCCGAGGTTGACGGCGTTGCTCGCGCCGCAGCAGCTGTTCGGCGCGCCGATCTACGCCTCGATGAACAGCGAGTACGCGTACCTGCCGTACCGGAACCTGACGAGCGGCGTCGTCACGCAGGACAATAGCCTCGGCCGCCTGGACGTGGCCCCGTCGATGCGCCTGCCACTGTCACGCCTCACGTTCCTCTCCGTCAACACCAGCGTCGCGCACCGCATGACGTACTACACGCGCAGCTACAACGCGCGCGGGCGCGCGGTGGACGACCCGCTCGTCCGCGACTACACGCAGCTGCGCACCGAGCTGCTCGGCCCGGTGTTCACCAAGATCTGGGACACGCCCGAGAGCAGCTACTCCGAGCGCATGAAGCACGTCATCGAGCCCGCGTTCACGGTGGACTACACGACGCCGATCAACAACTACAAGCAGACGCCGCTGCTCACCGACACCTCGGATTTCGTCGTCGGCGGCACGACGCGGTTCACCTACGGGCTGACCAACCGGATGATGTATCGCGGCAAGACCGTGGACGGCGCGCGCGGCGCGACGCGCGAGTTCGTCACGGTCGGCCTGCAGCAGACCTACTACTCGAATTCCGAGTCGAGCCGCTACGACACGTCGTATTCGAGCTCGAACACCGGGCGGAAGCCGGTGAACCTGTCGCCCATCACGCTGACCACGCGCATCTCGCCGTCGTCGAAGTTCGACGCGAACACGCGCCTCGAGTACGACGTCTACGGCCTCGGCCTGGCGATGCTGAGCGCAGGAAGCACCGTGACCGCGGGTGTCAGCTCCGGCAGCGTCCAGTTCAGCCGTCAGCACACGTCACGATCGGACCCGCCGAACAGCTACTTCTCCGGCTCGACCTCGCTGCGCTCGCCCAACGGCCATTTCACGGGCACCTACGCCTTGAGCTGGGACCTCACGCACTCGACGATCGTCACGCAGAACGTGCTGGGCACCTACATGGCGCAGTGCTGCGGGCTGCAGCTCGAATTCCAGAAGTTCCACCTCGGGTCGTCGGCGCCGATTTCCTCGGATCGCCGCTTCAACGTCTCGTTCGTGCTGGCCGGCCTCGGCACCTTCTCGAACTTCTTCGGGGCCTTCGGCGGGAACTCGCTGCGCTGACGTGAAGGGGCTGATCCTCAGCGGCGGAAAAGGCACGCGTCTTCGGCCGCTGACGTATACGAGCGCGAAGCAGCTGGTGCCGGTCGCCAACAAGCCGGTGCTCTTCTACGGCATCGAGGCGATTGCCGAGGCCGGCATCCGCGAGATCGGCATCGTCGTCGGCGACACGCAAGCGGAAATCCGGGCGGCGGTCGGCGACGGCTCGCGGTGGGGCGTCACGGTGCAGTACATCGAGCAGGACGCCCCGCGCGGCCTCGCGCACGCGGTCAAGATCAGCCGCGACTACCTCGGCGACGAGCCGTTCGTCATGTACCTCGGCGACAACCTGCTGAACAAAGGGATCGCCCAGTTCGTCCGCGAGTTCGACGCGCAGAAGCCGGCGGCGCAAATCCTGCTGACGCGGGTTCCCGATCCGCAGATGTTCGGCGTCGCGCAGCTCGACAACGGCAGGGTCGTTCGTCTCGTCGAAAAGCCGAAGGAGCCGATCGGCGATCTCGCGCTCGTCGGCGTGTACATGTTCGGGCCCGAGGTCTTCGAGTCGGTGAACCGGATCACGCCGAGCTTCCGCAACGAGCTCGAGATCACCGACGCCATCCAAGACCTGATCGACCGCGGCCTCACCGTCCGCCCGCACATCGTCGAGGGGTGGTGGAAGGACACCGGCAAGCTCGAGGACATGCTCGAGGCGAACCGGCTGATCCTCGAGACGTTCGAGCGCCGGGTCGACGGCGTGGTCGATGCGGAGAGCCGCGTCGAGGGGAAGGTCGTCGTCGAGAAGGGGGCGGTGATCGAACGGTCGACGGTTCGCGGCCCCGCCATCATCGGCCGCGGCGCCCGCATCGTGCACGCCTACGTCGGGCCGTTCACCTCGATCGGCAACGACGTCGAAATCAAGGATTCCGAGATCGAGCACAGCATCGTGCTCGAGGGATCGTGCGTGCGCGACCTGGCGAACCGCGTCATCGACAGCCTCATCGGCAGGAACGTCCGCATCTGGCGCGAGCCGGTGAAGCCGAGCGCGTATCGCTTCATGCTGGGAGACAATTCGGAGGTCGGCATCAGATGGTGAGGCAATGGCGGTAGACGACCCGAACCAGTACACCGCGACGATGGCCAGGGCCCCGCGCATCCACGGCGTGCGGACGAAGGTCCTGCGCGTGATTCCCGACGAGCGCGGGTGGTTGATGGAGATCCTCCGCGCGGACGACGCCGACCTGTTCACGACGTTCGGCCAGACCTACATCTCGGCGACCTATCCCGGCGTCGTCAAGGCGTGGCACTACCATCGGCGCCAGGTCGACCACTTCGCGTGCGTCGCCGGGATGGTGAAGCTCGTGCTGGTGGACACGCGTCCCGAGTCGCCGACCAACGGCGCCATCAACGAGTTCTTCATCGGCACCCACAACCCGATGCTCGTGCAGGTGCCGAACCTCGTCTACCACGGGTGGAAGTGCATCAGCACCGAGACGGCGCTCGTCGTCAACGTCCCGACGGAGCCGTACAACTACGCGGAGCCGGACGAGTACCGCCTCGAGCCGCACAATACGCTGCCGTACGACTGGACGCGCAAGGATGGTTAGCGGGACGCCACCGCTTGAAGTCCTCGTCACGGGCGGCGCGGGGTTCATCGGCAGCAATTTCGTCCGCTACGCGCTCGACGCGCACGAGGACTGGCGCGTCACCACGCTCGACAAGCTGACCTACGCGGGCCGGCGCGAGAACCTGCGCGACGTCCAGTCACACCCGCGGCACGAGTTCGTGCACGCCGACATCTGCGACGCCGCGGTCAGCGGCCCGCTCGTCGAGCGCGCGAACGTCGTCGTCCACTTCGCGGCGGAAACGCACGTCGATCGCTCAATCATGGCGGCGGGCGATTTCATCCGGACCGACGTCGAGGGCACGTTCGTCCTGCTCGAAGCGGCGCGGCGCGCGCGCGCGTTGACGCGGTTCGTGCAGATTTCCACCGACGAGGTCTACGGCAGCGTCGCCACCGGGGCGAGCCGCGAGACCGATGAGCTCAGGCCGCGCAACCCGTACTCCGCGAGCAAGGCGGGGGCGGACCGCCTCGCGTACAGCTACTGGGCCACCTACGACGTGCCCGTGATCGTGACGCGAGCGTCCAACAACTACGGGCCCTACCAGTTTCCCGAGAAGGTCATCCCGCTGTTTGTCACCAACGCCATCGACGACATCCCGGTCCCGCTCTACGGTGACGGACGGAACGTGCGCGACTGGCTGCACGTCCTCGACCACTGCCGCGCCATCGACCTGCTGCTCGAGAAGGCCGTCAACGGCGAGGTCTACAACATCGGCGGCGGCAACGAGGTGATGAACGTCGATCTGACCCACCAGATCCTCGACGGTGTCGGCAAGCCACGCTCGCTCGTCAAGCCGGTGCCCGATCGGCCCGGGCACGATCGCCGCTACTGCCTCGACACGACGAAGCTGCGATCGCTCGGCTGGGCGCCCCGGGTCCCGTTCGCCCGCGGCCTGCGCGACACCATCGAGTGGTATCGGGAGAACGAGTGGTGGTGGAGGCCCATCAAGGAGGACGATCCGCAGTTCAAGGCGTATTACAGGACGCAGTACGAGAGCAGACGGTGAACACCATCCTCGTGACTGGCGCCGCCGGCTTTGCCGGCAGCCATGTCGTCGAGGCGCTTGCCGGCAACGGCACCACCCCCCTCGGCTGGACGCACCGCGCGGCGCCACCGTCTGAAATCGTCTCGCTTGCCGAGTGGGAATCCGTCGATCTGCTCGATCTGGAGGCCGTGCGCGCGGCAATCGCGCGCGCGAGGCCCTCGGCGGTCGTCCACTGCGCGGGCGCGCCCAACGTCGCGCACTCGTGGCGCGACACGCTGACGCCGCTGTCGGTGAACGTCCTCGCCACGCATCACCTGTTCGACGCGCTGCGCCGCGCGGGCGCGCCGTGCCGCGTGATCGTGCCCGGCTCGGCGACGGTCTACGCGGCGTCTGCGGCGCCGCTGACGGAAGACAGTCCCGTCGCTCCGTCGAACCCGTACGCGGTCAGCAAGCTCGCGCAGGAGGAGCTCTCGCTGCGGGCCGCGCGGGAAGACGGCGTCGACGTCATCGTGACGCGCCCGTTCAATCACACCGGGCCGCGGCAGAGCGCCGCGTTCGCGGCGCCGAACATGGCGAGGCAGATCGCGCTCATCGAGGCGGGCCTCGCCGAGCCGCTGATCAGGGTCGGCAACCTCGAGGCGCAACGCGACTTCACCGACGTCCGCGACATCGCGCGCGCCTACGTCGGCCTCATCCACCAGGGGACGCCCTCAACCGTCTACAACGTGTCGTCGGGGGTGCCGCGCGTCATGCGGTCGGTCCTCGAGGCGCTCGTCACGCGCGCCCGCGTCGCGGTGCGGGTCGAGCCCGACCCGGCGCTGATGCGTCCGAGCGACACGCCCGTGCTGGTCGGCGATTCGACGAAGCTGCAGCGCACCACCGGCTGGCAGCCGCAGATTGCGTTCGATCGCACCCTCGATGACCTGCTGAACTACTGGCGTCGCGTCACGCACGCCTGAACCGTATTCGGTCGGGTACCTCCGATGCTTCATCCCTTCGAAAAGGAGGCAGCCAATGCGAATACTGACAGCGGGCGTCGTTCTCTCAGCCCTGCTGCTTCTCCCCGGCTGCGCGAGTTTGCAGAAATATCCGGCCTTCGGTACCGCGTCTGGAGGGAGGCTCATCCTCTACGACCGGCGGAGCGCTCACAACGTGTTGCCGCCGTCGAATCGATACATCGAGGCTGAGCCGACGCCACACGCACAGCCCATCCGTTGAGGACGGCATCGCCCGTGCACTCCTCTGCCACCCAATGAGCGGAGGAGGAAAGGTATGCGTACATTTGCGGTGAGCGTCTTCCTGACCGCGGCAATCGTGTCCGCGGGGTGCGGCGCGACGCGAAAGGTCACGAGCACGGTCGCTCCCGGACCGACGATTACTGGCGCCACGGTCCAGTTCCAGGACCGCGACCACGGCAAGGACGCCGACAGCGGCGTCGATGTCTGGCTGCTGCGCAACGGCTCGAACGAGATCGCGCACATGCACAGCGTCGGCGCCAAGTTCGACGACCACGCGTCGATTGCGCCGATGAGCGTCCCGATCTCCGGGACGTTCTACAAGAACGACCTCAACGACGCGCAGCTCCGCATACGGCTGAGCCCGGACGGCCGCGACGACTGGAGCTTCGAGCCGCGTCTCACCGTCACGTTCTCCGACAACACGAGCCGCTCGTACGCGTGGCCGCAGGTGATGCTCGACCAAGATCGACGCGAGATCACGCTGGGCTTCTCGTCGGCCGTGCAGAACCCGTAACAAATCGCTTGACCGCGAGGCGGTCGATCGAAAAGGATCGCTGGCGAACAAAGAACGAAAGCCAGCGATCCTCCATGGAAACCTCGCCCCTCTTCCTCGACCTCGCCAGGCCCAAACCGACGCTCCGCCAGATCGCCGACCTCGTGAAGGCCGGCGGCGCCGGAGCGCTCACCGAGGCGGTGCCGCGCGCCGACCACGCCAGGTACCAGGAGGTGCGCTGCCGCTCGGCGCTGAACCAGGTGAAGGGAATGCCGTTCGAGTGGACGCTGAACCCCTATCGCGGCTGCACGCACGGCTGCCATTACTGCTACGCGCGCCGCTACCAGACGCAGTTCGAGCTCGGCGCGGACGACGAGTTCGCGTCGATCATCCTGGTGAAGACGAACTTCGTCGAGACGCTGCGCGCCGAGCTCGACAAGCCCTCCTGGCAAGGCGACTACGTCGTCGTCGGCGCCGCGACGGATTGCTACCAGCCGATCGAGGGCCATTACAAGCTGACGCGCGGCTCCCTCGAAGCGCTGTGCGAGCATCGCAACCCCACCGGCATCATCACCAAGGGACCGATGATCGTGCGCGACCGTGACGTCCTGCAGGAGATCACCGCGCGCGCCTATTGCAACGTCTGCATCAGCGTCCCCTGCGTGGACGAGGACGCCTGGCGGCAACTGGAGCCGGGAACCGCGCACCCGATGCAGCGCCTGCGGGCCGTGCGCGAGCTGGTCGACGCCGGGATCCACGCTGGTGTCCTGATGAATCCGATCGTACCCGGCATCACCTCGAAGCCCGCGCTGCTCGAACGGACCGTGAAGGCGATCGCCGACCACGGCGCGCAGTTCGTCGGCTGCAACGTGATGTTCCTCGAGGGCGGGACGCGTGATCACTTCATGGGCTGGCTGCAGCAAGCATATCCGCAGCTGGTGGAAGGCTACGAGAAGCTCTACGCGCGCAAGTACGCGCCGCCTCCCTACCGGAAGGAAGTCTCCGGACTGATCGAGGCGCTGAAGAAGAAGTACGGTCTGCAGGGCCGGCGGTTTTCCGAGGACGACGACGAGCCGCAGAAAGAAAAAAGGCCAGGTGAAAACCTGGCCCTTCCTCTCTGACGCTGGCGGCGGGTCCAAAAGGACCCGCCCTATATTCCCGAACTCCCGCTATACCGCGATGGCGTCCGGATCGGTCGACGCGATCAGCCGCGGTCCGACTGCTTCCACCTCGATCTTGTCGTCGTGCAGCGTCACACGGAACGAGTTCGCTTCCTTCCACCGCTGACTCAGCGGCAGCTTGATGCGATCGTCGATCACGCGCTTGAGGAACCGCGCACCATACGCGAGGCTGTAGCCATCGGTCACCAGCTTCTCGAGCGCGTCGGGCTCGACCGTGACGGTCTTGTTGAACCGCTTCAGCGTCGAGGTGACCTGGTCGATGTACTTCACCGCGATGGCGCGAACCTCGTCGTGCGTCAGCGGCTGGAACAGCACGACCTGGTCGATGCGGTTCCGGAACTCCGGCGGGAACCGCCGTTCGAGCTCCTTGTTCACGTCCGTCTGCACCTGGTCTATCGGCATCTGCCCCGAGCGGAAGCCGAGTGGATTCGTCAGCTTGCGGAAATGGTCCGAGCCGGCGTTCGACGTCATGATGATGATCGCGTCCGACAGGTAGACGCGCTTGCCGCGCCCGTCGGTCAGCCATCCCTCGTCGAACGCCTGCAGGAACAGGTTCAGCAGGCTCGGACTCGCCTTCTCGATCTCGTCGAAGAGGACCACCGAGCAGGGGTTGTCCTTCAACTGGTTGGTCAGCAGCCCGCCGCGCTCGCTGCCGACGATGCCGCGCGGCATGCCGATCAGCTTGTCCACCGACACGCCGCCGTCCTGGTATTCGGACATGTCGATGCGGATCATCTTCTTGTCGTCGCCGAACATGAACTCGGCGACGGCCTTGGCGAGCTCGGTCTTGCCGACACCGGTGGGGCCGAGGAAGAGCAGCACGCCGTCGGGACGATCGAAGCCGTCCTTGAGCGGGCCCTTGTTCAGCACCAGCCGGTTGGCGAGCGCCTCGACGGCCTTCCTCTGCCCGATGACGCGCGTGCCGAGGCGCTGCTCGATTTCCTTGAACCGGTCGCCGACATCGCGGAAGACCATGTCCTTGGGGATCTGCGCCGCGTGGGAGATCACCTCGACGATGTCGTCGCTGGTGACCTCCCACCGACGGTCGATCTCCGCTCGCACGGCCGCGGTATCCAGCCAGCCAATTACCTTATCCGGTAAATGCAGATGGCGCTGGTACCGCGGCGACATCTCGAGCGCGGTCTCGATCGCCTCATCTACGAGGCGCACCGAGTAATTACGCTCGAGACGCGGGCGGATGTTGTAGAGGATCCGGCGCGTCTCCTCGATGCTCGGCTCCTCGACATGCACGGTCCGGAAGCGGCGCGACAGCGCCTCGTCTTCCTGGATGTATTCCTTGTACTCGCTCAGCGTCGTCGCGCCGATCATGCGGACCTCGCCGCGCGCGAGCACCGACTTGAACACGTTGGCCGCGTCCGACGGCGCGCCGAGCGCCGAACCGGCGCCCACCATCGTGTGCGCCTCGTCGACGAACAGGATCAGGTTCGGCCGCTCCTTGATCTCGCGAATCACGTTCTGGATGCGGTCCTCGAACATGCCGCGAAGCATCGTCCCGGCGACCATCGTGTTCATCTGCAGGTTGATCACCTGGCAGTCGCGCAGGCGTACCGGGACGGTGTCCGGTTCGAACTCGATGCGACGCGCGAGCCCCTCGACGATCGCCGTCTTGCCGACGCCGGGTTCGCCGACCAGCATCACCGAGTTCGATCGCTCGCGGTGGCAGAGAATCTCGAGTACCTGCTGGATCTCGTGGTCACGCCCGTAGACGGGTGCGATCTTGTCCTGTCGCGCAAGCAGGTTGAGGTTCGTGGCAAAGTGCTTCAGGAACGGC
>DATNCQ010000094.1:0-76408 GCA_035571515.1 Vicinamibacterales bacterium
CGGCGAATCGCGCGCGAGACCGCCGAGATCGCCTTCTCCTGGCTGATCACCCGCTTTGGAGGTCTGCCTCCATGCGCAGCAGCTTGTCGCCTTCGTCCTGGTTGATCGACGCAATCGGCACGCCGGTCCACTTGGAAACGACTTCGTCGATTTCCTGCTTGCCGACGACGACCTTGCGCGCGCTCGACTTGACGTCGAACTTCTCGCGCACGAACTGGAGGTTCTCGCGCGCCGTCACTTCCTGCTCGCGGTAGAACTGCGCCTTCTCGAAGTCTTTCTGCGAAACGGCGCTTTCCATCTGCTCGACGGCGACGCGGATGCTCTTGTTGATCTCGCCGAACTCCTCGCTGTAGCCCGCTTCACGCAGCTTGGCGCGCGCGCCCGCCTCGTCGACGAGATCGATCGCCTTGTCGGGCAGGAAGCGATCGGTGATGTAGCGGTTCGACTGGTAGACCGCCGCCTCGATCGCTTCGCGCGTGTACTCGACGTGATGAAACTGCTCGTAGCGGTCCTTCACGCCCATCAGGATCTCGATCGTTTCCTTCTCGGCGGGCGGATCGACCTTGATGGCCTGGAAGCGGCGCTCGAGCGAACGATCCTTCTCGATGTACTTGCGGTACTCCGCCGGGGTCGTGGCGCCGATGCAGCGGATTTCGCCGCGGCTCAGCGCCGGCTTCAGGATGTTGGCCGCATCGAGCGAGCCTTCCGCGGAGCCCGCCCCGACCAGCGTGTGCAGCTCGTCGATGAACACGATGATGTTCGGGTTCTCGGTGAGCTCCTTCATGATCGCCTTGAGGCGCTCTTCGAACTGGCCGCGGTACTTCGTGCCGGCGACGATGAGCGAGATGTCGAGCGCGAGGATGCGCTTGTCGGCCAGGAAGTGCGGCACGTCTCCATAGACGATCTTCTGCGCCAGCCCTTCGACGATGGCCGTCTTGCCGACGCCCGGCTCGCCGATGAGCACCGCGTTGTTCTTCGTGCGGCGGCAGAGCACCTGCTGCACGCGCTCGAGCTCGTAGTCGCGGCCGACGAGCGGGTCGAGGACGTTCTTCATCGCCGCTTCCGTCAGGTCGCGGCTGAACTCGGCGAGCAGCGGCGTCTCCTTCACCCGCGTCAGCGTCGTCTTCTCGTTGAGGAGCTGGACGATGTCTTCGCGCACGGTGTGGAGGCGCATCCCCTTTTCCATCAGGATGGATGCGGCAACCGATCGCTCTTCGCGCAGGATGCCGAGCAGGAGGTGCTCGGTGCCGATGTAGTTGTGCAGCAGGCGGTCGGCTTCTTCCGCGGCGAACTGCAGCACGCGCTTGGTTTCCGCGCTGAACGGGATCTCGACCGAGGTCGAGACCTTCTCGCGGAAGACGGTGCGGCCTTCGATTTCCTTGCGGATGTTTTCGAGCGAGAGATGCGAGCGCGCGAAGATGCGGCTCGTCAGCCCCTTGCCTTCGCGGATCAGTCCGAGAAGGAGATGCTCGGTCTCAATCGAGATGCTGCCGAGCTGGCTGGCCTCGTAACGGGCGAAGAAGAGAACCCGCCGCGCCCTTTCTGTATAGCGTTCGAACATCCGGCCTGCCTAAGGTTTATCGGTTGATCGCGAGAAGACCTTCTCTCTGTGGGCATTATAAGGCATAGCTTGCGTGGGGCAGATGCCCGGGGCACCACTGGTCTGGCTGGCTCCTTCGGATGGCGGCACCCCCAGGTACGTGGGACGGGTTCCGCGGAGCATCGGATCCCACGCGGACGCGGTCCCGTCGTCTGCCGGGTTGGCACACGACGCGTGCCAGCGCGGCGCGGAGCCGCTGCACGATCAACCCTTCACATTGATGCCCGTCAGCTTCGTCGGTTCGCGCGTCAGGATCGCGCGATCGCCGACTTCCTTGAACGCGAGAAAGTGCGCAGAGGCGCGGTGATCGACCCAGTCCTGCTCCTTTTCGTACACCTCGTAGAGGACCCATCTGGTTGGATCGTCTTCCTGCTGCAGGACATCGAAGCGGACGCAGCCGGGCTCGCGTTGCACCGACAATTCCGCGTTCTTGAGAATCGCCGTCCTGAATTCCGCGACGAGCTCCGGCCGCACCTGCATCTTCACGAGCGCGATGAACATGGCCCCGGCACTATACTCCGCGCATGCCTGAGACGATCGGCTTTATCGGCCTGGGACTCATGGGTCGCCCGATGGCGACGAACCTGATCAAGGCGGGGCACGCGCTCGTCGTGCACAGCCGCAGCCCGCAGCCGGTGGACGCGCTCGTCGCGCTCGGCGCGAAACGCGCGGAGACGCCCGCCGACATCGCGCGGCAGGTCACGCGCATCATCACGATGGTCCCCGACTCGCCCGACGTCGAGCAGGTGCTCGAGGGTGACACGGGCGTCTTCGGTGCGCTGCAGCGCGGCACCATCATCATCGACAACAGCAGCATCGCGCCCGGCATCGCGCGCCGGCTGGCGGCGAAGGCGAAGTCGCTCGGCGCGCAGATGCTCGACGCGCCGGTCAGCGGCGGCGAGATTGGCGCCGTCAGCGGCACGCTGTCGATCATGGTCGGCGGCGACGCGGACGCGTTCGAGACGGTGAAGCCGATTCTCGACGTGATGGGCAATCCCGAAAAGGTCGTGCGCATCGGCGAGGCCGGCGCCGGTCAGCTCTGCAAGGTCTGCAACCAGATGGTCATCGCCGGCACGCTCGGCGTCGTCGCCGAGGCGTTCGCGCTGGCGAAGAAGTCGGGCATCGACGCGGAGCGGATGCGCGAGGCGCTGCTCGGCGGGTTCGCGGCGAGCCGCGTGCTCGAGGTGCACGGCGAGCGCATCCTCAAGGGCAACTTCAAGCCTGGCTTCAAGACGAAGCTGTTCGCGAAGGACCTGAAGATTGCGTCGGCGACGCTCGGCGAATACCAGGTCGCGGCGCCGATCCTCGCGGTCGCGCAGCAGGAGATCACCGCGCGCATGGCCGCGGGCGCGGCGGAAGAAGACTATTCGGGCATGGCGAAGGTGGTACTGGAACTGGCGCGGCTCGACTAGCGGTATGTAGGGCGAGTCCCGCGACGCGTCCACAATCCAGCGCATCGCGGACCCGCCGGTCTGCCGGCGCCTTCGGCTGGCTCCAGACCTCGGCGGGACCCGGCCTACGTACGTGGGGCGGGTCCCGCGAGCGGCCCGATGCCATCGCGTAGCGGACCCGCCGGAGCGGGATGAAGGTAGGGCGGGTTCCGCGATGCGTACACAATCCATCGCATCGCGGACGCGCCATCAGGAACCGGCCTGCGGCTTGCGATCCATCGGAATCCGATGTCGCGCCCGCCTCGCATCGAAGGATTCAGTTACGTCGGTCCTTACCGCTATTTCGTAACGTTCTGCACGTTCGATCGCGGCGCACCATTCAGCGACGTCGCGCTCGGACGATCTGTCGTGCGTCAATTTCTGCGTACATCCCGCCGCTGGAAGTTTGTAATCCTGGCGTACTGCCTGATGCCCGATCACGCGCATCTGCTCGTCGAAGGAACGG
This sequence comes from Vicinamibacterales bacterium, assembly GCA_035571515.1. Taxonomy (GTDB): domain Bacteria; phylum Acidobacteriota; class Vicinamibacteria; order Vicinamibacterales; family UBA2999; genus Gp6-AA40. Next base: position 3,497 of record DATNCQ010000094.1, read on the forward strand.
CCGACAGCTCCGACCTTCGAAGACTGATCAAGAGCGCGAAACAAAGTTCCGGTCAGAGACATGCGGCCACGCGACAACGGCCGTTGTGGCAGGAGGGCTTCCACGATCGCGTCCTGCGGCCCGATGACGACGTGAAGAGGATCGCGCGCTACATCGTCGAGAACCCGGTCCGCGCTGGGTTGGTTCGCTCAGCTCTCGACTACCCGCTCAGCGGATCGGACGTCTGGACGATGGAGGAGCTGATCGACAGTTTCTGGTGAATGCCGGGTCCGTCGCGCGGCGGATCCAGTTCGCACGACGGAACCCGGCCTACGTAAGTGGGGCGGGTCCCGCGATGCGTCCGAGATCCATCGCATTGCGGACCCGCCGGAGCGGGATGAAGGTGGGGCGGGTCCCGCGAGCGGCCCGATGCCATCGCGTAGCGGACCCGCCGGAGCGGAATGAAGGTGGGGCGGGTTCCGCGAGCCGGCCCGATGCCATCGCGTAGCGGACCCGTCGGAGCGGAATGAAGATGGGGCGGGTTCCGCGAGCCGCCCGATGCCATCGCGTAGCGGACCCGCCGGAGCGGGATGAAGGTGGGGCGGGTCCGCGATGCGTCCGAGATCCATCGCATTGCGGACCCGCCCGTCTGCCGGGTCCGCCTTCGGTTCGCGCCAGTCCTCGGCGGGACCCGGCCTACGTACGCCGAAGCGGGATGAAGGTGGGGCGGGTCCGCGATGCGTCCGAGATCCATCGCATTGCGGACCCGCCGGTCTGCCGGGTCCGCCTTCGGTTCGCGCCAGTCCTCGGCGGGACCCGGCCTACGTACACCGGAGCGGCATGAAGATGGGGCGGGTCCCGCGAGCGGCCCGATGCCATCGCGTAGCGGACCCGCCGGTCCGCCGGGTCCGTCGCGCGGTGGATCCAGTTCGCGCGACGGAACCCGGCCTACACCGGGACCAACTGACCCAGTTCCAACCGAAGGATTCGATCGCAGGCGGCGGCAAGCCGCGGGTTGTGGGTCGCGATGACGGAGGTCAAGCCGTACTCCGCGTGCATGTCGCGCAGCAGCGCGTGCAATGAGTCGGCGGTGGTCTCGTCGAGGTCGCCCGTCGGCTCGTCGGCCAGCAGCAGCGCCGGTTTCATCACCAGCGCCCGCGCGACCGCGACGCGCTGCTGCTCGCCGCCCGACAGCATCCCGGGGCGATGCTCGAGCCGCTCGCCCAGGCCGACGCGCGTCAGCAGCCCCGTGGCGCGGCTGCTCGCCTCGCGCACGGGCTCGCGCGCGATGCGCATCGGCATCTCGACGTTCTCGAGCGCGTCGAACTCCGGCAGCAGGTGATGGAACTGGAAGACGAACCCGACGTGGTGATTGCGGAACGTCACGAGCGCGGCGTCGCTCATCGACGCCAGTTGCTGGTCCTCGATGCGGATCGAGCCACTGTCCACGCGGTCGAGGCCCCCGAGCGCGTGCAGCAGCGTGCTCTTGCCGACGCCCGACGCGCCGACGATCGCCAGCATCTCGCCCTTCTCGACCGACAGGTCCAGGTCGCGAAGGACGTGAATGCGCTGCGTGCCGACCTGGTAATACTTGTTGAGCCGCTCGACCGTGAGGAACGGCACCGGTCAACCCCCAACGGCCAACTTCCAACTCCCAGGGCCACTGGACGGGCAGTCGAAAGTCATTCGAAGCGCAGCGCCTGCACGGGATCGAGCGCCGCCGCGCGGCGTGATGGATAGATCGTCGCCACGAAGCAGATGACCACCGCCGAGATGATGACGATGGTGAAGTCGCGCGGCAGGACGACGAACGGCACGTACGCGACCTGGTAGACGTCGGCCGGAATCTTGATCAGCCGGTACTTGTCCAGGACATGGCAGAGCGCCAGCCCGCCCAGGCCACCGACGACGGTGCCGGTGACACCGATGATCAGCCCCTGCAGCATGAAGATCGTCATCACCCGCTTCGGCGCCGTCCCCATCGTCTTGAGGATCGCGATGTCGCGGCTCTTCTCCATCACCAGCAGGATGAGCGACGCGACGATGTTCAGCGCGGCGACGATGACGATGAGGCCGATGGTAATCGAGATGGCCATCTTCTCGATGCCGAGCGCGGAGAAGAGCGACTGGTTCAGGTCCGACCAGTCCTGCGCGACGTAGGCGGTGCCGAGGCGCTTCGGGATGTCGTCGGCAATCCGCGGCGCGTCGTAGACGTCGGTGACGCGCAGCTGGATCAACTCGACCATGGTCGTGCCCGTCAGCCGCTCGCCGAACGGCAGCGACACGAACCCCTGGGCGGAGTCGAACTCGTAGAGCCCGAGGCTGTAGACGCCGCCGACGCGCGCGCGGCGCGTGCGCGGCAGCATCCCCATCGGCGAGAGCGTCCCCTGCGGGGTGATGAGCGTCACCAGGTCCCCGACCTTCACGCCGAGCTGGCGGGCCAGGTCCTGGCCGATGAGGATCGACGGCGGCTCGTCCTCGCTCTCGTGCGCGAGCGAGTCGAGGCTGCCTTCCTTCATCGCGTCGCCGATCGCGGTGACCGCCGGCTCGAGCGCCGGGTCGATCGCCTTCACGCTGATGAAGGCCTGCGAGTCGCCGGCCGTGATCAGCGCCTTGCCGAAGATCGTCGGCGCGGCGCCGACGACGCCGGGCACCTGGCGCAGCTTCGCCACCTCGGGCGCGTAGTCCGTGATGCCGCCGGTCTTCCAGACGTAGATGTGCGCCTGCGACGACAGGATCTTGTCGCGCAGCTCGCCCTGCAGGCCGGTCATCAGCGCGAGCGCGATGACGAGCGCCATCACGCCGACGCAGACGCCGATCATGGAGATGAGCGAGATGAGGGAGATGAACGCCTGCTTGCGGCGCGCGAAGAGGTAGCGGAGGGCGATGAAGAGTTCGAATGACATATCAGGTGGCAGAGGGCAGGAGGCAGGGGGCAGTAGGGGGCAGGGCGCAGCGGGCAGGAAGGGACGGGTAGTTGCAACCTGCTCCCATTCGCAATCTGCCACCTCCTGCCACCTGCCACCTGCCTCCTGCCCCCTATTTTGGCCTCATCAGCGGGAACAGGATCACGTCACGAATCGATGGGCTGCCGGTCAGCAGCATGACCAGCCGATCGATGCCGACCCCTTCCCCCCCGGCCGGCGGCATGCCGAATTCGAGCGCGCGGATGTAGTCCTCGTCCATCGCGTGCGCCTCCTCGTCGCCCCCGGCGCGGCTCTTCAGCTGGTCCTCGAACCGCCGGCGCTGTTCGACGGGATCGTTCAGCTCGCTGAAGGCGTTGGCCAGCTCGAACCCGCCGGCGTAGAGCTCGAACCGCTCGACGGTGTCGGGATCGTCGGGCTTCTGCTTCGACAGCGGCGAGACCTCGGTCGGGAAGTCGTAGACGAACGTCGGCTGGATCAAATCCTCTTCGCACAACGCTTCGAAGATCTCCGCCGCGATCTTCCCGGCGCCCATGCCCGGCGCAATCGGCACACCGAGCTGTGCGGCGAGCGCCGCGGCCGCGTCGCGCGAGCGCAGCGCATCGGCGGGCACGTCGACACCCAGCCGCTTCGATGCCGCCGCGCGCGCACCGTCGCGCAGCGAGAGCCGCCGAAATGGGGGCGTGAACGAAATCGAGTGCCCGTTGAACGTCAGCACGTCCGGCGCACCCGCCTTGCGGGCGACGAACGGCAGCATCTCCTCGGTCAGCGCCATCAGGTCGTTGTAGTCCGCGTACGTCCAGTAGAACTCGAGCATCGTGAACTCGGGATTGTGCTGCGTCGAGATCCCCTCGTTCCGGAAGTTGCGGTTGATCTCGAACACCCGCTCGATGCCGCCGACCGTCAGCCGCTTCAGGTACAGCTCCGGGGCGATGCGCATGAAGAGCCGCATGTCGAGCGCGTTGTGATGCGTGGCGAAGGGACGCGCCAGCGCGCCGCCGGCAATCGGCTGCATCATCGGCGTCTCGACCTCGAGGAAGCCGCGGCCGATCAGGAACTCGCGCAGCGCCGTGATGACGCGGCTCCGCACCTCGAACACTTGTCGCGACTCCGGGTTGACGATCAGGTCGAGATACCGCTGGCGGTACCGGATCTCGACGTCCTGCAGCCCGTGCCACTTCTCCGGGAGCGGCAGCAGGCACTTCGAGAGGAACTCCAGCCTCGACGCCCAGATCGTCAGCTCGTTGGTCCGCGTGCGGAACAGGCGCCCCTCGACGCCGACCCAGTCGCCGAAGTCGAGCAGCTTGAAGATGCGGAAGTCGCGCTCGGGGAGCGAATCCTGCCTGATGTAGACCTGGATTCGCGCCCGTCCGTCGGAGATCACCAGGAAACTCGCCTTGCCGAAGCTGCGGATGCTGAGGATGCGTCCGGCGGTCCGCGCCTGCGGCTTCGAGGTCTCGAGCTCCTCCGCGGTGCGGCCGCCGTACTGCGCGACGATCGCGTCAACCGTGGCGTCGGTCTCGAAGCGCCGCGGGTACGGATCCACGCCGAGCTTCTTCAGCTCCTCGAGGTTGGCGCGCCGCTGGACGACCTGATCGGATTCGGTGGACGTGTTCATTCGCGTGCCAGCGTGCGCCGGACGGCGTCGAGTATGCCGTTGATGAACCGCACCGAGTCGTCCGTGCTGAACGTCCGCGCCAGCTCCAGCGCCTCGTTGATGACGACCTTGGCCGGCGTGCCAGGCTCGTGGAGGAATTCGTAGATGGCGAGCCGGAGGATCAGGCGGTCGAGCACGTTCATCCGCTCGATGCGCCAGTTCTCGGCCGCTTCCACGATCATCGGATCGAGGTCCGCGACGGTACCGGCCACTCCGGTCGCGAGCCTGGTCGCGAACGCGCGCAGCTCCTCGCCGGGCGGTGCCGGCGCCGCGGGGCCGCTCCAGAACGTCTGCGCGACCTCGGAGATCGGCACGCGCCCCACTTCCCACTGGTAAAGCATCTGCACCGCGGCCTCACGCGCGCGATGCCTCGATTCCCGGTCGGGATGGTCGGCCGATCGCCGTTCGGGGGTCACCGTCATCCGCCGATTGCCTCGTCGAGCGTACGGAACAATTTCGCCATCTCGACGGCAGCAGCCGCCGCCTCGCGCCCCTTGTTGTCCGCACCCGCTCTCGAACGCTCCATCGCCTGCTCCTCCGTCAGCGTCGTCAGCACGCCGAAGGCCATCGGCACGCCGGTCGCGGAGGCGGCCTGCTGGATGCCGTGCGCGGCCGCCTCGGCGATGTACTCGAAATGCATCGTGTCACCCTTGATGAGGCAGCCGAGACAGACGATGGCGTCGTAGTCGCCGTTCTCGCCGAGCCGCTGGGCCATCATCGGAATCTCGAACGCACCTGGCACGCGGAAGACGGTCACCGCCTCCGCGGGGATCGATGCTTCGGCGAAATACTCGCGGGCCCCGCGCAGCAAGCCCTCGGTAATCTCCTCGTTGAAGCGTGACACGACTATGGCAAAGCGAAAGCCGGCCATCACCCTTCCCGCGCTGCCCGCTGCACGCGCCCTATTCGCCCTTGAACTGCGCCTTCCGCTTTTCCAGGAACGCGCGCGTCCCCTCGCGCATGTCGGCCGTGGACGCGACGAGGCCGAAGAGCGTCGCTTCGTGGACCTGTGCCTTGTCGAAGGGGATCTCGAGGCCGCGGTTCACAGCTTCGATGATGTACTGCACGGCGATCGGCGCCTTGCCGGCGAGCTCCGCGGCGAGCTCCTTCGCCGCCGTCATGAGCTGCGCCGCCGGGACCACCTTGTTGACGAGACCGATCGCGAGCGCTTCGTCGGCCTTCACCTGCCGCCCTGTCAGCAGCAGCTCGAGCGCGATGCCCTTCCCCACCAGGCGCGGCAGCCGCTGCGAGCCGGCGTAGCCGGGCACGATCCCCAGGTTGATTTCGGGCTGGCCGATGCGCGCGGTGTCGGCGGCGATGCGCAGCGTGCACGCCATGGCGAGCTCGCAGCCGCCGCCGAGGCAGAAGCCGTTGATCGCGGCAATCACCGGCTTGCCCATGTTCTCGATCAGATCGAACACGTGCTGCCCGCGCTGCGCGTGCTCCTTGCCCTGGGCCGGCTTCAATGCGGCGAGCTCGTTGATGTCGGCGCCCGCGATGAACGCCTTCTCACCGGCTCCCGTGACGATGACGGCGCGGACCGTCGCATCGTGCCGGAAGTCGAGCACCGCGCGGCGCAGCTCGTCGGTGGTCGGCGTGTTCAGCGCGTTGAGAACCGCCGGACGGTTGATGGTGAGGATCGCGACGGGCCCGTCGCGCTCGAGGAGCAGGTTGTCAAAAGCCATGGCGTCTCAGAGCGGAAAGAAATAGAGGATCCAGCCGAGCGCGACGCCGCCGACGACGAACGCGGTGAAGAGCTGGGCGCCGAACCGCAGCTGCTCTTTCGGCTCGTCGCGCATGAGCGTGCCGAAGACCACCGACACGAACAGCGCGAAGACGATCATGAGCCCGAGGTGCGACGCCCTCATTTGCGCCCCTGCGCGGTGTCGAACGCGTCGAGCACGACGAGCATGTTCATCAGGCCCGCGACGATGAGGAAGGCGTTGCCGTACTCGTAGGTGAGCGCGACGACACGGCCGGCGCCCGCGCCCGCGCCGCGCGCGATGAAGAACGCGATGCCGATGCCCATGTCCGCGAGCGCCGCCAGCGCCACGAGCGGCTGGGTGATTTCAACCGGAAACAGGCGGCCGTCGAGCCACAGCCCGAAGGCGAACATCAGCGTCAGCGCGATCAGGAACGTCAGGCCCTTCTGGATGCGCCCGAGAAGCAGATGACCGGCGCCCGGAATGGCCCACGCGGCAAGACAGATCAAATAGGTGTAGGTGGCCGATTGCTCGCGATCGGCCGTCGTGGCGCGCATCCGCCGTAGTGTAGCGTAGCGCGGCTCCGCGCGAGACGCCCCCGACCTATTTGTTCAGCGAGAGCTGGGTCTTCGCGACCTGGTAGCCCGAGCGCGTGCGCGTCCGGACGTTCGGCTCGTCCACCCGCACGAGGATGCGGCGGAAGGCGCCGTCCCGCTTCGGGTTGTTGGACGTATAGCCCAGGGCGTACTGGTTGGACAGTTCGTCGGTGATCATGCCGTAGACGCCCGCCAGCTGCGTGATGTCGCTCGGGAAGAACGCGCGAGCGCCCGTTTCCTGCGCCAGCGCCTTCATCGCGAACTCCGATTCGGAGAAGTACTTCTGGCTGGTCAACGCGATGGTGGGATACGGCGACTTGAGCGCGATCGTGTAGATCGCGATCCCGGCCTGCTTGGCCAGCACCAGCAAATCGTCGAACGTCACGAGGCTCGTCGTGTCGTCGCCATCGGTGAGCACCGTGATCGCCTGCCGGCGCACGTCCCCTTCGGCGGCGTGCACCTTCTGCAGCTGCTTGATGGTGGTGTACAAGGCGTTATACAGCGCGGTGCCGCCGCTCGCCGTAGTGCGGCGGATGGCGTCGCAGGCGCCCTTCACGTCGCCATCCAGCTCGTGCAGCGTCCGCGCGGTGTCGCGGATGCCGACGATGCTGACGCGATCGCCCTGCCGCAGGTGCGACGCAAAGCCGACGGCCGCCTCCTGCACCGTCGCCATCTTGTCGCTCATGCTCGACGACATGTCGAGCAGGATGGCCATGTCGAGCGGCACGTTGGCGGACGCGAAGAACGACAGGTCCTGCTGGATGCCGTCTTCGAAGACGGCGAAGCTCTTCTCTGTAAGTCCCGTGACGAACTTGTCCTTCGGGTCGGTGACGATGACATTCAGCGACACGAGATCGACGCCGCTCCGGAACGTCCCCTGAGTACCCTGCGCGCGCACCTCGCCACAGCACAGCAGGCACGTCAACGCCACATATAGCACCCTCATGGGACCCTCCGTCGAGTTCCGCCCGTCTTCGACGGGCTAAACCGCGCCTCGATGCGCGTGACGGGGCGGGGTGCAAAGCATGTTCCTGCTAGACTGCGCATGAAATGACGGAAAAGATCGCTGTCGGCGAGCACGCGGCTGGACGCGTGGCTGCTGGCGGCATCGCGGCCGTATCGGCCGCGCTCCTCATGACCGAGCTGGCGCTGACGCGCATCTTCTCGGTGACGATGTATTACCACTTCGCGTTCCTCGCGATCTCGATCGCGCTCTTCGGCCTGAGCGCGAGCGGCGTGGCGGTCTATCTCGCGCGTCGACGCCTCGCGCGCATCGGGCCCGGCCTGCTGCTGTCGTTCGCGTCGCTGACTCATGCGTTGGCGACTCTGCTCGCGCTTTCGTGCCTTGTTCGCATACGCGTCGGCCTGAATTACTCGCCTGCCAACCTGTGGTTGATGCTCACGATCTACGGTCTGGCCGCGCTGCCGTTCTTCACCGGCGGCAGCGTGATGTCGCTCGCGTTCTCGCGCATGGCCAACCGCATCAACGTGCTCTATGCCGCAGACCTGATCGGCGCCGCCACGGGCTGCCTCGTCCTGATTCCACTGTTGAACTGGCTCGGCGCCCCAGGCGTCGTCATGACCGCGGCGGTGCTCTCCGCCGGCGCGGCCGTCGCGTTTGCGCCCGCCGCACGGCGGCGCCATTTCGCCGCGGCCGCTGTCGTTCTTATCGGCAGCTCATCCGCGGCACTGTTGGCCGGCGCCGCGCCTTTCGACGTCGTCGACACGAAGGGACACGTCGGCGATCGCATCCTGTTCAGCAAGTGGAACTCGTTCTCGCGCGTCGCGGTCTACGATCGGCCGCATGGCGACTGGTCGCTGAGCCCGACGTTCACCGGCACGCGCGCACCATCGCTCTTCATGGACATCGACTCGGCCGCGTCCACGCCGATTCTCAAGGGGAGCGGTGACGCCGGTGACGCCCGCTACCTGCGCTACGAGCTCACCGCCGTCGGCTATCACCTGGCGGAGCGCCCGGGCGGCTTCACCGCGCTCGTCATCGGACCGGGCGGCGGGCGCGATCTGCTGTCTGCTCTGGTATTTGGCGCCTCGCACGTCGACGGCGTCGAGATCAACCCGATCATCGCGCGCGACGTGATGCTCGATCGCTTCCGCGAGTACTCGGGCGGGGTCTACGCCAACCCTCGCGTCTCGATTTACGTGGACGACGGTCGGAACTTCGTCCGGCGGAGCGCGGCGAAGTACGACGTCATCCAGGCTTCGCTCGTGGACACCTGGGCGGCGACGGCGGCCGGCGCCTACACTCTGACGGAGAACTCGCTCTACACGAAGGAAGCGTTCGGCGAATACGTCGATCACCTCACCGACAACGGCCTGCTGACCATCACGCGATGGGTGTTCGACGGCCTGCGGCTCGTGTCGCTGGCCCAGGACGCGTGCGCCGAGCGGGGGCTGGACGCCGCGGCGCGGCTCGCCATCGTCCGCTACGACCGCGTCGCGACGTTTCTCCTGAAAAGGCAGGCGTTTACGCCGATGGAAGTGGCGCGGCTGCGCGACGTCAGCGCGCAACTGGGGTTCGAGATCCTCTACGCACCAGGCCTGCCGGCGGCACACGCCGCCGAGGATCCGGTCGAAATGCAACGCACCGGCACGAGCGCCGCCGACTACCGCCGTCTCATCCTTGCCGGCGACCGGCGGCAGTTTCTCTCGTCCTACCCGCTGGACGAGACCTCCACGACCGACGACCGCCCGTTCTTCTTCCACACGACGCGACTGCGCGACCAGATGCAGGTCGCCTTCGGCCGCAGCATGCTGTTCGGCAACGGGCTGAGCGCGCTGATGACGCTGATGGCGATCTCGGCGATGCTGGTGGCGCTGTTCGTCATCTTCCCGCTGCTGGCCGGCGGTGAACGGCCCGGCGCCGGATGGGGCGCGTGGCTGACGTACTTCGGCGCGCTCGGCGCCGGCTTCATGCTGCTCGAGGTGGCACTGCTGCAGCGGTTCGTGCTGCTGCTCGGCCACCCGGTCTACTCGCTGACGGTGACGCTATTCTCGCTGCTCCTCGGCACCGGCGTCGGCGCGTTCATCAGCCGCAGGATCGAGCACGCGCGCGTGCGCGACGTGACGGTGCGCGCGCTCGCCGGCGTCGCGCTGGTGGCGGTCGCGGCGGCGCTGGGCCTGGCACGGGCGATCGACGTCGGCATCCCGTGGCCGCTGCCGGCGCGCATCGTGTTTGCCGTGGCGCTCGTGGCGCCGGTGGGGATCCTGCTCGGCATGCCGCTGCCGGGAGGCATGCGGCTCGTCGCCGCCGGCCGCACCGAGATCATTCCGTGGGGCTGGGGCATCAACGGCGCCTTCTCGGTCGTCGGCGCGACCCTCGCGGTGTTCATCGCGATGAACTGGGGATTTTCCGTGACGCTCCTCAGCGCAGCGGCCGTGTACATGCTGGCGGCGCTGACCCTTCGGAGCGTTCGAGATTGAGGAATTTACGAATTTACGAATTGACGAAAGTATTGTCGAATTCGAATCCACAATAAATTCGTAGATTTCGTAGATTCGTAAATTCGTCAATGCCATCACTGATTGATCTCGTCCGCGGTTCCACCTTCGACGACTTCCTCTTCACCCCGCAATACAGCGTCGTCGAGCGGCGCGATCCGTCCGCCGTCGATCTCACCTCCCGGTTCTCCACCGGCCTCGTGCTCAAGCGGCCGATCGTCTCCGCGAACATGGACACCGTGACGCGATCCGCGATGGCGATCGCGGTGGCGGAAGAGGGTGGGCTCGGCATCATCGACCGCGGGTTCCGCAGCGGCGAAATCGACCCGCAGGTCCGCGAGGTGGAGATCGTCAAGCGGAAACAGCACGGCATCATCGCGGATCCCTACACGATTGCCGCGGAGGCGAGCCTCGCCGAGGCCGCCGGGCGGATGCGCGCCACCGGCGTCGGCACGCTCGTCGTCGTCGACGGCCGCGGACGCCTGCAGGGGCTGCTCACCAGCCGCGACCTGCGGTTCGTCGATCGGTCGCAGGGGACGGTCACCTCGCGCATGACGCCGCGGGAGCGGCTCGTCGTCCAGCGCGGCACGCCGGACCTCGGCGCCGCCGAGGAGGTGATGCGGGCGCAGAAGATCAAGAAGCTGCCGCTCGTCGACAAGGACGACATGCTGCTCGGCCTGATCACGGCAAAGGACCTCGTGCAGCAGCGCCAGCTGCCGTTCGCGACACGCGACGAGCAGGGGCGGCTTCGCGTCGGCGCGGCGATTGGCGCGAAGGGCGATTACCTCGAGCGCGCCGCCGAACTGGTGCGCGCCGAGGTGGACGTCATCGTCATCGACATCGCGCACGCCCATTCGGTCGTGATGGCGCGCGCGATCGAGGCGTTCCGCACGCGCTTCGACGGCGTCGAGCTCGTTGCCGGCAACGTCGCGACCGCCCAGGGGACGCGCTTCCTGCTCGAGCGCGGCGTCAACGGCATCAAGGTCGGGATCGGGCCGGGTGGCGGCTGCACGACGCGGCTGAACACGAACTTCGGCGTGCCGCAGGTGCAGGCGCTCGTCGAATGCCGCGCCGCGTCGGACGGCCGCGTGCCGCTGATTGCGGACGGAGGGGTGCGACGCGACGGCGCGCTCGTGCAGGCGCTGCTGTTCGGCGGCGACACCGTCATGCTCGGCAGCGCGCTCGCCGGCACCACCGAGACGCCGGGCGACATCGTCCAGAAGCCGGTCGTCGTGCCCGAGTCGCACAAGACCGTTCGCGTGCCGTTCAAGGTCTTTCGCGGGATGGCATCGCTCGAGGCGATCGTCGATCGCCTGGACGTGGAAGACCTCGACGTCGCCGACGTCGAAGCGCTGGGGGCCGAAGGGATGGAGGTCGCGGTCCCCGCGCGCGGCTCGGTGCGGCCGGTCCTCCGCGACATGCTGAAGCACCTGATCTCCGCGATCAGCTACGGCGGCGCCGGCAGCCTCGCCGAGTTGCAGGAGATGTTCCGGAAGGATCCGGAGCGGTACGTGATTAGGCTGTCGGAATCAGGCCGCCGCGAATCGTTCGATCGGTAGAAGGGCCGCCTGAAGGCGGCCCCTACGTACCCGTACGTGGGGCCGGCTTTAGCCGGCCTAACACAAAGAAAAACTACGTGCGTCAGTGAAACGCCGCTACGCATTTACAGTGTCAACGGCCCGAAGTGCTCCTCATACCTCGCACGGAATTCCTTGATCGTGTAGGCGTGGCTCTGTCCCCCGAGGTGCTCGAGCGCGTAGGTCGCGGCGACGGTGCCGAGCTGCGCGCACTCCTGGAATGACTTCCCGCACGCCATGCCCTTCATCAACCCGCCGCGGAACGCGTCGCCCACGCCCGTCGGATCGATGATGCGGTGCGGCGTGATCGCCTTGATGTCGATGCGGCCCCCTTCTCCCTTCCCCCTATCCCCTTCCCCCTCGTAGAGCGAGCAGCCGTCCTCGCCGCGCGTGATGAGCAAGGTGGTCGCCTTGTCGAGAATGCCGTCCTCCCCCAGCCCCGTTTTCTGGCGGATCAGCTCGAACTCGTAGTCGTTGCAGATGACCATGCGCGCGCCGGAGATGCCGTCGCGCAGTTCGTCGCCCGAGAGCCGCGCGCACTGCTGCCCCGGATCGAAGATGAACGGCACGCCGATCGTCCGGCACTCCTCGGCGTACTGGATCATCGCGCCGGGATCGTTCGGCGAGATGATGACGAGGCCGGGCTGTTGAATCGTCCGCAGCGACAGTTCCGACGCGTTGGCCATCGCGCCGATGTAGAACGACGCGATCTGGTTGTTCTCGGTGTCGGTGCTGCAGAAGAACGACGCGGTGAACTTGTCGGGCACCTGGCGCACGTGGGACGTATCCACCCCCACCGCCTGCAGCCACTCGTCGTACTCCTTGAAGTCCTGCCCCGCGGTCGCGACCAGGCACGGCCGCTCGCCCAGCAGCGCCAGCGTGTAGGCGATGTTCGGCGCGCAGCCGCCGCGCCGCTTGTCCATCGAGTCCACCAGGAAACTGAGGCTGACGCGCTGCAGGTGCTCGGCGAGGATGTGTTCCGTGAACTTGCCCGGAAACGACATCAGGTAGTCGAACGCAATCGATCCCGTGACGATGAGTTTCATGACATGTAGCGGCCGATGATGGGCGCGAGATCCTTCTTCAGCTGCTCCGGCACGACGTCCGGGCGGGTGACCAGCGCGTACTTCAGCGCCGACGCGCACTCGCACGTCCGTTCGTACGGGAGCTTCTCGACGGCGCCGGCGATGATCTGCTGCGCGGTCGCGGCGTTCTTCGCCAGCGTGGACATGACCATCTCGACCGTCACCGTATCGTGGCTCGGGTGCCAGCAGTCGTAGTCGGTGACGAGCGCGATCGTCGTGTAGCAGATCTCCGCCTCGCGCGCGAGCTTGGCCTCCTGCAGGTTCGTCATGCCGATGATGTCCATCCCCCACGACCGATACAGCTTCGACTCGGCGAGCGTCGAGAACTGCGGCCCTTCCATGCAGACGTAGGTGCCGCCCTTGTGCACGGTCGCGCCGGCGCGCTGCCCACTCTCCCAGGCGATGCCGCTGAGAATCCGGCAGAACGGGTGCGCGAAGCCGACGTGCCCGACGAGCCCGCGCCCGAAGAAGCTGCTCGGCCGCCCCTTCGTGCGATCGAAGAACTGATCGGGAATGACGATGTCGGCGGGCTTGTATTCCTCCTTCAGGCTGCCGACGGCGCTCGCCGAGAGCAGGAACTCGACGCCGAGCGTCTTCATGCCGAAGATGTTCGCGCGGAAGTTCAGCTCCGACGGCGAGAGCCGGTGGCCGCCACCGTGGCGCGCGAGAAACGCCACGCGCTTGCCGGCAAGCGTGCCCAGCAGGTACGGCGCCGACGGCTCGCCAAACGGCGTCGTCACCCGTACTTCTTCGCGGTCGGTCACGCCGGCCATGTCATACAGACCGGACCCGCCAATGATCCCTATCTGCGCTCGCTGCATGTCCACCTTTGGGAGTTGGGTTGGAAGTTGGGAGTTTACCTAAATCACCCGCTGCACGAATCGCTTCCCGTCCTGCTCGCGAATGTAGCCGGCGCTCACGGACGGATCGTGGTCGAAGAAGATCAGGTGCTCGCGGTCGATGGCCTCGCGCAGAAACCGCTGCTTGAACGCGAACGACTCGATCGGATACAGGTCGAGGGCGGCAATCCAGTTGTCCTGGATGTGCGCCTGCGTCGGGACGGCATCGGCGGCGAAGACCGCGGTCTTCCCGCCGGACTCGAGGTAGACGACCTGGTGGTGCGCGGTGTGGCCGCACGCGCGCACGACGCGCACGCCCGGTCGAATCTCGCGATCGTCGTCGAAGAAATCAACCACGCCGGCCTGCTCGAGCGGCAGGAAATCGTCGCAGAAATAGGTGCCGCGGCTGCGCGGGTGCTGCTCGGCGGCGGCAATCCATTCGCCGCGGCGGATCACGTAGCGCGCCTTCGGAAAATGCGGAACGAGCCCCAGCGCGGTCCGCGAGACCGCCCCGCCGACGCGATCGAAGTGCAGGTGCGTCGCCAGCACGATGTCGATGCCGTCCGGCTCGACGCCCGCTTCCGCCAGCGTGTGATCGAGGCTGCGCGCGCGCTCGAGGCCGCAGATCTGCGACCACTTCGCGTCGAGCTTGCCGCCGGCGCCGCAGTCGATCAGCATGCGCCCCCAGTCGGCTTCGACGAGCAGCGCGCGCATCGCGAGCACGATGCGGCCGCTGTCGTCGGGCGGCGCCTTGCTCTCCCAGAGCGGGCGCGGCACGACGCCGAACATCGCGCCGCCGTCGACACGGAACGAGCCGTCGCTGACCGTCGTGAGCTGCAGGCTGCCGAGCGCCATCTGCGTGACCCATTGCTCGACCAGGCGACGCGCGGCCTGCTTCAGCTCGACGAGCACACCGTGCGCGGCCGAGGGATGAATGAAGGCCACGAGCGCCCCTTCGGCCCCCGGCCGGGGCTGTTCGTCCACCAGCCGGACGCCGCGCTCCTTCAACTGCGCCAGCGTGGCGCGGATGTCGGGGACGCGCAGCGTGATGTGGTGGATGCCCGGGCCGCGCTTGTCGATGTACTTCGCAATCGCCGACTCGGACGCGGTCGCCTCGAGCAGTTCGATGGCGGACTGACCGGTCGGGATGAAGTGCGCCCTGACGCGCTGGGCGTAGACCTCCTCGGTCACCTCGACCTCGAGGCCGAGCGCGTCGCGGAAGAACGCGAGCGCCTTGTCGAGGTCCTGAACCGCGATGCCGACGTGGTCGAGGACAGCTTTCATTTGTCCTCGGCGGAACCCGTCCCACGTACGCGATTGATGATGTCGGCGGCCGCAGAGTACGGATCGACCTGGCGCGACGCGATGCCGTCGACGACGCGCTGCAGCTCGCCGTCGGGGAGCGACTGTTCGACCATCTGCATGAACCGATGGGAGAGCAGGTCGCGCAGCCGGTACTCCTGCCGCGTGCGCTGGCGCGTGGCGCGCGTCGCCTCCGAGTGGGCGCGAAACTGCTCGATCGCCTCGACCAGCCCGGGCACCCCCGCTCCCGTCGTCGCCTCGGTCTTCAGGATTGGCGGGCGCCACTCGCCCGCCTGGAACGTCTGCAGCGCGAGCATCGCCGCCACCGACTGCACGAGGCGATCCGCGCCGTCACGATCCGCCTTGTTGACCACGAAGATGTCGGCGATCTCCATGATGCCCGCCTTGAGGGCCTGCACCTCGTCGCCGGTGCCGGGCACCAGCACGACGATCGAGATATCGGCCGTGCGGACGATATCGACCTCGTCCTGCCCGACGCCGACGGTCTCGATGATGACGATGTCCTTGCCGGCCGCGTCGAGCACGAGCGCCGCGTCGCTGGTCGCGCGCGCGAGGCCGCCCAGGTGGCCGCGCGTCGCCATGCTGCGGATGAACACCCCTTCGTCGCCGAAATGCGCGCCCATGCGGACGCGGTCGCCGAGGATTGCGCCACCCGAGAACGGGCTCGTCGGATCCACGGCGACGATGCCGACCGTCCGCCCGGCCTTGCGCAGCTCCGTCGTCATGCGATCGACGAGCGTGCTCTTGCCGGCGCCGGGCGGCCCGGTCACGCCGACGAGGTAGGCGCGGCCGGTGCGCGGGTAGATCGCGCGCACCAGCGCGGCGCCCGCTGGCGATTCGTCCTCGATGAGGGAGATCGCGCGCGCGATGCCGCGTGCGTCGCCGGCACAGACGCGCTCGGCGAGCGGCGACATCAGCCGCGTCTCGCCGGAGTCGACGATGGCGGCGGATCCTGCCGCGCCGGCGCGGGCGGCGAGGGCGGTTGCATGAGGTGGCGCGCGATGACGAGCCGCTGGATCTCGCTCGTGCCTTCGCCGATCGTGGTCAGCTTGACGTCGCGGAAATACTTCTCGGCCGGATAGTCCTTCACGAAGCCGTAGCCGCCGTGGATCTGCACGCTGTCCTCGGAGGCGCGCACGGCTATCTCACTGGAATAGAGTTTCGCCATCGCGGCTTCGATCGTCGTGCGGCGCCCGGCGTGCTTCATCGACGCGGCGCGATACGTCAGCAGGCGCGCGGCCTGGATGCGCGTCGCGTTGTCCACCAGCTTGGCGCGGATGCTCTGGAACGTGCCGATCGGCTGGCCGAACTGCTTGCGCTCGAACGCATAGTGCCGCGCCGCCTCGTAGGCGCCCTGCGCGAGGCCGACCGCGAGCGCGGCGATGCCGATGCGCCCCGCGTCGAGCACCTGCAGCGCGTTGATGAACCCCTGCCCTTCCTGGCCGAGCACCTGCGCCGGCGGCACGCGGCAGTTCTCGAAGATCACCTCGCTCGTCTCGCTCGCGCGCATCCCGAGCTTGTCTTCCTTCTTCCCCGCGCGGAAGCCCGCCGCGCCGCGCTCGACGATGAAGGTGGTGATGCCGCGGCTCCCCTTCGCCTTGTTGGTCACCGCCATCACCACGATCAGATCGCCGGTGCGGCCGTGCGTGATGAACTGCTTCGTGCCGTTGATCACCCAGCAGTCGCCGTCGCGCACCGCGGCCGTCCGCATGGCGCCCGCGTCGCTGCCGGAAGACGACTCGGTCAGCGCCCACGCGGCGAGCTGCTCGCCGCGCGCCAGCGGCGCGAGGTACTTGCGCTTCTGCTCGTCGGTGCCGAACATCGCGATGTGCGCCGCGCCGAGGCCGTTGTGCGCCGCCACCGTCAGCGAGACGGACGGATCGACGCGCGCGAGCTCCTCGATGCAGATGCAATAGTCGACCGAGGTCATCGCCGCGCCGCCGAACTCTTCCGGGAACTGGATGCCCATCAGGCCGAGCCCGGCGAGCTTGGCCAGCAGCTCGCGCGGAAACTGCTGCGCCTCGTCCCACTCGCGCACGTGCGGCCGCAGCTCGGTCTCGGCGAACTCGCGGACGCTGCGCCGCAGCAGCTCCTGATCGGCGGTGAAATCGAACTCCATTCGCGCGCTCCGATCGTATCATTCGGATCATGCGACTCCGACGTCTTCTGCCGCTGCTGTGCCTCGCGCTGGCCGTCTCCCCGCGTCCCGCCTTCGCCGACGCGACGCTCTTCATCGGCACGACAAACGTGTCGGACAGCGCCAACGCCTCGAGGCAGACGACAAAGGGATTCGCGATAGGGGCGGGATTGCTCGTCGTCGGCATCGAGTTCGAGTACGCCCAGACGGGCGCGGACGAGGAGCGCCTGGGGCCTTCGCTTCGCACCGGCGTCGGCAACGTCTACGTCCAGACGCCGGTTCCCCTCGCCGGGCTGCAGTTCTACGCGACGACGGGCGGCGGGCTCTATCGCGAGAGCAGCACGGTGACCACGACGACCGACATCCAGAAGACGGGCTTCACGTCCAACACGGGAGGCGGCGTGAAGATCTCGCTGCTCGGCCCGCTGAAGGCGCGCGTCGACTACCGTATCTTCAAGCTGCTCGGCGACAAGCCGAGCCCGACGTGGCGCGGCACGGTGCAGCGGCTGTACGCGGGCGTCAGTCTCGGGTTCTGATCACGGCTTGGCGGGCGCCGGCGTCGCAGGAGGGGTGGCCGCAGTGGTGGCTGGCGCGCCGGGCACCGCGGGGGTCGAAGGCACCGGACCGAGATTGAGCAGGGTCTGACCCGCGGTCGCGAACGCTGTCGTGTACATCCGGTACAGCTCCATGATCTCCGCCGGGTAGGCCTCCGCGAGGATCTTCGCCACGCCGTAGTCCGCGCCCTTCACCGCCGGGTCCACCACGAAGACGTAGAGCACGCTGCCGTTGGGCCCGGGTTCGGCGGCCTTGAAGATCTTCCAGCCCCATCCCTGCTGGTTGCGAACCGGATCCTTCGAGTTGGCGAGCGCCTCGCGCAGCTTGGCGATCACCGTCTCGAAGTCCATCACCTTGTCCGGACGGATGGCGTTGAAGATCAACCCCTGCTCGGAGGCGAACACGCGGCCGAGCGGCGGCGGCGAGACGACCGATTGTCCGGGCGCAGGCACGGCCGGCACCGGCGCGGGCGGCGCGGTGGGCGACGGCGGCGTGCCGGGCGCCGGCGATGTCTGCTGCGGCTGCAGCGCTCCGGCGGGTGGCGGCTGAGGCGTCGCCGCCGCCTGCATCGCCATCAGGAGCGCGATGGGGAAAAGCATCGCCTACCAGTGTAAATGCAAAGAGCCACGAACGCGTGCGCGTCCGTGGCTCTTCAGGTGCGTGCTTCGCCGCAGCCCGCGCGGCGGGCGCCGGCAGGCCTACTTCGACAGGTCGGCGACGACCGGGCCCTGGATGACGAAGAGCGCCTGCTTCATCGCCCCGCGATACATGTCGAAGGCGGCCTTCTGCTCGGTCGGATCCTTCACGGCCGCGTAGATGTTGTTCATGATCGAGTAGTCCGCATCCTTGACGACGGGCGAGATGATGTGGAGGTACACGATGGAGCCATCCGGGTTCGGCATCGCGTTCTTGATCACTCTCCAGCCGGCGAGCTGCTGCTTCGCCTCCGGCGCCTCGGACTTCGAGAGCGACTCTTTCAGCTGGGAGATGACCTTCTCGTAGTCGCCGGTCTTGTCCGCATTGACGGCGAACGCCATGATCACGACATCGCCGGTGAACGTGGTTTTCTGCGGCGCCGACTGCGCGAACAGGTCGCCGTGCCCGTGCGAGTACGCCGGTACCAGGAACACCGCACACGCCAACAGAACGCCGGACAGTCGTCGCATCATCGAGCCTCCTCGAAACGGGCGTTAATCTACCACAGGTGAGCTGACAAACTGGGACATGATCTCGTTGGCAAGAAGCATTCCCGCCCGCGAGAGCCGCAAAAGGCGCCCATCATAGATCAACAGCCCTGCCTCCCGGAACCGCTCCAGCGCGGCGCCGTAAATCCCCCAGACGTCCGCGTCATATCGGGTTTTGACGGTATGGACGTCGATGCCGCGCGCCAGGCGGAGGCCCGTGAACAGTGCTTCCTCGAGCGCCTCGCGGCGACTTAATTCGCGCTTCTCGACGCCGGGCTGACCTCCGGACGCGACAGCGGCGATGTACTCCGTAGTCGACGACAGGTTCTTCCAGCGGACACCCCGGCGGGTGGAGTGCGCGCCGCAGCCGAAGCCAAGCCACTCGCCGTCGGCCCAGTATTTGAGGTTGTGGCGCGACTCGCGTCCGCGCCGCGCGACGTTGGAGATCTCGTATTGCTCGTAGCCGGCGGCGTCGAGGCGCGCCATCGCCTCGAGGTACATCTCCGCCGCGTCATCGTCGGGCGCGAGCGACCATTTCGACCGCGCCATCGCCTCGCGCAGCGGCGCGTTCGGGTAGAGCTCGAGGATGTAGAGCGAGGCGTGGTCGGGGCCAAGCGCGATCAGCGCGTCGACCGATTCGAGCCACTGCGCGATCGTCTGCTGCGGCAGCCACATCATCAGGTCGAGCGAGACGTTGTCGAAGCCGGCGGCACGCGCCATGGCGAACGCCTCGGCCGCGCGCGAGGCGGAGTGCAAACGGCTCAGACGCTGCAGTTCCTCGTCGCGGAACGACTGCACGCCGTAGCTGAGGCGATTGACGCCTGCGTCGCGAAACGCGGCGAGACGCTCCGGCGTGACCGTTTCCGGGTTCGCCTCCATGGTGATTTCGGCGTCGCCCGCCACGGCGAAGGCGGCGCGGCACGCCGCGATGATGGCGGCGATTTCCGCTGGCTCGAGCAGCGAGGGAGTTCCGCCACCGAAATAGATCGTGTCGGCCGGCGCGCGGCCTGTCCCGAGCGCAGTCGAGGGGTCGCCCTGCGACGCAATCTCGCGCAGCAGCGCCTGCACGTACTGCTCCTTCAGCGAGGCGTCAAAGAGGCCGCGGTTGAAGTTGCAGTAGTTGCAGATGGCGGAGCAGAACGGGATGTGGACGTAGAGTCCGAGCATCAGTCAATGCTAGCTGCCGGCGCGCCCCCCCGGCCACTTGAGGTCGGCGCGCGCGTCGCGTTCACGCGGCTTCAGCTGCGCGCGCGCCTGCCCCGCCGACTTCTGGGGCATGCCGCCGCGGGCACGGTTCTTCGGCGAGGCGGGCGACGAGTCCTGCCAGCGCGCGATGTCGCCGTCGGTCGGGTGCGGCCCCACTTCGCGCGTGTCGGGGCCGTCGATGCGGACCCAGTCGCACATTTCCTTCAGGCGCGATCGGATGCGCAGGCCGAGCTGCAGCGCCACCGACTGCGGCTCGGTGTTCTCGGAATCCGTGAGGTTGGTGGTGAACACCGTGACACGCCGCTCGCTGTAGCGCGTGTTGACGACGAGCCCGAGCGTCTCCTCGACCCACTCGGACTTCTTCTCGGCGCCGATGTCGTCGAGGACGAGCAGGTCGGCCTCCAGCACCGGCCGCAGCACGCCGAGCTCGGTCGCCTCGGCGTGGCTGGTGTAGGTGTCGCGCACCAGCTTCAGCAGGTCGCGGGTCTCGAAGAACACCGCGCGCGCGCCCTTGCGGCTGATCGCTTCCTTCATCAGCGCGACGGCGAGGTGCGTCTTGCCGACGCCGTTGTCGCCGAAAAACAGGAGGCCGCGCTCGACGACCGGGAACTGATCGACGAGCCGCGTCGCGCGGCGCAGCGCGTCGCGCTGGCTGTCGGTGTGCGCCTCGAAGTTCGAGAGCTCGCAGTGCAGGTAGCGGCGCGGGATGCGCGCGCTCTTCAGCAGCGATTCGAAGCTGCGCTGGTGCCAGCAGTCGCAGCGCGTGACCCGCGCGACACCGTCGACCTCAATCGTCTTCCATCCGGTGTCATCGCAGATCGGGCAGGGCACGACAGGATGGTAACTCGAAAGCGCGAACGTCGTTTGCCCTACTTCGAGCTCTTGGCCTTCGGCTTCTCGGCTTCGTGCGGCGGCGGCGTCGGCGGATTGCGGCGCACGAGATCGGTCGGCGACGACTTGACGAGCGCGGTGCCGAGCCGCTGCTCCCAGTCGTCGATGCCGCGCGCGAGCTCGCGCTTGACGTAGTCCATGAACTCGTTGACCTCGCCCTGCATCTGCTCGATCTTGCGCCGCATGTTGAGGATGATCTCGACGCCCGCCAGGTTGACGCCGAGATCGCGCGTCAGCGTGAGGATCGTTTCGAGCTGCTCGAGATCCTCTTCCGAGTAGAGCCGCGTGTTGCCTTCCGTGCGCGACGGCTTGAGCAGCCCTTCGCGCTCGTAGAGCCGCAGCGTCTGCGGATGGATGTTGTACTTCTGCGACACCGCGCTGATCATGTAGTACGCCTTGCCGCCGGCCCGCTTCGCCATCGCTTACTCGCCGAACGACTCGCGCACGTTCTCGCCGTTGATGCGGCCGAACTCGCGCAGCAGTTCCTTCGATCGCTCGTCGAGCAGCCTCGGCAGCACCAGCTTGACCTCGACGACGAGGTCGCCGCGGCGGCCGTCACGCGTGGAGGCGGCGCCGCGCTCGCGCAGGCGGAAGCGCTGCCCCGACTGCGTGCCGGGCGGCACGCGCACCTTCGCGCCGCCGTCCGGCGTCGGGACGTCGATGCGCGCGCCGAGCGCCGCTTCGTGGACGGCAATCGGCACCGTGATGAAGAGGTCGTCGCCTTCGCGGTGGTACAACGGGTGCGGCGTCACCTGCACGGTGATATAGAGGTCGCCGGCCTCGCCGCCGCGCTGTCCGGCGTTCCCCTTCCCGGCGACGCGGATGCGCTCGCCGTCGGCCACACCGGGCGGAATGCGCACCGCCACCGACTCGGCGCGCGTCTGGTGCCCGGTTCCTGCGCACGGCTCGCACGGCCGCGGACGCTGCTGGCCGCCGCCGCCGCAGCCGGGACAGCTGCGCGTGAAGACCATGTGGCCGCGCACCGTCCGCACCGATCCCGCCCCCTGGCACACGAGACACGCGCCCGTGCTGACGCGGGTCACGCCGGTGCCGGCGCAGGTGCGGCACGTCTCGCGGCGCGTGACCGTCACGGTGCGCTGCGTGCCGTTGAACGCGGCCTCGAACGAGAGCGCGAGCGTGTGGTGGAGGTCGACGCCGCGCTCGGCAGCGGGCCGCTGCTCGCCGCGCGACGTGAAGACCTCGGCGAACAGATCGCCAAAGGTCGCGGCGTGGTCGCCGCCGCGGCCGGAGAAGTCGAACCCCTCGAACCCGCTCGTGCGGCGCCCGTCGCCGCCGGCGATCGGCGATCCCGAGTCGTAGCGCGAGCGCCGCTCGGGATCGATCAGCGTCTCGTAGGCCTCGAGAATCTGCCGGAAGCGGGCTTCCGCCGTCCGGTCACCCGGGTTGATGTCCGGGTGATACCGCCGGGCGAGGCGCCGGTAGGCTCGCTTGATCTCCGACTCCGTCGCGCCGTGCTCGAGACCGAGGATCACGTACAGGTCCACCCTCTATTTCTTCTCCTCGTCGACGACTTCCGCGTCGATGACGTCGCCTTGTGCGGCCTGGCCAGGAGCACCCTGAGCCCCAGCACCTGCTGCACCCGATGCACCCTCTGCACCCGATGCACCCGCGGCCGAAGCCCCCGCGTTCTTGTACAGCGCCTCGGCCGCCCGGTGCTGCGCCTGCGTCAACTGCTCCATCGCGCGGTTCATCGCCGCCGTGTCGTTGGACGAGATGGCGCTCTTCAACTGCTCGATCGCGGTCTCGACCGCCGCCTTGTCGCTGCCGGCGAGCTTCGCTCCCATGTCCTGCACCATCTTCTCGGCGCCGTACACCGCCTGGTCCGCCTTGTTGCGCGCCTCGATCTCCTCCTTGCGCCGCTTGTCTTCCTCGGCGTGCGACTCGGCGTCCTTCATCATCCGCTCGACCTCGTCCTTGCTGAGGCCGCTCGACGCGGTGATGGTGATCTTCTGCTCCTTGCCGGTGCCGAGGTCCTTCGCCGACACGTTGACGATGCCGTTGGCGTCGATGTCGAAGGTGACCTCGATCTGCGGCACGCCGCGCGGGGCGGGCGGAAGGCCAACGAGCTGGAAGCGGCCGAGCGTCCGGTTGTCGCGCGCGAGCGGCCGCTCGCCCTGCAGCACGTGCACCTCGACGCTCGTCTGGCTGTCGGCCGCCGTCGAGAACGTCTCGCTCTTCCGCGTCGGGATCGTCGTGTTGCGCGGAATCAGCGTCGTCATGACGCCGCCGAGCGTTTCGATGCCGAGCGACAGCGGCGTGACGTCGAGCAGCAGCAGGTCCTTGACCTCGCCGGCGAGCACGCCGGCCTGGATGGCCGCGCCGACGGCGACGACTTCGTCGGGGTTGACGCCCTTGTGCGGCTCCTTGCCGAAGAGGTCCTTGACGATCTGCTGCACGCGCGGGATACGCGTCGATCCGCCGACGAGCACGACCTCGTCGATCTTCGACGGGTCGAGTCCCGAGTCGGAGAGCGCCTGCTTGGTCGGGCCGACCGTCTTCTGCAGGAGGTCCTCGACGAGCTGCTCGAACCGGGCGCGCGTCAGCTTCATCTGCAGGTGCTTCGGCCCGGTCTGGTCTGCGGTGATGAACGGCAGGTTGATGTCGCTCTCCATCACGGTCGAGAGCTCCATCTTCGCCTTCTCCGCCGCTTCCTTCAGGCGCTGCAGCGCCATCCGGTCCTTGCTCAGATCGATGCCGTCGCTCTTCTTGAACTCCGAGATGATCCAGTCGATGACGCGCTGATCGAGGTTGTCGCCGCCGAGGTGCGTGTCGCCGTTGGTGGCCTTCACCTCGACGACCCCCTCGCCGACCTCGAGGATGGAGATGTCGAAGGTGCCGCCGCCGAAGTCGTAGACCGCGATGGTCTCGTCCTTCTTCTTGTCGAGCCCGTAGGCGAGCGCCGCCGCCGTCGGCTCGTTGACGATGCGCATCACCTCGAGGCCGGCGATCTTGCCCGCCTCCTTCGTCGCCTGCCGCTGCGCGTCGTTGAAATACGCGGGGACGGTGATGACGGCCTTGGTGACCGCCGAACCGAGATATTCCTCCGCGGCCTGTTTGAGCTTTTGCAGGATCATCGCGGAGATCTCCGGCGGCGCATACTCCTTGTCGAGGGCCTTGACGCGCACGTCGTTGCCGGCGGCCGTGACGGTGTACGGCACCATCTTCATTTCCTCGGTGACCTCGTCGAAGCGCCGTCCCATGAAGCGCTTGATCGAGAACACCGTGTTCTCGGGGTTGGTCACCGCCTGGCGCTTCGCCACCTGGCCGACCAGACGCTCGCCGGTCTTGGTGAACGCCACTACCGACGGCGTCAGCCGGCTGCCTTCCGGGTTCGTGATGACGACGGGTTCCCCGCCCTCCATCACGGCCACGACGGAGTTGGTGGTGCCCAGATCGATGCCGATGATTTTGCTCATGTCGTCGCGTCCCTCTGACCTGACTTTAGGCTGTTTCTATTATTAAATCTGAGTGAAGTGCAGTCAATTTTGCATTGCACGATGCCGCTAACCTGCTTCGTTTCTTCGCTATACTGACAAGCAGTGCAAGAACAGCAAGACCCCGCGCAGCCGCAAGAACAGCAAGATCCCCCGAAACCACAGAGGCGCGTCGCGCTTCGGGTCGCGCAGGCGGGGCTGGTCCTCCTCTTCGTCATCGCGGCGGTGCTCGGCACGTTGAGCGGCGTGCTCGTCGCGTTCGCGGGCGACGTCCCCGAGATCAGCGCGCTCGACGACTACCGCCCGAACACGATCACGCACATCCTGGCGCGCGACGGCCAGACGATCGGCGAGTTCGCGACGGAACGGCGCCTGGTCGTCGGCTACGACCAGATTTCGCCGAACCTGCGCAACGCCATCATTTCCACCGAGGACGCGGGGTTCAACCAGCACTTCGGCCTCAGCATGTCGCGCATCGCGATCACCGTGCTGAAGGACATCCTCACCGGCAAGCGGCAGGGCGCGAGCACCATCACGCAGCAGCTCGCGCGCAACGTCTTCCTGCAGCAGTATCAGATCGCCGGCGGCAAGTTCGAGATATCGCCCGAGCGGAAGATCAAGGAATGGATCGTCGCGATTCAAATCGAGAAGCGCTTCACCAAGCCTGAAATCTTCACGCTCTACGCCAACCAGATCAACCTCGGGCACGGCGCGTACGGCGTCGAGGCGGCGTCGCACCTCTACTTCGACAAGTCCGCGAAAGACCTGACGGTGGAAGAAGCGGCGGTGATTGCCGGGATCATCCAGGCGCCGGGCCGCCTGAGCCCGTTCGTCAATCCGAAGGCGACGCTGATGCGGCGCAACTACGTGCTGCAGCGGATGGCGGAGGAAGGCTACATCACCGACGACGAGTCGAAGGACGCGCAGGAGCGTCCGCTCGTGCTGCAGGGACAGCAGCGCCCGGAACCGTCCGTGGCGCCGTACTTCGTCGAGGAGATCCGCAAGTCGCTCGAGCAGGAATACGGCGCCGACGCGCTCTACCAGAACGGGCTGCAGGTGCAGTCGACGCTCGACGTGGAGCTGCAGGAGGCGGCCAACCGCGCCGTCGATCGCGGGCTGCGGCGGCTCGACAAGCGGCACAGCGGGTTCCGCAAGCCGCGCAACATCCTCGCGGAGAAGCGCTCGCTCGAGCGCTTCACGACCGACCGCTGGAACCGGCCGATGCTCGCCGGCGACATCGTGCCCGCGCTCGTGACGGCGGTCGCGCCGAAGGGCGGCAACGGCAGCGCGCGCGTCCGCATCGGCATGTCCGACGTGGAGCTGCCGAAGGCGGCGTTCGCCTGGACGCGCAAGACCGCCGCCGGCGATTTCCTGAAGGTTGGCGATCTCGTGCAGGTGGAGGTGCGCGCCATCCAGGGCGGCGTGCCGCAGACCCTCGCCCTCGAGCAGGATCCCGTCGTCGAAGGCGCGCTGCTGGCGATCGACAACCGCACCGGGCAGGTGCGGGCGATGGTCGGCGGCTTCGACTTCGCGCGCAGCAAGTTCAACCGCGCGACGCAGGCCAAGCGGCAGGTCGGCTCGTCGTTCAAGCCGTTCATCTACACGACCGCGATCGATCGCGGCTACACGCCGGTGTCGATCTTCGTCGACGAGCCGGTCTCCTACGAGCCGGGGCCGAACCAGCCTCCGTACGAACCGCTCAACTACGATCGCAAGTACGAGGGACCGGTCACCCTGCGATGGGCGCTCGAAGACTCGCGCAACATTCCCGCCGTGAAGGCGCTCGCCGAGCTCGGCCCGGCCAACGTGATCAAGGTCGCGGCCCGGTTCGGCCTGCCGGCCAACATGCCGCCGTATCTCTCGCTGGCGCTCGGGTCGGTCGAGGAAACGCTGTGGGACATGACGAGCGCGTACACGGCGTTCCCGAACCAGGGCGTGCGGATGCGGCCCTACTCGATCGTCAGCATCGCGGACCGCGAGGGGAACGTCATCGAGGAGAACCGCCCCGAGCCGCACGAAGCGATCCGCGCCGACACCGCCTACGTCATGACCAACCTGCTCCACGGCGTCGTCCTGCGCGGCACGGCGGCCGCGGCGAAGAGCCTCGACTGGCCGCTCGCGGGCAAGACCGGAACGATGGACGAATACACCGACGCGTGGTTCATCGGCTTCGATCCGAACATCACCGTGGGCGTGTGGGTGGGCTACGACGAGAAGAAGCCGCTCGGCCGCAACGAAACCGGCGCGGTCGCGGCGCTGCCGATCTGGATGGACTTCATGCAGGCGTTTATCGACATCCGCGCCGACCGGAAGAATCCACCTCAGTTCGAAGCGCCCGGCAACATCGTCTTCGTCACGCTCGACAACGGCATCCAGGAAGCGTTCATCAACGGCACCCAGCCGCAGGGCGCGAACGTCCTGCCCGCCGTCGCGCCAGCCTCCAATTAGGGTTCATTGGGTTCATTCGGTCCATGGGGTTCATCGGTTCCGCGAACCTGAATCTTCTGAACCCTATGAACCTTATGAACCCTATGAACCCTATGAACCCAATTTGATTATTTGACAACCGTGAGCGTGACGCCGGCCTTGATCACCTCGCCGTTGACCTTGTCCGTTGCCGCAGTGAACTCCGTCGTCTGGCCATCGCGCAGCACCAGCGCGTTCGTCGTCCGGAACATGCGAAGGGACTTGTCCGTCTTCGAACCGTTCGCGGGGTACCGGCTGTCTTCGTAGATCGACGAATCCTCGATTGTCACGGTCACGGCAAATCGACCGTTATCCAGGTTGCTGGCCGAGCAGTCGATGTTGGTGAAGAGCGTCGATCCGGGCGCGGGCTGTGCGCCAGCCACGCCGCCGGCATTTGGCACGAGCACCGCAGGCGTCGACATCCGAACGCTCGCTTTGTTGCTATCCGTACGCACCGACAGTTCATAGGACTCGCTGGCCACCTTCTTTTCGCCTCGATACCTCGACAAGACGACTGTCAGTTTGAGCGGTACGATTGAGGCGAGCGCACGATTGCGCGCTGGTTCGGCGGTAGCGGAACTCTGAGCGCTCGCGCCGGATTGCG
Organism: Vicinamibacterales bacterium; assembly: GCA_035571515.1. GTDB lineage: Bacteria > Acidobacteriota > Vicinamibacteria > Vicinamibacterales > UBA2999 > Gp6-AA40. The sequence goes on from DATNCQ010000094.1 coordinate 31,137, forward strand.
CCGATTGTTCCTGCGCACGTACGCTCGTGTTCGCGACAATCGTCAGGACTACTGCGGCCGCCATTGCACATGTAGATGTCGTCACTGGTGCTCTCCCAACTCCACATCCGCTGTCGCCAGCGGCGCGATCATGATTGGCTCGATCACGATTGGTTCTGACGGCTCCAACGCTGCAATAGCGGGGGTCGTCGATTGCGGCACTGCCAGTGGCGCGACCTGTGCGCCGCGCCAGATCGCCAGAAGGACCACCAGCACTGCCGCCGAGGCTGCCGTCCATCGCCCGAGCCACGCGTGAGCCTCGATTCGCTGCGCGGTCATGTCCGCGCGGACGCGCGCGAGGAATGCCGGCGACGGCTCGACGTCGAGCAGCGCGTCTATCTCGCGATCGATTGGGTCGGGTTCAACCATTGCAACCGGTCCTTGATTCGTTGACGCGCAACGAACAGCCGCGACTTGACGGTGCCCTGCGGGATGCCGAGCAGCCGCGCGACCGCGGCAAGATCGTGTCCCTCGATGCTGGCCAGCACGACGACGCATCGAAGCTTCTCCGGCAGCGCGTCGATCGCGTCCCACAGCATCGCGGCGCGTTCGCCGGCCTCCACCGCGTCAGACGTAGACACCTGCCGCACCCGCTCGTGCTCCGCTTCCCTGGTCGAGCGCCGCCGCTCGCCGCGCCGCCGGTCCAGCGCCATCCGCCACACCATCCGCACGAGCCAGCTCCTGAACCGCTCCGGATCGCGCAGCTGCCTGAACTGCCGATGCGCCTTCGCGAACGCTTCCTGCGCCACGTCCTCGGCATCCTCGCGGTGACGCAGCACCGAAAACGCGACGCGGAACGCCAGGCGCGCCGACTCGACCAGCCGCGCATCGAAGTCCCGCGCGAGCTCCTCGTCCGTGGTCACGAAGTCGCCGGCCAGCCGGCCCGTCCACTCATGCATCGGAGCTCGCGTTCGTAGACAAGACGCCGCCGGAGGGCTGGCGGTTCGGTTCGGGCGGGGGTGACTTACGGAAAGAGCGGAGGTGGGACGCGGCCTCTGGTCTGGCTCGCCGAAGCCGGGCGAAGGCGGCTCGCCTGCTCGAAGGCGTACGCGAGCGCGATGAGCTTCGGTTCGCTGCAGGCCATGCCGGTGAAGGTCACGCCAAACGGGGCGGGCCTGGGATCGAAGCCGGCGGGAAACGCGGGAGCGGCGTTGTTCGGCACCGTCCCGAACGGCACGATCACCGAGGGATACGCGGCGCGAGCCGCGATGCCGTTGCCGTTCTGCGCCGGGAACAGCAGCGCGTCGAGGCGCTTGGCCTTCATCACCTCGTCGATCCCGTGCTTCGCGGTGAGCAGCAGGTCCTTCCGGCGATCCGCCTCGTAGCGCGCGCGATCGGTCACCAGGTCGGTCTCGTCAGCATTGTCGAGATTCGACTGGCCGTACTTGATGGTGCCGGCCGCCTTGTGCGCCTCGTTCCACGCGCGCAATTCCGTGAGCGACTTCAGCGGGGCGGTGTCGCCCAGCCGCGAGAGCCACGTGCCGAAATCGCGCTTCATCCCGTACTTGTAGGTCGTCGTGCAGTTCGCGTCCTTCCCTTTCGCGTTGTCTGGTCCCGAACAGACCGGCCAGTCGAGGAAGTTCCGCGCCGGGTCCCAGTCGACGATGCTCGGGATGTCCGCCGGGTCGACAACGACCGCGCCCTGGCGCGTCAGCTCGGCAATCGCGTCGCGCATCACCCGCTGCTGCTCCATCGTGAGACCGCCGCGCGCGGTCAGCGAGCTGCCGGAGGTGACCGCGTCGTAGAAGAACGCGCGCGGCACGCCGATGCGCGCGCCCTTGAGCGCGTTGCGATCGAGGAAGCGCGTGTAGTCGTGCCCGGGCGGAGGCGTGCAGGCCGAGGTCGCCGGGTCGTTCGGATCCGGCGCCGCGCTTTCGAGCACGCCGAGCATGATGGCGGCGTCGGTCAGCGAGCGCGCCATCGGGCCGGCGGTGTCCTGGTCCGCGGTGATCGGGATGATCCCGTAGCGGCTCACGCGGCCGACGGTCGGCTTGATGCCCGCGAGCATGTTCTGGTTGGCCGGGCTGAGGATCGACCCCGACGTCTCGGTGCCGACGTTCGCAACCCAGAAGCTGACCGCGGTGCCCACGCCGGAGCTCGACCCGCCCGTCGTCAGGACCGGGCGGCCATCGGCGAGGCCGTCGCGCGGGTCGCGCCGCGGATCGTAGGGGTTCATGCCATAGCCGTTGAGGCTGTTGTAGTTGGCGGGCATGCCGACGGTCACCCAGTTCGCCAGCTCGGTCAGCTGGGTCTTCGCCATGATGATGGCGCCGGCGTCGCGCAGGTTCTTCGTCACCGTGGCGTCGTAGGGAGGGACGAGCCCCGCGAACGCCAGCGCGCCGCCCGTGGTCGGCATGTCGCGCGTCTGGATGTTGTCCTTGAGCGCGATCGGAATGCCGTGCAGCGGCCCGCGGACGCGGCCGGCCGCGCGCTCGCGATCGCGCGCGTCCGCCTCCTCGAGCGCCCGCGGGTTGACGTAAATGATGGCGTTGAGCCGATCCTCGTAGAGCGCGATCCGTGTCAGGGATTGTTGGACGAGCTCGCGCGAAGTCACGCGATGCTGCTGCAGCGCGCGCTGCATGTCGCCAATCGACGCTTCGACGACGCTGAAGCGCGGCGGCGCCGAAGGAGCGGCCGCGAAAGCCGCAACCGCGGCGAGCGCGACGACCACGACGGTCGCTGCGCGACGCTTCACGACGCTCGCGAAGGTGTCACTCTTCATCGGCTGCGGCGGGCGCGCCGAGCGTCCCGCTCGCCTTCTTCAGCAGATACGTCTTGATGAACGGGTCGAGGTCGCCGTCGAGCACGCGGTTGACGTCGCCGACTTCCATCTTGGTGCGATGGTCCTTGATCATCTGGTACGGTTGCAAGACGTAGCTGCGAATCTGGCTGCCGAAGCCGATTTCCTTCTTCGCCCCCGCAATCTGCTCCAGCTTGGACGCCTGCTCCTTCATCTTCACGTCGTAGAGCCGCGCCCGCAGCACCTTCATCGCCTGCGACCGGTTCTTGTGCTGCGAGCGCTCGTTCTGGCACGAGACGACGATGCCCGTCGGGAGGTGCGTGATGCGAACGGCGGAGTCGGTGACGTTGACGTGCTGGCCGCCGGCGCCGCTCGAGCGGTAGGTATCGATGCGCAGGTCTTTCTCGTCGATCTCCACGTCGACGTCTTCCGGCAGCTCGGGCCAGACGAAGACCGATGCAAACGACGTGTGCCGGCGCGCGGCCTGGTCGAACGGCGAAATGCGCACGAGCCGGTGCACGCCCGCTTCCGCCGACATCAGGCCGAATGCGTACTCGCCTGTGAGCATGAAGGTCACGCTCTTGAGGCCCGCTTCCTCGCCTGGCTGGTAGTCGATGACTTCGCGCCGCAGCCCGCGGCGCTCGGACCACTTCATGTACATGCGGAGCAGCATCTCCGCCCAGTCCTGCGATTCGGTGCCGCCGGCCCCCGGATGGATGGTGACGATGGCGTTGGCGGTGTCGTGCTCGCCGCCGAGCATCTTGCGCGTCTCGGCGCCGTCGACTTCCTGCTGGAGCTCGTCGAGCGCGCGTGCGAGATCGCCGGTGACCTCCTCGCCCGCCCCGGCCCATTCGATCAGCACGCCGATGTCGTCGCCGCGCCGCTTGAGCGATTCGAGGAGCGTGCGGTCCTCCTCGAGCCGCCGCCGCCGCTGCATCACCTTCTGCGCCCTCTCCTGGTTGCTCCAGAAGTCCGGGGCCGCGGTGCTCGACTCTACTTCCGCCAGCTGCTCGTCGAGGCGTGCGCCTTCAAAGATGCCTCCGCAGCTCGAGCGAGCGCTTGTTCAAGTCTTCGTAGCGGCGTGTGAGATCTTCGATTGCAACAGCCAACGGTTACCTCCAAGGGCGGACCTGAAGGTCCGCCCCTACGTCCACATGACTACATCCAATTGACGATCGACGTCCGTGTATGACGATCGTAGAGGCGGACCTTCAGGTCCGCCTCAAGACGATCAAGCCCAATGCGACGAGAACGATTGCCAGGTACGCGATTGCGTCGCCAATCCGCGAGTAGATCGTCCTCCCGGTGAGGAACCGGACCTGCTCGACGAGCGCGTCCTGCTCAAAGATACCCGACTGCCGGACGATGCGTCCGTAGGGATCGACCACGCCGCTGATGCCCGTGTTGGCGGCGCGGGCCAGGTAGCGGCCCTGCTCGATGGCGCGCATCGACGCCAGCGCGAAATGCTGGTACGGCGCCGACGAATACCCGTACCATGCGTCGTTGGTGATCGTCGTCAGCAGTTCGCTGCCGCCGATGACCGCCTCGCGGATGAGCGAGGGGTAGACGACCTCGTAGCAGATGGCCGTGCTCGTCAGGTGCGAGTTGACGGGCAGCATCACGATCGACGTGCCCGGCGAAAAGTCGGTGAAGCTGTCCACCAGCGGCGAGACGAAGAACAGCAGCCGCTTCAGCGGAATGAACTCGCCCCATGGCACGAGATGGATCTTGCGGTAGACAGCCGCGGTCTTGCCGTCGGGATCGACGAGAAACGCGGCGTTGTAGAGCGCGGGCTCGGGGCGCGTCACTTCCTGATCGCTGCCGAACAGGATCGGCACGCGCACCTCGCGCGCCAGCGACCGCAGCGTCTCCTGTCCGGCCGGGTCCTGCTCGAACATGAACGGCGTCGCCGACTCCGGCCAGATGACGTACTCGGCGCCGCGCCCGACCGCGTCGCGCGTCATCGCGACGTAGGTCGTGAAGATGCGGTGCGCTTCGCCGGACTTCCACTTGTCTTGCTGCGGGATGTTGGCCTGGATCAGTCCCACGCGAATCGGCGCGCCGGCGCGCGTGAGCGCGCCGTCGGCGATGCGCATGGCGCCCCACGCCCCGGTCGCGACGAGCACGGCGGCGGCCGTTGCCAGCACCGCGATGCGGGCGCGTCCCGCGGCGAGCACCCCGTAGGCGATCGACGCGTTCACGAACGCCACGAGCCCGGTGACGCCGTACACGCCGAGCACGCTCGCCAGCTGCGCCACCGGCAGGACGGTGACCTGGCTGTCGCCGAGCAGCACCCACGGAAATCCGCCCAGCACGACGCCGCGCAGAAATTCCGTGGCGACCCACGCGGCCGCCGACAGCAGGATCGCGGCGCGTCCGCCGCGCGCGATCAGCCGGCTCGCGATCAACGCGAAGAGCGCCGGGAAAAATCCCTGGTAGAGCGCCAGCAGGCAGACGCCGAGCACGGCCGCCGGCAGGGGGATGCCGCCGAAGGTGCGGATGACCGTGCCGGTCCAGTAGAGCGTCCCCGTGAAATAGACGAAGCCGGCGGTGAGTCCGAGGAGAAACGCGCGGAGCGGCGGCTGTCCGCGCGGGCGCCGCTCAACCGCGCCGGGCGCAGTCCCGTCGTATCCGGTCAGCGCGACCAGCAGCGGAACGAGCGCGATCCACGCAAACGCCGGATGTCCGTAACGGGGGAAACTCAGCGCGAGCAGCGCGCCCGACACGAGCGCAAGCGCGTAGTCGAGGCGGATGACCACCGGAAATCGAGAGTATCAGATTGACGCGGAAGGCCGCGGGCGCGTCAGGCCTGGCGGGGCGTCGGGTCGGGCGACACGGGCTTGGCCTCGCCGCGCCGCGCCTTGCCGTTGCCGTGAATCGCGAACGACTTGTGGCAGCTGTCGCACGAGTAGCGAATGAGCCCGAGCAGCTGCAGGGTCAGTTCCGTCTCGATGGAACCGCAGTGCGGGCACGCCGGCTTTTCGTGTGGCAGTTCCCAGTTAATCATGCGCCTTACAGTCCACCCGTATTTTCGGCGCGACGCCGCTGAGGCTGCAGCCCGCGGCGGTTTACGACTTTTTTGAAGTTTTCTGGCGCTTCCGGGCGGCGGCCTGGGTCTTCGACGCGGATGACGATTTTCGTCGCTTCGGCGGCTCCTTCACGACGAAATCGGCCAGATCCCACGTAAACGGTGGGGTCCGGCGACGTTCGGCGTAGCGGCGCTCGACTTTCTTCCCCGCGGGCGCGTCCTCGCGGCGGTCACTCAGGCGCCGGTCCCACGTGACGACGACCGGCAGCTCCGCCGTTCGCGTCTTCAGCGCGTCGAAACGCCGCAACGACCCGCGACGGACGACGATCTCGATGGCGTCGCTCTTCTTGCGAGAGGCAGCGGGACGGCGGGCAGCGGGTTTCGGTGGCATGCTTCGTTGAACGTATCGGCCCTGTACGCCGATTACTTTGATTTCATCACAGTTCGGATCCCGGATCCCGGACCCCGGCCTGCGGCTCCAGCCTCCCGGCCGGCCGCCCCAATGTCTTACGGGCATTCGCACGCGGCGCCCGCACTACACTGCCGCCGACATCATGCCGCCGCCGATTCACCCCGACTACACCATCCGCGACGCCACCGCCGCCGACATCGCATCGATCGTCCGCCATCGGCTGCGCATGTTCGAGGACATGGGCGTGGCGATCGACACGGAGGCGGTGCGCACCGCGTTCGCGGTGTGGCTCGGCGTTCACCTGCCGGACGGCACCTACCGCGGGTGGCTCGTCGAGCATCGAGGTCAGGTCGTCGCCGGCGGCGGCATCATCGCCCTGACCTGGCCGCCGGGGCCGCGCGACCTCTCCGGCCGCCTGCCGATTGTCTACAACATCTATACCGAGCCGGCGCATCGGCGGCACGGGCTGGCGCGCACCATCATGCAGACGATTCATGCATGGTGTCTCGAGGCCGGCTACGGAACCGTGGGACTGGCCGCCAGCGACGAGGGACGCACGCTGTACGAATCGCTCGGCTACCGGGAGTCGCCGCGCCCCTACATGTTCGTGACACTGCAGCGCTGAGCCGCGACCCACGATAGGATCGCCGCTATGAAACGCACCCAGATCCTGGCCGCGGTCGCCATGGCTGCGGCAGCGGCGGTCCTCCTCCGCGCAACCGCGGCGCAGGTCCCGGCCCGCGGCACGCCGACGCCTGCCGGGGTCGACTGGACGGCCGCCAACGCCGAACTGCTGCGCCACTTCCAGGCGCTCGTTCGCATCGACACGCAGGACCCGCCGGGCAACGAGACGAAGGCGGTCGAGTACATCAAGAAGGTGCTCGACGCGGAAGGGATCCCGGTCACCGTCGCGGCGAAGGACCCCGCGCGCGCCAACGCGATCGCGCGCCTCAAGGGGAACGGCTCGAAGCGTCCGGTCCTCGTCATGGGTCACACCGATACCGTCAAGGTCGATCCCTCGAAATGGAAGTTCCCGCCGTTCAGCGCCACGCGGGACGGCGGATACGTCTACGGCCGCGGCGTGCTCGACAACAAGTGGCAGGTCGCCGCGAACATCGAGACGATGCTGCTGTTGAAGCGGCGCGCCGTTCCGCTCGACCGCGACGTCATCTTCGTCGCCGAGGCGGGCGAAGAAGCGGCGACCGGCCCGGGCATCGAATACCTCGTCAACGAGCGGTGGAACGACGTCGACGCGGAGTACTGCATCGCCGAAGCGGGCGAGGTCGTGCGGCGCGGCGGCCAGCTTCGCTACGCGATGACCGAGACCTCCGAGAAGCAGCCGCGGGGGGCGCGGCTCGTCGCGCGCGGACCGTCGGGCCACGGCTCTCGGCCGCTGCGCTCGAGCGCCATCCTCCATCTTGCGCAGGCGATCGAAAAGATTGCGCTCTGGGATCCGCCGATGCGCCTCAACGAGACCACCCGCACCTATTTCAGGATGCTCGCGGCGGCGGCGCCGCCGGCGGAGGCGGCGCGCTACAACGCCCTGCTCGACGCGGCGAAGGCGGCGGAGGCGCGCGCCTACCTTGCCGAACACGAGCCGATGCAGTACTCCATGCTGCACACGTCGATTTCGCCGGACATCATCTCCGGCGGCTTCCAGGTCAACGTCATCCCGTCGGAGGCCGAGGCGACGCTCGACATCCGCGCCCTCCCCGACGAGAACATGGAGGCGTTCTACGACCAGATGCGGCACGTCATCAACGATCCGGCGGTCACGCTCGTGCCCAACACCAACAATCAGCGCCCGGGCGCCGCGCCGTCGCGGATGGACACGGACATGTACCGGGCGATCGAGGCGGCGAACAAGAAGGTCTACAACGTCCCGACGCTGCCCTACATGCAGACGGGCGCGACCGACATGGCGTTCCTCCGCGCGAAGGGCATGCAGTGCTACGGCGTGTCGCTGGCGACCGACGAGGAAGACGTGCTGAAGGGATTCGCGGCGCACAGCGATCAGGAGCGGGTCCTCGAAGACTCGCTCTACAGGTATCTGCAGTTCCAGTGGGAGGTTCTCGGCAGCACCGCGTTCACCAAGCGCTAAGGGAGTCCCATGTCGATGATGCCCACCCGGCGCCAATTCTTCGCGACCACCGTCGGCGCGTATGCGTCTACGGCGATCGGCGCGCGTCTTCAGGCAAAGGCCGCGGCGGATCGACAGCCGGACGAGGTGACCGGCCTGTCGATCGCCGACGCCAGCGATCTCCTGCAAGGGCGGAAGCTCTCGCCGGTCGAGCTCACCAACGCGTGCCTGGCGCGCATCGAGCGGCTCAACCCGGTGTTGAACGCGTTCATCACGGTCACGGGCGAACAGGCGCTCGCCGACGCCAGGGCCGCCGAGGCCGAGATCGCGCGTGGCCGGCGCCGCGGGCCGCTGCACGGCATCCCGATCGCGTTGAAGGATCTCTTCGACACGGCGGGTGTCCGCACGACGGCCGGCAGCGCGGTCTTCGCGGATCGCGTGCCGCCCGAGGACGCGGAAGTCGTGCGCCGCCTGAAGGCGTCGGGCGCGGTTCTGCTCGGCAAGCTGAACATGCACGAGTTCGCGTACGGGGACACGTCCGCGCAGACGCACTTCGGGCCGGTGCGAAACCCGTGGGACCGCAGCCGCATCTCGGGCGGCTCCTCGGGAGGGTCCGCAGCGGCCGTTGCGGCGCGCCTCTGCTTCGGGGCGCTTGGCTCCGACACCGGCGGTTCCGTCCGCCAGCCCGCCGCCTACTGTGGCATCGTCGGCCTCAAGCCGACCTATGGCCTCGTCAGCACGCGCGGCGTCGTGCCGCTGTCGTGGTCGCTCGATCACGTCGGGCCGATGTGCCGAACCGTCGCGGATGCCGCGATGCTGCTGCAGCCGATCGCGGGCTACGATGCGCTCGACATCAACAGCGTCAACGCGGTCGTCCCCGACTACCGGAAAGCGCTGCGGCAGAAGGTCTCGGCGTTGCGGATCGGGATTCCGCGCGCTGTCTTCTACGACATGCTCGATCCCGACATCGAGCAGGCGGTGCGCCAGGCGCTCGCGGTGATCGCGCGCCTGACGGCCTCGACGCGCGACGTCGAGCTGCCTCCGTACCAGACGCTGCCGGTGGTTGGCGCGGAAGCATGGGTCTTCCACGCACCGTACTTCACGAAGACGCCGCAGCTGTATCAGCCGGGAACCAGGCAGCGGCTGCAGGGTGGATCCGCGGTCTCGGCCGCCGCGTACATCGAAGGGCGTCGCGAGCTCGAGCGGCTGCGGCGCGCGGTTGCCGGCGTGTTCTCAGCGGTCGATCTGCTGGTGACGCCGACGACGCCGGTCCTGCCGCAGACGGTGGACGAGGCCGTGAACAATCCGGCGCTCCCGCCTCCGGGCGGCGTGGCGTTGTCGCTCCGCAACACACAGCCGTTCGACATCTTCGGCCTGCCGAGCATCTCGGTCCCGTGCGGGTTCAGCAGGAGCGGCCTGCCCATCGGCCTCGAGATCAGCGGGTCGCGCCTCGGCGAAACACAAGTCCTCGCGCTCGCGCAGGCGTACGAACAAGCGACCGACTGGCACCGGCGCACGCCGCCGGTGTGATCGCCTCGCTTAGAGCGTGGCCACAGAGAAGTGAAATCCTCGCTTAGGATGGCGGGGTGGTGTAGGTCGTCGACGTGTCGACCGTGAACTTGCGATAGCCCGAGAACTCGGAGATGCCCCGCAGGCGCAGGCGCCGGACCAGCAGCACGCGCGCGGACGCGGTCCACGTCACCTGCGCCGGCAGCCACACCTCGCCGTTGACCTTGCGGCGCTGGTAGGCCGCCGTCGTCCCCTTGTGGATACGCGCGAGCAGCCCCATCCCGAACGAGAGATCGTCGAGCGCTTCGATCTCGACGCGCACCAGCTCGTAGTCCGATTCGCTGATCCAGGCGCGCGCCTTGAAGTGCTGCATGATCTTCCCGTCGTCGGTCGCCGGCTTCACCCCGCGTTTCGGCGTCAGCGTGGCGAGAATCGTGTCGTGGCCGTCCACCAGCTCGCGCCGCACCATCTGGATGTCGTAGACGCGGAAGACGTCGTCCACGGCCGACTCGTACCGCCGGCGCTCCTTCTGCAGGTGCTGCGTTTCCTTCTGACGGTCGGTGGGCGCCGACATCCTGCGCGAGTAGGCCTCGACTTCCTTCTGGCGGTCGCGGTCCTTCTCCGCGAGCTTGCCCTGGGGCACCGGCTTGCCGTCCTGTTCGATCAGCCTCCGGTAGCGATCTTCTCCCGGCAGACCCGGATAGACCTCGAACACCTTGACCGACTCGCGGGTGGACCGCCCGGACCCGTCGAGACGCTCTTCGGTCCGCCGCTCCACGAACATGTAGCCGCTCTGACGCTCCTCGTCGGTCGCGAGGTGTTTCTTCACCTGCGCCGCGAACGCGTCGTAGTCCGGGAGAGGGCGCTCCTGCGCCGCGGGCGCGGCGAGGAAGGCGGCGAGCAGGACGAGGACACGCCCCATGCCTTCGATCTTCGCACAGGGATGGAGGCGTGCCCGCGAGGCGGTTGCGCACCGCCTCGCGGGATTTCACATCAGAACGTGGTCCGGAAGCCGAGCTGCACCATGCGGGGTTGATAGGCCAGGTTGTCGTTCGCCGAGGGCTTCCCGTAGTTCGCGTTGCTCTCGTTGATCACGTACGAGCCGTAGTTCGCGTGGTTGAACAGGTTGAATACTTCGAGCATCCCTTCGAACTGCCGGTGGCCGCCGAGCGGGAACCGTTTCTGCAGCCGCATGTCGACGCGGTGAATCGGATCGCCGACGATGCCCGTGCGCGGGATGATGGAGCCGTCGCGGCGCAGGCGCGCCGCGCCGATGATGCCGACCGTTCCCCCTTCGTCGCGGAGGTCGGAGCCGAAATTGGTGCGGCGGCGCTCACCCGACCCGAAGAAGTAGATCCCGCTCAACTGCACGCCGTGGCCGAGATCCCAGATACCGTTGACGACCGCGCGGTGACGCTGGTCGCCCGCGGCCCCGACGCCTCCTCCCGAGTAGGCGCCGGCGGCGGTGTAGTCGCCGCCCATGTCCGGCGCCAGCGCGAAGCCGATGGGCCGCCGCGCGACCATGCCATCGCTGCCGATGTACCACTGGTCGCGGTTCGGGTCGGCATCCTTGAACTGCGCCAGCGTGTAGGTGGCCGATCCCTGCCAGCGGTGGCTGAACCGCTTCGTGAAGGTGAAGTCCGCCGCGTTGTAGTTCGACCACCCCTCGAGCAGCTCGAAGTCGACGGCGCCCCACTGCGGGAACGCACGCGTGTTGATGTTGGTGAAGGGATAGTTCGCGCCCGTCGCCGGGTTGTAGGTCAGGTTCACCTGCTGCGCGGTCTCCTCGCGACGGCCGCCGGTGAACACGTAGTTCACTTCCAGCGAGATGTCCGTTCCGAACTGGCGCTGGACGCCGGCGGATGCCTGGTGGCTGTAGGACGTCTGCCGCCCGGGATAGCTGATTTCCTGCACCAGCGACCGGTAGACGCAGCCGGGCACGAAGTTCACGTCGCACGCGCGGCGCAGCGCGTCCTGGAAGCTCGGCTTCGGTCCGTGGAACCAGCCATAGAAGTCGTCGCGGACGGTCGTGAAGTCGGGCGTGCCGTCATTGAGAATCTGGTTCTCGAAGCGGTGCAGGTACCCTTCGGTCTGCTGCACGCCGTCGTTCGGCGCGAACGCGAAGAACAGGCCGTAGCCGCCGCGCAGTGCCGTGCGATCGTTCAGCTTGTAGCTCGTGCCGAGCCGCGGCGCGAGATTGTTCGTGTCGTGCGCCAGGTTGCCCGGCAGCCACGGCAGGAACCGGGTCCGCTCGGCGTACGAATTGGTGTCGAAGTCGTAGCGCACGCCAAGATTGAGCGTCAACGGGTCGGCGACCTTCCAGTCGTCCTGCAGCCAGCCCGCGAACAGATGCCGGACGATCGCGTACTGATGCTCGGTGTCCGACAGCGAATGGAAGACCCATCGCGTGATGGGCGCCAGCGGCGCGACGTTCCACGTGGACGCGTCGTTCCACACCGGGAAGAGCGATTCGATGTTGCCGGGCACCGGCGACGCGGTGGCGTCGATCACGCCGTTGCAGCGCAGGCACCAGATGAACCGGTTGTGGAACCGCAGGTACTCGCCGCCGACCTTCACGTCGTGACGGCCGCCCCAGTCGTAGGAGGTGGTGAGGTCGTCGCGAATGGTCTGCGTGTCCTGGAAGATATTCTGGTTGTCGGCGCCGATGGTGTAGCCGCGCAGCATGACGATCATCGACGTCCCGTGCAGCGTCGGATGGTACGGGAAGTCGGCGCCCTTCCACCGCACCGCGGGCTGGTCCTGCCGCTCGTAGTCGGTCGCGCCGCCTCGAATCTCGTTCATCGTCCGCGTGCTGATGACGTGCGAGAACGTGGCGAAGTACTGCGGCGCGGTACGGCCGCGCGTGCCGCCGGCCGAGGGATGGACCGTCGCGCTGTTGGCGCCGCCGTTGTAGAACAGCGTGTGATACCCCGAGCCGCGCACCGTCAGGCGTGACGCGGGCGTGAATTGATAATCCAGGCGTCCCAGCACCGTGTGCGTCTGGCTCGTGAAGTGCTGGTCGATGTTGAACGACGGGTAGGGGCTGTTGTAGATGTAGGTCTTCGGCTCCCGCTCGTAGCCGTAGCTGCCGAAGAAATGGATCCGGTCCCTGACGATCGGACCGCCCACCGTTCCGCTCAGCTGCTGGTTCGAATACGGCAGCACCCTGTGGCTGATGAAGTCCTGCGCGTTGAACTTGTCGCTGCGGAAATAGCCGCCGAAGGTGCCAGCGACCGTGTTGGTGCCCGACTTCGTGATGGCGTTGACGAGCATCCCGGCCGAGTGCCCCTGCGTCGCGTCGAAGCGGTTGGCGATCACTTCGAACTCGGCGATGGCGTCGCGGTTGAAGCCCGGCTGCTCGGCATCCGGCGCGGAGTGATAGGTGGTCGTCACCTCCTGGCCGTCGACCTTCGTCGACGCGTACCCCTGCCGGTTCTGCACGAGGCCGACGGTCTCGTTGCGGCGGGCACCCGGGGCCAGCAGGCTCAGGTCCATCCAGTTGCGCCCGTTGAGCGGCAGCTCCGACATCTGCCGCGGGTCGATGTTCGAGCCCACCGTGGACGTGGTGGTATCGACGAGCGGCGGCTCGCCGGTCACGGTCACCGTCTCCTGCAGCGTGGACGGCGCCATCTGGAAGTTCAGGACGCTCGTCTGCCCGACGAGCATCTGCACGGTGCGGTTGATAGTGGCGAAGCCGGCGAGCTCGACGCTGATCCGGTAGTTGCCGATCCGGACTGGGAGGCGGAAATTGCCGCGGTCGTCTGACACGGCCACGAACGTGTTGCCCGAATCGACGTTGGTCGCGGTCACGGTGACACCCGGGAGGACGCCGCCGGTGGAATCGATGGCGGTACCGCTGATCGTGGAATCCTGCGCGTAGGCGGCCATCGGCAGCGCGACGCTCATTCCCACGAGCAGCAATGCGAGGACACTCCACTTCCGCATGATGGCTGTCCCTCCTTGCTGTGTTCCGCTGTTAACGCATGGACACTCCGCTGGGTGGAAGAGAGGTGAGAAACGGCACGGTTGCGCGGAATCTACTCCTGCTCACCGTGAGTGTCAACGAGGAGCACTTTCGGTCGATGCTACGGCACCTGCGCCTGGCTCGATGCGCCGAACAGCTTCTGGCCCGTGCTGTTGAGGGTGATGTTGCGCGCGTTGGCGGTGTTGCTGCCGTCGCGCGACCGGCTGCCTTCGACGGTGACGACGGTGCCGATCTTCAGCGAGTTCCGCGTCCATCCGAGCCTGACGAGACTGGTCGGGCTGCCGAGCTCCCAGCCCCAGTTGGCGACCTTGCCGGCTTCGTCCATGACGTCGATGTAGAACCACGCGTGTGGATTGGTCCACTCGATCTTCGTCACCGTGCCCACGAGCTTCACCGGCTTGTCGGCGTCGAATTCCGCGGCGAACGAATGGTGCGCGTAGGCGGGCGCCGCGGCCGCAATCGATCCGGCGATTATGAAGGCGGCGAGCATCGTTCGCATGTGCGATCTCCAGCGAGGTGAGACGGGCTATTTGCCGACCAGATGCTCCGCCTTGTTGTTCTCGCAGACGTAGGCGACGACTTCCTCCGCGGGCGCCAGCTCCCAGTTCAACGTCTGGTTCCACGGCCTGCTGAACGCGCCGGGATCATCGAAGACGACCCGAATCTCGAGGTGGCCGACATCGGGGCGCCGGATCCGCTCGGTGACGTGCAGCATCTCGCTGTGCGGATAGATGCCAATCCAGCTCTTGTCGTTGTAGCCGATGGTGTCAACGACGAGCGTGTCGCCGTCCCACTTGCCGATCGAGTGTCCAACCCAGCTCGGATCGGGATCGGGCGGGTGAGGACGGCCGTCGAGGAAGATCTGCCGGAACCCGCCGCTGTCTTCGAAGAGCACGACGAGCAGCGAGGGCGTCTGGACGGTCTTCGCCATGAACGGCCCGATCGACGCGGGCGTCGGCAGCCCCTGCGGGAGGCATCGCGTATGGGGCGCATCCTTGAGCGCGTTGCCGAGGCGCTCCTGCAGCGCGGCGGCCGCCCATGGCAACAGCGCCGGCGGCTCGGGGTAGCGATCTTCGTTGGCGAGCCAGACGCCGGAGAAGTCTGGCCTCCCCGCGAGACGAGGAACCGGGCCTCTCGGCACCTTTGCCCGGTTGCGGAGCACCGCGGCAAGCGTACCCGGATCGTCACCCAGCGTGTTGAGCGACACACCTTCCGCGAGGCGCATATCCAGCTGCCGCGTCTGCCCTGCCTGGATCGCGATGTCCTGCCGCGCAAACGGCTCGAACGCGCAGCACGGCATCGAGATGGAGATGTCGTACGATCCCGCGGGCAGCGGCGCAAGACGATATCGTCCGTCCGCGCTCGTCACCGCGCGAACGATGGCGCCGCCCTGCCGGTTCTTGGCCTGAACAGGGGCGTTGGGGACCGGGGCGCCGGTGGGGCCGGTCACCACGCCGGTCAAGATGCCACCGCCACCCTGCGCGAGCGCAACCGCGCTGACGATGACTACCCAGGCCGAGATGACGAGCCGGCGCATGACGCGACTCCTTTGGCGTCCGTTTGGCTTCGAGATGCCGCGGATTGTACACCGCGGCCCTCCGTCATCTCGTAATCCAGGGCTTGAACTGGTCTTCCTTCTCGAGGCGGGCGGCGATCGTTTCCGCTTCGCGGCGGGTCGGATACTTTCCGATGCGGACGCGGAACATCTTCGGGATGCCGCTGGGCGGCATCGTCACGAACGTGGGATACCCCTTGTCGGCGAGGCGCTTCGCGATGGCGTCGGCCTCGCGTCGATCGTTGACCGCCGCGACCTGGACGACGAAGCCGTTGCCCCCAGGCTCGCCGGGGATCGTTGATGGTGCGGCTGCGGAGGCAGAGAGGGGCGTCCTGACCTGCGGGAGCTTCGGTGCGGCCGGCTTCGCTGTCGTCGCCACAGGCACCGCAGCCCCGAGCGAAGTCGAGGGGGCTCCCGGCCGCAATCGCTCCTCGGGCAGCCCCTGCCCCTCCAGCCGCTCGGGGTAGGTCAGCGTCTCCTGCGACGCGACGGGCGCACTGCTGGGGATAGCGGACGAGGGCACCGGCTCCGCTGGACGAAGGACGTCCGCGGTCGGATCGGTCACCGCATCGACGGACGCCTCGACGGTATCTGCGGTCCGCTGCGTACGCACGCCGCGGCCGACCATCACGCCACACAGGAAGATGACTACGGCGACGACCGTGGAGGCCATGAAGAGAAAGACCAGCTGCTTACCATTCAGCTGAATCTCATGAAGGCCTTCGTCTGCCATTACTTGAGGTGTCGGGATTCTAACACGCTACCCGTTGTGTGTCGCGTCTTTTTCGCGCGGCTGGCGTCGGCCGCAGGGCGGAGCGAAGGCTAGCGCAGCGTGTCGAGCAGGCGGCGCGCCTCGGTGTTCCCGGGCTGGCGCGTGAGGATGGTCTGCAGCTCGCTGCGCGCGGCATCCACGTTCTTCGCCTGGATGTAGGCGTCGGCAAGAGTGAGATGCGCGTCGATCTGATCGTCGCTCCAGATGGAAATCTTCAGCTCGTCGATCGCATCCGCCAGCTGGCCCTGGCGCAGGTAGACACGCCCGAGCAGCAGGTGCGCCTCGCGCTCGTACGGCGAGAGGTAGATGGCGCGCCGAAGCTCGCCGACGGCTTCCGCGTCGCGTTGGGCCTGGAACAGGCGCCGGCCGCTCTCGACGTGAAACACCGCCTGTTCGCGCTGGTCGCGCTGCTCCGCCGCCGCAATCGCCTCCTCGACGCGCGGCGTGCCGGCGACGTCGAGCTCCGCCTTGACCCGTTCGAGGTTCGGGGGAATCGCGTCCGTGCCGGGGTGCTTGGCGTCCCAGTCCGCGTAGGTCGAGGAGAGACGCTTGGCGAGCTCCTTCTCCCGCTGCCCTTCCGCCGCGTTGGCGGACGCCTGCAGCGCGACGCCGAGAATCCAGTGCGCCGCGGCATCCTGCGGGTTGCGCCGCACTGTCTCGCGCAGCCACGTCACCGCGGTCAGCGTGTTGTGCGCGAGCCACGCCGCGTAGCCGAGATTGAAGGTCAGATCGGGATCGGCGGGATTGGCGTCGACGGCCTGCCTGAAGAAGTCCTGCGCCGAGGCATCCGGTGAGCGGGCGGTCCGGCGCAGCTCCGCGATGCCGAGGTCGTTGAGCAGCGCCGCGTCGCGCTTCTCGCGGTTGAGCGCCGTCAGCTGATCGATCGCCTCCGCCTGCTGCCCGAGGCTCATCGCCGAGAGTGCCGCGTAGAAACGCGCCTGTCGCGACAAGGGATGGCGCGCGGGCACCTGGCGCGCGACGTCGAGCGCCTGCCGGTGGTTCCCCTGCTCGGTGTAGACGTTCCACAGCGCGAGGCGCGCACGCTGAAAATCGGGAGCGAGGCGGAGCGCCTCCTTCAGGAAGACGACCTGCGTTGCCGGGTTTTCGGCGACCGATCCCTTCACGTACTGCTCGAAGGCGGCAATCGGCGGATGCCCGCTTTCCATCTCCGTCGTGGTCACCGTGGAATCGGGCAGCAGGCGGCGCCCGACGCGGGCGAAGAGGCCGAAGAAGTCGGTCAGCGGCCCCTGCTCCATGATGTCCGGGAACGTCCGCCCGGCGTCGAGCCGCAGCGCGCGGGCACGGACGGTCAGCACGTTGCCGTCGATCGCGAACGAGCCGGTGACGACCTGCTCGGCGCCGACGATCTGGCCGACGCGGATGATGGTCGCCTCGCTGAGCGCCGCGACCGGCGGCACGCGGAGGTGCTCGAAGGCGCGGAGACGATCCTCGCGCGAGATCGCGCGGGCGCCGAGCGCGACCAGATCGTCGGTGAGCGCGACCGCGGCCCCTTCGCCGAGCCAGGTGAAGCGCGGCTCGCGCGTCGCGTTCTCGAACGGCATCACCAGTTGTCTCGCGCCCACCGGAACGGGCGACTGGGCGCTCGCGGAAATGCAAAATGCAAGATGCAAAATGCAAACACTACATAGTGCGAAACAGCGGGGTAAACGTCGACGCGCCCTCACCCCGTCGATTCGATCAATGCAGGGTTTGCATGTTGCATTTTGCATTTTGAATTGACCCGCTATCCTGCGGCCCGAGCGGGTCGCACCAGCACCGACATCAGGCACTGTCCCGCCCCCGTCGCCCGGCACTGCTCGGTCCCCACTTCGACGTCGAGGTTGAACAGGTACATCAGTCTGCGGATGGCCGACGCATAGAACTCGCACAGCGGCTGCTCGACCCGGTCGCGCACCTCGCAGAAGATCGAGCCGCGGATGTCGACGGCGCCTCGTCCCTTCCGCCACTTCACGATCGCCCGGCTGCCGCGGTAGGTCGTCCGGATCATCTTGCGCGCGACGCGCATCACCAGGTGGACGCGGATGCCGGGCGGCGCCGCGCGGATGACGGCGCGCTCGAACGCCGGCAGGTCGGCGACCGTCCACTCCGCCGTGTACTCACCGGCACGACCGGCGATCAGACGATACGGCTCGCCTTCCTGCCGCAGGAAACTGAGCACGGCCGCAAGCGGCGCCAGCCCGATACGGCCGTCGCGCAGGCCGGATGGATTGAGCCACGATTCGTAGAATTCGAGCCGCGTCGGCAGCAGATCCGCGATGCCCTGGTGCAGGCTCGCCACGAGCAGCCGACCTATGCCGGCTTCAATCATGCGCAATGTCTGATAACGTACAGGTGGCAGGAACGCACGCCTGACGACCACGAGCGCGCGCGGCTTGCAGCCGGACGCGACAACTTCCCAGCGTACCACGAATGATCCTTCCCGTTCACGATCGTCTTCGCGTGCATCTCGCGCGCCTGTTGATGTCGCTCTACTCGCTTGACGAGACGGCGGTGCCGGCGGTCGTGCTCGACTACCCGCCGAATCGCGAGCTGGGCGATCTCGGCACGCCGGTCTCCTTCGAGCTCGCGCGCCGGCTGAGGAAGGCGCCGCGGGCGATTGCACAGGAGATCGCCGGCGCGTTCGGATCGCTCGAAGGCGTTCGCCAGGTCTCCGCGGCACCAAATGGCTACCTGAACTTCTTCCTGGAACGGCGCGAGTTCCTGCTGGGCCGGCTCTCCCCCGCCGTGCCGGCGCAGAGCCGCCCCGTGGCGGGCAAAGCCATCGTCGAGCACACCGCGATCAACCCGAACAAGGCGGCCCACATCGGCCACCTTCGCAACGCGGCGCTCGGCGACACGCTCGTGCGCGTGCTGCGCTTCCGCGGCATCCCGGTCGAGGTGCAGAACTACATCGACGATACCGGCGTCCAAGTCGCCGACGTCGTCGTCGGCTTCGGCGTGCTCGAAGGGAAGACGCTCGATCAGATCCGCCACACCGCAGACACCACGCGCTTCGATTACTACTGCTGGGATCTCTACGCCCGGGTGACCGAGTGGTACGAGCAGGACAAGGCGCGGCTCGAGACGCGCGCGCGGACGCTGCACGACATCGAGCACGGCGGCAACGACAACGCCGAGATCGCCGCCTTCATCGCCGATCGCATCGTCCGCTGCCACCTGCAGACGATGGGGCGGATGAACGTCGACTACGACCTGCTCACGTGGGAAGGAGACATCCTGCGCCTGAAGTTCTGGGCGCAGGCGTTCGACGTGCTGAAAGCCAAGAAGGCGGTGTATCTCGCGACCGAGGGACGTCTCGCGGGCTGCTGGGTCATGCCGATACAGGAGGACCTCGAGACAAATCCCAAAAACCAAATCCCAAATCCCAAATCCCAGGAACCCGACGGATCCCGCATCCCGGATCCCGGACCCCGGCCCGGCGACGAAGCCGAAGGCGAGGAGCGCGAGAAAGTGATCGTGCGCTCCAACGGCGTCGTCACCTACGTCGGCAAGGACATCGCGTACCAGTTCTGGAAGCTGGGACTGCTCGGCAAGGACTTTCACTATCGCGTGTTCGCGCCACGCGAGCGCGCCCCGCTCTGGGCGACGTGCACGACCGGCGGCGCCAGCGGCCACCCGATGTTCGGCGGCGCCGCGTACGTCTACAACGTGATCGACGTGCGGCAGTCGTACCTGCAGAAGCTGCTGAAGCAGGCGCTCATCGCCGTCGGCCACCCGGAAGGCGCCGAGCGGTCGCACCACTTCTCGTACGAGATGGTCGCGCTGTCGCACGCCACCGCGCGCGAGCTTGGCTACGCGCCGCCCGCGGATTCGGAGGATGCGAAGCGTCCCTTCGTCGAGGTGTCGGGACGCAAGGGGCTCGGCGTGAAGGCGGACGACCTGCTGGACACGCTGATTCGGTCCGCCGGCACCGAGGTGGGGACGCGGAACCCGGAACTGGGCGAGGCGGACCGGCAGCGCATCGCGGAGACGATTGCCATCGCCGCCGTCCGCTATTTCATGATCAAGTTCTCGCGCGGCAAGGTGATTGCGTTCGACCTGGCCGAGGCGCTCAGCTTCGAGGGCGAGAGCGGCCCCTACATCCAGTACGCCGTCGTCCGCGCCAACAACATTTTTCAGAAGCTGCAGCAGCGCGACGGCCTCGACGAGGCCGCCCTGCTGAAGACGCTGCGTGACGTGCCGCCGGGCGAGCTCGATGGCGCCAATGGCACTCACGAGCTATGGGGACTGGTGCTCGACGCCGCCCGGCTCGACGAGGTGGTCGAACAGGTCGTCCGGTCGCTCGAATTCTCGGTGCTCGCAAAATACGCATTCACACTTGCGCAGGCGTTCAACGCCTTCTATCATCGCGCACCTATCCTCAACGAAGAGCGTGACGACGTGCGACGGTGGCGTGCGGCGGCCGTCATCTACCTTCGGAATCAGTTGAGGACGGCCCTGGATCTGATGGGCGTGGACGTGCCGCCCCGGATGTGACCCGATGCCTGTGATTGCGATTGCCCCGTGCAGCAAGCTGCCCGACTACGAGGAATCGGTGCGCCGCGCCGGCGGAGAGGTGCGCGTGCTCAACGCCGCCGTCGACCCGCCCGCCGACGCCATGGGATCCGTGCAGGGGCTGCTGCTGACCGGCGGCGGCGACGTCCGGCCGGACCTCTACGGCGCGGCCGCGCACGCCACGTTCGACCCGGCGGAGCCGGGGCGCGACGAATACGAGATCGCGCTGGTGCGCCTCGCGCTGGAGAAGGACCTGCCGGTCTTCGCCATCTGTCGCGGCGTGCAACTGCTGAACGTCGCGCGCGGTGGCACGCTCATCCAGGACATCCCCGACGAAATCGGCACCAGCGTGGAGCACCGCATCAAGGAACCGCGCTTCGCCATTGCGCACGACGTGTGGCTGACGCCCGGCTCGCTGCTGCAGCAGACGCTGCAGGAGCGGCTCGAGGACGCCGAATTGTGCGCGGTCAACAGCCGTCACCACCAGGCGCCGAAGGATCTGGGCGAAGGGCTCGTCGCCTCCGCGACCGCGCCGGACGGCGTGATCGAAGCGGTCGAGGATCCCAACCACCGCTTCGTCCTCGGCGTGCAGTGGCACCCGGAGAACTTCTGGAGGACGGGGGAATTCCGCACGCTGTTCGAAGCCTTCGTGCAGGCCTGCGGCGGATAACCACGAAGGCGCGCTGCGCGCGCAGCAAACGAAGCCCACGAAGACAAATTCAGGAACGTAGAGGCGGACCTTGGGGTCCGCCTCACCGAAAGGTCGACGTCCAGTTCGTGATCACGCGGATCGGCGGCGGCGCGCTGCGCTCGTCGACGGCGACGTCGATCAGGAAGCGCTGGCCGTCGGGAAACACGTCGTAGACGTACCCTGTCCCATATCCCTTGTAGGAGTTTGTCCTCAGCGGCACCTCGAAGAGCCGGCGAGGCGTCCCGATCTCGAGCGACGCGTCAGAGGCTGTTATTGGCACCGCCATCAGCGCGGACGTTCCGCTCGCGAGGTAGAACAACTCCCGGCCGTCGCCCCGCCACCGGGGAAAGTCGCCGCCGCTCGTCGAGATCGGCCATTTCCCGCCGGGCCCCGGGAATGGCACGACGTACACCTCGCGTCGTCCTGATTCGTCCGATCGATAAGCAACCCATCGCCCGTCGGGTGAGAATCGCGCGTTGGCTTCGGGAAAGGCGGACTCGAGGAATGGCTGTGGCTTCCGGTCGCCAGCGGTCGGCAGCACCCAGATGTCATTGCTGGTCGCGGAGCCGGCATTGCCGATGTAGTACAGGATGAAGCGGCCGTCCGCCGACCAGCTGCTGACGTACTCGTTGCCTGTACCAGACGTCAGTCGCTCTTCCGCGCCCGAACCGTTCGCGGGCTTCTGCAGCACCTCGAGCTGCGCCGGTCTCGCACCGCTGAATGCGAGCCTCGATCCATCGGGTGACCACGCGGACATCCATTCATCGCCCGCATCGAACGTAAGCCGGGTCGCCACGTTGCGGTGCAGATCGTGAATCCAGAGATCGCGCGTCTGCTTGGCCGCGTCGTACACGCTTACGGCGACGCGCTCGCCGTCGGGTGAGATCTCGAGCGCCGTCTGATCGGCGGCTTCGCCGACCATGGCAAGCGGCTTACCCGCCCGGTCGACGATCGTGAGTCGCGTCTGTTGCAATGTCAGGTCCGGCCTGTAGGCGAGAGCGCCCGTCGCCGAGGCATGGAACGCCGCCACGCCCGACACGCCATAGACATTGTCGGCGACGACCACGGGATCGCCCGTCGTCGCGTATTCTTCGAGATCGAACGGCTGCGCGAGCAGCTGGCTCTGTCGCGTGTACAACAGGTGCCCGCTTGCGTAGATCGCCTTCGCATCCGAAATGGCGACCTGGATCCTCCTCGTCGAGCCGCCGAGCGAACCCACATAGACCGTACCGCTGGTCGCTGACCCCGCCGCCGTCCACGCGGTGTACAGGAAGTGGCGTCCGTCCGGGAGGAACCATGGCGACAGGTGTCCTACTTCGTTCGACGTCTTATCGAGCGTCGTCGCCGGTGCGAGCGTGCCGCCGCCTGCGCGAACCTGCATCAGCGGACCGGTGTTCTGCGCCACCAGAATGACGCCCTCGTCGTTCCACGTGCCGGCGTTCCGTGCAGACAGGGGCACATCGCATACCGTCTGGGGCGGACCACCGGTGATATCGATCTTCCTGAGCTTGGCATCTGCCGCGAAGAAGCCGACGAAGCGGCTATCGGGAGACCAGAATGGACCCGTGGCGCCGTTGGTCCCCGGTAACTCCTGCGCATCGTCACGGTCGAGTAGACGAATCGCGAGCGTGCGATCTCCTGATGACGACGCCACGAGGAAAACGATCTTGCGGCCGTCCGGTGACAGCGCCATCGACGTGCTCGTGCCTGGGATTGGCGAAAATATGTCGTTCGGGGGCGGCGTAACCGGGATGCGGATGCTCGACGGCGCTTCGGGAGGCCGCTCGGTGAAATGGATCGCGGCAACCACCGCGGCGGCAATCGCGGCGAGTGCTGCGACGCCCCACGCGACGCGCTGACCGCGCGCCGACGCGGGCGCGTGCTGCGCCTGCATCGACATCTGCGACGGCGGTGCAGACATAGCCTCGTCGATTTCGAGCCGCGCAGATCCGATGTCCGGAAGCCGCTTCTTTCGATCTTTTTCGAGGCACCGGCGCAACAGGGTCCGAATCGAAGGCGGCGTCGCGGCCGGGAGCATCGACCACTCCGGCTCCTTCATCAGCACCATCGCCAGCGTGTCGGAGACCTCGTCTGCCTCGAATGGCCGGCGGCCTGTCAGCATCTCGAAAAGCACGCAACCGAACGCCCACACGTCCGATCGCTTGTCCGCCACCTTGCCGCGCGCCTGCTCCGGCGACATGTACGCCGCGGTGCCGAGGATTACGCCTGCGCCCGTCATCAAGGCCGGCGACGTGATCGTGGGAGACAGGGACGGTTCGGGCTGGCTGAAGCCAGCCCCTACGCGAGGTGGGTGGGGAACGCCCTCAGCCGGCCCGGTCAGCTTCGCCAGGCCGAAGTCGAGCACCTTGACGGTGCCGTCCGGCGTGATGCTGACGTTGGCCGGCTTCAGGTCCCGGTGGATGATCCCCTGCTCGTGCGCCGCTTCCAGCGCCTCGGCGATCTGCCGCGCCACCGCGAGCGCTTCCGCCACGGCCACGGGCCCCTGCGCCAGGCGATCGGCAAGTGTCTCGCCCGGCACCAGTTCCATCACCAGCGCGAGGCCCGCGTCCGCCTCCTCGACGCCGTAGATTTGCGCGATGTGGGGATGGTTCAGCGCCGCCAGCACCTGCGCTTCGCGCTGCAGCCGGGCAATGCGATCGGCCTCGTGGAGGACGCTGCCCGCCAGAATCTTGATCGCGACGTCGCGGCCCAGGCGCGGGTCGCGCGCCCGATACACCTCCCCCATTCCGCCCGCGCCGAGCACGGACAGGATTTCGTAGGGGCCGACGCGAGAGCCGGCGGCCAGGCTCATGAAGTGCGCGGATTATAGCCCGCGGTCGAAGGCGGCCAGCGTCTCGACGTGCGCCGTGTTGGGGAACAGATCGATACCCGAGAGGTGGCGCAGCGAGTAGTCCGCGTCGACGAGCGCCCGCGCGTCGCGCGCCAGCGTGGCGACGTCGCACGACACGTAGACGATGCGCCGCGGCCGCAGGCCAACGATCGCCCGCATCGCGTCTGGCGACATCCCGGTCCGCGGCGGGTCGACGATGAAGGTTTCGTCGGCGGCGGGGTTGTCGTGACGCAGGAAGTCCTCGACGCTGGTGCGCACGACGCGCGCGCGATCGGCATAAGGGCGCGCATTCTCCTCGAGGTTGTGACCGCTGACCGCATCGCCTTCCACGAGCGTCACCTGCGCGCCCCTCGCCGCCGCGAGCGACAGCCCGAAGAGGCCGACGCCGGCGTAAAGATCGACCGCGGGACCATCAGGCACGAGGCCGCCCACGCGCTGGACCAGCGATTCGAGCAGATACCGGTTCCCCTGGAAGAACGCGCGCGCGTCGCGGCGAAGCTGCAGCGTGCCGAGCGTGTCGGACACGGTGCCGACGCCCGACAGCGTCTCGGTCGCGCGGCGGTCGAGCACCTGCGCCGACAACCCGGTAATGCCGTCCATCGCGAGGACCGCGAACACGCGCGCGTCGCTCCCCGGCTCCAGCTCGAGATGACACGCCCGCTCGGTCGCCGGGATGTTCTCGGCGATTTCGATCGACGTGAGGCCGCGAAGGCTGTCGGCGCGCAGCCTCTCCTCTGCCGCCTCGATCCACGCGGCGGTTGCCGGCAGCATCTGCGCGGTGGGACCGACGGTGCAGATCTCGTGGCTGCCTTCCCGCATGAACCCGATGCGGCCGCCGCGCACGTGCAGTCGCGCACGCATGCGATAGCCCTTTTCCGGAGACGCGAGGACGTCCGGCGCCGAATCGAGCGGCATCCGCCCGATGCGCGCGAACGCGTCGCGGACGATGTCGGCCTTCAGCTGGAGCTGCCGATCGTAGATGACGTGCGCGAGCACGTTGCCGCCGCAGCGCCAGTCGGCCGCCGCCTCGCGCCTGTCCGGCGACGGGGTCACGACGTCGACGGTCTCGGCGAACAGCACGCCCTTGCCCGACCGCTCGATGCGCGCGCGGACACGCTCGCCGGGAATGGCGCCCCAGACGAGCACGACCTGGCCGTTGTGCCGCGCGAGCATCCGGCCGCCGGCCGTTGGTTTCTCTATTTCAAGAGTCAGGAGCGAGTCGGGCATGATGGTCCGCCTGAAGGCGGACCCCACCGATGATCCTCGCCGGATGCGGCCGGTGTCCAGTAGTGGGGTCGGGCTTCGGCCGTCAGTCGGTGGGGTCCGGCTTAGCCGGACCTACTCGTACGAGATCGTCGGCAGCCCCGCGCGCTCGCGCAGCAATCGATCGACACACGCCTGGTGCGACTGACGATACGCGTCCGCGGGCATGCGCGCCCTGAACGGTTTCAACTCTTCGTCGGCTTCCTCCGACAACCGTTGAAGGGCGCGATCGTCGAGCTGCCGCCGCAGGGCCTCGACGAGCGAGCCGTCGAGCTGCTGCAGCCGATCGATCAGCGCGTCGCGCGCATCTCCGCGAACACCTTTCGATTTTGCGCGCGCCGCGTCGAGCTCGCGCACGAGGTCGTCGAGCACCGCGTCCAGCGAGCGGTCGCTTCCCGCGCGATGCGCCGTCAGGCGCGCGATGACGCGTTCCAGGTGCGCCGGGAGACTCGATCGCGGACCCGCAGGGTCCGAAGCGTCGGATCCCGGATCCCGGATCCCGGATCCCGACGCGCTCGCGCCCACGCCTACCGCCCGCCGCCACTCGTCGAACACGTCGAGCACGTCCGCCTCGCAGAACTCGATGCGTACGGGCCGGCGGCGCGGCCCCTTCGAGTAGTAGCGCTCGAAGTAGCGATCGATGCCGCGCATCGCCAGCTTCAGCGGAATGCCGCGCTCCGCCCAGCCGCACACCTGCTCGAACGCCGGTCCGACGATGCGAATCAGGTGGCCGTCGTTCTTGCGGCAGAGATAGGTCTCGAGCTCGCGGCAGTAGTCCTGCCCGCCATCCATCACGCCAGCCACCGCACTTCACCCGAGACGACGCGCACGATCCGATCGTCGGCGCGGACCAGCAACGCGCCCCTCGCGTCGATGTCGTGCGCGATGCCGCGCCGCGCGCCGCGTTCCTCGTCCCATTCGACCGTCCGGCCCATGTGCTGCGCCGCGCGGGCACGCCACGCGCCCAGCACGGCGTCGCTCACGCCGCGCCGCAGCATCTCGTAGCGATGCGCGAGCGCCGCCAGGCACTCGGCGAGCACCAGGCCTCGATCGACGCCGCGGCCAAGCTCGTCCTCGATGGATGTCGCGCGAGCGGCCACCTCGGGCGGATACGCAGCCGGGCGAAGGTTGATGCCAAAGCCGACGACGACGTGGTCGCCCGCCGCGGACGATCCGTGTTCAGCCAGAATGCCTGCGAGCTTGCGCGACCCGGCATAGACGTCGTTCGGCCACTTCACGCACGGGCCCAGCCCCGTCGCGGCCTCGATGCCCTCGGCCAGCGCAACGCCCGCGGCAATCGTGATCAGCGGCAGGACGTGCTGCGGCGGCCGCAGGATGGCGGACACGTACAAGCCGGCGCCCGGCGGCGATGCCCAACTCCGTCCGCGACGGCCGCGTCCCGCCGATTGCGCGTTGGCCGCAACGACGCTCCCTTCGGGAGCGCCTCCGTCGGCTGCCGCCATCGCCACGTCGTTGGTGGACGCAACCTCCTCGTGCCACGAGAGGCGCTGCGCGAAGGGACCCAGCCGTCTCGCCGCGCGCGCGAGCGCCTCGTCGATCTCGCCGGGGATCATGATCACGAGCCACTGAGGCACGAAGACATCGTCTCCGTGGCCAGTGTCATACGGGTTCGATCTCGAAGCTCAGGTCCGCCGCCGGCGCCGAATGCGTGAGCGCGCCAATCGACACGTAGTCCGCGCCGGTCGCGGCGAGCTCGCGCATTCGCTGCAGCGTGACGCCGCCGGAAATCTCGGTCTTCGCGCGGCCGCGGCATCGCCGCACGGCCTCGATGATTTCGTCGGTCGACAGGTTGTCGAGCAGCACGATGTCCGCGCCGGCCTCGAGCGCCTCGTCCACCTGCGCCAGGCTCTGCGCCTCGACCTCGGTCGGCATGTCGCGGTTCGCCTTCCGCATCGTGGACACCGCGCCCCCCACGCTCCCGGCGAGGCGGACATGGTTGTCCTTGATCAGGATCCCGTCATCCAGGCCGCTGCGGTGATTCACCCCGCCGCCCGCGCGCACCGCGTACTTCTCCAGCGCGCGTAGAATCGGCGTCGTCTTGCGCGTGTCGAGCACGACGATCCGGCCGTCGGCGACGTCGACGAACTGGCGGGTCATCGTCGCGATGCCGCAGAGCCGCTGCAGGAAGTTGAGCGCCGTGCGCTCGGCCGTGAGCAGCGCGGCCGCCTGGCCGCGGATCTCGGCCACCTCCGTTCCGCGCTCGCAGCGCTGCCCGTCCAGGCACGCGATCGTGATCTGCGCCGCGGGATCGAGCTGGCGAAACGCCTCGGCGGCGATCTCCACGCCGGCCATCGTGCACGTTGACTTGGCGACGATCACGCCGCGCGCCTTCTGCTCGCGGTCGATGATCGCCTCCGTCGTCACGTCGCCCCACCCGAAGTCCTCGGCGAGCGCCCGCCGCACGAGCTCCCGGTAGGCGCCGGGGTCCAGCGGCTCGAACGGAACGGGCTTCACGCCGCCGGCTCCTCCGCGAACTCGAGCTGCGGCTCGGTGACGTCGCCGAATTGCAGGTCGCGGATGTGCGTGGCGGCCTGGAAGTCGCGCGCCGCCGGACCAAGACCCGAGAACACCGCGGGCAGGACGGCCTTGTTGATGACGGCTTTCGTCGGCTTCTTCAGCAGCGACTTGATGCGGCGCACCTCCGCGAGCGCGCCCTGCGTCGCCTCGCGCACGGCGAGCGCGCCCTCGTCCGCGCCGCTGATCGGGGCCACGACCTCCGCCGCCGTCGGCCACTTCGACGTGTGCACCGACCCGGGACGCCACCACGACCAGACTTCCTCGGTCACGAACGGGAGAAACGGCGCGAACAGCCGCAACAGCGTCGAGAGGGCGACGAGCATGGCGCTGTTGGCCGACGCCGCGGCCTCGCCGCCGAAGTCGCCGTAGCGCCGGCCCTTCACGAGCTCGAGATAGTCGTCGCAGAACGCCCAGAAGAACGCCTCGGTCCGCTCCAGCACGCGCGCGTAGTCGTACGCCTCGAGATGACCGGTGCACTCCTCTACCAGCCGGGCCAGCGCGGTCAGCATGCCGCGATCGAGCGGCTCACGGATCGGCCCGCGCGGCTCCGCCTGCATCAGCGCGAACCGCGCGGCGTTGAGAATCTTGATGGCCAGCCGCCGGCCCACCTTCATCTGCGCCGGATCGAAGACCGCGTCGCCGCCGGGGCGCGCCGACGCCGCCCAGTAGCGGACGCCGTCCGACCCGTGCTCCTGCAACAGGGAAAACGGCGTGACGACGTTCCCCTTCGACTTCGACATCTTCTTGCGATCGGGATCGGTGATGAAGCCCGAGATCGCCACGTCCGTCCACGGCAGCGACGCCTGCTCCAGCTGCGCGCGAAGCACGGTCGTGAACAGCCACGTGCGGATGATGTCGTGTCCCTGCGGCCGCAGGTCCATCGGAAACACGCGCGCGAAGAGGTCGTCGTCGGCCAGCCATCCGCTCACGACTTGCGGCGTCAGCGACGAGGTGGCCCACGTATCCATCACGTCGGGGTCGCCGGCAAAACCATTCGCCTTGCCGCGTTGATCGGCCGAGTAGCCGTCGGGGACGTCGGTCGACGGATCGATCGGCAGGCGCGACTCGTCCGGCAGGATCGGGTGCGCGTAGTCCAGGCCGCCGTCGCCGCGAACCGGGTACCAGACCGGAAACGGCACGCCGAAGAACCGTTGACGGCTGACGCACCAGTCGCCGGTCAGGCCGTTCACCCAGTTCTCGTAGCGATGCCGCATGTATTCCGGATGCCACCGCAGCTGCCGTCCGCGCGCGAGGAGCTGCTCCCGGAACTCCATCGTCTTGATGAACCACTGGCGGCTCGTGATGATCTCCAGCGGGCGGTCGCCCTTCTCGTAGAACTTGACCGGGTGCGTGATCGGACGCGGCTCGCCGATCAGGTCGCCCGACTGACGCAGCTGCTCGACGATCGCCGCGCGTGCCTTCGACGGCTGCAGGGTGACGAGCTGATCGTAGGCCTGCTGGGCGCGCGCCGGATCCGTCGATTCCCAGCCGGGCTGCCCCCACGTGATGGGGCGAAACGCGCCGGTCGGCTGGATCACCGCACGTACGGGCAGCGACAGCTCGCGCCACCAGGTCACGTCGGTGATGTCGCCGAAGGTGCAAATCATCGCGATGCCGCTTCCCTTTTCGGGGTCGGCCAGCGCATGAGGCTTCACCGGCACCTCGGCGCCGAACAGCGGCGTGACGACGTTCGTCCCGAACAGCGGCTTGTATCGCTCGTCGTCGGGATGCGCAACGAGCGCGACACATGCAGGAATGAGCTCGGGCCTCGTCGTCTCGATCTCGACGTACGTGGGGCGGGTCCCGTCGCGGTCTGAGTCCTGCCGCGACGGACCCGCCGGACCAGCCGCCGGGGCCAGCGCGAATCGCACCTTGTGGTACGCGCCCGGCTGCTCGCGGTCCTCGAGCTCCGCCTGCGCGACCGCCGTGCGGAAGTCGATATCCCACAGCGTCGGCGCCTCGACCTGGTAGGCGATGCCGCGCGCGAGCAGGCGCAGAAACGCCGCCTGCGACACCCGCTGCGATCGCTTGTCGATGGTCGCGTAGGTCATCGACCAGTCCACCGACAGGCCGAGGTGACGCCAGAGGTCTTCGAACGCCTTCTCGTCCTCGGCCGTCAGCCGATCGCACAGCTCGATGAAGTTGGGGCGCGAGACCGGAATCGGATGCTTCGCCGGCTTCTCCGGCGGCTGGAACGACGGGTCGTACGGCAGCGACGGGTCGCACCGCACGCCGTAGTAGTTCTGCACGCGGCGCTCGGTCGGCAGCCCGTTGTCGTCCCATCCCATCGGATAGAACACCGCCCTGCCGCGCATCCGCTGAAAGCGCGCGATGACATCCGTGTGCGTGAAGGAGAAGACATGGCCGACGTGCAGCGAGCCGCTGACAGTCGGCGGCGGCGTGTCGATGGAGTAGACCTCGGCGCGCGGACGGCTGCGATCGAAGCGGTAGGTGCCCGCCTCCTGCCAGCGCGCGTTCCATTTGTCCTCGAGGCCTTCGAGCGCGGGCTTGTCGGGAAGGTCGATCGGATGGCTGGCGTCAAACGCGTCAGACATTCTTACTAGTGTAGTCTGCGCCCTGCTCGCGTCCGCGTACTGCCGCTGTCCCTGAGGCCTACGGTCCCCCGCCCTCCGCCCGCTGCGCCCGGATGCGATCGATTTCCTCGCGGACGAGGCGTTCCGCAACGCTCGATACGATCTCCCTGACCATCGCCTGCATCTGTTCGGACGAACCGAGCGCGAGCTTCTGCACCACGCGCCTGGCGACGTCGTCGATCATCGTGTCGGTGACGGCCATCGAGGACGACCCGTTGCCCGCGATCCGCGGCAAGGGGGCGCCGGATTCTCCCTGCTCCGCGGCCAGCAGCGCGCTGAACGCATCGGCGATGATGCTGCGCCCCGAGGCTCCCTCGACGTTGCTCGGGGCACGTCCTTCGACGCTGCTCGGCGCAACAGTCACGGGCGGAGGAGGCACGGCTGACAGCGTCGGGGTGGCGTCGGGCGGCTCGATGGGTGGCCCCTGGACCCTGCTCGGGGCCGGCGGCGTGGAGGGGATTGACGGCGGCTCCGCGACGAGCGGCGGCGCGGGAGTGTCGAGGTCGAACTCGATGTCCGCGCTCTCCGGGCCCGGCGGCATGCCCGCGAGCAGGTCGTCGAGCGTCGGCACGTGCGCGGCCGGCTCGGTTTGAATCGCGTCGATGCCCTCGAACGGATCCATCACCTCGAAGCGCGGCGGTTCGACGTGGTGCACCGGCGGAGGCGGCTCGAGCATCGGCGGCTCGTCGAACGACTCGAGATCGCTTTCGAACACCGGGCGGTCGGGACGTGGCGGGCGCGCCTCCGCGCCGGGCGGCGCCGTGGATGCCGTGGTGTTGATCGTGGCGAACGCTTCGTCGAGCTTGTCGAAGTAGTCGTCGAGCGAATCGTCCAGCACGATCGGCTGCATGGACGTCTCGTCCTGTGCGGCCGGCAGCAGGTCCTCACGCGGCAGGAGCTCCTCGCGCGGCAGCAGGTCGTCCTCGCCGATGTCCATCAGATCGTCGGGCAGCGGCGGCCGTTCCTCGCGCGTCGGCAGCTCGACGGGCCGCGGTGGCGCGAGCGCCGCCGCGGGGCGCGGGATGTCGCGGACGGCCTGGGTGGGACTCCCCTTCGCGCCGCCAATCAATTCCCGCACGCGCGCGATGACGTGCTGCGGCTCGAACGGCTTCACGAGCACCCCGTCGCACTGCGCCTCTTTGGCCTTCACGTCGTCGACCGGCTCGAACGCGCCGGCGAGCAGCAGCACGGGAATGTTCTCGAGCTCCGGGTTGCCCTTGACGAACGCCGAGACCTCGTAGCCGCTGCGTTTCGGCATCGCGATGTCGGCGAGGATGATGTCCGGCTTCTCTATCGGGATGCGCGCGATGGCTTCCTCGCCGTCCCCGACAGCGAGCACCTGCACGTCCTCACCCGCGAAGGTGAGCTCGATGACGCGCTGGATGGTGACGCTGTCGTCGGCGAGGAGGAGCTTCTTGCGCATCGCGCTACGTTTCCACCCGCGAACGCACGTTGCGGGTGATGAAGTCGACGATCTCCTGCATCGGCGTCCCGGGCAGGAAGATACCCTTGATCCCCATCTCGTTCAGCTTCGGGATGTCCACGTCCGGAATGATGCCGCCGACGACGACGAGCACGTCCTGGAGACCCTTCTCGCGGAGCAACTCCATCACGCGCGGACAGATGTGCATGTGCGCCCCCGACAGGATCGAGAGGCCGATGGCGTCCGCATCCTCCTGGAGCGCGGCGGCGACGATCTGTTCGGGAGTCTGGCGCAGCCCGGTATAAATCACTTCCATGCCGGCATCGCGCAGGGCGCGGGCAATCACCTTCGCGCCACGGTCGTGGCCGTCGAGCCCGGGCTTGGCAATGATGACGCGTATTTTCACTGATACCTGCTGATGCCCTTACCTGATACCTGATACCTGATACCTGATACCTGTTTGTCAGATTATCGGCGTTTCCTCGTATTCGCCCCAGACCTCACGCAAGGCGTCGCACATCTCCCCCACCGTGGCATACGCCCGCACGGCGTCGACGAGCAGCGGCATCGTGTTGGCAGACCCGCGCGCCCCCTCTTTCAGCGCGTCGAGGGCCGCCCGCACACGGCCGTTGTCCCGCATCTTCCTGAGCTCGTTCAGCTTCGCGAGCTGCCGCTCGGCGGCGGATTCGTCGATGTAGAGGGTGCCGATCGGCTCGTCCGCGGCCGCGACGAAATCGTTGACGCCGACGATGATCTTGTCACGCTGCTCGACGGCCTGCTGGAACCGGTAGGCGCTCTCGGCGATCTCGCGCTGCGGATAGCTCTGCTCGATGGCGGCGACCATGCCGCCCATGCGGTCGATCGTGTCGAAGTAGGCGAGCGTCTCCTCCTCGAGGTCGGAGGTCAGCTTCTCGACGAAGTACGAGCCGCCGAGCGGGTCGGCGATGTTGGTCACACCCGTTTCGTGGGCGATGATCTGCTGCGTCCGCAGCGCCAGCGTCGCCGCCGCCTCGGTCGGAAGGGCGAGCGCCTCGTCCAGCGAGTTGGTGTGCAGCGACTGCGTGCCGCCGAGGACCGCGGCCATCGCCTGCAGCGCCGTCCGCACGACGTTGTTGTACGGCTGCTGCGCGGTGAGCGACACGCCCGCGGTCTGCGTGTGGAAGCGCAGCTGCCACGAGCGCGGGCTCTTCGCCTTGAAGCGGTCGCGCATGACGTGCGCCCAGATGCGGCGCGCGGCGCGGTACTTGGCGATCTCCTCGAAGAAGTCGCTGTGCGAGTTGAAGAAGAACGACAGCCGCGGAGCGAAGGCGTCCACGTCGAGCCCCGCGTCGACGCCGTACTGGACGTACTCGACGCCGTCGCGCAGCGTGAACGCCAGCTCCTGCGCCGCCGTCGCGCCCGCTTCGCGGATGTGGTAGCCGCTCACCGAGATCGTGTTCCAGCGCGGCACGCGCTCGGCGCAGAACGCGAAGACGTCGGTGATGAGCCGCATCGAGGGACGCGGCGGATAGATGTATTCCTTCTGCGCGATGAATTCCTTGAGGATGTCGTTCTGAATGGTGCCCGAGAGCTGGTCCCAGCTGGCGCCCTGCTGCTCGGCGACGACCAGGTACATCGCGAAAATCATCGACGCCGGCGAGTTGATCGTCATCGACGTCGTGATGGCGGACAGGTCGATGCCGTCGAAGAGCGTCTCCATGTCGGCCAGCGAGGTGACGTTCACGCCGCACTTGCCGACCTCGCCGAGCGAGAGCTCGTGGTCGGGGTCGCGTCCCATCAGCGTCGGCAGGTCGAAGGCGACGCTGAGCCCCGTGCCCCCCGCCTTCAGCAGCTGCTTGTAGCGCCCGTTGGTCTCCTCCGGCGTACCGAACCCGGCGAACTGCCGCATCGTCCACAGCTTGCCGCGGTAGCCCGTCGGATGAATGCCTCGGGTATACGGAAATTCGCCCGGGTCGCCCAGGTCGCGCGCATAGTCGAGCGCCGCGATGTCGGCCGGCGTGTAGAGCTGATTGATGGGCCTGCCGGAGATCGTCGTGAACGATCCGCGGCGCTCCTTCGACGCGCTCGGACCGGGCGCAGCCGTTTTCATGATCAGTTCATTGTACGGCGGACCTGAAGGTCCGCCTCTACGACCGGCCGCAGGGCGGACCTGCAGGTCGGCCCGTGACAGAATAACGTTTCATGGCAGAGCACGGAGCGATCTTCGGGGCCATGCTTCAGGAATTCAACGTCGCCGCGCGCATCATCAACCTCGAGCCCGGTGTCTGGAACATCCTCACCCACCCCAAGCGGCAAGTCATCGTGTCGTGCCCGGTGCAGATGGACAACGGCGAGATCGAGGTGTTCACCGGCTACCGCGTGCAGTACAACATCACGCTCGGACCGGCCAAGGGCGGCATCCGCTATCACCCGGACGTGACGCTCGACGAGGTCACCGCGCTGGCCGCGTGGATGACGTGGAAGTGCGCGGTCGCGCACATCCCGTTCGGCGGCGCCAAGGGCGGCATCGTCTGCGATCCGACCCGCATGTCGCGGCGCGAGCTCGAGGCGCTGACGCGGCGCTACGTCGCTGAAATCGTCGACCTGATCGGACCGGAGAAGGACGTGCCGGCGCCCGACGTCAACACGAACGACCAGATCATGGCCTGGGTGATGGACACCTACAGCATGCACGTCGGCCACACGGCGACGGCGGTCGTCACCGGCAAGCCCGTGGAGATGGGCGGCTCGCTCGGGCGCCGCGAGGCGACGGGACGAGGCGTGATGATCGTCACCGCCGAAGCCGCCAAGCACCTCGGCCTCGACGTCAAGAAGTTGAAGATCGCGGTCCAGGGCTTCGGCAACGTGGGCTCGGTATCGGCGGATCTCCTCGCCAAGGCCGGCGCGAAAATCGTCGCGGTCACCGACTGGAAGGGCGGCGTCTACAACCCGAAGGGGCTCGACGTCGCGAAGCTGCTCGAATACGCGGCCGCGCACGAGAAGAGCGTCGACGGCTTCCCCGGCGCCGACCCGCTGCCGCACGACAAGCTGTGGGCGCTCGACGTCGACGTGCTGATCCCGGCCGCGCTCGAGAACCAGATCACGATGGAGAACGCGCCGCTCATCAAGGCGAAGATCGTCACCGAAGGGGCGAACGGCCCGACCACCCCCGACGCGCACGCGCACCTGCACAAGCGCGGCGTGTTCGTCATCCCCGACATCCTCGCCAATTCCGGCGGCGTGACGACGTCGTACTTCGAGTGGGTGCAGGATCGGTACGGCTACTTCTGGGAGGAGAAGGACGTCAACGAGCGGCTCGAGAAGAAGATCTGCGAGGCATTCGAGGACGTGCTGCAGACGTCGCTGAAGTACAAGGTCGATCTGCGCACCGCGGCGTACATCGTCGCCATCCAGCGCGTCGGCACCGTGACGCGCATGCGCGGCATGTACGCGTGACACCCATGCTTCAGCAGGGCGGGTGCCGCGAGGCCGCTGAATCCACGGCGTCGCGGACCCGCCTCAGCGCGTGGCGTTCAATGGCTTGAGCTCGGGCTGCGTGCCGTCCGCAACGGGATACTGATCGACGTTGAGCATCATCGACACGATGTTGTACCAGCCGGTCACCGCGATGATGTCCACGATGCCGCGCTCGCCGAAGACGCTCTTGGCGGCGTTGAACGTCGCGTCGCTCACCTGCTTGGTGCTCAGCAGCTCCGACACGAAGGTGTAGAGCGCTTCCTCGTCCTTCTGCATGCCGGTCGGCCGGCGGCCGGCGGCAATCGCATCGCAGATCGACGCGCTGAGCCCGGCCTGGAGCGCCGAGCGATGGTGCGCCTGCCATTCGTACTGCGCCGTCCAGTGGCGCGCGGTCACGAGAATGGCCAGCTCGTAGAGACGCTGCGGCAGCGACGACTTGAAGCGCGCCGCCCCGCCGAACTCCTGCCCGAGGTCGCCAATCTCCGGGCTGCGCAGCAGCACGTTGAACGGGCCGTTGACGCCGCCGCGCGGCCCGGCGATCAGGTGCTCGACCATCGCCTTCTGCGCGGGCGTCATCTCGTCGTAGGTGAGAGGCTTGAAGCGATTGCCCCGCAGCTTGATGCTGCGCGGGTCGGGGCGCTGCTGCGCCGGCGGCGCCTGGGCGACGGCGGTTCCAGCCAGGGCAAACGCGACACCGCAGACGGCGAGCAGTCGAATCATGAACGCCTCCAGTGGCGCGCATGATACCCCGGACGGCCGACTCGGAGGTCGGCCTCTACGTCCGCTCTTGGGAGTCGGAAGTTGGGCGTTGGGAGTTGACCGTCAGCTGATCACCCTGAACGCCACCAGCTCCTTGGCGGTGTCGCCCGTGGCGCTCTTCGTCGTGATCTCGATCACGTATTCACCGGGCGGGATCGTCGCCAGGCTCATGTCGATCTGGTGCGTGCCGCCCGCCGGCGCCGCGCTCACAGGCACGTCGGTGAACTTCTGCCCGTTGTTGTTGAGGAGCGCCGCCGTCGGCACCGGCACCTCGTTGCCCGGGCCGTAGCTGTCGAACCGGATCAGCAGCCGCATGGTCCGCGAGAACTCGCGGTTGGCCGGCGGCACTGCCGCGGCGTTGCCCGCGATCGCCTGCAGCTCGCGCGGCGTGCGCACCGCGTAGACGCGCGGCGTGCTGATGGCCGGGCGCGCGGCGGTCAGATCCGGAATCGTGACGTTGCGGATTTCCTGGTCGAGCACGCCGCCGCCGGCGCCCTCGACGGTCATGCGCAGCTCGAGTTTTCCAGGCGGCGCCTCGAAGGTGAGCGACTGCGGCGCCGCCGCGGTCGCCGCGGCCGTCGACGCCGGCAGCGACGCGCTGGCGCCCGTCGCCTGCGGGTTCGCGCTCGCCAGCTGCGGTGTGTCGGGCGTGCGGCCGCGATAGACCAGGTCGCCCTTCTCTGTCGCCGCAATCAGCGACACCCGGCCCGGCGCGGGATCGGCGCGGAGATTGCCCACCGGCGTCTTCGGCAGCGGCTCCCACACAAGCGTGACCTTCGTCTTGCCGTTCTCGCCGCGCTGCGTGCCGAGCCACGTGCGCACGTACTTGCCGGCCTGCACCGGCACCGCGATCGACGACAGCGCCGCCATCACCGGCTTGGCGGCGTCGGGGACGCCCGGCCCCGTGACCTTCTCCGCCTTCCTGACGTCCTCGGGCGTCGCCGCCCAGTACCCGCGCCGCGCGCGCACCTGCAGGCCGCGCTTCTTCGCCGCGGCGGACAACTGCACCTTGATCGGATGGAACTTGCCGTCGACCGGCGCCTGCGCGGACGTGTAGCCGATCAGGTAATACGCCGTCGAATCCTGCATCGCCAGCTGGAGCCCCTTCGCCAGGTCGTTCCTGCCGACGATGGCGCGGCCGTCGGTTTCCTCGGCGATGGAGCGCAGCGTGTTGGTCGAGGCCGTCAGCATGTCCTGGTCCTGCCGCGGGCCGACGTTCTCGTCGATGTCGAATTCGTTGGTGGCGAGGCCGCGCGGATCGACGGTGTAGATCGCGGTGTTGTTCCGCGTCGCCGCGATGAAAACGTCCCGCAGCTGCGAGTAGAGGTCGGCGGTCGAAAATGCCTGCGCCGTCTGCTCGCGCGGATCGTTCTCGCCGGCGAACGGGTTGAACGCGTTCGGGTTGCCCACCTTCGGCATCGACGCGTCGGCGCTGCGCAGCTGCGGCGGCAGCATCGCCTGCAGCCCCTCGCTGACGTAGATGATCGACTTGCGCCCGTCGCGGATCGATCCGAGGCGGACCGACAGCCCGCGCAGCGCCGTCATCACCACCTGGTTGCGAATCTGCTCGACGACCTCGGTCGGCGCGCGCTGGTACTGCTCCTCGAACAGGTTCCGCGGCTCGTACTTGTACTTGCGGCCCTCGAAGTGCTGGAGGGCGTTGATGATCTTCG
This sequence comes from Vicinamibacterales bacterium, assembly GCA_035571515.1. Lineage (GTDB taxonomy): Bacteria > Acidobacteriota > Vicinamibacteria > Vicinamibacterales > UBA2999 > Gp6-AA40. The sequence goes on from DATNCQ010000094.1 coordinate 69,020, forward strand.
CGTGGTTGCGCGTGAAGTCGATGTCGGTGACCGGCGTCAGCGGGTACATCACCGCGACGAGGTCGAGCGGCCGCATCTGGTTCTGGATGAACTCGCTGAGCGGCTGCCGCACCGCCAGCGAGCTGCCGAGACGCGTGTGGTAGTCATCGAGGAAGATGACGAAGACGCGCGTGTCGTCGCGCGCGGCCTCCCGCTCCTCGTCGTCCCGGTTGCGGATCTCCTGCGGCGGCGGCTCGCCCGGCTTCGGGTTGCCGTCGACCTTGAGGAAGCGGAACTGCTCGATCTTCTGCGGCTTGTTGTCCTCGAAGACTTCGAAGTCCGACTGCTTCAGGTCGGTCGCGGGCTGCCCCTTCGAATCGGACACATAGGCGTCGACGGTGACGAAGTTGATGCCCGCGCGGAACGTGACGTTGGTCTGGTCCGCCGGCTGTTGCTGCGCGGCGGCCGGCTGAGAGCCGGACGGCTGGGAGCCGCTTTGCTGGGAGCCGGTCTGCTGGGCGCGCACCGCCAGGCTCCCGAGGCACGCGAGGACCAGGGCCACTAGAAACGCGGCGGATCGGCGCATTGCACTCATGATAATCCTGAACGTCGAGGCTTTACGCCCTTCGACGACCTTTCGGCGGCCGCGACATCGGAGCGGCCGTAAAATTGGCGAGAACAGATCGCCAATAAATTAACGTTTTGGACGTATGCAGCAGACAGAAAGCTTTTCGACACCCCTGACACAGCTCAGCCAGGACGAAACGCTGTTCCGCGACAGCGTCTACGAGTTCGCGGACCGGGAAATCCGGCCGCTCGTCCGCGAGATGGACGAGCACGCAAAGATCCCGCCGCAGCTCATCGCCAGACTGTTCGACCTCGGGGTGATGGGGATTGAAGTCCCCGAGGCGCACGGCGGCGCCGGCGCCACTTTTTTTCACTCCGTGTTGGCCGTCGAGGCTCTGTCGCGGGTCGATCCGTCTATCGGCGTGATGGTCGACGTCCAGAACACCCTCGTCATCAACGCGCTCGTGCGGTGGGCCACCGACGGGCAGAAGGCCGCCTACCTGCCGAAGCTCGCCGCCGATACGGTCGGCGCCTACGCGCTGTCGGAAGCCGCCTCCGGCAGCGACGCGTTTGCGATGGGCGCGCGCGCCCGCCGTCGCGACGACGCGTCCGCCGAAGCGCCTGGCGGCTTCATCCTCAACGGCCGCAAGCTCTGGATCACCAACGCCAACGAAGCCAACCTCTTCATCGTCTTTGCGAACGTCAACCCCGAGGCCGGCTATCGGGGCATCACCGCGTTTCTCGTCGAGCGCGGCTTTCCGGGCTTCAGCGTCGGCAAGAAGGAGGACAAGCTGGGCATCCGCGCGAGCAGCACCTGCGAGCTGCTGCTCGAGGACTGCCTCGTCCCGCGCGCGAACGTCCTCGGCGAGGTCGGCAAGGGGTACAAGGTCGCCATCGAGACGCTGAACGAGGGGCGCATCGGCATCGGCGCGCAGATGGTCGGCCTGGCGCAGGGCGCGCTCGACGCGACGATCCGCTACACGAAGGAGCGCAAGCAGTTCGGCAAGGCGATCGGCGAGTTCCAGGGCGTCCAGTTCCAGATCGCGCGGGCGGCGACCGAGGTCGAAGCGGCGCGGCTGATGGTCTACAACGCGGCGCGGCTGCGCGACGCCGGCCAGCCGTTCCTCAAGGAAGCGGCGATGTGCAAGATCTTCTCGTCGGAGGTCGCCGAGCGCGTGAGCTCGCTCGCCGTGAACCTCTTCGGCGGCTACGGCTTCGTGAAGGACTACCCGGTGGAGAAATTCTTTCGCGACGCGAAGATCGGCCAGATCTACGAGGGCACGTCGAACCTGCAGCTGCAGACGATCGCGAAGCAGATCTTCGGATAGCGGACGGTCGGCAGTGGGCAGTGGGCTACCAACCACCAACGACCAATGACTAACTATCCCTACCGCCGACTGCCGACCGCCGATTGCCGACTGACCTGCGGCAGCGCCGCATCGCCGACCGATTCCCGCAGCGCCTCCGTGCGGCCGGCGAACAGCTCGATCGCGCGCACGTCCTGCGTCAGCCGCTCGACGACGTGCCCCCGGCGGAAGCTGTCGACGCCGACGACCTGCGTCGCGCGCGCGACCGCGGCCTGGGCCGCGCTCGTCGCCGCCAGCTTGGCCATCGAGCCGTCCGCCAGCGAGACCTGGTCGCCCCCGGCGGCGGCCTGCCACGTCAGCATGCGTGCCGCCTCGAGCTCGGTGGCCGTGTCGGCGAGCAGTCCCTGCACCGTCTGCTCGCCGCCGGCGCCATGCTCGCGATGCACGACCGCGAGCGATTCGCGCAGCGCCCTGCTGCCGATCCCGAGCGCGACGGAAGCGATGAGCGTGCGAGCGCGCGCCATGATGCTCGTCGGCGCGGCGCCCGCCATGCACGGCGTGCCCGCGAACGTGACATAGGCCCAGACGAAGCCGCGCAGCGCCGAGGCTCGCGCCTCGGTGACACGCACACCGTCGCCGTCGAGCGCGACCGCGCATCCCGTCACGTCTGATCCCTGGCGCGCGCCGACAACCGCCACGCCATGCTCGGTGATGGGACCGACCCACGCCGCACGTCCGCTCAACCGGCCGTTGTCGATTGCGGGGACGTCTTCGGACGACAGGGCAAGCGCCCCAACGATTTCGCCGCGCGCCAGCGCCGTCATCCAGCCTTCGCCCTGATGTCGGGGAAACGCAAGGAGCACCGTCGTGTGGAGGGCGAGCGTCATCCCCGCCGCAGCCGATTCGGATGCCAGCGCCTCGACGGCGAGCGACGCGGCGATCAGATCGGCGCGCGGATCGATCAAGCCGAGACGCGCCGCGCCCGCGATGACGTCGCCGGCCGCGGGGTCCTCTGCGAGCCCGCGACCGAGCGCCTGCGCCTTGTCGCGCCAGGTCTGCTGGACGTCGGTGCACTCGAAATTCATGTCGGCACACTATCACGAGGCGCGGCGGACAACCGGTTGCGATTATCATGCGCGGATGCGTCGGAGCGCTCGCGTCGACTACCGGCATGGTCATCACGTCTGCACGTTGTCCACCTCGCGCGCGGAGCACGTCCGCGCAGCCGTCGAATTCATCCAGGCAGGCCTCGCGCGGGGCGAGCAGTGCGGCTACGCCTGCTGGGAACAGACGCCGGAGCAATTCCGCGAAGAACTGAGTCGCGCGGGCGTCGACGTCGAGGCCGAGGAAGCGCGGGGCGCGCTCGCGGTAATCGGCAGGGACCAGGGTCATCTCGCGGGCGGCGCCTTCGACGCGGCGCGAACGATCGAACGAATCGAGGCCGCGCTGTCCGACGCGCTGAACGCCGGCTTCTCGGGGCTGTGCGGCGCGGGCGACATGACGTGGCTGCTCGACGGAGTGCCCGGGTCGCACGAGCTGCTCGCCTACGAGGCGCTGCTGAATTACTTCTGCTCGAACCGGCCGCTCGTCCTCCTCTGCCAGTACAGCCGCGACAAACTTCCCGCGCGGATCATCGACAGCTGTCTCGCCACCCACCCGTACGTGCTCGCCGGCACAGCGGGACTGCTGAGGAATCCCTTCTACGAAATGCCGGAGCGGGCGATGATTCGCTCGCGCGACGGCGCGGGCATCGGCGAGAAGCTGACGCGGCTCGACGCGCTGTCGATGGACTCCGCAGTTATGCGATGATTGGCGGATGCGCCGACCCTCGCAGGCACGCTATCAGTACGGCGATCACGTGTGCACCCTGTACGGGTCGCGTGCAGAGCAGCTCGGTGCCGCCATCGAATTCGTCCGCGGCGGCCTCGCGGGCGGCGAGCGCTGTCTCTACGTCTGCTGCGAGCAGACGCCGGACGAGTTCCGGGAGGAATTGCGGCGCGCCGGCATCGACGCGGATGCCGAGGAGGCGCGCAACGCGCTCGAGTTGATCACCAAGCACGAGGGGCATCTCGAGGGCGGCGCCTTCGACGCGGCGCGGATGATCGAGATGCTCGCGGCCGCGTTGTCCGAGGCGCTGGCCACCGGGTTCAACGGCCTGCGCGGCGCGGGCGACATGACCTGGCTCCTCGATCGGGCGCCAGGCTCGCACGAGCTGCTCGCCTACGAGGCGCTGCTCAACTACTTCTGCGCCAACCGCCCTGTCATCCTGCTCTGTCAGTACAGCCGCGAGAAGCTGCCGCCGAAGATTCTCGAGAGCTGCCTGGCGACGCACCCGCAGGTGCGCGTCGAGGCGCCGCGACTGCTCAGGAACCCGTTCTACGAGGAGCCCGAGCAGGCGATGCTCCGATCGCGCGACGGCGCGCGCATCCACGACAAGCTCGCGCAGATCGACGCGCTGTCGGCCGCGTCCTAATTTTTCGTCCTCGGCTGAGCTAACTTCACCGCGCGTCGGTCCTATAATCCCGCGCATGGATCGAGCTCCCCGCATCGTCTATCAGCAAGGCGATCACGTCTGCACCCTCTTCAGCTCGCGCGAGGAACAGGTGCGCGCGGCCATCGACTACATCCGCGGCGGGCTCTCGCGCGGCGAGCGCTGCCTCTACGTCTGCGGCGAGCAGACGCCGGAGGAATTCCGCGCCGAGCTGCGCGCGGCCGGCATCGACGCCGCCGCCGAGGAAAGGCGCGGAGCGCTCGCCCTGATCACGAAGCGGGAAGGCCACCTGAAAGGCGGCTCGTTCAAGGCGTCGCGCATGATCGACATGCTCAATGCCGCCGTGTCCGACGCGCTCAAGGCGGGGTTCGCCGGGCTGTGCACGGCCGGCGACATGACGTGGCTGCTGGACGAGGCGCCTGGCTCGCACGAAATCGTCGAATACGAGGCGCTGCTGAACCACTTCTATTCGAGCAACCGCGCGCTCGGTCTCTGCCAGTACAACCGCAACCGGCTGCCGGCGAAAATCCTCGACACCTGCCTGGCGACCCACCGGCACATCCGCGTGGAAGGGCCGATGATCCTCGAGAATCCGTTCTACGAGCTGCCGGAAGACGCGATGACCATCCCGCGCGACGGCGACGGCATCACGGAGAAGATGACGCAGATCGACGTGATGTCCGCGGCATCCTAGCCGCCGATCCTCGTTCGAACGTCACTCATCGGCGACGGGCCACGGAGTCGCGGAGACACGGAGATTATTTTTTCTCGGTATGCGGTTCGAAGTCGTATCCGCCAAGTCGCTCGCGCCTAACAGCCCGTGATGCAAGTCCCGCGCGTGCTCGGGTCGTTGACGGGCCGAAGGCGACATTCACCAGACCTTCCGGCGAATCTTTTCCACGCGCGCCCACACGTCCGCCGTGATCCGGTTGGGCCACAGTCCTCCGAGCAGTAGGTTAAATCGCTCATCGTCGTGATTTTCTCGGGGTGGGCCTCGGCGACGAGCCGCCCGACCACTCGACGATGTCGCGGACACATGGACGGATCCGCACGATCCCGACGCCAAATCACCAAGATGCGAATCGAGAACCGCACACCGTCTGACCCTGCCTCGGTGGTGGAACAGACAAGCCGAGTAAGCTCGTATCTCTCCGTGCCTCCGTTCTCCGTGGCTCGTCGGTCAGCGGCTGTCGCCGAGTTTGGCGAAGATCGGCTTGAGCCTCACCGCGCTCTGCTGCAGGTCCTCCGGCAGCACGCGCGTCGTCCCCACGACGGTCATGAAGTTCGTGTCGCCGTTCCACCGCGGCACGAGATGCACGTGCACGTGCTCGAGGACACCCGCGCCGGCGGGCTTGCCAAGGTTGACGCCGACGTTGATCCCGTGCGGCGCGTAGGCTTCGACCAGCGCCCGCTCGCTGAGCGCCTGCAGGTCCGCCATCTCGTGCCGTTCCTCGGGCGTCAGCGACGCGAGCGAGCCGGTGTGCCGGTACGGCACGACCAGGAGATGGCCGTTGTTATACGGATAGAGATTGAGGATGACGTAGCAGGTCTTGTGCTGGTAGACGATGAGGGAATCGGGGTGCGGGGGACGGGGCGCGTCGCAGAACACGCACCCCGTATCTGGTTTGCTGCCGGTCACGTACTCGAGTCGCCACGGCGACCAAAGACGATCCATACGAAGTGGAAAAGTGGAAGAAGTTTAAAAGTGGAAAAGTAAGTGTTAAGCAGCGTGTTGCACGTCAAACTTACTTTTCCACTTTTCCACTTTTCAACTTTTCCACTTCCGTCAGACCGACTGCACCGCGCCGGTCACATTGCCGGTAATCGACGCCGCTTCGGCCGCCTCGGCCTCGCGGTTGATCAGCTCCTTCAGCTCCTTGCCGGGCTTGAAGTAGGGCACTTTCTTCGGCGGCACGTCCACCTTGTCGCCGGTCTTCGGATTGCGTCCCTTGCGGGGCTCGCGCTTGCGCAGCCGGAAGCTGCCGAACCCGCGCAGTTCGATCTTCTCGCCCCGGTGCAGCGCTTCGATGATGCTCCTGAACACCGTGTCGACGATGACTTCAGAGTGCTTCTTCGTGAGATCCGACACGCGCGACACTTCCTCGACGAGTTCCGCCTTGGTCATGCTGCCGCCAGGAGTATTCAATGGTCGCTCCTCTGGAACCTGATACCTGATCCTGATACCTGATACCTGCCGCCGCAATCGCGTCAGCGATTGCGGAAGTGATCGCCGAGCGTCGCCGTGCCGGTGCCCTCGCTCTCCGAATACGATTCCCAGTCCGACCGGTAGTCGTCCGACTTCAACGCGCGGATGCTCAGGCCGATCTTCCGCTCCTGCGGGCTCAGCTTGATGATCTTCATCTGGTAGCTGTTGCCCACCTGCAGGTCGATCTTCTCGCCGCCGTGGCTGTCGTCGAACTCCGACACGTGAATGAGCCCTTCGATCCCCTCGTCGAGCTCGACGAACGCGCCGAAGTTGGTCATGCGCGTGACCTTCCCCTCGATGGTGTCGCCGACGTGATGACGCGAGAAGAAGTCGTCCCAGATGTCGGTCGCCAGCTGCTTGAGGCCGAGCGACAGCCGCTGGTTCTCGGCGTCGATGCTCAGCACCATCGCCTCGACGACGTCGCCCTTCTTCAGCACCTCGGACGGGTGCTTGATCCGCTTGCTCCACGACATGTCGGAGATGTGGATCAGGCCGTCGATGTCCTCCTCGACCTCGACGAACGCGCCGAACTCGGTGAGGTTGCGGACTTTCCCCTGAATCCGAGAGCCAATCGGGTACTTGTCGCCGAGCTCGTGCCACGGATTGCTCTCGACCTGCTTCAGGCCGAGCGAAATGCGCCGCGCGGTCGGATCGACGCCGAGCACCATCGCGTCGACCGTATCGCCGACGTTGAGAATCTTCGATGGGTGCTTGACCCGTTTGCTCCAGGACATCTCGGAGACGTGAATCAGTCCCTCGACGCCAGACTCGAGCTCGACGAAGGCGCCGTAATCGGTGAGGCTGACCACCTTGCCGCCGACGCGCGCGCCGACCGGATA
>DATNCQ010000095.1:0-91758 GCA_035571515.1 Vicinamibacterales bacterium
GTTTTGTCGCGGCCAAAGCCGTGTCGGCGCATAGTCGTGTTGAACGGAAGGAACGTGTGGTTGACCAGTTCGCCAGCGATTGGGAACAGAATCGGAATGCCGCCTCGGACTGGAGCGTGCGCCGAGGCGAGCGTCGCCGGATCAAGGAAGAGGAATTCGACGCCGCGGACGCTCAGAGTCGCGACGAGCGATCCGCGCGCCGGCAGAACCGATACTGCAGTTGCGCCGTTCCGTAGCCAGTAACACCCGCTCAGCTCGTTCAAACCCATGCAGGTCGTCCAGCGGTCGGAAGGCTACTTCATGTTTCTGCACCTCCGCAATATAAATCGGAAGATTGACGTCTAAATCATACGGATAATTATTCACAATAATCACGGACTAATCACCCGATAAAATTCGCCAATGAGTGCTGAATTCACAGAATGGGAACGACTTCTCGAGCTGGTGAGTAGGCTCTATTTTATTGAAAACAAACCGCAAACTGAGATCGGATCGGACCAAAAAGTTCGGGCGACCTTCGCCGCCGCAAAGGGTCGTCGTGATCGGGACTCTGATAAGCCATTGAGTCAGGCGACGATAAATCGACTCCTGACCGAAGCGCGGCAACTGGGCGTTACGGCGGTGTCCGTCGACGTTTCGTTCGCCGTGGACCTGGTACCGAACGTCGAGGTGGCGAAGGACCTCCGGAACCGGTTTCGACTTCAATCCTGCAGCGTGCTCGAGACCGCCTCGAAACGTCAGCACCCATCCCAGCGGGACAACTCGGCCGGTGATCCGGTTGCAGCGTCGGACAACGATGACCGACTGATTCTCGGCCTCGCAAACAGCACGGCGCGAGATGTGGTTTCAGCGTTGGCGCCGGGAGATCACGTGACCTGCGGTGGTGGCCGGACGATCTGGTGGCTGGCGCGCGCGATTCGCCGGGCGCCGGAGGCCAATCGATCGAAGAAGAATCTGATCTTCACGCCATTGAGTGGCCGCCTCTGGATGGAAGACTGGCGGACCGGTGACGCCGACATCATGGAACGTGCACTCGACGCTGACGACGCTGTGCACGTGCTCGCCGACGCGTTTGAGCATGAGCCTGCCCGTTTCAGCCAAATCAATCAGCCGCTCTATCAAGAAGATCAAGCGAAGGCAGTGGAAATATGCCAGACGCACTGTGCGCTCGGCGTCGACGGCACCTGGAACTGGGAGTGCCCGAATGCCTCATGGGCCTTTGTCGGAGTGGGATGGTTGGGAAGTCCCAACCATCGGCTCTGGATCTTTCTGAACCGATTTGAGGCGCGCGAACGAAGCGCAGTGGAATCGTATTTGCGAGTGGCCGGCGATGATCTTTTGCGGATCAAGCAGGCGTGTGCGCAAGCAGATCTTCCGTTGCCAGGCGACATCGCGAATCGGCTCTTCGCATGCCTGCCAATGCCGGATCGCGTTCGAGCCCACAACCGGGAAGAGCTGTTCGACGCGTTGGCGTCGATAGCCGATGACGTCGAAGCTCTGAATGCGCGCGCCATCGTCGCTTCATGGAAGCATCTCAGGCGGACCAGGCGGGTCACGGCGATAGCAGGTGGCCGCTCGAAGCTTGCGCCGCTGTTCACGATGCTGTTGTCAGCGTTTTTCGACGAGCAACGGTCTCCATCGATCGGGCGCGGCGACGCGTCGCCAATCATTACGGAACTTTCTACAGACGTCGCCACTGCGCGCGCCCTCCTTGCTGCGATTCACGAGCTGCAACAAGACGAGGCGCTCGCTGTGTGGTATCAGCGATGCGCGCAGCGCATTGGGCTGTCCATCCCGTGATAGGCGTCGTTCATTGCGCAGTGCTCTCGCACGTCAGCTCTATGCTCTTCTGGTTCCGTGCCGCTCGCTCGAGTTCGTTTGCGAACGGCTTCGACTGTCGGTCCACGACGTTGCAGACTCCCTCCGCATACAGCGCGGACCCGGGCCGCCGTGTTGCCAAAATGTCTCCAAGACTTCGGTGGAATCCGGAGAATGGCGGTGAACTCCCGAGAACTCCTAGCTGGCGACAAGAGGTTGGGACTCAAAGCCTTAGAGCCAGAAGTCGCGCGCCATCAAGTAGTTAGAGATGGTCGCTCGTAGAATTCGAATCCCTGCCTCACCGCCAACCTTCGCTCTGGTGCCATGCGAAGGTTGCCAAGATTGCGAGAGCTTCGGTTGGCAAGCCCTCACCGCCCGCTGTGACCAGCGGCCGCGGAGCTCACCCCTTCGTCACCCGATCGAATGACTCAGCAAGCCGGCGCTCCACAAAACGCGCCGGCGTGCGTGGACTTCCGATTGCACCACGGTACGCCCGAGGGTGTGCCGTGGCGATGCCGCAGGTCGTTCAGCTGCCGAACGCGAACGCGGGCGCGGACGCGGCCAAGCCGTTCTCCCCAGTCGACAACGAGCCGCCGCTGCGCTGGCAGCGCGCGCTGCACCTCGCGCCGCTCGCCGGCCTCGGCGTCGTTCGACGCGCGGCCTTCTTCGCGCTCCTCGGCTGGCTGCCCATCGTCGTCTGGGCGATCGTTCGCGACCGATTCGTCGATGCGGCGATCGGCGAACCGCTGCTGCACCACTACGGCGTCCACGTCCGCTGCCTCGTCGCCATTCCGTTGCTGATTCTCGGCGAGGCGACGCTGCACGTGTCGGCGCTGCGATCCTTCCCGCAGTTCACCAGCAGCGGCCTGGTGGACGAGTCCACGCGGCCTCGCTTCGAGGCGGTGTCGCGCACCGTGCGGCGGTGGCGCGACTCCTCGATCCCGTGGCTGTTCGTGATCGGGATCGCGCTCGCGTGGACGTTCGCCGCTGGCACGGCCACCCACGGCGACGCGATGTCCTGGGCGGTCGACGAGCAGGGCACGCTCGCGTTCGGCGGTCTCTGGTTCGCCTACGTCGTCCGGCCCGTGTTTGTCGGCCTGCTCCTCGGCTGGTTGTGGCGCATCGGGCTGCTCGCGATGCTGTTCGTGCGGCTCGGCCGCCTCGACCTCTCGCTGGTGGCGTCGCATCCCGACCGCGCAGGCGGACTCGGCTTTCTCGGAAAGCTGGCTGCTGCGTTCGCGCCCGTGAGCCTGGCGCTCTCGGCGGTGCTCGCGTCACACTGGGCGCACGAGATCGTCTATCACGGCCAGACGCTCGCCGCACTCAAGCTTCCCGCGGCGGCATTCGTCGTCGTCTGGTCGCTGCTGCTGCTGGTGCCCTACGCCGCGCTGATGCCGCTGCTGCGGCGCGCCAAGCGCGCGGCGCTGCCGTCCTATGCGGCGCTGGTCGCCAGGCAGGGGCGGCTGGTCCGCCGCCGATGGATCGACGGCGCACCCGACGCCGACGCGCCGCTGCTCGAGCCGGCGGGCGTCGGACCGATCGCCGACGCCGCGACGATGTTCGAAGCCGTCCGGTCGATGCGCATCTTTCCCATCGGCAAGGCATCGCTCGCGGCGATCGTGCTGCCGACCGCCGCGCCGATGCTCGTCGTCGCGACGCTGCAGATCCCCGTCCGCGACCTGCTGCTCGGCCTCCTCAAGGCGCTGATCTAGAAAGTGTGCAACGCGGCGCGCCGCCCGCATACGGGTCGCACGCCCGCGCAAGGCGCGAACGCCCGCGGATTATTCGCTTGAAACGAATTTCTTCGACCAGATACTATCTCGCGCCAGCCAGCCGACAATTCAACATCTGGAAGGCAAGTCGTTTCAGGGAGGGTTCTGCGCCGCACTCACGTAACCAGTAACGAATCGGGCCGGAGCTCTCGTCGCGTTGCGTCATCACTGGGCCGTCGCCGTTTTCACTAGGAGGCGCGAGTCATGGAGACCACTTCACGCGGGCGGTACGTTCTTCGGGTCTCTGTCTTCGTTTTCACGCTCTGCCTGGCTTCTGCCGCCTGGGCGCAGGAGGCCAGCATCATCGGCCAGATCACTGACGAATCGGGCGCCGTGCTGCCCGGTGTCACCGTCGTGGCCACCAGCCCCTCATTACAGGTCCCGCAAGTCAGCGTCGTGACCGACGAGCGCGGGGAGTACCGCATCACGCCGCTGCCGCTCGGCACCTATGCCGTCGAGTACACGCTCGAAGGATTTCAATCAATCCGAAGAACCGAGCTGCGCATCACCGCCGGCTTCACCGCCAAGGTGGACGTCGTCATGAAGGTGAGCACGCTCAACGAGACCATCACCGTCTCCGGCGCGGCGCCGGTGGTCGACGTGACGTCCACGACGTCGACGACGCAGCTGACGCGCGAGACGCTGGAGGTGATTCCGACGGGGCGCAACAGCATCATCGCGCTGATGATCCAGGCGCCCGGCGCCCGTCCGCAGCTCGACTGGAGCTTCGTCACCGGCAACCCGCAGTTCAAGGTGTTCGGCGAGCTCGGCGAACAGTGGGTCGCCCTCGAAGGCGTCGTCACGAGCGGGCCGAAGACCGGGACGCAGGGCGGCAACCATTACGACTACGGGTCGATCGAGGAGTCGACCGTTTCGACGGTGGGCAATACCGCCCAGGCGCCGACGAAGGGACTCCAGATCAACGTCATCCTGAAGTCGGGCGGCGACCAGTTCCACGGGCTCGGGTCGTTTTTCGGCACCAACCATCACCTCGAGTTCGACAACGTCAACGACAAGCTGCGCTCGCGAGGCGTCACGGGCGGCAATCCGGTGAACTCGCGGTGGGACGCGAGCGGCGAGCTCGGCGGCCGCCTGATCCGCAACAAGCTGTGGTTCTACTACTCGACCCGCAAGCGCGGCGAGCATGTGCAGCAGTTCAACGCGTTCCACGACGACGGCGTCACGCCGTCGGTGAGCGATCAGTTCCAGTACTTCCACACCGGGAAGCTGTCGTACCAGATGACTCCGTCGAACAAGTTCATCGGCTTCGTCCAGTACGTCCGGCAGGGCGGGGAGAGCACCAACGACCAGTTCTCGTCCTACGACTCGCGCCTCTTCAGCCCCACGCAGGCGACGACGAGCAAGATCGAGTGGCAGGGCATCCGCGGCGACAAGTACATGTCGGTGCAGTCGGGCGCCTGGGTCTGGAACGTCACGCGCCAGTGCTATTCGAACGACGTCAACACGTTCGACCTGCTGACGAACCGGACGACCGGATGCCACAACAACTACGGCATCGATTCGTTCGAAGGACGCAACCACACGCTCGGGCGGATGAACTGGTACAAGTCGAACCTGTTCGTTGGCAACCACGACTTCAAGACCGGCTTCGATTACGCCGCGGCGCACGCCGACCGCAAGATCAGCTCGCGTGACGGCACGAAGAACGCGGACACGGGCTTCCCCAAAGGCCCGACCGTCGGCAACTACCGCCTGATCTTCCGGACGCCTCCGGGATCGCCGGCGCCGGTGCCGTTCGCCATGGACGCCTACAACAACTGCTACAAGGACGGCCAGCCCGACTGCGTGCCGAAGGACCTGACGCACACGTTCTGGGCGTTCGTGCAGGACAGCTGGACGATGAGACGGCGGCTGACGCTGAACCTCGGGGCGCGCTACGCGCACGCCGTCGGCTTCATTCCCGAGCAGTGCCGCTCGGCGTCCGAGGCGCCGCTCGAGACCGTGTACCCGGCGAAGTGCTGGGATCGGATCGATTTCCGGACGTGGAACTCGATCGTGCCGCGCGTGCACGCCGCGTTCGACGTCCGCGGCGACGGACAGACGGTCGTCAAGGGTGGCTGGGGACGGTTCGCCCACAACTGGCACTCCGACGAGCTGCAGATGGCGAACGAAAACGTCCATCTGGTGTCGCGCTTCCTGTGGCACGACCTGAACAACAACCGGCTCTACGACCCGGGCGAGATCAACTTCGGCCTCGCACCGCCCGACTTCGTGTCCACGAGCCTCTTCACCGGCGGCGAGGACGGCCTGGCGGGCGCGGTGCCGAACCCTAACATCACCGAGCCGATGAGCAACGAGTTCTCGCTCTCGATCGAGCACCAGCTGGTGCCGGGGTTCGCGGTGCGGGGCACGGGGATCTATTCGCGGCAGCAGGTCTTCCGCGTGCAGAACAACCTGCGCCCGTACGGCGCCTACAACGTTCCCATCACGCGTCCCGATCCGGGACCCGACGGCGTGCTGGGCAACGCCGACGACCCGGGCAAGTCGATCACCTTCTACGAGTACTCCCCGGCGCTGGCGGCGCGCACGTTCCAGCAGCCGATGCTGGTCAACGGCACGCCGGCCGACGACCAGAAGTACACGACGCTCGAGATCGCGGCGAGCAAGCGCCTCGACCGGCGGTGGATGATGATGGCGTCCTACTCCACCACGAAGATCGACGTGCCGCACTGGCAGAACACGGCGAGCACCGGCAACGACTTCACGCAGCCGGGCCTGCAGGTGTTCCTGGCGACGCTCGATCCGAACGCGGAGATCAACACGGCGTACAAGATCTGGGAAGCGACCGCCAGGCTCGAGGGCGCGTACATCTTCCCGTGGTCGGTGCAGCTCTCGGGGAACTTCGAGCATCGCAGCGGCCAGCCGTGGGCGCGCACGGTGAACTTCGCGGCGCCCGCCGGCCAGCCGATTCCGAACATCGTGCTGCGCGTGGAGCCGATCGGCGCGCAGCGGCTGCCCGACATCAACCTGCTGCACATGCGGCTCGAGAAGTCGCTCAGGCTGTCGGAAGGCCGCAAGCTCGCGCTGCGGATGAACGTGTTCAACGTCACCAACATCAACACCGAGCAGTCGATCACGCAGCTGTCCGGCGTGAACTTCGGACGGCCCGGCAACATCTTCTCGCCGCGCATCGTCGAGCTCGGCGCGGAGTTTTCCTTCTGACCGGCGGGGTGGAGAGGAGGGTGTCATGAAACTCGTCGCACTTGCCGTCGGTCTGTCGCTGCTCGCGGCCGCGCCGCTCTTTGCCGCCGATGCTCCGAAATTCGAGCTCGGCGGCGCCTACTCGGTGATGCAGGAGACCAGCCGCTCCGAAAGCTTCCGTTCGGGCTGGGCGATCTCCGCGATCGGCAACGTGAACAACTGGGTGGGCGTGGCCGTGGAAGTCGGCGGCAACTACCGGACGTGCACCGATTGCCAGCGCGGGCCGTTCTCGACGCAGCGGCTGCAGGGGACGAACGTGCCGATGCGCATCCACACGTACCTGGCGGGACCGCGGGTGGCGTCGCACGCCAGCCCGGTCGTCGCGCCGTTCGGGCAGTTCCTCGTCGGAGGGGCGCATCTGAGCGGCGGGCTCGAATGGGATGGCGCGCTGAATACCGGGACGGTCTACCAGCCGGGCGGCGGCGTCGACGTGCGCGTCGCGCCGGGCGCCGCGATCCGGTTCCAAGGGGACTACCGCGTCATCCGGACGTCGGGGCGGAACAACAAGCAGTCGCGGTTCCTCGCCGGCGTCGTGTTGTCGGGCGGGACGCGATAGGAGTCACCACGAAGGCGCGCTTCGCGCGAAGCGCGCCTTCGTTGTGATCACGCCATCGAAAACAGCAGGACGTCGGTCCGGCACCTCGACCACCTCGCCCTTCGGCGCCACCACCGCGTCGATCACGTCCAGTACCATCGTCCGCGTGTTGGCGGCGAACGCGCGATCCGAGCTCCTCGATCTTTTCCTTCGGGTTGGGAATGGATGTGGGCTTCATCCGATAGACTGGCGGAAGAGATCGCCGAGTATACAGGTGGCGCACGCGTTCGATTCCGTTCTCATCGTGTCGTTCGGCGGCCCGCAGGGGCGCGCCGACATCCGCCCGTTTCTCGCCAACGTGCTGCGCGGCCGCCGCGTCAGTCCCGAGCGCGTCGAAGAGGTCGCGCATCACTACGAGCTGTTCGACGGCGTCTCTCCGATCACGGAGCTGACGCGCCGCCAGGCCGAAGGCCTGCGCTCGCGCCTCGTCGCCGCGGGACGCGAGCTGCCCGTGTACGTCGGCATGCGCAACTGGCATCCGCTGCTGCCGGACACGCTGCAGCAGATGCACGCCGACGGCCGGCGCCGCGCCGTCGGCTTCATTGCCGCGGCGCACCATTCCTATTCGAGCTGCCAGCAGTATCGCGAAAACGTCGCCGCGGCGCAGGAATCGCTGCGCGCCAACGGCGGCGGCCACCTGGACGTAACGTTCGTCGACAGCTGGTTCGACCATCCGCTCTTCGTCGCGGCCAACGCCTTCCACGTGCGCGAGGCGCTGAGCAGGCTGCCGGCGGAGGTTCACGCCGGGACGCGCCTGGTGTTCACCGCGCACAGCATCCCCAAGGAGATGGCCGACGCGTCGCAGTACCAGCAGCAGCTGTGGGTCTCGTGCGCGGCGATTGCGGAACAGGTGGGGCTGAAGTGGGCGCTCGCCTACCAGAGCCGCAGCGGCCGCCCGCAGGATCCGTGGCTCGAGCCGGACGTCTGCGACTACCTGCGCCGCGAGCACGAGCACGGGCTCGCCGCCGCCGTCATCTGCCCGGTCGGCTTCGTCTGCGATCACGTGGAGGTGCTCTACGACCTCGATCGCGAGGCGGCCGATGTCTGCGCGTCGCTCGGGCTGCCGATGGTCCGTTCCGAGGCGGTCAACGACGATCCGCTCTTCGTCGACATGATGGCGGACGTCGTGCTGCGCACGATCCGGCGCTACGAGTCGGGCCGGCCGTTGCCGATTGCGGGCGCCGCGAAGGGTCCCCGGACGACCTGACCGCCGGCTCTTGTGTTCTTTTGTGGCTCCTGGAGCTCCTGGCGTGTTCGTTTGGCCGTCTGCGCACGTTGATTCCCAGACAGGGAGGAATCAGCCATGGCCAGGACCAGGACCCGCAAGACGCGAGCGATCCCCTACCCCGCCCCCCAACGCCAGGAACCAGGCTGCGCCTCGGGCGTGTGCGACCCGGAGCGCACGCAAGGCCTTCGGGCGCCAGCGCCACAGGGTAACCATCTGCTCGTCGCGCTGACCGGGCCCGGCGTGTTCCTGGGCGCGGCGGTCTCGAAGCAGGGCGGCGCCAACGATCTCACCTTCGTCAGCCTCGATATCGACGGCCGCAACGTCGTGAACCTGTCGTTCGCCGCCGCCGCCAACGAAGGGCTGACGCAGCAGAACCCGTTCGGCCTGGTGCTCGTCCACTCGCCGGCACTGAAGACGATGACGATGGGGTTCCCGACGCCGCTGCTGTACAAGCGGAGGCTGGAGCTGCGCGTGACGGTCAACGAAACCAACGTCGTGCAAATCGTCGGCAACGTGGTCCACGGCGCCGCGTAAATCGAGTCAATCGGGCTCCACGGGCCGCCAGCGGCGGTTTTCGAGCTCGAACCGCGTCTCGGACGCCTCGAAGCCCTCGACTGGCGGATACATCGGATCTCCTGGATAGAACAGCAGCGTCCGCTCGCCGCGCTTCTCGAATCGCGGCTGCACGCGGGGAATCGGCTTCCGCCGCGCCCACGCGAACGCCGCGTCGATCGAGTCGAAGTTCGCCAGCATGCTCAGCGTCGTCCACGTTGGCGGCGGCAGCGAGATCTGGCCGGCGCGGCAGCGGTCGATGGCCGCGAGCGGCGCCACCCATTCGCTGTGGCTCGTCTCGCCCTCGTCGTGGACCGGCGTCTGCCCTTCCGGCGCGCGCGCCAGGAAGAAGCGCGTGTCGAAGCGGCGCGTCTCGATCTCGGGCGTGACCCAGTGCGCGAAGTAGGCGAGCTCGTCGAGCGCGAGGCGGAGGTGCTCGCGGCGGATGATGTCCGCGAAGGCCGCGGTGCCGGCCAGTAGATCGCGCCGATAGTCGTCGAGTCGTGCTGCTGACGCTGCCGTCAACGGGCGCGCCAGCAGCACCCCCGCCTCCTCGAACAGCTCGCGAAGCGCGGCGACATGATGGGCGACCGCCATCTCCGGCGGCACGTCGACCATGCGCGCCGCCGCGGCGGCCATCCCGTCGCTCGCGGCGGCGATATCGTCGATCTGATCGGCGGCGTCCACGCGGCCGCCGGGGAACACGTGCGCGCCGCCCATGAAGGCGATGCTGTCGCTGCGCCGGACCAGGAAGACCTCGAAGGGACGCGCCGCCCGCAACAGGACGACGGTGGATGCGGCACGGGCGACGGCGACGCTCATCGATTCTGTTTATAGCGGATCCCGGTCGGGATCCGGGGATCCGGGATCCGGGATGTCGGGCAGGAATCGCCCGTCGAGTAAAAGAAAGCGGGCCTCCCTCCTGGAGATGCAGCAGAATTAAGACCGTCTCTTATGAAGATGTTCGCCGCGGCGGCCGTCCTGACGCTGACGGTCGCCGCGAACGCGTTTGCGCAGGCGCCTGTCGCGTATCAACTGAGCTTCCCCGAACCCGAACACCGCTGGATGCAGGTCGACGTCACGCTCGCCGACCTGCCGGCGACCCCGCTCGAGCTCCACATGAGCCGCGCGTCTCCCGGACGCTACGCGCTGCACGAGTTCGCCAAGAACGTTTTCGACGTGCACCTGACGGACACAGCGGGCGTCCCGTTGCGGGTGACGCACGCGACGCCGCATCAGTGGGTGGCCGCCGAGCACCCTGCGGGCGTTCGCGTGAGCTACCGCGTCTTCGGCGATCGGACCGACGGGACGTACCTCTCGGTCGATCCGGCGCACGCGCATATCAACATGCCCGCCGCGCTGATGTGGGTCCGCGGGCTCGAGGATCGTCCGGTCACGGTGCGCTTTGCCTCGCCGCCGGGCTCCACGTGGCGCGTCGCGACGCAATTGTTTCCCGGCGCCGACGCCCAGACGTTCACCGCGCCCAACCTGCAATACCTCATGGACAGCCCGACGGAGCTCAGCGCCCACGCGCTGCGGACCTTCACGGTGCGCGACGGCGCGCGTGAGCCGACATTTCGCCTCGCCATTCATCACGACGGCGATGACGGGGAGCTCGACAGCTTTGCGCGTGACGTCGAGAAGATCGTTCGCGAAGAGCGCGGCGTCTACGGTGAGTTCGCGCCCTACGACGGCGGGACCTACACGTTCATCGCGGATTACCTGCCGTGGAACAACGGCGACGGCATGGAGCACCGCAACAGCACCATCGTCACCTCGTCTTCGTCGATCCGGGGGAATCGCGCCGGGCTGCTCAGCACCATCTCTCACGAGTTCTTTCACTCGTGGAACGTCGAACGCATCAGGCCGAAGTCGCTCGAGCCGTTCAACTTCGACGAAGCGAACATGTCCGGCGAGCTCTGGCTGGCCGAGGGGTTCACCAACTATTACGGCCCGCTGACGCTGCAACGCGCCGGCCTGACACGGCTTGCGGAATTCGCGGCGACGCTCGCGTCGGCCGTCAACGCCGTCACCTTCAGCCCGGGGCGGCAGGTTCGCACGGCGGAGGAGATGAGCCAGATGGCGCCGTTTGTCGACGCGGCCGCGGCCATCGATCGAACGGATTTCGACAACACGTTCATCTCGTACTACACGTGGGGCGAATCGATTGCGCTCGGCCTCGACCTCACGTTGCGCGAGCGCACCGGCGGCAAGGTGACGCTGGACGACTTCATGCGCGCGATGTGGCAGCGCTTCGGAAAGCCCGGCGGCCGCGCGCCCGGCTACGTCGATCGGCCGTACATGAACGCGGACGCGAAGGCGGTGCTCGCCGCCGTCTCCGGCGATCCGGCGTTCGCGGACGACTTCTTCGCCCGCTACATCCAGGGACACGAGGTCGTCGACTACGCGAGGCTGCTGGCGGCGGCGGGGCTCGTCGTGAGGCCGCGCGCGCCGCAGTCCGGCTTTGCAGGTGAGCTGGCCCTGCAGGACGGGCCCGGGGGCGTCCGCATCGGCGCGGCTGTTCCCGCCGGAGCGCCCGCGTATCAAGCGGGCCTCGAGCGTGACGACGTGGTGACGCAGGTCGGCGGCGCATCGGTCACGCGCGCGGACGATGTGGACGCAGCTATTCGCGCGGCGCGGCCGGGAACGCCGCTGGCCGTCGTCTATCTCCATCGCGGGCGCGGACAGCCGATCTCCACGACAATTCGCGTGATTGCCGACCCGCGTTTCGAAATCGTTCCCGCTGAGCAGGCCGGTCAGGCGCTCACCGACGCCCAGCGGCGCGTGCGCGACGCATGGTTGAGGTCGCAGGCCGGGAACACCTTTTGAACAGGCCCATCGGGTGAATTTCAACACGCTCTTCCGGGCCTACGACACGGTGATGGCGCTGCGCGACGCCGCGCGCAAGTTCACCGGGCCCATGTCGCCGGCGCCGCCGCCGGAGACGTCGTTGTCGCAAACCGCCGCCGCGCAGGGTCTGGCCGGCCAGATCGAATCGCGGCTCACCAACGTCGTTGTCGCCGCGCTGAAGGAAGCATTCGAGCGCGACCACGCGCGGCTCGAGCTCGAACGGGCGCAGCTCGAAGAGGAGCGCCGCCGCGCCGACGAGGCGCTTCGGCACGAGCTGCGCCGCCAGGCGATCGATCGCGAGCTGGCGCGCCTGCGGCTGCTCGCCGGCACGGCGCTCATCGGCTGGATCGCGTCGATCGCGATCGTGTTCGTCCATCCATCCGGCATCCCCTCGCGAATCGTCCTCGGCCTCGGCTGGCTGCTGCTGCTCGGGGCGCTCGGCGCGGCGTTCAACGCGCAGGGCCGCATCAACGCGGACAAGACGGGAAGCGGAGATGCCGGCGCGTTGCCGCTGTGGCTGATGGTCGCGGGGCTCGCCGCCACCGCCGTCAGCCTGCTGTTGTAAGCCCGGGTCCCGGCGCGGACCCGGCGAACCCGAGGAGGCTCACATGAGGAACGTGCTCGCAGGTGCTGCGGCCGGTGTCGCCGCGACGGTACCAATGACCATGGTGATGGAGACGCTGCACGAGCGCCTTCAGGGGGAAGTCCCGCGGCCGCTGCCGCCACGTGAAATCGCGGAGGCGATCGCCGTCAAGTTCGGCGTGCACGGCGACCTTTCCGAGCGCGAGATGCAGAACCTGACGCTGGCGCTGCATGTCGGCTATGCGGCGCTGACCGGCGCGGTCTTCTCGACCATGGCGCCGCGCACGACGACGAGCGGCGCCGCGGCGGGCGCGCTGTTCGGCCTGGGCGTCTGGGCGACGAGCTACATCGGATGGCTTCCCGTGTCGGGCGTCAGGCAGCCGATCACCTACGACCCGGTGGCACGCACGGGCCTGATGATCGCCGCTCACCTTGCGTGGGGTGCGGCGGCCGGGTTGATCCTGGCGGCGACCGCCGCGCGGCCGCGCCGCTCGCGGATCTGAGCGGTCCACGACTGCTCGCGGACCTACGAGGTCCGCGCCGTGAACAGGACTCCGGCCGCGAACTTTCCCGTGGGATCGAGCGCGTGCTTGACCGCGCGCATCTGCTCGATCCCTTCGGCGCCGTACAGGTCCCGCAGGAACATCTGCTTCAGCGGATTGCGCCCGACGCCGTGCTCGGCGACGGGCGCGCCGCCGAGCCCGATGACGCCGCGCGCCATCTCGCGCAACGCCTCACGTCCCGCCTCGACATCCTCGAGCGAACGAGGGATCAGGTTCGGATGCAGGTTCCCGTCCGAGATGTGCCCCCAGATGGCGTAATCGAGCCCGCGGCGCTCGAACGCGCCGCGATACAACGCCAGCGCGCGACCGTTCGATCCAACGGGAACGATGAAGTCGCCGGCGGTCTTCTGGATGTCCGGATGGACGCGCGCCTTCGCGTCTCCAACCCGCGCGTTGACGGCGGCGGGAACCGCCTCGCGCAGCTCGAACAGGCGGGCCGCCGTCCGCTCGTCGTCGGGCAGCGCCACGACGGGATCGCCAGCGACGCCGCTCTCCTGCAGGATGTCGTCGAGACGCGCAAGCGCTCGCTCGACCGCAGCTTCCGTTTCGACCTGCACGAGCAGCAGCGTGGCGCCGGCGGGCGGGCGCGATATCCCCGCTCGCGCGTACACGCCATCGTCGAGCAGCTGCAGCGAGGGTGAGTCCATGTATTCGATGGCGGCAACCTCGAGATCGCTGGCGGCAAGCGCGGCGCTCGACGCGACCGCCTGCCCCTCGGACGCGCACGGCACCAGAACGACGCACCGTAGCGGGCGAGGCGTGACGCGAACCGTGGCCTCGGCGATGACCCCGAGTGTGCCCTCGGAACCGATGAACAAGTCGAGCAGATCGAGATTGCGCCCTGCGAAGTAACCGGCGGAGAGTTTCGGCAGGTGCGCCGGCACCTCGTAGGCCGGCACCGGGACGCGTATGAGCCCGCGGCGGATCGTCTCGATCTCGATGACGCCCTCGGCGGATGCGCGCACCTCTCCGCGGGCCAGGTCGAGAATCGATCCGTCGGCGAGGACGACGGTGATGGCGGCGACCCACGGGCGCGTGACGCCGTACTTGAACGTGGCCGGCCCGGCGGCGTTGGTCGCGATCGTGCCGCCGATGAATGCGCCGTCGAAGGTCGGCGCGGGCGGATAGTACAGTCCCCGCGCGGCGAGAAAGCGGTGAAGCTCCGCGAGCGGCACCCCTGCGCCGGCGCGAACGGTGCGCTCGCGCGGTGCGGCGATGTGCGACAGCCGCCGCGTGCTCAGCACGAGATCGCCGCGCGGCGTCGCGCCTCCGGTCAACGACGACTGCGCGCCGACGGGAAGGACGCGCGATGCGGCCGCGACGACCACCGCCACCTCGTCAACCGTCGCCGGGAAGACCACGCCCTCGGCGGAGCCTCCCGGCACGTGCGCCGCGTCGCTGAGAAACGACCGGACGACGTCGGGGTCGCGTTCGATGGATGGAATCGCTGTGTGCTGGGGAGCCCGCGCAATCGCGCGGTACGGCGGGCGGGACAACGGGGTGAAATCTCCTGCCGCGCCGGATTATACCGGCGCCGGCAGGATGTTCGGGTTCAGCGCTTCTTCGCGCTCTTGCGAGCGGCGGATGTTCGCGCCGCCGATTTGCTTGTCGCGCCCCCACGCGATGTGGTGGCCCCGCTCTTCGCTTTCACGCTGCGCTTCGCCGTGGTCTTCCGGCCGGCGCTTCCATTCGCCTTCGAGCCGTCGAAACGTCCGGTCGCGATGTCAAGCTGCCGCTGCAGCGATCCAATCACGCGACCGAGCGACTCCGCGGAGCGAAGCAGCAGTGACTCGTCTTCGCGGGACCGGTCTCGCGCGGGGGGTGCGGGCGTTTTTCTCGCCATTCAAACTCCCTTCTCGCGGGCCGTAGCCCTTACCCCGAGATGGAGCAAGGTGTGCGCCAGCCGGTTTCGCCGCCGGGGCGTAGGAGCGCGCGATTGCCGGAAATCGCTGAACGCGTTGGAGAAACGCCCGCGCGAGCGCTAGCGCGAGCCGAAGGGGTGCCGCATGAGTGTGGCGCGGTCCACCTGTGAAACACGCTTCATCAGGTAGCCCGTTCCGTCTCATCTTTCAACGCGATACCGAGGCGTTCGGCCATTCGATACAACGTGCGGCGATCGATGCCGAGCGCCTCCGCGGCGCGCGAGCGGTTGCCGCCAACCGCTTCGAGCACGTGAACGAGGTAGCGCCGTTCGAGTTCGTCGAGCGTCGGCAGGTCCTGGAACATCCGCTCCTCGAACGACGGCGCCGCGAGCACCCCGTCCGGCAGGTCGGGCAACTCGATGCGCCCGCGGCTGAAGACGACGAGGCGCTCGATGGTGTTTTCGAGCTCGCGCACGTTGCCCGGCCAGCGATACGACGTCAGCGCGACGACCGCCTCGGGCGAGATGACGACGGGCCGGCCCGTTCGCGCCGACGCGTTGCGCACGAACTGCTCGATGAGCAGCGGGATGTCCTCGCGGCGGTCGCGCAGCGCCGGGATGTGGATGACGATGACGCTGAGACGGTAGTAGAGGTCCTGGCGGAAGCGCTGTTCGGCGACGGAACGATCGAGATCGACGTTGGTCGCGGCGACGACGCGCGCGTCGGTGTGGATGGCGCGGTTGCCGCCGACGGGACGGATTTCGCCGTCCTGCAGCACGCGCAGCAGCTTCACCTGCATCGCCGGCGGCATGTCGCCGATTTCGTCGAGGAACACCGTGCCGCCGTGCGCCTGCTCGAAGACGCCCTTGCGGTCGGCCACGGCGCCGGTGAAGGCGCCGCGTACGTGGCCGAACAGCTCCGACTCGAGCAGTGTCTCGGTGATGGCGCCGCAGTTGACGGCGACGAAGGGGCGCGCGGCGCGCGTGCCGTGCGCGTGAATCGCGCGCGCGACCAGCTCCTTGCCGGTGCCGCTTTCGCCCTGGATGAGGACCGGCGCCACCGAATCGGACGCGTAGGCGATCTGCTTGTAGACGGCCAGCATGCCGGCCGTCCTGCCGATGATGCCTTCCGGCGGAACATCCGACCGCGCTTCCGGCAGCGTTCCCTTGGCGTCGCGTGCCAGCGCGCGCGCGACCGTCGCGCGCACTTCAGCGATGTTGAACGGCTTGCTGATGTAGTCGAAGGCGCCCGCCCGCACCGCCTGCACGGCGGTCTCGAGCGTGCCGAAGCCGCTGATCAGCACGACCTCCGCCGCGGGGCTGGTCTCCTTGAAGGCCTTGAGCACGTCGAGCCCCGACGCCGGCCCATTCAGGTTGATGTCCGAGATCACCAGCTGGAACTGATCCTTGTTCGCCAGCTCCATCGCTTTCGTGGCGGTCTGGCACTGCTGGAGCTCCCGCCCCGGCGCCGCCACCAGCTCCGCGATCAGCCGGCAGGTCTCGACGTCGTCGTCGACGATCAGGATGCGAACCGGATGGGGCGACGTGGTCATGACACCTCTACGGCCGATGCGGCGGCGGGCAGCTCGATGGTGAAGGTCGTCCCGCGCCCGTGCGACGTCGAGACCGCGATGGTCCCGCCGAGCGAGGTCACGAGATCGCGCGTGATGGTCAGGCCGAGACCCGTCCCGCGCCCGGGCCCCTTCGTCGTGACCCACGGCTCGAAGATGCGCGGCAGGACCGCAGAATCGATCCCGCCCCCCGTGTCGCGAACGGCGATGCGCACGCGGCCGTCCTCGGTGGCCGCCGCAAGCGTGAGCGTGCCGCCGTCCGGCATCGCGTCGAGCGCGTTGGTCACCAGGTTGAGCAGCGCGAGCTCGAGCTGCGACTCGTCCGCGGCGACGCTGCCGAGCGGTTGCTGCAGGTCGAGATCGAGCGTCACGCCGCTGGTCGCGAGCCTGGCGCGCATGGCGTCGCCGATGCGCGAGATGACCGAGTCGATGCGCACGGGCTGACGTTCGCTTTGCGGCCGCGCGCGTTCGAGCAGGCCGCGCACGGTCGCGACGACGCGATCGATCTGCTCCTCGACGATGCGCAGGCGGCGCCGGATGCCGGGGTCCGAGATCTCGTGCTGGAGCAGCTGGACGTGGCCCGATACGAGGTTGAGCGGCGTGCCGATCTGGTGCGCCACGTTCGCCATCGTCTGCCCGACGGCCGCGAGCTGCTGCACCCGCGCCGCGGTTTCCCGCAGCCTCGAGACGCTTTCGTACGATCGGACGAGCTCCTCGTTGCGCACCCGCAGTTCCCCCGTGGCGGCCGCGACCCGCTGACTGAGCGAGCGGTGCAGGTCATCGAGCTCGGCGAGCATCGCGTTGAGGCCGTCGGCGACATCCCGCAGCTCGTTGTCCTGCGTGACGTGGGCGCGCGCGCCCAGGTCGCCGCCGCGGGCGCGCCGCATTACGCGGTGAATCTCGTTCAGCGGCCGCAGCATCAGGCGGCGCGCGAACAGGTTGATCAGGATCGCGATCGCCACGACCGCCAGGACGCCGCCGCCGAAGGCCACCAGTCCTGCGGTCCGTTGCAATTGCCTCACCGCGCCGAGCGAGACCCCCACCGCGACCGCGCCCGTCACGCTGTTGCCCGGCCGGATGGCCACCGCGACGAACAGGGTGTCGGGCGTCGGCTGTGCGGTGACCGGGTCGCCGCCGTTGATGACGTCCTGCACCAGCGCCGGCGGCGCGGGCGCAACCACGGAGGTGCTGACGAGCGTCTCGGCGTGGCCGCCAACGGCGCGGAAGACGGTGATCGAGCGCAGATCCGGCGCGGCGTTCATGAAGGAGCGCAGGACGGGGACGAGCGGCTCGCCGGCGACGGGCTCCTGCCGCAACGCGATCTCGTCGGCCACCGCGAAGGCGGTGACCTCCGCGGTCTCGCGCAGATCCTTGTCGAGCTGGCGCTGGGCGATGAGCGTGCCGACGAACGTGATGAGCGTGATCACGGCCGCCACCGACACCGTCACGTAGATCGTCAGCCGCGTACCGAGCGCGAGGCGGCGTGGCGATCGTGCCGCGGTGGGGCGTTCCTGCGCGGCAGGGCGGGAACCGCCCTCCGTGCTCACCTGCATGAAAGTCACAGTAGCAGAACCAGTTAGCCGTTTACAGGGCGTCCGGCCGGGCGTGGCATCGCCTTTGTGCTCTGCACGGACGAATGCCAAATCCGGTGGCGCCCAGACGCCGATTTCAGGGGAATGCAGGAGGAAGTATGTCGCGCACGTTTCGATTGACCGCCGTTGCTGCAGTGGCCGCCTTTGCGCTGTCGATGCCGGTGTTTGCCGCGCAGGCCAAGCCGGCGGCGAAACCGGCGAAGGCCGCGAAGACCATGACGGTCAGCGGCACGCTGCAGAAGGTTGAAGGTCAGGATCTGACGATCCAGACCGCCAAGGGGAGCCAGGACGTGATGTTCGGCAACGACGTGAAGATCCGCCGCGCCGGCAAGACGCTGACGACCAGCGATCTGAGCGGCGCGACCGGCTCGCGCATCACGGTTCGCTACAAGGAAGACAACGGCCACAAGATGGCCGAGAGTGTGACCCTGGCCGCGGCGAAGGCCGCGCCGAAGCAGGTGGCGTCGGCCAAGCCTGAAGCCGCTGCGAAGGGCACGAAGAAGTAGTCGACCGCCACGTCGGCTACTGCACCACAACGTCTCAGTCGATCCTCCGTTGGCGGGGTACCCGCACCAGGTACCCCGCCTTTTTTTGTACCCACCAACGCCGAACACCCACCATTCACGACGAACGACCGACGACCAACGACGCCAGGAACGCGCCAAGCTGAAGCGGGATCAGAACGGGTTGGGGGGATAGGCGAGCTGCCAGTGGAGAGCAGCGCGATCCGGGTGGATTCTATAGAATCGCGGCATGGCCGCAAGGTGGTGGGTCGCCCTTCTTTTAATCCCTATGATGCATGCCGCCACGGCAGGCGCGCAGAGCGCGCCGGAGCCGATCAGATACGCGCTGAGTTTCCCCGCTCCGCAGACACACTACGTCGAAGTCACCGCGTCGGTTCCCACCGGGCGCCGCGCGGATGTCGAATTGATGATGGCGGTCTGGACGCCGGGGTCGTACCTCGTTCGCGAGTACGCCCGGAACGTCGAGGCCGTCACCGCGTCGGGCCCCGACGGCCGCGCGCTCGACGTGGACAAGTCGAAGAAGAACCACTGGCGCATCGCGACGGGCGGCGCGCCCGCCATCACGGTGAAGTACCGCGTCTACTGCCGCGAGATGTCGGTCCGCACCAACTGGGTCGAGAACGACTTCGCGCTGCTCAACGGCGCGCCGACGTTCATCACGCTCGCCGACCTTGCACCGCGTCCGCACGAGGTCGTCATCACCCCCGCCTCCGGGTGGAAGCGATCGATCACGGCGCTGCCGTCGATGGCCGGCGGCGACCATCGCTACCGCGCGCCCGACTACGACACGCTCGTCGACTCTCCAATCGTGGTCGGCAACCCGGCCGTCTACGACTTCGACGTCGATGGGAAGAAGCATTCGCTCGTGGACGTCGGCGAAGGCGGGGTCTTCGACGGCGCCCGCGCGGCAAAGGACCTCGAGGCGGTCGTCAAGGAAGACCGCCGCCTCTGGGGATCGCTGCCCTACGACCGTTACATCTTCTTCAACATGATCACGGAATCGGGCGGCGGCCTCGAGCACAAGAACTCGACGGTGCTGATGACCAACCGGTGGGCCACGCGCACGCGCCGCGCCTATCTCGCGTGGCTGCAGCTGGCGAGCCACGAATACTTCCACGCCTGGAACATCAAGCGCCTGCGGCCGGCGGAGCTCGGCCCCTTCGATTACGAGAACGAGAACGTCACGCGCAGCCTGTGGATCGCCGAGGGCTTCACCGATTACTACGCCGACCTGCAGGTCGCGCGCGCCGGGCTGCAGACCCGCGACGAGTACCTGGAGGACCTCTCGAACACGATCGAGCTCCTGCAGACCACGCCGGGCCGCCTGGTGCAGTCGGCGGAGATGGCGTCCTTCGACGCCTGGATCAAGTACTACCGGCCCGACGAGAACACGAACAACACGTCGATCAGCTACTACACGAAGGGCACCGTCATCGCGTTCCTGCTCGACGCGAAGATTCGCAAGGCAACCGCCGGCGCCAGGTCGCTCGATGACGTCATGCGCGCGGCGTACCAGAAGTTCTCGGGGCCGAAGGGCTACACCCCGGAGCAGTTCCGCGCCGTCGCCGAAGAAGTGGCGGGCACGAGCCTCAAGGCTTTCTGGGAGTCGGCGGTCGAAGGGACCTCCGAGCTGGATTACGCGGAGGCGCTCGCGGCCTACGGCCTGCGGTTCAAGCCGGCCGGCGCCGCGCCGGCCGACCGCGGTGGCAGGCCGTGGCCCGGCATCACGGCCCGCAACGACAACGGCCGCCTCGTCATCACGCAGGTGCAGCGCGATTCGCCGGCGGACGTCGCCGGCCTCAACGTCGACGACGAGATTCTCGCCATCGACGACTTCCGCGTGCGCGCCGATCGATTGGAAAACCGTCTCGAGCAGTACAGGACCGGCGACAAGGTCACGTTCCTCGTCGCCCGCCGCGAGCAACTGGTGCGCGTTCCGGTGACGCTCGGCGCCGAGCCGGCGAAGGGCTGGCGGCTGGAGGTGGCGCCCGGGGCCAGCGAGATGCAGCGCCGGCTGCTCGACGCGTGGCTGAGGGGTGAGCCGTCACCCCGAGCATAGCCGCGCGGGTGAACTGATGGCCTTCGACCCCGAATACGTCTCACGCGTGCTGCGCGAGAACTTCGAGGACGCGAAGGCGCTCTTCCTGTCGCCGCTCATCGCGATCCACTACGCCCACCTGGTGATGCTGCGGCGGCAGGGCATCGTCAGCGCCGCCGACGCGCGCGCGCTGCGCGACGCCCTCGATGCCATCTCGCTCCCGGCGGTCATGGCCACGCCGTTCGACCAGGCGTGCGAAGACCTCTTCTTCCACCTCGAGCGGCTCCTCATCCAGGCCTGCGGCGAGGACGTCGCCGGGCGGCTCCGCGTCGCGCGCAGCCGCAACGACATCGACATGACGATGTACCGCATGCGGCAGCGGGAATTCGTCGCCGCGCTCGCCGCGGCCGCGCTCGACTTGCGTGCCGTCCTCATCGACGTCGCGACGCGGCACCGCGAGACGATCTTCGCGGCACACACGCATACGCAGCCGGCGCAGCCGACGACGATCGCGCACTACCTGCTGGCGATCATCGAACAGCTGGAGCGCGATCACGTGCGGCTGCAGGCGGCCTACGTCTCGACGAACAAGGGCCCGCTCGGCGCCTGCGCGATCACCGGGACGGGGTTCCCCATCGACCGCCAGCTGACGAGCGATCTGCTCGGTTTCGACGAGCCGACGGGGAACACCTACGGCAGCATCGCGACCGTCGATTACCTGCTCGAGAGTGTCTCGGCGGCGCAGGTGCTGCTGGCGGGTCTCGGCCGCGTGGTGCAGGACCTGCTGCTGTGGTGCACGCGTGAATTCGGCTACCTGCGGCTGGCCGACGGCCTCGTGCAGGGGAGCAGCATCATGCCGCAGAAGCGCAACCCCGTGGCGCTCGAGCACGCGCGCTCGATCACCAGCAAGGCGCTCGGCCAGGCCGCCGCCATCGTCACCGCCGTCCACAACACGCCGTTCGGCGACATCGTCGACACCGAGGACGACCTGCAGCCGCTCGTCGCCTCGATGTTCCGCGACGCGCAGCGCGCCGTCGCCCTCGTGGCCGCGTCGATGCGCGGGGCGGAATTCGACGAGCAGCGATTGCGTGCGCACGCGGAGGAAGGCGGGACGACGCTGACGGAGCTGGCGGATCGGCTCGTGCGCGACCACGATATTCCGTTCAGCAAGGCGCACGCGCTCGCCGCCGCCTACCTGTCGGGTGACGTCACGGGCGCGGTGCAGCGATATACGCCCGAGGAGCTGGCGACCATCACCAGCGCGCGGCATTTCGTCGAGGTCCGCCGCACGCCGGGCGGTCCGGCGCCCGAGGAAACGGCTCGCGCGCTCGCCGCGTCGCGACAGCGGCTCGAAGGCGATCGCGCCTGGTCGAACGCCGCCGGCAGGAAGCTCGACGAGGCTGCGGCGAAGCGGCGTCAGCTCGCTCAGGAGTTGTGAGCCGCCTGCCGCTGCCGAACCCAGAACAGGATCGTTCCCACGACTGCGACGAGCAGCGCGAGCCTGATCGACTCGATCGACTTCGGCCGCATCACCACGGTGTACACATAGCCGCCGAACGCGAGCAGTGCCGGGAGCGGATACAGCCACATCCGGAAGGGGCGCGGAAAATCGGGCCGCGTCGTGCGCAGCACGATGATGCCGAGCGTCTGCGCCAGGAACTGCGTCAGGATGCGGATGACCACGAGCGCGGTGACCACGTCCGCGAGGCGGAAGAGACAGAAGACGATGGCCGCGGCGCCGAGCACGAGCAGCGACACGTGCGGGAACTGGTGCTTCGGGTGGACGCGCGCGAAGACCCGGAAGTAATCGCCGTCGAGCGCCGCCGCGTACGGCACGCGTGAGTACCCCAGCAAGAGCGAGAAGACCGAGGCGAAGGCGGTCCACAGCATCAGGACCGTCACGACGGCGGCCGCCCGCGGCCCCCAGATGCGCGCCATGAAGTCCGAGGCGATGAAGCTCGACTTCTCGACCTCCTGCCACGGCATCGACCCCAGGATCGAGATGTTCATCGTCAGGTACATCGCGGCGACGCCCGCGATGGACAGCAGGATGGCGCGCGGGATGACGCGCGCCGGGTCGCGGATCTCGGCGCCGAGATAGCAGACGTTGTAGTAGCCCCAGTAGTCGTAGACCGCGATCAGCAGCGCCGCGCCGAGCCCCGTGAAGAACGCCGGCGTCAGGGTCCATGCGTCGGGCGGAAACGAGAACGCCTGCGCGGCGTTGAAGTGCGTCACGCCCGATCCGATGATCCAGAGCGTGGTCCCGACGACGCCAATCCAGAGGAAGGCCGCCATGCGCCCGATGACGGTGATGCGGCGGTAGAGCAGCAGCACGGCAAACGCGGCGACGGCCATTGCCAGGAACGTCCCGTTGGTGATCGTGAACTCGATGGTCGTGGTGCCGATGCCCGGGATGGGGATCGGGATCTTCGTCGAGGTGATGGTCTGCATGAGCGACGGCCACAGGTAGCCGGCATATTGCGCGAAGCCGATGCAGCCGGAGGCCATCGAGAGCGGCGCGCTGAAGGTGAGCTGCCAGACGAAGAGGAACGAGAGCCAGCGCCCGGCGCGCCCCGGGTACATCGCGCGCAGGTAGCGGACCGGCCCGCCCGCCTGCGGCATCGCGGCGCCGAGCTCGGCCCAGACCATGCCGTCGCAGACCACCAGCGCGGCGCCCAGGATCCAGCCGAGCATCGCCTGCGGCCCGTGCATCGTCGCGACCATCAGCGGGATGGTGATGAAAGGACCGACGCCGATCATGTCGATCATGTTGAGCGCGGTGGCCTCCGCGAGGCCGATGCCGCGCACGAGACGATCGGTGGACTGGCCGGTCGTGGTGTCCGTCACGCCGGAGATCCTACCTTCTCCGGTACTATTCGAGGGTGATTCGCATCTTCGTGACGGGCGGCACGTTCGACAAGACCTACGACGAGATCAAGGGTCAGCTCTCGTTCACGGACACGCACCTGCCGGAGATGCTGCGGCTCGGCCGCTCGCGTGTCGAGGTCAGCGTCCGCACGCTGATGATGATCGACAGCCTGGAGATGACCGACGCCGATCGCGACGTCATCGTCCGCAACTGCCGGCAGTGCGCCGAGTCGTGCATCGTGATCACGCACGGCACGGACACGATGGCGGAAACCGCGGCCGCGCTGGCCCGCGCCGTACCTGGCAAGACGATCGTCCTCACCGGCGCGATGATTCCGTATGCGTTCGGTTCCTCGGACGGACTGTTCAACCTCGGCAGCGCGCTGTCGCTCGTCCAGGTGCTGTCCCCCGGGATCTACATCGCCATGAACGGGCGCCATTTCCAGTGGGACAAGGTCCGGAAAAACCGGGAGACGGGCGTATTCGAGCCGATCGTGTGATCGGGAACGACATTCACCGGCAGTCACCGGCGACGGGCCACGGAGGCACGGAGACACGGAGATCTATTTTTTCTTGCTGGCTTTGCCGAGCCGATCGAGTGGCTGCCGCGAATCGAAATGGTGGAGCAACAGATAGTCCTCCCATCCGTGCGAGCCTTCTGCAACGATGATCGTTGAATCGCGGAGTCGTCGTCCGACGACAGGATGTATGAGCGTTGTCGCGCGAAGTCTCGTCCACGTTGCCTGCACGTCCGAGGACGCGAAAAAGAAATTCACGTAACCCTTCCGCCGATTCCAAGTAAACGAGTGGACTGCCGGTGTAAGCGCCACGTCGCACATGAGCCGGGCGACGGCTTTCGACGACAGGCGCTTTTTCTCCGGCTGGAAATTGACGCAGATCCTTCGAACTCGCATGTCATAAGAGTAGAAGTCTCCGTGCCTCCGCGTCTCCGTGGCCCGTCCCCAGTGAAAGTTGTCGCGAATTTCAGGCTGTGAGCCGGTTTTCGTCCGTCCTGCACCTTACCCGGCAGGAGGACGGAATGAAGACGCTCACGACCTTGCTTTGCCTGGCGGCGCTGGCGGCCGCGGAGAGCGCGCAGGCGCAGCAGCCATCGACGCTGCCGCTGCCCAGCCCCGGCCGCTGGGATACGGCCGGCCAGCTGGCGCTGCTCAACCGCAACCGCTCGGATCTCTCGCGGTGGGACGGCTGGTATTCGGCGCCGGCCATTGACGCGACCGCCGGCCGCTACTGGACGCCGCACTTCAAGACCGAATTCGAGATTGGCGCCGCGGGCCGCGGCCGGGTTGACGGCGAGGAGAGCGCGGTCGCCGGTTCGACGGTGCTCTTCCCGCGCTCCCGCGAGCACACGCTGCAGGAATCGACGTTCGGCGCCACGGCGCAGTACCAGTTCTTCGAGAACCAGTGGGTGCATCCGTTCATCGGCATCGGTGCCGAGATCGTTCGCGAACGGCACGCCGCCGATGCGCTGCCGGGGCAGACGATCCGTGTGTCGACGGTCGCCCCGAACCTGATCCTGCCACCTCTGCCCGCCATCGACAGCCTCACGTGGTCGGTTCGTCCGCTCGTGACGGGCGGCTTCAAGTTCTACGTATCACCACGCGCGTTCCTGCGCACCGAAGTACGCACCGCGCTCTCCGCCGAGCGGGCGCTGGCGGTGCAGTGGCGCGGCGGCGTCGGCTTCGACTTCTGAGGAGGATCGCCATGAAAGCATTCGTTGTCCCGATCGTCACCGCGCTGGTCATGTCGACGGCCGGCGTCCCTGTCCTCGCGCAAGCGACGAACGACGGCGTCGCCTGGCGCACGCTCGCGGAGAAGCTCGACGGAGGCACCGCCATCGACGTCCGCCTGCGCGACGGCCATCGCTTCAAGGCGACGTTCATCGCGGCGCACGAGACCGCGATGGCCGTGCAGAGGAGGACCCGTGTCCCTGTGGCCATCGAGGAGGTTCCCTACGATGAGATTGCCTCGATGGCGCGCGTCGAGCCGGCGTCGCTCTCGGGCGCCAAGATCGCCGGCATCGCCATCGGCTCGGCGGGAGCCGCGATCGGCGCGCTGTTCCTCATCATCCTCGCGACCATCGACTGAGACCCGGGCCAAGAGCACCAAAGACGACCAGCCACAAAGAGCACGAAGAGCACAAAGTAGAAGATCACAAAAGATTGAGAGTCGCCGGTCGGCCTGCAAAGCAGGCCGACAACGCGTGAGGGGGCGTCACCGGAAACAAACCGCCCTGGTTCTCTTAGGCGGCTTGTTCCGGTGACATCCCCTCGCGCGTGCCCGCCTACGGCGGCCCGGCGACCTCGATTTCTGCGTGCTCCCTGTTCTTCGTGTCCTTCGTGCTCTTCGTGGCTGCCAATCTTTGTGCCCTTCGTCTCCGCGGGGTAGAATTCCGGTTTCCCGCCTGTGTCCGCTTCAAAACCTCATCCACTCGTCGCGGTCATCATGGGTTCCTCCTCCGACTGGGAGACGATGAAGCATGCCGCGGACGTGCTCGAGCAGTTCGGGGTCGAGCACGAACGGCACGTCGTGTCGGCGCACCGCACGCCGGTCTGGATGGCGGAGTTCGCGTCGGGCGCCGAATCGCGCGGCGTGGAGGTGATCATCGCGGGCGCGGGCGGCGCCGCGCACCTGCCCGGAATGGTCGCGGCGCACACCGTACTGCCGGTGCTCGGCGTCCCCGTGCAGGGCGCCGCGCTCCAGGGCCTCGATTCGCTCCTCTCGATCGTGCAGATGCCCGGCGGCGTTCCCGTCGGCACGCTCGCCATCGGCAAGGCGGGTGCGACCAACGCAGGCCTGCTCGCGGTGTCGATTCTCGGCAACTCGCGGCCCGACCTGCGCGCGCGCCTCCGCGACTTCCGCGACGAGCAGACGCAGAAGGTCCGGCAGGAACGGCTGCCGTGACGAAAGTGATTTCGCCGGGCGCGGCGCTCGGCGTGCTCGGCAGCGGCCAGCTCGGTCGGATGTTCGCCATCGCGGCGCGGCGGATGGGTTACCACGTCCACACCTTCTCTCCGGAGGCCGAGACGCCGACGGGGCAGGTGGCCGACATCGAATTCGTCGCCGACTACGAGGATCTCGACGCGCTGCGCGCGTTCGCCCGCCAGGTCGACGTGGTGACGTTCGAGTTCGAGAACGTGCCGATCGACGCCATCGACGCGATCGAGGCCATCACGCCCGTCAGGCCGTGCGGCGCCGCGCTGCACACCGCGCAGCAGCGCGCGCGCGAGAAGCAGTTCCTCGCCGATCGCGGCTTTCCGACCGCGCCGTTCGGGCGCGCCGCGACGCTCGACGAGCTGTGGGACGCGGTCGCGCGCATCGGCACGCCGTCGGTGATCAAGACGGCGGCGTTCGGCTACGACGGCAAGGGCCAGCACAAGGTGACGACGCCCGCCGACGTCGAGCACATCTGGACCGCGATCGGGCACCAGGAAGCGGTGGTCGAAAAGTTCATCAGCCTGCAGACCGAAGTCTCCGTCATCGGCGTGCGCGGCACGGACGGCGAGATCGTGCATTATCAGCCGTTCGAAAACCGCCACCGCGACCACATCCTGGACGTCACCACCACGCCCGCCGCCATCCCGCCGGCGCTCGCCGCGCGCGCCGCCGAGATCACCCGCCACGTGCTCGAAGAGCTGCAGTACGTCGGCGTGCTGTGCCTCGAGTTCTTCGTCGACACCGACGGCGAGCTGCTCGTCAACGAGATCGCTCCACGTCCGCACAACTCCGGGCATCTCACGTTTGACGCCGCCATCACAAGTCAGTTCGAGCAGCAGGTGCGCGCCATCTGCGCGCTGCCTCTTGGATCGACAGACCTGTTGTCGCCGGCCGCCGCGATGGCAAATCTGCTGGGTGAGCTGTGGGAGGACGGGGAGCCGAACTGGGCGGCGGCCGCGCGTTTCAGCGACGTGAAACTCCACCTGTACGGTAAGTCGGAGGCCCGGCGTGGGCGGAAGATGGGACACATGACCGCGATGGGGCGAACCACGGACGAAGCGCTCGACCGTGTAATTTCGGCCCGCGACGCGTTACTGATTTAACCGCGGCTTACAATCCTCACCTCGGCCATAAGTCGGCGTCCGCTTTGCACTGCTGCCGGGTGCCATGCGCCGCCTCGCCGTTGTTCTTATTGCACTGACGGCACTTACCACCCTCGCGGCGGCTGAGTCCGCTTCAGTTCCCGCGACGTTTGAACCCGTACTCCACAGATTCCTGGCCCGCGCCGACGAACCGCTCGTCACCTACCGCGGCACCCGGCGCCTCGAAGGGCGCAACGAGCGCTTCAACGTCGCCGGCTGGATGGAAATTGCTGTGGAACTAACGGCAGAGGGTTTCCACTATCGGGTCATCGACGAAGGTGGCAGCGACCTGATTCGGCGGAAGGTGTTTCACTCGATGCTCGAAAACGAGGAGGAGATTTTCGCCAGCGGGGACGCCTCCCGTTCGAGCTTTACCTCGATCAACTACGAACTGACGCCCGCCGCGGCGGGCGAGCCGGGGCTCGTCAAGCTGTTCGCGCGGCCGAAGCGCCGCGATGTCACGCTGATTGACGGCGCTGTCTATGTTACCGACACCGACGCCGACCTCGTTCGCGTCGAAGGGCAGCTGGCCAAGAGCCCGTCGTTCTGGACGCGCCGCGTGCACGTGCTGAAGCAGTACGCGCGCGTCAACGGGCTGCGCGTTCCCGTCCGCGTCGAATCCACCGCCCAGATCCGCTTGGCGGGCACCTCGACGATGACGATGACGTATGACTACCAGATGATCAACGGGGTGAGCATCCCGCCGTCGAGCACGGTCGCGCTGGCGCGGTAGCAACTCCCCGCCCAACTCCCAACTCCCAACTCCCAACTCCCAACTTCCAACGCGGAAGTCCGCCATAATCGCCGCATCGATGAAGCGTGGCGCCGGTGACGTTTATCGTTTCGGGCCCTTCGAGCTCGATGCGTCGCGCCGTCGCCTCGTGCGCGGCGACGAGCCCGTTTCGGTCCCCGCCCGCCACCTCGACATCCTCGCGTTCCTGGCGTCGAATGCCGGGCGCGTCGTGTCGAAGGATGCCTTGATCACGGCCGGCTGGAACGACGTCGCCGTCAGTGACAACAGCATCGAGCAGGCGATTTCCGGCCTGCGGCGGATGCTCGGCAACCAGCCGGACGGTGCCGCCTACATCGAGACGCTGGCGCGCCGCGGCTACCGCTTCGCCGCGGTGGTCGAGCGCCGGGCCGCGCGGGAATCCGACGCGGCGCTCGACGCGATGCTCGCGCCGTACCGCGCGTTTGTCGACGGCCGCGCGGCGCTCGAAACGCTGGACCGCGACGCGGTGACGCGGGCCCGCGCTGCCTTCGCGCAGGCGCTTCGTGCCCAGCCCGACCATCCGTCGGCGCACATCGGGATGGCCAACGCGTGCATTCTCGGCTTCGAATCGACGCGTGCGGATGCCGCGCCGGATGCCGACGCGCTCCAACTTGCCAGCCATCACGCGCGCGAAGGGTGCCGGCTCGATCCATCCTCCGGTGAAGCCTGGAGCACGCTTGCCTTCGTCCTTCATCGGACCGGCGACGCGCGCGAGGCGATTGCCGCCGCGCGGAAGGCGGTCGCGCTCGACCCGGACGACTGGCGTCATTTCCTGCGGCTGGCGTTCGTCAGCTGGGGCGAGGAACGCCTGCGTGCGGCGCGCCGGGTCCTGACGCTCTACCCCCGTCTCGCGCTCGCGTACTGGTTCGCCGCGACGGTGTTCGTCGCGCGGGAGGCGTTCGACGCCGCCCTCGACGAACTGAGGCCCGGGTGCGCCTCGCAGGACGCGCAGCGCAAGCAGCACGGACGGTTCAACGCCGTCGGACTGCACCTGCTGCACGGCCTCGTGCTGGCCGCGCAGGGCGCGGACGACCTCGCGCTCGACGAGTTCGCCTGCGAGCTGGCGTTCGAGGAGGAGGGGCAGCTGTACGCGCGGGAGTGCTGCGCCAACACGTGGTACGCACTCGGATCGATTCGATTGCGCCACGGCAGTCTCGAGGAGGCCGCCGCGGCGTTTCACGAGTCGCTGAGACGCGTGCCGGGCCATCCACTCGCCGTGCTCGGCCTGCGCGCCGCGTTGCCCGGGGCGTCACCATCGGAGGCGTTACGGCAGGGCGGGAGCGACGTGGATGCGGCAATCGTTCGTGCCGCCGCTCTCGCTTTGCAAGGCGATCGTCCCGGCGCAGCGCAACTCTGCGCGGACGCGCTCACGCACGCCAGTCCTGGCGCCGCGGGATGGATTCTGCCGGTAGATCCGCTACTGCACGTCACCGCACACCGCGAAGCCTGGGCGCCGGCGCTGGCCGTTCTGCGCGATCGCGCCTCCTGATCCCGTTTTCAGAACTTTTCAGGCCGTCCGTCAGGACATGCGGCGGCAGGCGCCGCTACGGTTACGTGCAGGAGGTTTACATGCGTAACGCGCTTGCCGCAGTGTTGCTGTTCGTCGGGTTTGCCTCACCGCTTCACGCCCAGTCCGGATCGCTGGCGCCGCCACCCGCCCGGACGCTGAGCCTGTCCGGACCGCGCATCGGCTTCTCGCTGCTCAGCGACGGCGTCGTTGACAAGCTGAAGACGGAGGGCGTCGATATCCGGCCGACCATCTCGCAGTTCGGTTGGCAGTTCGAACGGCAGTTCTATGCCAAGGAAAGCGGCGTCAGCGCGCTGAACGAGTGGGTCTTCCTGCTTGGCGGGCTCGATCAGGGCGTCGCGATTCCGAGCCTCACCTGGCTTGCGGGACTGCGAACGCAGGAGGGTGCGGAGTTCGGCATCGGGCCGAACGTGACCCCTGCCGGTGTCGCGCTGGCGATCGCCGCGGGCGTGACGTTCCGCGCCGGCGTGCTCAACGTGCCGATGAACTTCGCCGTCGTGCCGACGAAGGCCGGCACGCGCGTGACGATGCTGACTGGTTTCACGCTGCGCCGATAGCGGCGCAAGGTTCCGCCGGGTCCGCGATGCGTTGGAGCCTGTCCGCACCGCGGCACCCGGCCTACGTATGCCATCCGCCATCACCGCGGCCCGAGCATCAACGTATGTTCCGGCGGGCCGGGAAGAAACGGCGTGGGGTCGCCCTTGACCCACGCCTCGTGCGAGTTCGAGTAGAACGGCGACAGCGGATGGCCGCTCTGCCCCGTCGGCATGTGCATGATGCCTTCAGCCTCGTGCCCGGGCGAGACGACCATCCGCTCCGACGCGCCGAGCGATCCCGAATGCACCTGGATCGTGTAGAGATCTCCGGCGAGCGGCCTCATCGGCATGTCGAGCCATCGGGGGCCGAACGGAACGCCCGCGGAGAGCGGATGGCGAACGGCGGTCACGTTGTCGTCGGACCACCGGCGGCCGCCGAGCGGCGTCGAGTTTTTTCCCTTCGCGTCGGCGATGACCCGATCGATGGTCGAGAGGATGAGCTCGTCCCACGTGGCGTATTGCGGATCGAGCAGGTGCAGCGGCTTCTCCGTGACCAGTCTCCAGAGGGGCCCTTCGCGCCGGCGCACGGTCGCGTAGTCGAACGCCGGGTCGGCTTCGTAGCACTCAGACAGCACGAACGCGATCGCGCGCTCGGAGATCAGGTCGCGAAAGCGGTGCACCAGCGCGTAGGCGGCGGAGTCGGGCGCGGCGCGTCCGCTCCAGCCGTGCGCGAGGATCTGGCGGAACGCCGCGCGATCGGCGTGGCCCTCCAGCGTGGCTGGCGTCAGCGTGTCGAGCAGCAGCTGCCGCCAGCGATCGAGGAACTCGGAGCTGGCGTCCATCTGGATGGCGAGCATGTCGCGCACGCTGAACCGGTCGCGCGCCAGCAGCCGCTCCCGGATTTGCCGCGCGCGCGCCCCGACCTCGTAGCTGCCGTCGCCAAGCCTGGCGAGCATGTCGCCACCGACCACGCGCGCGTTTGCCGTCCAGATGCGGCCGCCCGGTGGATCGAGAATGCGCGGATATTCACTTCGTTCGAGCCACCCTTTCCACCCGCGCGAGCCATCGGCCCACGAAGACGGGAGCACGCCATCGAGACCGACGCGGCGGGGAATCGCGCCATAGACCGTCCAGCCGATGTGCCCGCTGCGGTCCGCGATGACGAGGTTCTGGCCCGGAATGCCGACGCCGTTCACCTCGTCGAACGCTTCCTCGATGGTACGGGCCGATTCGAGCGGGGTGACGGTGGTGGCGAGGCGCTCCGCCGAGTGCGCGACCCATGCGTACGCGCGCAGCCGCCCGCGGTGGTCCGGCCCGAGCACGGGTCCCCAGATCGTCCACGTGGCCTGCTCGTGCTGCGCGGCCTCGCCAGCGACCGCGATCGTTTCGTCGGCGTGCTCGAACGGCCGCCAGCCGTCGGGCGTACGGTAACGATCGGGATTGGCCGGATCGGTCTCGAGCTCGACGAGGTCGCCCCAATCCGCGTACGTGTTGGTGAACCCCCACGCCACGTGCGTATTGCTGCCGGTGACGAGCGCGGGCACACCGGGCAGCGTCACGCCGACGAGGCGGTGCGGCTCCGACGGGTTCGCGGCGTCGGGCCACTCCATCGATGCGCGATACCACGTGTTGGGCACGCGGATGAACAGGTGCATGTCGTTGGCGACGATCGCGTTCCCGTCGGCGGTCAAGGCACCAGAGACTGCCCAATTGTTGCTGCCGAGCGCTTCGCGGTCGTCAGCAACTCCCAACTGCCAACTCCCAAAATCCAAACCCAAGGGAGACCTGACGGCGGTCAACGAACCGCTTGGGAATTGGGAGTTGGGCGTTGGAGTTTCCACCCGCGGAGGGCGTTCAGGCAACGGCAGCGTCGTCCGGCCCGCCCGGCGAGCGCGCAGGTTGTAGACGCCGGGACCGGGAATCGGCGGCGTGCTGAACGTCTCGCCTGCGACCGGCGCATCCCATTCCGTCCCTTTGGGTGCGAGGAACTCGAACATCTCCGCGGGGAGGATGTCGTGCATGGTGCCGAGCGTCGATTCGTACGACCCGTCCGTGTCCTGCAGCGTAATGAACATCGAGAGCACGACGAGGAAGGAATCCTCCTCCTTCCACGGCTGCGGTTGCTGGCGCAGCAGCAGGTACTCGAACGGCGGGGCGCCGAGCGAGGCGAGGCCGCTGTTCACGCCCGCGGTATACGCCTCGACGATGCGGCGGCTGGACGGGGTCAGGAGTTCGACGGCACGATGCGCCTCGGCGCGGAAGCGGTGAATGCGGATTTCGCGATCGAGCGCCAGCGCGCGAACGCCGACGAGCGCCGCCAGTTCACCCGCGGCCCGTCGTCGCGCGAGGTCCATCTGGAAGAACCGATCCTGCGCGTGCAGGAGGCCGAGCGCGCGCGCCACGTCCTCGCGCGAAGCGCCGCGAATCGACGGGATACCCAGACGGTCGCGCTGGACCTCGACGGGTTTGGACAGTCCCGGGATCTGCGTGGCGCCATCCAGCTGCGGCAGGCTCGCGCGTACGCGGCTCAGCGCCCAGAACGCGCCCGCCACGCCTGCGATGATGATGACGAGAAGCGCAATCAGCAGCGCTTTGAGAACCCGGCGCACGATCTCCGGCATGTTATAACGACCGCAAGGGGCGGATAGAAGGCGCGCGCGGCGACAGATATCGTTGCTGCATGACAAACACAATTGGTCCGGCTGAAGCCGGACCCTACGCGATCGAACTCGACGGACCCGACGCGATGCCACTCGACGGACAGAGGCGGGTGATGGAAGGCACGGACGACAGGCGCTGGCAGGCGGTGCTCGCGCGCGACGCGCGGAGCGACGGCCGGTTCGTGTACGGGGTGCAGTCAACCGGCGTCTACTGCCGGCCGAGCTGCCCGAGCCGGAGGCCGAAGCGTGAATCGGTGCACTTCTTCGCCGGGCCCGATTCGGCGGAGGTGGCCGGGTTCCGCGAATGCCGGCGCTGCCGCCCGCGCGCGGGCGCGCCGCCCGCACCGGCCGTGGACCACGTGCGCAAGGCGACGGCCTTCATCGCCTCGCACGCGGACGAGGCGATCACCCTGGCGGCGCTGGCGTCGCACGTGGGCACCAGCCCGTTCCACCTGCAGCGGACGTTTTCGCGGCTGCTCGGCATCTCGCCGCGCGCCTACCAGGACGCGCTGCGCGCGCAGCGTTTCCGCGGCGACCTCCGCAAGGGCAAGGCGGTTACGGGTGCCATCTACGACGCCGGCTACGGGTCGAGCAGCCGCGTCTACGAGCGGCGGCCGACCGGACGCGGCATCACGCCGGCGCAGTATCAACGGGGCGCGCACGGTACGTCGATCGCGTTCACGATTGTGGACTCATCGCTCGGCCGCCTGCTCGTCGCGGGGACGGACAAGGGGCTCTGCTCGGTGAAGCTCGGCGACCGCGACGCGGAGCTCGAGCAGGATCTCCGGGCGGAATATCCGTCCGCGACGATCGAGCGCGAGCGCGGCGCGTTTGCCGACTGGGTGCGAAAGCTCGTTGCGCACGTCGACGGCCGGGCGCCGGCGATCGGTCTGCCGCTCGACGTCAAGGCGACGGCGTTCCAGTGGAAGGTCTGGCGCTACCTGCAGTCGATCCCGTACGGCGAGACGCGCTCGTACAGCGAGGTCGCCACCGCGATCGGGGCGCCGCGGGCCACGCGCGCCGTGGCGCGGGCGTGCGCGACCAATCACGTCTGCCTGGTCATCCCGTGCCATCGCGTCGTCGAGAAGGGCGGCGGGCTCGGCGGCTATCGCTGGGGCGTCGAGCGGAAACGCCGGCTGCTGCAGAAGGAGAAGCAATAACTTACAATCGCTGCGCGCGTGCCGATTGCGTTTCGAGCGGATCTTCAGCCCTTTCTCGCCGATTTCATCGAGCACCATCGCGGCCTCCGCATCGGCCGGATGTTCGGCCTGCCGGCCGGCTATGCCGGCCGCAGGATGTTCGTCTGCCTGATCGAGGACGGCTTCATCGTCAAGCTGCCGGAGAGTGTCGCCAAGGACCAGGTGCGCGAAGGCAAAGCCGTCCCGTTCGTGCGCCGCGGCCGTCCGAGCCGGGCGTGGATCAAATACACGCCGCGCACGGCGCCCGACGCGAACCGTCTGGCGCCCATTCTCGAGATGGCCGCGCGGCACGCGGCGCACTGGTAATTCATGCGCACCCGCTACGGCATCTCGCCCTGGATTGATCTCACCCCCGGCTCCCGCATCCCCGAGTACTCGCGGCTCCGTGGCGCACACACCACGCAGGTCGTCATCGTCGGCGGCGGCCTGACCGGCTGCGCCGCCGCGTATGCCTGCGCGCTCGCCGGGGTCAAGACCATGGTAATCGAAGCGGATCGCGTCGGGCGCGGCAGCGCCGGCCGCAGCGCGGGGCTGCTGCTGCCGGAGCCGGGACCGTCTTTCCGCGATATCGAGCAGGCGCACGGGCTGCGCGCGGCGCGCGCCGCCTTCGAAAGCTGGCGTCGCGCCTCGCTCGAAGGCGCCGCGCTGCTGCGACGGCTGAACATCAAATGCGGTCTCGAGCCGGTGACACCGCTCATCGTCGCCAGCCGCGACGACGAGAGGCTGCTGCGGCGTGAATTCGACGCGCGGGCGAAGGGCG
Source organism: Vicinamibacterales bacterium (assembly GCA_035571515.1). GTDB lineage: Bacteria > Acidobacteriota > Vicinamibacteria > Vicinamibacterales > UBA2999 > Gp6-AA40. The sequence goes on from DATNCQ010000095.1 coordinate 35,189, forward strand.
GCGCCGGCGGAACGTGGCTGACGCGCAAGGTGCTGGGCAAGCTGTCGGTGCCCGAGGCGCCGGCGGCGATCCGGACGCGCGACGCCTTCAGCCTCGACCCGTATCGCGCCTGCCTGGGATTGGCGGCCGCTGCCGCATCGAGGGGCGCCGTGATGTTCGAGCGGACGCCGGTGAAGAAGGTGAAGTTCACGCGCCGGCATGTTGACGTGATGATCGAGGGCGGACAGGTGCGCGCGTCAACGGTGATCGTCGCGACGGGAACGGCAAGCCTCGAGTTCCGCCAGCTGCGCCGTCATTTCAAGCGGCGCGAAAGCTACTTCGTGCTCACCGAACCGCTGCCCGCGGCCATCCGGAAGGAGCTCGGCAGCCGCGACACGACGTTCAGCGACACCCGGCGTCCGCATCATCGCGTGCGCTTCACCGCGGACGATCGCGTCCTCGTCGGCGGCGCCACGCAGGACGAAACGCCGGAGCGGAAGCGGGCGCCGATTCTCGTCCAGCGCACGGGTCAGCTGATGTACGAGCTGTTGACCATGTTCCCGGCAATTTCGGGGTTGATGCCGGAGTACGGGTGGGAGGTGCTCTCCGGCGAGACGGCCGACGGCCTGATGTACATCGGCCCGCACCGCAACTACCCGCACCACCTCTTCGCGCTCGGCGGTGGCGGCGATTCGGTGACCGGGGCGTTTCTCGCGGCACGCATCCTCCTCCGCACGCTGCAGGGCGCGGCGGAGAAGGACGACGCCGTCTGGTCGTTCACGCGGTAGGGGTCGACCGATGGATCAGGTCGATCTGCTGGTGTTCGGGCCACATCCAGACGATCTCGAAATCGGCGCCGGTGGGACCGTTGCCAAGCATGCGGCGATGGGATTGCGTGTCGGTCTCTGCGACCTCACCGCCGGCGAGATGGGCAGCAACGGGACCGTCGAAGAACGGCTCGCCGAGGCGGAGGAGGCCCGCACGGTGCTCGGCGCCGCGTGGCGCACGAACCTGCGCTGGCCCGATCGGGCGATCGGGTCCGCACCCGAGCATGCGCTGGCCGCGACGGAGCTGATCCGCAGCGTTCGCCCGAAGGCCATTGCGCTGCCGTACTGGTCCGATCGTCATCCCGATCACGTGGCGGCGAGCACGGTGCTCACCGACGCGATCTTCAACGCGGGGCTGCGCCGCTTTCGCGCGCAGGGCGAACCGTGGAAACCCGGGATGACGTCCTACTACTTCATCAACGAATCAACGCAGCCCTCATTCGTCGTCGATGTGACCGCCCACTACGAGATCAAGCGGCGCGCGCTCGCGTGCCATGCCAGCCAGTTCCGGCCGCCGACGGCCGGCGGCGTCCAGACGCGGCTGACGTCGCCGCGCTTCATGACGCTCATCGAGAGCCGGGACGCGCAGTTCGGCGTCCTCGCCGGCGTCGACTTCGCCGAAGGGTTCGTCATCCGGGAGCCTGTGCTGCGGCCCCATCTGCTTCGCGAGTGGCGGGTCCAAAAGGCCCCGTCCTCCAACGGTGAGAGCAACTCGTGAACGTCGGCATCATCTGTTACGCCTCGGTGGGCGGCAGCGGCATCGTCGCCACCGAGCTCGGCAAGGCGCTGGCCCGGCGCGGTCACCAGGTCCACTTCATCAGCACGGAGACGCCGTTCCGGCTCGGCGAGTTCCAGGCGGGGCTGTCGTTTCACCAGGTGCTGACGCCGACCTATCCGCTCTTCAGGGAGCCGCAGTACCTGTTGTCGCTGTCGAACAAGATCGTCCAGGTTGCGCGCGAGTTCAGCCTCGACGTCATCCACGCGCACTATGCCATCCCGCACGCGACGGCCGGTTTCCTCTCGCGCCAGGTCGTCGGCGCGCACGGCGGCATGTCGCCGCGCGTCGTCACCACCCTGCACGGCACCGACATCACGCTCGTCGGCAGCGATCCGTCGTATTCGGAGATTGTCGCATTCTCGATCGATCAGTCGGACCTGGTGACCGCGGTCTCGAAGAGCCTGCGGACCTCGACCTACGAACAGCTGGGGGTCAGGCGGGACATCCGCGTGATTCCGAATTTCCTCGACTGCTCGATCCATCGCCGGCAGGATGTCCGCGACCTGCGGAAGCGCTACGTGGGCAAGGACGCAGACGCGAAGATTGTCATTCACGTGTCGAACTTCAGGCCGGTGAAGCGGATCGACGCGGTGATGGGCGTGTTCAATCGCATCCGTCAGCAGGTGCCGGCGCGCCTCCTGCTCGTCGGCGACGGGCCCGAGCTCGGCACGGCCTACCGGCTCGCGCGCCAGTTCGGCATCGCCCCCATCGTCCACTCGCTCGGGGCGCAGGAGGAGGTCGTGCCGCTGCTGTCGATCGCGGATCTGTTCCTCCTGCCCTCATCGCAGGAGAGCTTCGGTCTTGCGGCACTCGAAGCGATGGCGTGCGAGGTGCCGGTCGTGGCGTCGCGCGTCGGCGGGCTGCCCGAGGTGATCGAGGACGGCGTCAGCGGCTTCCTGCATGCGCCGGAGGCGCTCGACGAGATGGCCGCGAGCGGCGTGATGCTGCTGACGGATCCCGCGCGGCATCGCGAGGTGGCGCAGGCGGCCTGCGCGCGCGTCCGCAACGAGTTCTGCGCGGAGAAGATCGTCCCGATGTACGAGGAGTGCTACCAGTCGGTGGTTGGTTAGTGGATGGTGGTCGGTGGTTTCAGGATGGGCCGACCTGAAGGTCGGCCGCTACGATCGACCTGTAACGCGCGCCGAACCGCGCGCGTCGTCGGAAGAAGGACATCACGCAAGGGCTGACCGGCAAGTCAACAACCGGAAGGTCTCGACGATTTTCGGTCGGTTCCGACTCGCAGCATCGCAGATCATCGGCAAACGCCTGCGTGGAAGCAAGTGATCGGGTTGCAGGACTCCACAGCATGGGCGAACTGAGAAGGAACGCCAGAGACAACGCCGAGGGAAACGACACAAAACTTGAGGGCGTTGCGACGACCGATCCAAAGGGCGGTACACTGCGGCATGCCGCGTCGTAAACACGACGAGACCAGCATTCGCCTTCACCTCGACGGACAGGTCACGCTCCGTCGTCTTGGCGAAGCCCTCGACGCGTGGAGCGATCTTCTTCGGGAGGTCGCGAATGATGTCGCTGGTGCGACTGGTCGCGATGCGGTGCGATTTATCGTGACAGAGGCAAATGCTGGTAGCTTCGACCTTACCGCGCGTCCACAGCCAGCCAAGCGCGATGTGCCAGCCGCCGTGATGCCGCGAATCGCCAAGACGATCACGAGGGGTCTACGCTCGCTCGAACATCGCGCCACGCGTCCGAAGCATTTCAGTGATACGGCACTCCTGAAGATCCGTGACCTGGGTAAATTGACGAGTCCCGAAACGCCAGTTGTCAAAGTCGGCAACGGGGCTGCGCCGATTCCCCTTTCATCGCGGCTGATCGCGAACGTGGAGGCGGTGCTTGCGCCGGAGGTCACGAGTATCGGGACCATAGAAGGGAAGCTGGAGGGACTCATCATTCACGGGAAAACGCGATTTCTCGTGTTTGATCCACTGACTGGACGCCAAGTCACCTGCTACTTTTCTGACCGGATCTCCTATAGCGAGGTACTCAAGGCATTCGGAAAACGTGTCGCCGTCACCGGAATGATTCGGTCGCGACGTTCAGGTGAACGAGTAGACATCCAAGCCACTCAGTTCTACGTCATGCCGCCGGACGAAGAACTGCCGACCACGGCAGATGTTCGCGGCATCCTTAAAGCCGCCCAATAGATGGACTACCGCTACTGGGACTCGGTGACGTTCTTGGGTTGGCTTGCTGAGGAGCCAGACAAGGTCAACGAGTGCAAAGCGGTCATCGAAGCCGCTGAAGCTGGGAACATCACGCTCGTGACGTCAGCGTTGACCATTCCAGAAGTCCTGTGGCTCAAGGGTCAACCGGACAAACGGATCGGACCGCAGAACGCCAAGAAGGTCGAGGCATTTTTTCGGCACTCGTGGATCGTCGTCAGAGAAGTTGACCGATTCATTGCCGAGGCTGCTCGCGACCTTGTCTGGGACAAGAACGTGAAGCCGAAGGATGCGATCCATTTGGCGACGGCGTTGCGTCGCGATGTGGCTTTTGATCAGTTCGATACCTTTGACAAGGACCTCATCAGATTGTCCGGCACGCTCGGCGAGCCGCCGCTGGCCGCCCGAATCTTCCGAGCAAACTGCCGTTCGAGGAAGAGCCGAAGTCATGAAGCAGCACGAAGCAGAAATTGCTGGAAGGACCGGAGGCGTTCGATCGATTCCATCGCGCAGTCAAAGCAGTGCTGTCAGTGCCGAAGTCCGCAGTTCCACCGCGCCCAAGGGCAAGAAGAAAAAGCGGCCAAGCGGAAAGCTAGCGGCCTGGACGACTGTGGTTAGCCAAATTAATAGTTACCACCACCAACCACCAACTACCAACCGCCACCCAGCCACCCGCTAACCGAAGGGCACCAGCTTCTTGAACGTCGCCAGTACCCAGCGATAGCCATCCGGGTCGGTCACGGTCGCCGTTCGGTCCCCCCACGGCCGATCCTCCGCCTCCGACACTCCCGCTCCAGCCGCCCGCGCCTTGGTCAGCGCCTTGTCCACGTCGCCAACGTAGGTGTAGAGGGCCGGCGCGCCGCCGGTGGCGCTGGTGCCGTCGCCCTTGGGAATCAGCATCACGACCGAATCGCCGTGCCGCATCTCCGCGTAGCGCGGCTGGCCGTCGACGCCTGGCAGGACGACACCGCGCGTGAAGCCGAAGGTGCGCTCCAGGAACGTGATGGACGCGCTGACGTTGGCGACGGCCAGGTAGGTGTTGACCGCCTGCATCTCGGGAGCGAGCCCGCTGCCGGTCGCCGCCGGCGTCTCCGCCGCGGGCGCCGCCTGTTTCCTCGACGGACGGCGCGCGGGCCGCCGCGCGGGCTTCTTACGCCTGGAAGCCATCGCAGAACTATATTTACGCGTGGCCTCCGCGTCCATTCACGATGCGATCGTCGTCGGCGCCGGACCGGCGGGCGCCACCGCGGCGCGGCGGCTTGCCGCCGCCGGCATCCGCACGCTGCTGCTCGATCGCGCGGCGTTCCCGCGCGACAAGGCGTGCGGCGGCGCCATCACCACGCGCGCGCTCGCGCGCTTTCCGTATCTATCTGCCGCACTGAAGCGCATCCCCACGCACTGGATCTCGAGGCTCGTCCTGCAGGGTCCGTCCGGTCGGTCCGCGGAGCTGCGCTCGAACGGCCCGGCGGTCCTGACGATTCGGCGTGTCGAGTTCGACGCGCTGCTGGTGTCGCTCGCACGCGAGGCCGGCGCCGAGCTCGTCGAGGCCACGGACATTCACGACGCGCGCGAGGAAACGGACCGCGTCTGCCTGAGAGCCCGCGACGGACGCACGTTCGACGCGCGCATGGTCGTCGCCGCCGACGGTGTCCACGGCATCGTCTCGAGACGGCTCGGGCTATTGAAGGCCTGGCCGCGCGAGCGGCTCGCCATCGACCTGATGGAAGAGACCCCCAGCGCCACGCTGCGCGCCGCCGACTCGGGCGCCTTGTGGGTCAGCTACGGCTTTCCGGCCAGCTCGGCCGGCGGTCCACGCGGGCTCACGGAGGGGTACGCGTACGTGTTCCCCAAGCAGGCGCACGTCAACGTGGGCATCGGCTACCTCGCGCAGCAATACCGCACGAATTACCGCGGCAGCGCGTATTCGCTCCAGCAGGGGTTGATTGGCCGCCTGAGGGGAGCCGGCATCCTCGACGGGACCTCGTCCCGGCAACACTTCACGCCGTTCCTGATCCCGGTCGGCGGTCCTCTTCGCCGCCCGGGCACGGCGCGCGTGCTGGTGGCGGGCGATGCGGGCGGTTTCGTCAACGGCTTCAGCGCGGAGGGGATCTATTACGCGATGGTGTCCGGCGACCTGGCCGCCGCGTCGGTTGCCGACGCGCTGGCGACCAGGCGGCCGGCCCATTCCCTGTACCGAGGCCGCTGGCAGGGCGAGATCGGCACCGAGCTCGATGACGCGGTCGTCCTCCAGCGATTGCTGTTCGCAGACACGCGCAAGATCGACGGGCTCGTCGAAGCCGCCGCGACCGGAACGCCGCTCGTGGAGGCCGTCACGAGGTGGGCCCGGGGCGTCGAGACCTATGCCGCGCTCCGGCGCCGGATCGTCCGCCGGAACCCTCTCGTCGGCATCGTTCTTGGGGCCATGCTGCTGCAGAAACGGTTCGCGGCAACGCAGGCCGCGGTTTTTCAGTCTGAACATTCGTGAGCCGGAACAAACGGCGTGCGGTCGCGTGCAAAAACGTAATCGCGCGCGCGAAAAACCGCCACGACGCGTTGCGATCGATCCGGTAAGCTTCGGTACTTCGGGGGACAACCGCATGCGTTCAGGCGATCCGCTTCTCGACCACCTGTTTCGACGGGCCGGTTTCGGCGCCAGCGCCGCCGACCTGCAGGCCGTGGCCGGCCTGTCGTACCCGGCGGCCGTCGACTACTTCGTCGACTTCGACAGGCAGGCGGACGACGTCGATTCGAAGATCGGCCTGCCGGAATTCGTCGGCATCACGACGCGCGGACAGTTTTCTCCCAACACCAACATCGAGGATGCGCGGCAGCGATGGCTGTTCCGCATGCTGCATTCGCCGCGCCCGCTGCAGGAGAAGATGGCGCTGTTCTGGCACAACCACTTCGGCGTCGGCTACACGAAGGTCGCCGGCGCGGTCGGCGCGCTCGTCGGCACGAAGATGCTGGCCAACAAGAACGGCGACACGCCGGGCCCGCAGGGGCACTACGAGCTGGTTCGTGAGAGGGCGCTCGGCAAGTTCCGGGATCTGCTGATCGCGGTCGCGCAGGACCCGGCGATGCTCGTTTTCCTCGACGGCCGCACGAACACGCGGGCCAAGCCGCAGGAGAATTTCGGCCGCGAGGTGATGGAGCTCTTCACGTGGGGCCTCGGGCACTACGTGGAGGCCGACGTCTACGCCGCCGCGCGCGTCTTCACGGGATGGAACCTGCGCAACGTGCCGGGGCGCGACGGCAACGACCCGGCGGCCTACCAGGAATTCATCTACAACCCGGGCCAGCACGATACGACGGCGAAGACGTTCACCTTCGCGATCAACGGCGGAGCGGGCACGATTCCGGCCAGAGGCGCCGCCGCCGGGATCCAGGACGGCATCGACTTCATGGCGTCGCTCGCCAACCATCCCGAGACGGCGCGCCGCCTCGCGCGCAAGCTGTGGAGCTTCTTCGTGTCGGATCTCGAGGACGCCCCGGCGGCGTTCATCGAAGGCGTGACCGAGGTCTACCTCCGCAGCGACACCGACATGCGAGCCGTGCTGCGCTACATCCTGAATTCGCGGTGGTTCACCAACCCGGGCACCTTCAACGCCCGCTACTCGTGGCCCGCCGAGTTCGTCGTGCGGACGCTCAAGGAAGTCGGCTGGAACGGGTTCTCGATCGACACGGCGCGCGTGCCGCTGACCAACATGGGGCAGACGCTGTTCGAGCCACCGAACGTCGCCGGCTGGCAGCTGGGGCGCGCGTGGTTCGGCACCGGCGCGATGCTCGCGCGCATGAATTTCGCCGCGACAGTGGCGGCGAACCAGAAGTTCAACCTGGCGCGGTCGTTCAGCGCCGCCGAACGCGCGCAGGCCAGCCGCGTGCTCGACGGCATGCTGCAGCGGCTGTCTCCCGCGCCGCTGGCCGGCAGTGAGATGAGCGAGCTGCTGGCCTACCTGAACACCGGCGGGCCATGGACCGGCTCCGACGCGCAGATGAACGCGAAGGCGCCGGGGCTCGCGCGGCTCGTCGCCGGATCCGGCCAGTATCAGTTCGTCTGAGGAAGGGACATGCCGAACAAGGTCACACGGCGGGAGTTCATTCGTGACGGCGTCGCGGCGTTCACGCTCAGCTTCGCCGCGCCGGCGTTCCTCGTCGACATCGCGCGTGCCCAGGGCGCCGTCTCGCGCAACCTCGTGGTCATCTACCTCGCGGGCGGCAACGACGCGCTGAGCACGCTCATCCCCTACACCGACCCGTTCTATTACAGCCGCCGTCCCGCGATTGGCGTGCCCGCGGCGCAGGCGCTGCAGATCGGGACCGATGCCTCGGGAAAGGCGCTCGGCCTTCATCCCCGCCTGACGGGCCTGCAGACGATCTTCAACCAGGGGCGCCTCGCGATCATCCAGCGCGCGGGCTACCAGAACTCCAGCCGCTCGCACTTCCAGGGGACCGACATCTGGGGCACGGCGGATCCGCACAACTCGTCCGGCACCGGCTGGCTCGGCCGCTATCTCGACGCGCTGCCGTCGCCCGTCGATCCGCTGGCGGCGTGGAACACCTCGGGCGCCACGTATCGCGCGCTCACCGGCACCACCATCGCGGTTCCGTCGATTACCGACCCGCGCAACTACAGCTTCGCCAGCCCCAATGCCGGAGCGGAAGCGATCAACGAGCGCAACTCCGCCATCCGCATCGCGTCCATGGCCGGCAACGATCGGCCGCACCTCGCGTTCGTCAACACGAGCGCGATGGAAGCGTTCAGGACGCTCGATCGCGTCGGCTCGGTCGTCAACTACGCGCCGTCGGTGACCTATCCGAACAACGGCTTCGGGCAGGCGCTGCGCACGGTGGCGGGGTCGATCGCCAGGGGGATCGGCACGCGCGTCTACTGGGTGCAGACCGGCGGGTTCGATACGCACTCGGGACAGGGGAACGCCGGGGGCGGCGCCTACGCCACGTTGATGTCTACGGTCGGCGATGGCCTGCTGGCGTTCCACAACGACCTGCAGAACCAGGGACTGCTCGGCAACACGCTGATGATTCAGTTCTCCGAGTTCGGCCGCCGCATTTCCGAGAACGGCAGCCAGGGCACCGACCATGGCGCCGGCGGCATGATGATGGTGCTTGGCGGAGCGGTCCGCGGCGGCATCTACGGCACCGTGGCGGATCTCAATCCGCGTCCCGACAATCCGACGCTCGAGAACGCGGGCGCCGACGTCACCTACGAGACCGACTTCCGCTCGGTCTACGCCAGGGTTCTCGACGGCTGGATGGGCGCCGACTCCACGCGGATCCTCGGCGGCGACTTCCGCGCCAACGCTCCCGCGTTCCTTTAGGCGCGTCCTTTCGGACGCGCCGCCGTATCATCTCTCTCATGCGAAAACTCTGGACGGCTGCCGCGGCGGCCGTCTGTCTCGTCACCTTCCTTCATGCGCAGCCGCGGGCGCAGAAGGACGACAACGAGGCGAAGCGCGTGCGCGACGCCTCGACCATCTTCGGCGAGATCATGGCGGCCGAGGACAACGCGATCCCGACGGCCATTCTCAACAAGGCGAACGGCGTCGCGATCTTTCCCACCACGGTCAAGGCGGGGTTCATCGTCGGCGGCATGCGCGGCCGCGGCGTGCTCAGCGGCCGCGGCGCGGGCGGATGGTCGTCGCCGGCGTTCCTCACGCTGACCGGTGGGAGCTTCGGGCTCCAGATTGGCGGGCAGGCCGCCGACATCATCCTCGTGATCAGCGGCGACCGCGGCCTCGAGAACCTCGTCAGCAACCAGTTCAAGATCGGCGCTGACGCGGCGATTGCGGCCGGCCCCGTCGGCCGCGACGCGCAGGCGGCAACCGACATCCAGCTGCGCGCGCAAATCCTGAGCTACTCGCGCGCGCGTGGCCTGTTTGCGGGCGTGACGATCAACGGCAGCACCATCCGCCAGGACACCGACGCCAACGCCCGCTTCTACGGCGAACGGCTGACGACCAGGCAGATCGTCTTCGACGGCCGGGCGGGCTCGCCCGACCCGGTCGGCCTCTGGCGCGACGCGCTGCTGCGTTACGCGAAATAACGTGCATCCATCCAATCTCTGCGGACGCTCGTAGAATTCAACGGGCACATGTGGCTTCTGGCGGCGCTCGCGCCGATGCACCCCGCGGCCGAATCGCAGGGCGAGGACGTGGAGTCGCTGCGCCGCATCGTGTCGGGCGATCAGGGGGCGGCCGCGGTCCTCTACGACCGCCATGCACGCCCGCTCTACTCGCTCATCCTGCGGATTCTCGGCGATGAGGGCGAGGCCGAGGACGTGCTCCAGGAAGTGTTCGTCCAGGCGTTCCGGCAGGCCGGACGCTACGACGCCTCGCGCGGCGCGGTGGCCGCGTGGCTGCTCATGATGGCGCGCTCCCGGGCGATCGACCGGCTTCGTGCCCGGCGCTCGCGTGTCGAGGGGCGCACCGGCGAGGTGCAGGTGTTGAACGACCTTCCCGACGCGCAGCCCGACGTAGCGTCCGCGCTGCTGGACGAGGAACAGGCGCGCCTGGTGCGCGAGGCGCTCGCGGAGCTGCCGCTCCTGCAGCGGTTGGCCATCGAGCTGGCGTACTACGAGGGGCTCAGTCACACGGAAATCGCCACGCGGCTCGAGCAGCCGCTCGGCACCGTCAAGACGCGCATCCGTCTCGGCCTGCTGAAGCTGCGCGACGTGCTGGCGGAGGGGCAGGCATGAGCATGCACGAAGAGCTGAAGGCGAACGCCGCCGGCTACGTGCTCGGCAGCCTCGACGCCAACGACCGGCAGGAGTTCGAAGCCCACCTCGCGGGATGCGCGGAGTGCGCGGCGGAAGTCGCCTCGCTCCGTCCGGTCGTCAGCGTGCTGGCGACGACGGTCCCGCAGGTGACGCCGCGCGCGGAGGTTCGCGATCGCATTCTCGGCGTAGCCGCGGGGCTGAAACCGTCCAGTGCGGGCGCGGGTCCTCCGGCCCCTCGCCGCCTCTACGCACTTCACGATCGGAAAGCGCCGCCCGCGCTGGTCTGGCTTCCACTCGCGGCGGCGATCGTGATTGCCGTCGGCGCGGGAATCTACGCGCTGCGGCTGCAGCGGCAGGTGGGAGCGCTGCAGGCGCGCTTCGACCAGGCGCAGTCCACGACCGCGGTCCTGGCGGCGCCCGACCTCGCGCGCATCGATCTGCAGGGACAGGCCGTGGCGCCTGACGCGCGCGCGCGCGCGTTATGGAGCCGCTCGCGCGGTCTCGTCTTCACCGCGGCCAACCTGCCCCCGGCGCCGGCGGGGAAGACCTACCAGGTGTGGGTCGTCACCGCGCAGATGCCGATCAGCGCCGGCCTGCTGACGACCGATCCCGCTGGCGGCGGCACGCAGTACTACATGACACCGCCCGATATCGCCCCGCCCGTTGCCGTCGCCGTGACGCTCGAACCGTCCGGCGGTGTCCCGTCACCGATGGGCGAACGGTACCTGGTCGGCATGCCGTAGTCAGCAGGCAGCAGGCAGCAGAGGCAGCAGGCAGTCGGCAGGCCGCTATTGATAGATCTGTCGCAACGCCGATTGCAGGTCGGGATACCGGAACTCGAAGCCGTTACGCTCCGCTTTAGTCGGCAGGACGCGCTGACCGGAGAGAATCAGCGCGTCCGCCATCTCGCCGAACGCCAGTCGCAGCGCGAACCCGGGAGCGGCGGCGAGCGCCGGCCGATGGAGCGCGCGGCCGAGTGCCGCTGCGAATTCGCGGTTGGTGACTGGACTCGGAGCGGTGAGGTTGACCGGCCCTTTGATCTCCGGGTTGTCGATCGCCCACCGGACCATGCGGGCCCAGTCGTCGCGGTGGATCCACGACCAGTACTGATCGCCCGAGCCGGCGCGGCCTCCCGCAAACAGCCGGAACGGCAGCGCGAGCTTCGGCAACGCGCCGCCGTTCTTGTCGAGCGGAAGGCCGGTGCGCAACAGGACGACGCGTGTCATCCATGCGGCGGCCATGGCGGCCTTCTCCCATTCGATGCAGACGGATGCGAGGTAATCCGACCCGGGCGGGGATTCCTCCGTCAGCGCCTCGTTGGCGTGCGCTCCGTAGAAGCCGACCGCCGAGCCGTTGAGGAAGACCGCGGGCCGACGGGCGACGCTCGACATCCCCTTGACGAGCGCTTCAGTGTTCTTGACGCGGCTTTCGAGGATGGACGCCTTGCGCGCCGCGTTCCAGCGGCCGGCATCGAGCGGCTCGCCGGCGAGATTGACGACCGCATCCGCGCCGTCGAACACCGACGCATCGGTCCACGGCACCTCGTCGTGCGCGTTCGGATGCCGTGTCATCACGAGGACGTGATGGCCATCGAGGCGCAGCGACGCCGCGAGCGCGGATCCGAGGAAGCCCGTCCCGCCGGCGACGACGACCTTCATGCGGCGGACGCCTCGCGCGCCTGCGCTTCGCCGGCGGCCACGTCGACCCGCGTCAGGACGAGGCCGCCGCAGATGAAGAACAGGATGACCGACAGGACGGCGGCGCGGCTCGACCCGAAGATGCTGACCGAGACCGCAAACAGCGCCGGGCCCGCGATGCCGGCGAACTTCTCGAACACGGAGAAGAAGCCGAAATACTCCGACGACTTGTGCTTCGGGATCATGCGCGCGAAGAGCGAGCGGCTGAGCGCCTGGCTGCCGCCCTGCACGGTGCCGACGAGAAACGCCAGCGCGAAGAACTGCCACGCGCTCGTCATGAAATACGCCAGGATGCTGATCGCCGTGTAGACCGCCAGCGCGAGAAAGATACCCGTTTTCGCGCCGATGCGCCCCGCCAGCGCGCCGAAGAGGAACGAGAACGGGATGCCGACGAACTGCACGAGGACGAAGGCCTCGATCTGCGCGTTCTGATCGATGCCGATTTCCGCGCCGTAGATGGCCGCCATGCGGATGATCGTCTGGATGCCGTCGTTGTAGAGGAGAAAGGCGACGAGCATCAGGAACGCCTGGCGGTAGCCGCGCAGCTCGTGAAAGGTCTCCCACACACGCACGAATGCCGCGCCGACCGCGTTCTCGTGCGACGTCTCGTCCGCTTCGAGCACGCGCACCGGCTCGGGGACGCGCCGGAACAGCGGCAGCGAGAAGACGAGCCACCAGACGCCGACGCTGACGAGCGACAGCTTGATCCCGGTCACGGTGTCGGGGATGCCGAAGGTCGCCGGCGTGAGAATCCACAGCAGGTTGATGACCAGCAGGATGCCGCCGCCGAGATACCCGACCGCGTAGCCGGCGGTCGAGACGCGATCCATCTCCTCGGGCGCCGCGATGTGCGGCAGCAGCGAGTCGTAGAAGACGAAGCTCGAGGCGACGGCGATGTTCGCGATCATGAACAGCAGCGCCGCGTACGCCCACTCGCCGCGCCCGATCGTCCCCATCGTCAGCGTCGTGACGACGCCGATGCCGACGAAGAGCGCGAGCATCTTCTTCTTCATGGCGCGGTAGTCCGCGATGGCGCCGAGGATGGGGCCGAGCACCGCCGTGACGGTGACCGCGATCGTCGTCGCCCACGCAAAGCGCGCCGTGGCGACGGCGGCAGGCAGGCCCGCCGCGGCGTAGGCGCTGAAGAACGGCGGAAAGACGGCGGTGATGACGGTCGATTGAAACGCGGAGTTCGCCCAGTCGTACATCGCCCACGCGCGCAGTTCGGGACGATTCAGGCCGAGTCGATCGAGCAGGCTCAAGGCTTAGGGCTCAGGGCTCACGGCTCAAGGAGGTTCGAGGTGGGATGGGGGCGGGCACGCCGTTTGCCGAACGGTCGACATCATGAGCCGAGATCATCGCAAGCTTCGGGTGTTCACGATGGCCGACGATTTGGCCGTGCGAGTCTACCACCTGACTGAATCGCTGCCGCGCGAGGAGCGTTTTGGCCTGATCGCTCAACTGCGACGTGCGGCCGTGTCAGTCGCTGCAAACATCGTCGAAGGCTGCGCGCGCGCAACCACGCGCGATGACGGCCACTTTCTGAATATCGCCTTCGGTTCTGCCGCGGAAGTCCGCTACCTGCTGCAGCTCTCATTTCGGTTGCGCATGCTGTCGAAGCAGGAATTCGAAAGGGCCGATGTCGCCTCCGATCAATTACTCCGCGCCTTACAGAAGCTGATTCAAGCCGTTTCACAGATGCCTCAAAGCCGGGAACCTTGAACCCCTCACCCGGGAACCAACTACCCTTGGGCCGTCCTTAAGCCGTGAGCCGTGAGCCCTGAGCCCAGCCTGCGGCTCTCAGAACGTCCGCCGCGCCACCCATTCGCGGAGCAGCGAATCGACGACCAGGTAGCGCGTGCCTTCCTTCAGCAGCACGTCCTGATCGGCCAGCGCGGCGAGCGACTTCTGGATGCTCGACGCTCCGCCCAGCCGATGGCGCGCCCGCGCCTCGGCGGAATGAATCTCCCGTCCGCCCTGCAGGACGACGGCGCGCAACGTGGCTCGCTGGTGCAGCGTCAGCCGCTGCCAGAGCGCCTCGAAGAGCGTCTCCTGCTCGGAGAGCAGCCGCGCCAGCGTCGCGTGCAGGTCTTCGAGCGTCACCTTCCTGCCGCCTCTCGCGCGCACGTCGTCCCACGCTTCGTGCGCGAGACGCTGCACGTCGTACGGCAGGTTGCTCGCCAGGTCGAGGATGGCGTCGGGGACGCCGGCCTCGGGCTTGACGCCGGTCTTCGTGAACCGCCGAGCGATGAAGTCGCCGAAGATCGTCGGCGAGATCTTCTGCAGGCGCATGACCGGCCCGGCCTTGTAGAAGGGGCGGCGCGGGCCGATCATCTTCTCCATCAGGCTCGGTTCGGAGCCGGCGAAGACGTAGCCCACCTGCCGCTGATGCTGCGCGGCCGCGCGCAGCGCGTGCTCGACGCTGCCTCCGTTGAAGCTGTCGATGGCCTGGAACTCGTCGAGCGCGATGACGACGGTCCGCTTCCGATCGGCGGCGAGCTTTCCGGGCAGCGCGAACACTTCGTTGGCGAGGCGGTTGAGGTCGCGCGCGGTGGTCACCTGCGGGAACGCCACCGAGAAGCGGCCGAGGCCGCTGTCCTTGGGCTCGTAGCGGATCTCGGGGCGCGTCGACGCAATCGCCTCCGTCAGCCACGTGCGCGCGCGATCCCATTTCGATTCCACTGCCGCGACGGCGCGCGCGTAGCCCTCGAGGAACGCGATGTAGGAGCTGTAGCTGCTGACGGTGAGCTCGATCGCCAGCGCGCCGCGCCGGCGCAGCGCCTCGAGCGCCTGGCGGATGAGCGAGGACTTGCCGTAGCGCCGCGGCGAGATGAGGAAGACCTTCTGGCCGCTGCCGAGGTCGGCCACCAGGCGGTCGAGCTCGGCTTCGCGATCCACGAACGCCTCGCCGGGAACGACCTCGCCGTAGACGAAGGGATTGTCCATTGCCGGTTACGCCTGGGCGCGCAACGATTACGCCACTTGGCGTAACCCCATTACGCTACTTGGCGTAATGATTACGCTACTTGGCGTAACGGTCAAGCGGCAGCTGGCCGGTGTAGACCGCCATGCCGACCACGGCGTCCACCCCCTCGGCGTCGAGGCGGTCGATCTCGGCCCACGTCGTGATGCCGCCGGCGGCCGTCACGCGGCGCGCCGTCGCCCGCCGGACGGCGAGGATGGCGTCGATGTCGGTCCCCTGCATCAGTCCCTCGGTGTCCACGTGCGTGTAGAGGAACTCGCTGCAGAAGGGCTCGAGGGCGCGCACCGCCTCGACGGCGGTCAGCGGAAGGACGGTCCTCCAGCCGTGAATCGCGACGCGGCCGCCGCGGCTGTCCACGGCGGCGATCACGCGCTCGACGCCGGCCGCCTCAGCCAGCGCGCGCGCGAAAGACTCGTCCACGGCGCCGTCGCGAAAGAGCGCCGAGCTGGCGATGACCGCGTGCGCGCCGGCCGCGAGCACGGCGTTCGCGCGCTCGACCGATCGGATGCCGCCACCGACGCGGCAGGGCAGCCGGCCGCAGATGGCGGCGACCATCGCCGCGTTGTCGCCGTGCCCCTTGGCGGCATCGAGGTCGATCAACTGGACGCGTGGGAAGCCCGCGAAGCGCCCGATCCAGACCTCGGGGTCGGTCGCCTCGATCGCCAGCTTCTCGCCCTGCACGAGCTGGACGATGCGCCCGCCCTGGAGGTCAATTGAGGGGATCAGCATTCGTCGCTTGGTTCACTGATGACGAGCCACCCGCCTCCGCTGAAGCTTCGGCGGGCAGGCAGAGACGCAGAGACACAGAGACACAGAGATCACATTCTCACGGGTATGTTGTGTTCCCGCAGATACCGCTTCAGTTCGCTGACGCTCGTGTCGGCGTAGTGAAAGATCGAGGCGGCCAGCGCAGCGTCGGCGTGGCCGCGGGTGAACACGTCACAGAAGTGCTCGAGGCCGCCGGCGCCGCCGGACGCGATGACCGGGATGTTCACCGCGTTGGCGACCGCCGCCGTCATCTCGCAGTCGAAGCCGGAGCGGGTGCCGTCGCGGTCCATCGACGTCAGCAGGATCTCGCCGGCGCCGCGCGACTCGGCCTCGCGCGCCCACTCGACGGCATCGCGTGCCGCATCCGACGTGCCGCTGCGGACGTAGACGGCAAAGCCGTCGCCGCGCCGCTTCGCGTCGATCGCGACGATCACGGCCTGGCTGCCGTAGCGGCCGGCCAGCGTGGTGATGAGCGCCGGATTCTTCAACGCCGCCGTGTTGAGGCTCACCTTGTCGGCGCCCGCCTCCACCGCCGCCGCCGCATCGTCTTCGGAGCGGATGCCGCCGCCGACGGTCAACGGCAGGAAGATGCGGTGCGCGACGGCGCTGATGG
The DNA here is from genome assembly GCA_035571515.1 of Vicinamibacterales bacterium. Classification (GTDB taxonomy): domain Bacteria; phylum Acidobacteriota; class Vicinamibacteria; order Vicinamibacterales; family UBA2999; genus Gp6-AA40. Next base: position 51,750 of record DATNCQ010000095.1, read on the forward strand.
TCTCGGCGAGCGCCTGCCGGCTCTCGAGCGTCGCGGTGATGTCGAGGATGACGACCTCGTCGATCCCTTCGACGTTGTAGCGCGCGGCGAGGTCCGCCGGGTCGCCCGCGTGGCGCAGCTGCTGGAACTGGACGCCCTTGACGACCTGGCCCGCGCGGACGTCCATGCAGGCGATGATGCGCTTGGTCAGCACCCGGCCTCCGCGCGTCGCGTGACGACGGCCGGGCCGCGAGCGACCTCGAGGAAGTTGCGAATGATCTGCAGGCCCGCCTCGCTCGATTTCTCCGGGTGGAACTGCACGCCGAACACGTTGCCGCGCTCGACCACGGCGGCAAACGTCTCCGCGTGCGTGGTGGCGGCGACGCAGGCCTCCGTCACGGGAGCCGCGTACGAGTGAGTGAAGTACACGTGCGCCCCGTTCTCGAGTCCCGCGAGGATCCGGCTTCGCGGACTTGAAGGGTCCGCGCCGCTGCGGAGCGCCAGTCCATTCCAGCCGACGTGTGGAATCTTCAGCCGCTGCTCCGCGTTGCCCTGCAGCCGCTGCTCCGCGTTGCCCTGCAGGCGCGTGACGCGGCCGGGCAGCACGCCGAGCCCGGGCACCTCGGGTGCCTCATCGCTGCCTTCGAACAGCCACTGCATCCCGAGACAGATGCCGAACAGCGGCGTGCCGCCGCGTACCGCGGCGCCGATGGCGTCGCGCCACGGACCGACGAGCGCCGACGTCGCGGCGAAGTTGCCGACGCCGGGCACGATCACGGCGGAGCAGCGCTCCAGGTCACCGGGAGACGAGGGCGTCTCGTAGTCGGCGCCGAGCGAGGTCAGGGCCTTGCGCACGGACGTCAGGTTGCCGGCGCCGTAGTCGATGAGCGCGATCACAGCAGGCCTTTCGTGCTCGGCAGCATCTTCGCCAGGCGCGCATCGCGGGCACAGGCCACGCGCAGCGCGCGGGCGAACGCCTTGAACACCGCCTCGACGTGGTGGTGGCTCGAGCGGCCGTAGAGCACCTTGAGGTGCACGTTGGCGCGCGCCCCCGACGCGAACCCGTCGAAGAAGTCGTGCACGAGCTCGGTCTGCAGGTCGCCGACCTTTTCCACCTTCACCTTCAGGTTCACCACCGCGTGCGGGCGGCCGCTCAGGTCGATGGCCGCGACGGCGAGCGTCTCGTCCATCGGCATGACGAAGTAGCCGGCGCGGTTGATCCCCTTGCGATCGCCGAGCGCCGCGAGCACCGCCTCACCGAGCGTGATGCCGACGTCTTCGACCGTGTGGTGCTGATCGACGTCGAGATCGCCCTTCGCCTTCAGCGTCAGGTCGAAGCCGCCGTGCCGGGTGAACAGCTCGAGCATATGGTCGAAGAATCGGATTCCCGTCCGCACGTCGTAACGCCCCTGGCCGTCGATCGTCAGCCGCCCCTTGATTTGCGTCTCGGTGGTTCGGCGGTCGAACGCCGCGGCCCGTGTCTTGCCCCGAGCGAGCGCAGCGAGTCGAGGGGTCATCGCGCTTGCCTCGCCGCCACGACCGACTCCAGCGCGTCGATCGCCGCACGGGTGTGCTCGATCATCCCGGCCGTAATGCGAACGCAGCCCGGTGTCGCCGGATCCTTCGATCGATCGCGAACGTGGATCTTTCGCGCCGAGAGCGCCTGGATGAACGGCGCGGTCTCGCCCACCTGGACCAGCACGTAGTTTGCCGCGCTCTCCCAGTAGTTGAGGCCGAGGCGCCGACAGGCCGCGTAGAGCAGTTCGCGCGATTCGCGCACCTCCGCCGCATACCGCGGCAGGAACTCGGTGTCGTCGAGTGCCGCCTGCACCGCCGCGAGCGCGATGACGTTGATGTTGAAGGGGAGCGTTACGTCGCGAACCGGCTGCAGCGCGGGCGGCTGGCCGATGACGATGCCGACGCGCATGCCGGCGAGGCCGTACGCCTTCGAGAACGTGCGCCCGACGAGCACGTTCGGATGGCGCGGCAGCTGCGGCAGGAAGCTCTCGCCGCCGAACTCGATGTAGGCCTCGTCTATCAGCACGATCGCGTCGCGCGCGGCGTCGCTGATGCGCGCCAGGTCGGCGATCGAAATCAGCTGCCCCGTCGGGTTGTTCGGCGTGTTGAGAAAGATCATCCGCGTGCGCGGCGTGATCGCCCTGATCACCCTGTCGGTGGGGAAGCTGAGGTCGGGATTGGCGGGCACGCGGACGGACGTCGCACCGGCAGCGGCCGTCGAATTGGGATAGGGATCGAACGCCGGCGTCGGCACTATCGTCTCGGCGTCGTGCATGCGCGCCTTCGAGATGTGGCCGATCGCCGCCATCAGGATTCCCTCGTCGAGCCCGTTGGTCAGCAGCACCCACTCGGGATCGACGTCGAAGTACTTCGCAATCGTCAGCACGAGGCTCGGGTACGACGGATAGGTGGAGATGTCGGTCGGCGTCAGCTTCCGGATCGCCTCGATGACGCGCGGCGAACAGCCGCCGGTGTTCTCGTTGAGGTGGAGCCGCAGCCCCTCGCCGGGATCCGGATACCCCTGAATCAGCATCATTCCCCCCGGCGCGTCCGCTTCCCTCGCACATCGTCACGCGGCGCGGCGCCCGCACCACGGGCCGCGAGGCGAATCTCGATCGACCGGGCATGTCCTTCGAGTCCTTCAGCCCGTGCCAGCTCGATCACGCTCGGCGCTATCCGCCGGAGCCCTTTCGACGTCAGCCGCTGAACGGTGATCTGGCGGACGAAGTCGGCCGCCGAGAGCCCGCCACGCACCCTGGCCGCGCCTGCCGTTGGCAGCACGTGGTTCGAGCCGATCGCATAGTCGCCCGCGACCTGCGCCGACCACGGTCCGACGAACACGGAGCCGGCGTTCCTCACCAGTTTCATCAGCCGCTCGTCGTCCACGACGAGATGTTCCGGTGCCGCCATGTTGGCGATTGCCATCGCCTCGCGGATCGACGTCGTCACTACGATGGCGCCGTGCCTGGCGAGCGACTCGCGGGCGGGACCGGAGGCAGGCATCTGCCCGGCGACGGCCTCCGCGACGCGCGTCGCCAGCGTCCGGCTCGGCGTGACGAGCACCGCGCGGGCGTCGGGGTCGTGTTCCGCCTGCGCGATCAGGTCGGCGGCAATCCAGTCCGCGGGCCCGCGCGCGGCGACCACCAGGATCTCCGTCGGGCCGGCGAAGAAATCGATGCCGCAGTCGCCGGCGATCAATGCCTTCGCCGAGGCGACGAATCGATTGCCGGGACCGACGATCTTGTCCACGCGCGGCACCGAGGCGGTGCCGTACGCCAGCGCCGCAATCGCCTGCGCGCCGCCGAGGCGAAACAGTCTCGATACGCCCGCTTCGAGCGCCGCGGCCATGACGGCCGGTTCCGGCCGCGGGCAGACGGCGACGACCTCCGCGACGCCTGCGGCCGCCGCGGGGATCGCGGTCATCAGCAGCGAGGAGGGAAGCGGGTATCTTCCCCCCGGCACGTAACAGCCGACGCGATCGAGCGGGACGATGCGTTGCTCGACGGTGACGCCGCGGCCGACGCGCGTGGTCCACCCGCGCGGCACCTGCCGCCTGGCGACCGCCCTGATGTTGCTCGCGGCCGTGCGAATGGCCGCGCGCACGGGCGCTGGAACGGCGCGCGCCGCGGCTGTCATCTCCTTGCGTGAAATCTCGATGTCGCCGTCGAGACCGTCGTAGGTGCGCGCGTAGCGCAGGAGCGCCTCGTCACCCTTCTCGCGCACGTCGTTGACGATGTCCGCCACGCGGCGATCGGTCTCCGCGTCGCGGACGCGCGCCGGCGACAGCAGCTCGCGTATCGCGTCACGGTCGGCCGCGTCGATGATTCTCACTTTCCACTTCAAACTTTCAACTTACTTTTCCACTTTTCCACTTCTTCCACTTTTCCACTTTTCCACTTCCTCACACGACGATCTTGTTGAGCGGATATTCGACGATCCCCTGGCCGCCCGCCGCCTTCAGCTTCGGGATCAGGTCGCGGACCGTCCGCTCCTCGATGATCGTGTTGACCGCGACCCACTCCTCGTCGCTGAGGGACGAGATCGTCGGGCGCTGCAGCGCGGGCAGCTGCGCGAGGACCTTGTCGAGGTCGCAGCGGCGGACGTTGAGCATCAGGCCGACGCGCCCCTGCGCCTCGATGGCCGCGCGCAGCAGCAGCGCGATGTTGTCGATCTTCGTCTTCTTCCACGCATCGGCGAGCGCCTCGTGGTTGACGATCAGCTGCGTGTTGGATTCGAGCACTGTGTCGAGGATGCGGAGGCGGTTCGCGCGCAGCGTGGAGCCGGTCTCCGTCGCTTCGACGATGGCGTCGGCGAGCACGGGCGGCTTCACCTCGGTGGCGCCCCAGGAGAATTCGACGCGCTTGACCGGCACCTTCAGCTTCTCGAAGTAGCTGCGCGTCACCTGCACGAGCTCGGTGGCAATGGTCGCGCCCGCGAAATCGGTGGGCGAGGCGAAGCGCGAATCCTCCGGCGCCGCCAGCACCCAGCGCACCTTGCCGAAGCTCTGTTTCGAGTAGACGAGGTCCGCGAGGCTGACGACGCAGGTGTGCGCATCGCGGCCGAGCGTGTGCTCCGCGACCCAGTCGAGGCCCGTGAGCCCGGCGTCGAGCACGCCTTCGCAGACGTAGCGCGTCATCTCCTGCGCGCGCATCAGCATGCACTCGATCTCGGGATCGTCGATGGTCGGGAAGTACGACCGCGTGCTGACGTAGATGTTGAAGCCGGCGCGGGCGAACAGCTGGACGGTCGCGTCCTGCAGCGAGCCCTTCGGGATGCCGAGTCGAAGCTTCATGGAATCGTCACGCCCTCCGCGCGCTGGAAGAAGCAGGTGCGCTCGCCGGTGTGGCAGACGTTGCCGCCGCCGAGCCGCTCGGCCTTCACGAGGACCGTGTCCTCGTCGCAGTCGACGAGCACCTCGCGCACGGCGAGCTTGTTGCCGGAGGTCTCCCCCTTGGTCCACAGCGTGTTGCGCGTACGGCTGTAGAAGGTGACGTACCCGGTACGCTTCGTGATGTCCCACGCCTCCTGGTTCATGAAGCCGACCATCAGCACCTCGCCGCTGGCGTGGTCCTGCACGACCGCCGGTATCAATCCATCGAGCTTCGAGAAGTCCATATTTTTTGCCGTACAAACAAAAAACCCCGCCTGGTGTCCGGCGGGGTCTGCCTTGCGTCTGGATGACTCTTGTTGAGCGGTTCCGTTACGCGCGCAGTCCTGCCGGACGGCCGATGTGGCCGTGGTGATGATGGACGTGCGCGTGCGCGAGGACCCGAACCATCGAGGGTGGAAGCCTATCAAATGCACGGACGAGGCGCAACCACCGCCTCGTTCAGGAGCCTTTGGCGATCATCACCTCCGTCGACTTGATGATGGCCAGCGCCTCCTCCCCCCGTCGCAGCTTCAGCTCGTCCACCGCGTCGCGGGTAATGACCGCCGTCAGCCGCTGGTCGCCAATCCGCAGGCGCACCTGGGCCAGCAGGCCGTCGGCGCGCACCTCCTCGACGATGCCGCGCAGCTGGTTGCGGCCGCTGATCGACACGAGCATCCCGACCGCACGGGGACGGCGCACGCTGCGCGCGGGCGGCGTTTTTCCCTGCGACGCCAGCATCCGGTCGATCTCGGCGTCGGCGATCCGGTGATGTCCGCCGCCCGTGCGGACGGTCCGCACCGTGCCCTTGTAGATCCACTGCTTCAGCGCGGAATAGCTGACGCCGAGCCGGTCGGCCGCGGCGCGAACGGTCAGGAGCGCCATGAGGATGAGACCTCGAACGGGTGAAATCCGTATACCATATCGACCTGAATCATACTAAATTACCTACGAAATGACCCTCTTCCTCCGGCGGCTCGCGCTCGCGGCGGCGTGCGTCGCGACGGCGTTGGCGCCCCGCGCGGATGCGCAGGGCCGCGCATCGAACCGGCAGGTCGTTGTCTCCGCGGCGGTCAGCCTCACCGAGGTGCTGCAGCAGCTCGCACCGGCGTACCAGGCAAAAACGGGCGAGCAGATCGTGCTCAACGTCGGCGCTTCCAACACGCTGGCGCGGCAGATCTCATTCGGCGCCGGCGTCGATCTCTTCATCAGCGCGGACGAGGCGCAGATGAACGCCGTCGCCGCGTATATCGATCCCGCCAGCCGCGTGGACCTGCTCGGCAACCAGCTCGCGATTGCGGTGCCGGACGATCGCCCGAGGACGATGACCTCGGCCCGCGACCTGCTCGACCCGGCGATCCGGCGCATCGCCACCGGCGATCCCTCCGCGGTCCCTGCCGGCGTCTACGCGAAGCAGTACCTGCAGACGCTCGGCATCTGGCCCGACCTCGCATCGAAAATCGTTCCATCGGGCAGCGTGCGGCTCGCGCTCATGGCGGTGGAGAGCGGCGCGGCCGATGCCGCCATCGTCTACCACACCGACGTGGCGACCGCCGCGCACGCGCGTGAAGCGCTCCTGATCCGGTCCGCGGAAGGCCCGCGCATCGTCTACCCCGCGGCCATCGTGCGCGCGGGCAAGAACCAGGATAGGGGGCGCCGTCTCCTCGCGTTCCTCGGATCGCCGGACGCCATCGCCGTCTTCACGCGCGCCGGCTTCATTGCGCCGGTCGCGGCGCGGAATTAGCTGGCGTGAGCGCCGAGATTCGCGACATCGCCATCTTCACGACCCTTGCCGCGCTGGCCGCGACGGCGGTGATGCTGGTGCCGGGCGTCGCGGTCGCCTGGCTGCTCGCGCGGCGGCAGTTCCCGGGCAAGGCGCTCGTCGAGACCGTCGTCTCGCTGCCGCTGGTGATGCCGCCGGTGGCGACCGGCCTGCTGCTGTTGTGGCTCTTCAGCCGGCGGGGCCCGATCGGCGGGCTGCTCGCGCGCGTCGGGATCGACATCGTTTTCACCCCGGCGGCGGTCGTGATCGCGATGGCCGTGATGGGATTGCCGCTGCTCGTCCGCACCGCGCGCGCGGGGTTCGAGCAGGTGACGCGGCGCTACGAGCAGATTGCGGAAACGCTGGGCGCGGGTCCGTGGCGGGTCTTCTCGACCGTGACGCTTCCACTCGCCGCGCGCAACATCCTCGCCGGCGCGACGCTCGGCTTCTCGCGCGCGCTCGGGGAATTCGGCGCCACCATCGTCGTGGCCGGAAGCATTCCCGGGCGCACGCGCACGCTGGCCGTCGGCATCTACAGCTTCACGGAGAACGGCCAGGACCGGCAGGCGGCCATGCTGCTCGCGATCTCCGTGTCCATCGCGTTTGTGGCCGTGCTCGCGTCGAACCGCCTGGCGAGGGAAGCATAGGTGGCGGCCTTCGATCTCGATTTCACGCTGCAGCAGGGCGAGTTCACGCTCGCCTTTTCGGTGAAGGTCGAGGCGCGGGCGCTGGCGCTGTTCGGCGCGTCGGGCTCGGGCAAGACCTCGGCCCTCGAAGCCGTTGCGGGATTGCGCACGCCGCGGCGCGGCACGATTGCGGTCAACGGGCGGGTGCTGTTCGATTCGGAACGCCGCCTCAACACGTCCGCCCGGAGCCGGCGCACGGGCTACGTGCCGCAGGACATCCTGTTGTTTCCGCACCTGAACGTCCGCGAGAACGTCGTCTATGGATTGCGGGAGGGCAACCGTCCGGACCTGCGCGTCCTCGTCGAGCTCCTGGAGCTGTCACCGTTGATGGATCGGGGCGTCGGGTCGTTGTCGGGCGGGGAGCGCCAGCGGGTGGCGATGGCGAGAGCGCTCTACTCGGGTCCCGACGTGCTGCTGTTCGACGAGCCGCTGGCGGCCGTCGATCTCCCACGCCGCCGCCGCATCGTCGACGCGCTGCTCGGCATTCGCGACGAGCTGGCGGTGCCGCTCATCTACGTCACGCACCTGCCCGAAGAGGCGGTCACGGTCGCCGACTGGGCGCTGCTGATCGACAACGGCCGCATTGCCGCGTCTGGTCCGCCGCGCGAGGTCATGCCGGCGGACTGATAACCACGATGGCGGGCTTTGCGCGCACACACGAAGGCCACGAAGACATCAAAGTACTTTGTTTCCCTTCGTGGTGATCACGCCGGCGGGAGGCGCCGCGCACCAGGATTCGACGTACGCGTCGGCTTCGATTTCGACCAGCATATCCGGATCGATCAGCTTTGCGACCTCGACCATCGATGTTGCCGGCCGGATCGCGCCGAAGAACTGGCCGTGCACGCGGCCAACCTCCTCCCACCGGCTGATGTCGGTCACGTACATCCGGGTCCGCACGACGTCGGCGAGCCGGGCGCCCGCCTGTTCGAGCGCCGACTCGATGTTGCGCAGCGTCTGCAGCGCCTGCGCGCGCATGTCGCCCTTGCCGACGACCTTCCCGTCGGCGCTGGTCGCGGTCGTCCCGGAGACGTGCACGAACTGGCCGACGCGCACCGCGCGCGAGTAGCCGACGATCGGCTCCCACGGACGGCCGCTGGAGATGTTTTGGCGCATCCACGTAATGTTATGCTCAACCCGTGAAACGACAGATTGCTTACGCCGTCGTCGCGGCGTGCGCTCTCCAGCTCGCGGCGTGCCGCCAGGCCGACGGGCCGATGCCCGAGGCGACACCGTCGACGCCCAACGAGCTTGGAGACATCAGCCGCGACCTGCAGAACGTCGCGAGCGGCGATCCTTCGGGGCCGAAGGAACTGAGCGACGACCTCAGTCATTACGCCCAGGGGTCCAGCGGCGGCCCGCCCGCGGCCGCGGAGCTCTCGCGCCGGCTCAGCGAGGCGCTGACGGGCAAGACGTTCAAGCTCGCGCAGGCGATACCGGTGGCACACACGGCCTGGGTGGCGGTTGCCGCCCGCCAGTTGAGCGAGAAGCAGATCGAGGCGCTGCAGAACGAGATGAAGTCGGGGTTGATGTCGATTGGCGCCAGCGAGCAGCAGGCGCAGAACGTCGCCGATCAGGTGGGGGCTGTCCAGCAGGCGGTGACGCGCCGCCACCGCCGCTGGTACGAATTGCTGTAAGGGCTGTTATCGCGCGACGGCGAGCGGCTTCTCCACGATCTCCCACGGCAGCCCCGGGCGGCCGAAGTGCCCGTAGTTGGTCGTCATCCGGTAGATGGGCCGCAGCAGGTCGAGCTTCTCGATAATCGCGCGCGGACGGAAGTCGAACGCGCTGGAGACGAAATCCTCCGCCGCCCGCCAGTCGCCGGTGCCGAACGTGTCCACCTTCACCGAGACCGGCTTCGCCATGCCGATGGCGTAGCCGACCTGGAGCTCGGCGCGCTTGGCCAGGCCCGCCGCGACCACCTGCCTCGCCACGTAGCGGCAGAAGTACGCGCTGCTGCGGTCCACCTTCGACGGGTCCTTCCCGCTGAACGCGCCGCCGCCGTGCCGTCCCCAGCCGCCGTAGCTGTCGACGATGATCTTGCGCCCCGTGACGCCGGCATCGGCCGACGGACCGCCGTGACTGAAGTCGCCGGTCGGGTTCACGTAGAGCGTCACGTCTTTGCGCCACCATGACCCGAGCGCGCGCGGGCCGAGCTGCTCGCGGACGTATTCGGTGATCGTCTGCTGGTTGGCGTCGGGCGTGTGCTGCGTCGAGATGACGACGGCCGTGACTTCCTTCGGCTCGTTGTTCTCGTAGAGGACCGACACCTGGGACTTGCTGTCGGGGCGGAGGAACGACACCTTGCCGGACTTGCGGTCGTCGCTGAGCCCCTTGGTGAGCTTGTGCGCGAGGAGAATCGGCAGCGGCATCATCTCCGCCGATTCATCCGTGGCGTAGCCGAACATGATGCCCTGGTCGCCGGCGCCCTGGTCGCCGCTCAGGCTCGTGGCCGCGGTGACGCCCTGCGAGATCTGCGGCGACTGCTGCGTCACGATCTCGATGAGCCTCAGCGTCGTGTCGCAGAAGGCTTCCGACTTGTCGGTATAGCCGATTTCCTTCACGGCCTGGCGGACGATCCTGTTGTAATCGAGCGCGGCTTTCGTCGTGATCTCGCCGGCGATGACGACCGTGTCGCTCTTGCACAGCGTTTCACAGGCCACGCGGCTCGAGGGATCCTGTTCGAGGCACGCATCGAGGATCGAGTCGGAGATGTAATCGCAGACCTTGTCAGGATGTCCTTCGGACACGGATTCGGACGTGAAGATGAAGCGCGACATGGAGCTCCTTCGAGGAAACGAAATTCAGCGACTTTCTCGTGGGAAACGCGACAGTATAACACCTGGCGCGCTGCGCCCGAGCCCTGAACCGTGAGCCTCCTCGTGCTCGTTCATCACGGCGACGCGGTCGGTCCCGACGTCGATCCGATGCGGCCGCTGTCGTCGGTGGGACGCGCCGCCACCGGGCGGCTCGCGGATCTCGCGGCCGATCGCGGCGTCAAGCCCGACGCGATCTGGCACAGTGGGAAATTACGTGCACGTCAGACGGCGGAGCTGTTCTGGAAGGCGTGCAATCCGTTCGCGCCGATCACCGCGGAGCGCGGACTGCTCCCGGACGACCCACCGCACTGGATGCGCGATCGGCTCGCGGGCGAGCCGCGCAGCATCCTGCTCGCGTCGCACATGCCCTACCTGCCGCGCCTGCTCGCCTCGCTCCTCGGCGAGCGCGACGAATGGCGCGCGCATGCCTTTCCGCTGCACGGGTGCGTGGCGCTCGAGACGGACGGCGATCGATGGCAGGAAGCGTGGCGGCTCGAGGCGTAGTCGTTCGGATCGACGGCCGATCCGAACGACCAGGCTGATCTACCAGCGGAAGGTGAGACCGACGGTGCCGCGCCAGAAATCGAAGTTCCCGGTCGCGAGCGTGAAGCCGTCCACCTGTTCGGTGTCCTGCAGATCGCGGAAGTACCGCAGGTCGCCGCGGAAGCCGACGTGATCGGTCATGAAGCCCATGGCGCCGAATCCGAGGTCCATGCCCCAGTCGTTGCTGTCGACCGTGAACAACTGATCGGCATCGGCGACGTGTGTCTTCATCAGGCCGAGACCACCCACGACGTACGGCCGGAAGCCCGCGCCGTGCTGCCCGCCCACCGGGATGCCGAGGGTGATATTCGCCATCAGGTTCTGGACGTTGTCGCTGTCGGCGAAGCTGATATTGTCGGTGTCGTTCTCGAAGAACGTCGGCGTGTATGACCAGTCGGCTTCGAAGCCGGCGATACCAGCACCCATCCACCCGAGCGAAGCGCCGTAGGTCAGCTTGTCGTTCGACGGCGTGTCGCCGCCGAAGCCGATGCCGATGTTCGGCGTGAACAACCAGTCGGCGCGCGCGCTCGCAGGCCCTATGACCAGCATCAGCGCGGCGATCAAAGCGCACTTCTTCAACATTTGCGGTTCCTCCTGGACGTTGCAGTCCATCTCGTCGCTGCGCGACGGTTCGGTTTCTCCCGGCCCGCGAGGGTGCAAGCAAAATGCCCGCGGCGTTGGCGAAGCTGAACGAAACGATTGAAAGAATTGAGCTTGTTGCCGGACGAGGGCCGTCAGCGCGCGCGCGCGAGCGCGGCCGTATGCTCGAGCAGCAGCCGCCATGCGCGGCCCGTGTGGACGCTCGTCGTGCGCAGGTGGCCGATCGCCATGCGCAGCGCGAACGCCCCATTGAGGCGGGTATGCGAGAGAAACACTTCGCCGCCGGCGTTTACGGCGTCGAGCAGGCGCTCGTTGAAGCGATCCAGCTCAGGCGCCGTGAGCGAGACCGCTTGTGGCTTCGCACGGAAGCAGACCGTGGCAAACGGAACGGGCGCGAGGCGCTCGAAGTCCGGGTGCTCATCCACGCGCGCGGCGAACTCGTGCGCAAGACGGATGTGCTCGCGCAGCACGGTGCGCAGGCGCTCCGAGCCAAAATGCCGAAGAACCATCCAAAGCTTTAGAGATCGAAACCGCCTGCCGAGCTGAATGCCGCTATCCATCAGGTTGCGGACTCCCGCCGTCCCTTCGGACGTCTTCAGGTATTCCGGTACGAGCGAGAACGCCTCGCGAACGACGTCCATGCGGCGGCAGTAGAACGCGCTGAGATCGAACGGCGTGAACAGCCATTTGTGCGGGTTCACCACAATCGAGTCGGCGTCGTCCCAGCCGCCAAAGTGCGAGGCGCACTCGGGCAGCATCGCCGTCACGCCTGCGTAAGCGGCATCGACGTGCAGCCAGACATGATGCTCGCGACAGATGCGCGCGATCGCGGCGACGGGATCGACGGCGGTGCTCGAGGTCGTGCCGATCGTCGCGACGACCGCCACAGGGGTGACGCCGGCGTGGCGATCCTCGTCGATCGCGGCGCGCAGCGCGTCGGCTTTCATCGCGAACGCCGCGTCGACCGCGATCTTTCGCAGCGATGCCTGGCCGAGGCCGAGGGTCAGCACGGCCTTGTCGATCGACGAGTGTGCCTGCTCGGAGCAGTAGATGCGCAGCGCTCCGACGTCGGTCCGCGCGGCCAGCCCGCGCTCGCGCACGTCGGGGACGGCGCACTGCCGCGCCGCGGCGAGCGCGTGCAGGCTCGAGATCGACGCCGTGTCGTAGATGACGCCGTCGAACGCGCCCGGGAGGCCGAGCAGGCGGCGCAGCCATGTGAGCGAGACGTCCTCGAGCTCGGTCGCGGCCGGCGATGTCTTCCACAGCATCGCCTGCTGGTTGAGCGCCGCCGACAGGAACTCCGCCAGCACGCCCGACGCGCTCGTGGTGGCGGGGAAGTAGGCGAAGAACCCCGGATGATTCCAGTGCGTGAGCGCGGGCACGAGCACGCGTTCGAAGTCCGCGAAGATCTTCTCGAACGGCTCTCCCGCTTCCGGAGGGAGGTCCGGCAGCGCGTCGCGAACGTCACCGGGCGCGACGCGCGGCAGGACGGGGTACTTGTCGGAGTTACCGAGGTAGTCGGCTATCCATTCCACCAGCGCATGGCCGTGACGCCGGAATTCTGATGGATCCATGGCCGGTTGGTGGTTAGTGGTTCGTGGTTAGTGGTTCGGAACCTTCACGATGATTCGTTCCACCAACCACCAACCACCAACCATCCAACCATCCAGCGAACCTACTTGTGCGCGGCGATGTAGCTGGTTGCGAACGTCTTCAGCCCGGGGTTGAGCGTCGCAATCGCGTTCGCTTCTTCCGCGGCCCGCTCCGTCGTCCAGCCGTCCTTCAGCGCGCGCTTGATCATCCACATCGCCGCGGCGCGCCCGCCGCCGCCGCAGTGGATGTAGGCCGGCTGATTGTTCTTGTCGGCGACCGCCGCGAGGAATTCGTCCGCGACCTTCGGGTCGGGCATCGCGCCGTTGAGCGGCAGGTGGACGTACTTGATGCCGGTCGTCTTGATGGCGGCCTCTTCCTCGGTGACGCCCTGCTCGGTCGGCAGCCGGAAGCTGATGATCGACGCGAAGCCCTGCTTTTTCAGGTTCGCCACGCCGGTCGCGTCCGTCGCGCCGCCGCACGCAAAGACGGCGTCAATCTGGTTGAAGTTCTGGACGCCCTGGACGTCGACCTTCTTGACCTGGGCGAACACGGGAACTGCGAGAGCCGCGACGGCCAGCGCCGCGGCGAGGCGGGTGCGAATCATGAGGAATCTCCTTCGTCGGAGATTCTACACGGGCGCGGGCGTGGGCCGACCTAAAAGGCCGGCCCTTGCGACCACACTTATTCTTCGACGGTAACGGTGGCGGGTTTGACTAGCCGCACCGTGACGGGCGTGCCGGAGGGCAGGGTCGCCGCGTTCCGGCCGCCGGCGACGACGACGGCCGTTCCGGCGCCGGCGCCCGTTGCCGCGCCAATGGCCGCGCCTTTCGCGCCGCCGAAGATGCCGCCGAGGATGGCGCCGCCAATCGCGCCGCCGCCGATCTTCGCCGTGCTCTCGCCGCCCGGGCTGTCACCTTCGCGGTAAATCGTGTCGGTCTCGAGCGGCACACGCGTGCCGTCCGCGAGCACGATGGACGTGAACCGGACGCCGAGCCGCGCCCGGTCTTTCAGCTTGCCGCCGCGCTCGACCATCGTCACCTCGCCGCGCGCCTGGGAGCCCGCGGGAATCGCGACGCGGTCGCCGACGCGAACGTCACGCGTCACGCGCGCGACGACTTCGTCCTCGACCCGCGCCTTCTCGCTCGTGAGAGCGGTCTCCATCTGCAGGCCGAGCACCGAGTCGGTCGAGACGACGAGGTCGACGAACCGGGGCGCCGGCGGCGCCTTCGGTTCGACGGGTTCCGGGAATGCGGGAGCCGCGACGGGTGCTGCGGCGGCCGTTTGAACCGGCCGCGGTTCCGGCAACGCCGGCGGCGGCGCGGCCGGCCTTGCCTCCGGAATCGACGCGCGCGCGTCCTGCGTCACGCGCGGCGCGTTCGGGACGCCCGCGGGCTGCGGACGTGGCGCTGCGGGCGCAGTGCGTGCCGCATCCGGACGCGCGTTCGCGCGCGGTGCGGCGACTGGCGCTGCGGGCGCGGCCTTTGCCGGCGCGCTGTCAGCCGTCGCTCGACCCGGCTCGGGACGCCCCGAGGCGTTCCCGGAAGGCGGCGCAACGGCGGTATCGGCGTCGGACACGACCGCCTCCGATTGCTCCACCCCGCCGGTTGCGAGGTCGGCCACAGGCGCAGCCGCTTGAGGCGCGCGCGCCGGCCGGCTCGCGATAAACGCACCGGCCGCCCCAACCGTGATGCACGACGCCGCGACGACCGCGACCGTGCTCGTTCGAATCTCCATGATGACTCCTGGCGCGGGCGGGTCTGAAAGCCCGGCCCTACATCGGAAGGTGCAGAGCAAGGGACATGCCCTTGATTTCGAGCGATTTCCTGCGAATTATCGCCTGTTTTCTGGTGCGCAGCTGTTCCCGAACGAGGACTTGTCCCCAGCCGTGGTCAAGCCTTCAGGTCTCGTCCGGACCGCTGATCCAGGGCGCCTCGGGGGGCGCCGGCGCCTGCGCCAGCGCGTCGAGCAGCGCGCCGGGATCGGCATGCGCGACGACGATACGGCGGTTCCCGATCTTGATGAATCCCTCGCCGACTCCGCGGTCGAACTGTGCGATCAGGGGATCGTAGAAGCCGCCGACGTTCAACAGCCCGCACGACTTGCGGTGCACGCCGAGCTGCGTCCACGTGACCACCTCGCAGAATTCCTCGAGGGTGCCGAACCCTCCCGGCATGGCGACAAACGCATCCGCCAGCGACGCCATCGTCGCCTTGCGTTCGTGCATCGAGTTGACGACACGCAGATCGGGCAGCGCGCGGTGCGCGAGCTCGCGCGCCACGAGCGCGTGCGGAATGACGCCGATGGCGTGGCCGCCGGCAGCCAGCACCGCGTCGGCGATGACGCCCATCAGCCCGACAGCCCCGCCACCGAACACGAGGCCAATGCCGCGCGCGGCCATCTCGCGCGCCAGCTCCCGGGCGGCATCGGCGTAGAGCGTTCCTCTGCCGGTGCTCGATCCGCAGAAGACGCAGACGCGGCGCAACTGGAGCGCCGCGGGTGATCCGGGGCCTGAAGGCAGGGCGCCAGTTTACTCTGGCGGTTCGAGCGCGGAGTCGAGCAGTGCCTGAAGCACCTGCGGGTTGCCAAGGTGACCGACAATCCACGTTCGCGGTCCGCCGCTCGTCTTGGCGACGAGCGCGGGCGTGAAGTGCACGCCGTCACGATCGGCGCGCTGCGGGTCCTTGGACAGATCGTGGACGGTGAGCCTCACGGACGAGCTGGCGTACTGCGCCATGGCGCGGCGGAGGTTGCGAAGCGCGGCCGTCGAGTGGGGGGAAATGGAGCTGACGTAGAGCACGAGCTCGATCGGCGGTTTCCGGGTGCGGCCATCCGTCTCCGCCGGCGGCTTCGGCGGCACCTGCCGCGGAGAACGCAGCGACTGACGCCGCCGTTCGGCGGCGTCCACCATCACGAATACGGGCGCTTCAGCGAACGTCCCGCTGGATTCGACTGCGGCTTCCATGCAGCCGGAATTTCAGCAAGAACATTGCCACGCTCATCCGTTACGACGTTCGAGGCCGCGGATGCGATGAGGTTGGTCGACAGGTGGAACCAATACGCTCGAGTGTGACTACGTCAGGGATTCAATCAGCATCACCACGCTGCGCAACAACGTCACGTCGTCGACCGGTTCGACGAGGTAGGCATTGGCGCCGCTGGCCATGCCCTGTTGCCTCGCGTCCTCCGAGAGCCACGCGCCGGTGATCTGGACGACGGGGATGTGCGCGGTAGCCGGGTCCTGTTTCAGTTGTTCGCACACCTCGAAGCCGCTGATGTCCGGAAGGTTCACGTCGAGGAGAATCAGCGCCGGCCTCAGCGTCTGCGCCAGCTTCAGTGCCTCGGTGCCGGTACTCGCCTCGATCACTTCGTAGCCGGCCTCGCTGAGGATGCGGCTGCGGAGATAGCGCGCCCCCGGGTAATCGTCAACGATCAGGATCTGGCGTCTTTCCATCGGTCTTCCGCCCTCACCGCGTTCTCGTACCCGTCCGACGACCACCGCTCGATCTTCAGGCCGCCCGCGCCGAACTCGAGCCGGTACGGATGCGTTTCGTGCGCCGAGCCGCGCATCTTGACGACACGCATCGTTCGATTCAGCTCGTACCCCGCCGGCGAGTAGTCGAGCGAGATGATCGCATCGGCAATCGTCGACAGGTACGGCGCCGTATGCTCCGCCGCGGTTCCGGCGAGCACGGTCTGTGTCAGCAGCGCGCTGCGCCCGTGGCCGCGCAGGATCGACGCCACGCCGATCATGAACTGCCGGAAGCCCTTCTCGGACGAGGCGTGCTCGATCGACGAGATGCTGTCCATCACGACGAGCGACGGCTGGAATTCCTCGAGCCCGAGCCGCAGGTCCACGAGGAGATCCTCCAGGCTGGTCGCCTCGGGGTAGCGGCACTGGATCTTCAGGTCGCCGCCGCGCACGAGCTCGCCGATGCCGAGGCCGATCTGGTCGAAGTTGCGGATGAGCGTCGGCCGCGGCTCCTCGAACCCGTAGTAGACGACGCGCTCGCTGCGCAGCGCGCCCGCGCGCGCGAACAGTCCCGCCAGCATCGTCTTGCCGCTTCCCGTGGGTCCGCGCACCAGCATGATCGAGTTGCGCAGGAAGCCGCCGTTCGTCATCTCGTCGAGGCCGGCGACGCCGCTCGAGTAGCGTTCGATCCTCTCGGACTCCGGGCGATCGGGCGCGTCGAGCGGGAAGATGGCCAGGCCGCGCGTCGTGATGGTGCACGGAAACTCGCCCTTGTAGTGGCCGCTGCGCCGGTACTTGGCGACTTCGATCGTCCGGCGCCGCCGTTCGCCGTCGACGTTCAGCCGCATGATCACCACCATGTCGCAGACGTAGTCCTCGACGCCGAGCGTGGTCAGCTGCGCGTAGTCCGAGGGCGCTTCCGCGAGGATGATCGCCGTGAGCCCGAGGCGCCGGAAGCAGTGCACCAATTGAAAAAAATGGCTGCGCAGCAGGTCCTGCGGCGGCCGCGGCGTGAACAGCGCCGTCGCGGAATCGAGAACGATGGCTTGTGCGCCGGTCTGCGCCACGAGGTGCTCGAGGCGGTGGACGAGCCCCATGACGTCGTATTCGCCGCTGATGATCGTCGGCTCGTCGAGCGCACGCATCATGTCCGCGACGTGCAGCAATCCCTGCGTGGTCAGCCCGCTCAGGTTGAATCCGAGCGTGTCGCCGGTGGCGATCAGGTCTTCCTTCGACTCCTCGATGCCGACGACGATGGTTCTGGTGCCCGTGCGGCACAGATGCGCCGCGATCTGCAGGCCGAGGACGGTCTTGCCCGTCCCGCTGCGGCCGACCACGAGCGTGGAGCGCCCTGCCGGCAGCCCGCCCGTCGTCAGGACGTCGAAGCCGGGCACGCCCGTGCGGATCTTCTTCATCATGCTCATCGAAGCGGCTCTACTCCACAGGAAACGAGAAGGTGCACGAGGGCGGTGCTGTTCGACAGGTCGCCGACGACGTACGCGCGCGGCAGCGGCCGCCGCTTCAGCAGGACGGGCCTAAAGCAGATGCCGTCATCCTCGGCGCGGTCGGGATGCTGGCTGACGTCACAGACCTCGAAGCGCACGCGCCGGTGATCGAACCGCGCGAGCCGCTCCTCGCAGTTGCGCCGTGCCGCGGCGGTATGGGACGAGTCCGCGCCGACGTAGAGCACGAGCTCGACACGCGGTGTCGAGGCGCCGGAGGGCCTCGCGCCCGACACGGCGCGGGCACGCCGGCTCGGCCGAGGCTGCACGAACCGGAGTATGAGATCTGAGCGCGGCCGAGTGCAAACTCAACCGTGCTCGGTACAATCGGGTCGTGAGGGTCAGCATCGTCGGCGGCGGCATCATCGGCTGCGCCGTCGGCTACGAGCTCGCGTCACGCGGCGCCAGCGTCCGCATCGTCGACATGCGCGGCATCGGCCACGGCGCAACGCAGGCGTCGGCCGGCATCCTCGCGCCCTACATCGAAGGGCACATCGACGCGCTGCTGCGGCTCGGTGTGGCAAGCCTCGCCCTCTACGACGGCTTCATCGCGCGCGCCGCCGAGGATTCACGACAGGCGATTGAATACGAGCGCTGCGGGACGCTGCACGTCGCGAGTAATGACGCCGCGGCGATGGAGCTGGCGCTGGCGGCCCGCCGCTTCGCGCACGAAGGCATCGCGCACGAGTTGATGCCCGGGCACGAGGCGCGCCGCCTCGAAGCGGGCCTCTCGCCGCGGCTCATCTCCGCGCTGCTACTGCCGATGCACGGCTACGTTCGCGCGGCGGAGCTGACGTTCGCGCTCGCGGCTGCCGCGGAGCGTCTCGGCGCCGAGTTCATGACCGCGCACGTCGACGAGATGTGCGCCGCCGCAAACGGTATCGCACTGAAGACGAGCGCCGGCCGCATCGAGAGCGACGTGTTGATTCTCGCCGCCGGCTGCTGGAGCGGCCGCGTGCCGCCGGTGCAGCCGCCGGTTCGCCCCGTGCGCGGGCAGCTACTGCACCTGCACTTCACCGAGCGTCCGTTGTCGCACGTCGTGTGGGGGACGGACTGCTACCTCGTGCCGTGGCGCAACGGTGCGCTGCTGGTTGGGGCGACCGTCGAGGAGGCCGGGTTCGACGAGACGGCGACGGCCGACGGCGTCTCGCGCCTGCTCGCAGGCAGCGCGGGGCTGCTGACGGCCGTTCCGCAGGCGCGCTTCGAGACGGTGCGCGTCGGGCTGCGGCCCGGCACGCCGGACGAGTTGCCTCTGATTGGCCCAGCGTCCACAATGCCCGGCGTGTACTACGCCACCGGTCACTACCGGAACGGTGTGCTGCTCGCGCCGCTGACGGCAAAGCTCGTCGCGGACCTCGTCACCGGCGGGGCGCGCGACCCGGCGCTCGACCTCGTGCGCCCGGATCGCTTCGGGCTGTGAACCACGGAGAGACCGCTTCGCGGCCGCCGCGAAGCGCATGAGCAGGGCTATGACGTTACTTTCACAGACACAGATCGACGAGGCGCTGAAGGCGCTCGACGGGTGGACGCGTGACGGCGACGCGATCCGCAAGCAGTTCACGTTCAAGGGATTTCCGGAGGCGGTGGCGTTCGTCACTCGCCTCGTGCCCGATGCGGAGCGCGCCGACCATCATCCCGACATCACCATCAACTACCGGCGCGTCACGCTGTCCTGGTCCACCCACGACGAAGGCGGCCTGACCGCCAAGGACATCGCGGGGGCGAAGATTGCCGACGGCCACGCCCGCGAGCAGACGTGAGGCTCAAGAAGCATTACTCGTCGCGCGAGGTCGCGTCGCTGACGGGTCTCACCGCGCGGCAACTGCAGTGGTGGGATTCGAAGCGGCTGTTCATCCCCGCCATCGCGCCCCAGCGCACCGAGGCCGGCGGCTTCACCGAGCGGCGCTACACGCCGCTCGACGTGCTGGAGCTGCAGGTGCTGGCGGACCTGCGCCGCCGCGGCTTCTCAATCCCGCGGCTGCGGCGGCTGCTCTCCACGCTCCGCGGCGCGTTCGGCGTGCGCCTGTACGAGGCGATCGGCGATGGCGGCCCGCTGACGCTGTTCATCGGCGGCGATCAGCTGTTCGCGCGGACGGCGGACGGGCAGCTCTACAACCTGGATCGACCGGAGCAGGCGTTGATGATGGTCGGGGAAGAGCTGGCGCTCCGTCCTCTCGCGGCGCGGGAGAGACGCCGGCGCACGGCGACGGCCACGAAGATCACGAAGAAGGGAACCACGAAGAGCACGAAGGGCACGAAGAACTGAAGGGCACGAAGGGGCACGAAGAACTGAAGGGCATGAAGAACTGAAGATCGCGAAGACGACTTGGCTTACCGGATGGGGAAGATCTTTTCGAGGCCGTCCGCGGGGCGCGCGATGACGTGCACGCCGACGAGCTCGCCGACGCGCCGCGCGGCGGCGGCCCCGGCATCGGTCGCAGCCTTCACGGAGCCGACGTCGCCGCGAATGAGCGCGGTGACCAGCCCCGCATCCACCTTCTGCCAGCTCACGAGGACGACGTTCGCCGTCTTCAGCATCGCGTCGGCGGCTTCGATCATGCCGACGAGGCCGCGCGTCTCGATCATGCCGAGCGCGTCGCCAATGTCGGGTTGATTGTTGGCTGGTGAATCCTTCTGGGGTGGGGTCATCGGACGCCCTACTCTACCACCCTTCCCGCTCGCGCAGCCGCGTGATGTGCGCGACGTGATGCAGCGAGTGCCACGCGTAGGTCTGCCCCAGGTAGTCGACCGTGATGGCGCCGATTTCCGGGTGATAGAACGGACGCTCGAACTGCTCCGGCGCGAGCGCGCGCAGCACGGCCACCCAGCGCGCGTGCAGGCCGTCGAGAATCGACAGCGAGGGCTCGATCGGCAGGCTCTGATCGGAGAGGTTCGCGAACGCGTCCTGGTCGTACGGCTTCACCGTCGGGTGGTCCTCGGTGAGCGCGAGCTTCAGGCGGACGAACGCGTTCATGTGGCTGTCGGGCACATGGTGCACGACCTGACGCACCGTCCATCCGCCGGGGCGGTAGGGCGTGTCGAGCTGCGTGTCCGAGAGGCCGCGCACCGCCTCGCGCATCCGACCGGGCAGCTCGGCGATGGCGGCGATGGCGTCGGAGCGCATCGCCGCCGTGACGGTGGGGGGCATCGTGAACTCGCCGATCGGATATCGCAAATCGGTCGTCGTCATGCGCACCTTGTACATCCAAACGGGCGGACATTGGGAGCGATACAATGCCTGCCTTTCCACCTTCCAACTCTCGAGGAGTCTCCTTGCGGTTCGTCCCGGCTGAAGGCCTCATTCTCGAAGACATTCTCGACGCGACGTATCCCCTCTGGAACGAAGGGCTCACGCGCGACGCCTATGGGAAGTGGAATGCCGCGCAACTGAAGACGGCGTGGGGCCGCGGTCACCTGCGCCGGTTCGCGCTGCTCGACGACCGCGGCCGCTGGGTGGCGGCCGCCAAGCGCTACCTGTGGCCGATGCGGCTCGATGGCGTGGACGGCGTGATGTGCGGCGTGGGCGCCGTGTTCACGCGGCAGGAGGAGCGCGGGCGCGGGTACGGCCACGCCATCGTCAACCAGCTGGTCGAGCACGCGCGCGGCGAAGGTGCCACCGTCGCGGGACTGTTCTCGGAAATCGGCGAGCAGTACTACCAGCGGGTCGGTTTCGTCACCGTCCCGCTCGACGAAGTGGACGTCGAGGTCGAACGGAAGGGTGGCGCTCCGGCGATGCTCGTGCGGTCGGGCGAGGAACGCGACCTGCCGGCGATCGCCGCGATGCACGCGGCGAGAACAGACGGGGTCCGGTTCGCGCTGCGCCGCGACCCGCCGCTCATCGAGTACGCGCTGGCGAAAAAGCGCCTGCTTGCCGGCCTGGGCCGCGGGACAGAGACGCGCACCGAGCGGCAGACCGAATTCTTCGTCGCGGAGGAAGGCGCGTCCGCCGCCGCCTACGTCGTCCTGACGGTCAGCGCCGGGGGGTGGACGCTCGAGGAGGCCGGCGACCGCGATCCGGCGGGCGCGCGCCTCGGCGCCATCCTGCAGGTGCTACTCGCGCGCGAACCGTCGCGCCCGGCCCCGCTCATTCGGGCGTGGTGGCCGCGTGCGATGACCGTGCCGCCGCAAGTCCGCCTGACCAACCGCATCCCGGCGCGCGATATCTTCATGCTGCGGCCGATCGGAAACGCCGGGATCCCCGCGCGTCCCGAAGAGGTCTTTTACTGGAGATCGGATTATTTCTAGGGCCGCCTGAAGGCGGCCCCGACGACAGTCCGTACGTGGGGGCCGCCTTCAGCCGGCCCGCGAGATCCGTCCGTAGGGCTGGCTTCAGCCGGCCCACAAGATCCTCCGTAGGGGCTGGCTTCAGCCGCCCCACAAGATCCTCCGTAGGGGCCGGCTTTAGCCGGCCCGTCCGATACGGCCCATCCGATAAGATACCGGTATGTCCCAGGAAGTCCTGACCGAGCTCGTGAAGGCGCTCGAGCGCGGTGACGAGGTGGCGCTCGTCACCATCGTCGCGGCGCAGGGGTCGACCCCGCAGCGGGTCGGCGCCAAGATGCTCGTGTATCCGGACGGCAGGATCTCGGGCACCATCGGCGGCGGCTGCTACGAGAACGACGCGCTCGGCAAGGCCCGGGAAGCGCTCCTTGCGCGCAAGCCGCGGCTCGTCAAGTACGATCTCACCGACGACTTCGCGGAGGAGTCGGGTCTCATTTGCGGGGGACAGATGACGGTCTACATCGAGCCCGTTGAAGCGGCCCCGCAGCTCTACATCGTGGGCGCCGGCCACGTCGGCCACCAGCTCGCGCACGTGGCGCGCCCCGTCGGCTTCCGCATCCACGTGCTCGACGACCGCGAGAAGTTCGCCAACGCCGAGCGCTTCCCCGAGGCCGAGGAGATCATCGTCGACTCGATTCCAGACTGGCTGCACAAGGCCGAGATTCCGCCGAGCGCCTACGTCGTCGTCGTCACGCGCGGCCACCGCCACGACCTCGACGCGCTCCGTTCGCTCGCGGCGCGCGACCTGCGCTACATCGGCCTGATCGGCAGCAAGGCGAAGGTCAAGAAAATCTACGACGCGCTCGTCGAGGAGGGGATGCCGGTCGAATGCCTCGGGCGCATTCACGCTCCCATCGGCCTCGATATCGGCGCCGTCTCGCCGGAAGAGATCGCCATCAGCATCCTCGCCGAGCTGATCGCGGTCCGCCGCGGCCGGATCGACGAACCGCACGTCGCCTCCGCGTCGCTGCAGTGGAAGAAGCTGCCGGCCTCGCTCGCCAGCAAGGAATGATCCCGGCCATCGTGCTGGCTGCGGGCAAATCGTCCCGCATGGGGCGCACCAAGGCGCTCCTGCCGGCAGATCCGTCCGGCGAGACCTTCCTCAACCGTGTCGTGCGCGTGCTGCGCGAGGGGGGCGCCGAGGCCATTGTCGTCGTCATCGGCGGCGATGCGGCGGCTGTTCGCGCGTCGCTTCCTCGAGACGAGGCGTCGCTGGCCGCCGTCGAGAACCCTCATTTCGAGGACGGGCAACTGTCGTCGCTGCACGTGGGGCTCGCCGCGCTCGAGCAGCGGTACGACGGCATCGAGGCGGCGATGGTGACGCTGGTGGACCTGCCGCTCATCTCCCCGTCCACCGTCCGCGCCGTGTTCGACGCGTTCCGTGCGCACCCCGACGCGCCCCTTGTCAGGCCCCGTCGCGCCGGCCGATACGGCCATCCGGTGATCTTCAATCGCTCGATTTTCGGCGAGTTGCGGCGGGCGGACCCCGCGAAAGGCGCCAAGCCCGTGGTCCACGCGCACGAGGCGGAGGAAGTGCACGTCGACGTGGACGACCCGGGCGCCTTCGCCGACATCGACACGCCCGAGGATTACGACCGGATCATCCGCCCGCGGGTGTAGGATGGGCCCGCGAAAGGAGGGTGACCCATGGAACACATCATCGGCAGGCTGCTGCACGACTACGAGCACGGAAAGTTGACCCGTCGCCAGCTCATTCAGACACTGGCGCTCACCGCGACCGCCGCGTCAGCGGCTGAGACCACGGTGATTGCCGCCCCTGCGAACGCGACCTACATCAATCACGTGTCCATGCAGGTCGCCGATTACAAGAAGACGCGTGATTTCTATTCCGGCCTCTTCGGCATGAAAGTATCGAACGACGACGGCAAGCAGTGCCGCCTGACGTTCGGCGACAACATCCTCATCGCGCGCAACGCGAGCGAGCGGCCGGGCGCCAAGGTGGGCATCGATCACATCGCCTATACGCTGGCCGGCTGGGACACCGACAAGTCGGTCAAGCCGGCGGTGGAAGCGGAGTTGAAGCGGCGCGGGCTGATGATCCGCACGACCGAGGGCAGCTTCCACGTCGCGGATCCGGACGGCTTCGAAGTGCAGATGGGCGGAAAGAATCAGTAGAGCGGGAAAATCAACAGGGCGCAGGGGCCGACCGTCAGGTCGGCCCACCGCCCACGCCTATCGATTCACGATCTTCAAATCGAGCGACTTCGTCTCGCCGTCGGCGAGCACGAACTGCGTCGCGCGCCCCTTGATCTGCTCCAGGAACTGCGGATCTGCTCCCTCCCCGTCTTCGAGGTAGTCAACCGCGACGGCCAGATAGCGATCGTTGGCCGGCAGCGCCCTAATGCGGAACTGTCCCTGCTGATCGGCGCGCGCCGTCTTGACGAAACGTGACGGGAACGCCCACTTCGCGGGGTCGTCGGGGAACACGACGACCGTATAGTCGCGCGTGACGTCCCCCTTCGCCGTGGTGACCTTGCCGTTCAAGTCGCTCACCTTGTCAGTGACGATGATCTGCAGGCCGGAGTTTTCCGTGTTGCCGCGGAACTCGAGCGCCGAGTCGGTCACGTCGGCGCCGCCCAGCGTCACCGCCTTCAGCGTCCACTCCTGCGGCAGGCCGTTCACGCGAATGAACCGCTGACCGGCAAGGCCCGTGAGGACGAACGTGCCGTCGGCTTCGACGCGCGTCGGCCGATTGCCGAGCGGGCCTGGCACGAATTGGCCGTTCGCCGGCTGCGCCACGATCTGAATCTGATTCGTATTCAGCTTGGCGACCGACCCTTCGGCCGCGACGACGTTGCCGCTGAGGCTTGCGCCCTTGCCGGTGACGACCGTCAGTCCCGTCAGGTCCTCGCTGCCAACGGACAGCGGCACCGCCGCCATCTCGATATCGTCGAAGCCACCGGGGCCGCCGACGCGAAAGGCGAAGCCGCCGCCACGCCCGCCGCCCGGTCCGCCGCCTGGCCCGGCGACGGCCATCAGCGTGTAGTTGCCGGGCGAGACGTTCGCGATCGAGAAGCTGCCGTCGGGCCGCACGCGGCCGTTGCCGCCGAAGTTGAAGAGCACCGGACCACCGCCAGGCCCGCCGGCGGCGTCGGCGGGCATCAGCGTGACCATTCCGTTGGTGAGCGCCGCGCCGGACGAATTGAGCGCCGTCCCGGTGATCTTCACCGTGCGAACGGGCTGCAGCGCGAAGTTCACGTTCGGCTGCTCCTGCCCGACGCCGAGCGTCAGGCGCTGCGCTTCCACCGGTGAGCCGACGCCGGGGTAGTAGGTGGAGGCGTAGCTCGTCGTGTCGCTGTTGTTGTCGTCGACGAAGGGACCGTTGCCGGCGCGCAGCGTGGCGCTGATGTAGTAGTCACCCGGCGCGAGGCCGTAGATGCGATAGGAGCCGGTGTCGTCGGTTTGATCCCCGCCGCCCGCAGGATTGAGGCGCCGCTGTCCCTGCACGATCTGGTAGCGCAGCACCTGCACGCGGGCATTCGCGACGGCATCGCCGAACTCGTCGAAGATGCGGCCGGTGATCGCCGCGCCCTTCGGCAGCGCGAAGTCGGCGCGTTCCATCAACTGGCCATCGGCGATCTCGATCGGCGAGCCGGCTTCGAACGGCCGCTTCTGGCCGTAGCGGAGCGTCATGAACCCGGCCTTCGACGCGGTCAGCGTCCAGCGGCCGGCCGGAAGATCCTTGAACTCGAAGCGGCCGTTGGCATCGGTGCTGACGAGGCGATTGGCCCGCAGCTCGCCGGCCTGGGCGCGGACCTGCGCACGGCGCACGGGCATCCCGTTGTCGGCCGTGACGACGCGCCCGCGGATGATCGCGGTGCCCGCAGCCTGGTCGCCCGATGCGTTGCCACCGGTCTGGTCGCGCGGAGGCAGTTGTCCGCGGCCGCCGCCACCGCCCTGGCCGAAGGCGCCCCCCTGGGCGCCGCCGCCCGCGCCTCCCTGCCGCGCCTGCGCGACGAGCGAAGGCGCGGATGCGCCGAGCGCAAGCGCAAAAAGAGCCGGCACCAGCCACGCCCGCCTTCGCCACTGCGCGGCTACGGCGCGGCAAGCCTCAGTTTGGGTCATGGCGAAATTATGACGCTCCGGACAAGCCGAAAGTTGTGAAGGTTTTATGACCCCTCGGTTCCGCTCGGGGCAAGCGCACGAGCCGCGCGATCGAGGGCCGCGGCCAGGCGGCGCTCGGCCTCCGCCACGCGTATCGGGTCGCGAGCATCGATCGCTTCGGACAGGAGCGGCAGCACTTCCGGCGCATAGGTGAAGGCCGGTGCGTACAGCTGATGCCGATACCACGGGCGGCCCTCGAGCCCCGCCGGATCGGTGAACGCGCGTTCGATGTCCATCAGCGCGCGATTGATGAGCTCCAGTGCCGCGGCATCGCCGCCGGACAAGGCGGTGGCGGCGGCTGCGGCGTGACGTGTGGCGGCCGCCTGGAAGCGCGCAAGCGCGCTCGACGCGAGTTCGAGCGGTGCGCCCCGGCGCCGCTCCACGTCCGAGAGGAAGCCGCCGATGCGGCTCGCGTATCGCACCTGGTCGAGCGGCAGCAGGTCCGCATTCGCAAGCCGCACGGCGAGCGAGGTCCAGATGCGCGTGAGCTGCGCGTGACGGAGAAAGCCCGGGTCGATGCGCGAGACCCAGTCGTGCGTGTCGAACGCCGAGTGATAGACGCGGTACGGGCCCTCGAAGCGCAGGTCGACGATGGGGACGCCGACGAAATTCAGGAAGACGCTGTAATCGGAGCCGGCGCCGATGCGCGTTTCGACAGACGACTCGGCGACCCCGGCGGTCGATGCGACCAGTGACGCGAGCGACGGGACGGCGCGCGCGGAGAACGTGGGCCCCGAGACCGCGGCGTCCACGTTCAGATAGGCAACCGCCTTCTCGCGCAGCTCGGTCTCGTGCTGCTCGCCCCATTCCGTTGACGAGGTCATGGCGAATTCCTCGGCGTCCCAGCTCGTCAGCAGGATGGTTCGCTTCGGTCGTGCGCCGCTCTTGACGAGCGCGCCGAGCGTTCTCGCCATCTCCATGAGGACCGCGGACCCGCTGGACGGATCGACGCCCCCGTAGACCCATGCGTCGCGGTGGTTGCCCGCGATCACCCACTGGTCGGGATGCGTTGCGCCGTCGATGCGGCCGACCACCGTCCACACCGGGCGGATGGCGTCATCGTTCTCGACGTGCACCCGGAGGGTCACCTCGCCGCGGCGCAGCGCGTCGAGGATCACCCGCGCGTCGCCGGTGGCGATCGGCACGCTCATGATGGACGGCAGGGCGGGGGCGTCCGCGGGCGGGAGGCGTGGCGCGCCGGGCATCGAGCTCCAGCCGGGCGTCAACGGATCGCCGGGGACGAGGAAATCGAATCCGACGCCGCCGCGCTGGATGCCGGCATCCGCGGCGTCTGCGTACATGAGGACAGCGACGGCGCCGCGCTGCTGCGCGAGATAGACCGTGTAGCCGCGGTAGCTGTACTGGTCGGCGTAGTGGACCAGCACGATCTTGCCGTGCAGATCGACGCCGCGCGCGGCGAGGCGATCGAACTCGGCGGGCGTGCCGGTGCCGGCGGAAACGACCGCAGCGGTGACGTCGCCGCTTGCGCCGTAGGCGTGGAAGGCGATCGGGTCGGTGGCGCGCTCGCGCAGCGTGGCATGCCAGACGACGTGTCCGCCGAAGCGCGCGTCAGCGCGCGAAGGCGGAGGCGACGTCATCTCGACGGACGCGCTGCGCGGATACGGCAGCAGCACGTGGTGCTCGACGATCTCGACCGAGTCGAGACCGGCCGCGATCCACTGATCGCGCGTCCACTCGGCAAGCAGACGATCGCGCGGCGAGCCGGCGACGTGTGGCTCCGCCGTCAGGTAGCGATGGTCGGCGTCGATGCGTCGGGTTGAGGGAAAACGCGCGATGCGGCGCTCGATGTCGCGCTCGGCCGCGATGCTGGCGGGGGCGAAGCCGTCAATCGGCGCGTCCCGGTCCGGCCGCGCGGCTCCCGGCATCAGCAGCAGCGAGGTCGCGACGGCTGCGGCCGCCAGCGCCGCCCACACGCCCGCCGGTATCCGCCCCATCGCCCGCGATGCTACACCCGCTTCCGCCATCTGGAGTCGGAGTCGGATACGCCGCATTCTCGAGTCAGACTCGGATACGCGGCGTGTGCGAGTTGGAGTCGCGTACGAGGCGTATCCGACTCCGACTCAGGTGATGAAGCGACTCAGGGTGGCAATTGCTGCGCGCAGTTGCTCGTCGCTGACGTAGGGAGCAGGGCCGAGACGCAGGACTTCACCGCGGGCGTCCGCAAAAACCGCCTGCTGGCGCAAGGCACGCGCCAGGTCGGACGCGCGCGGCGTCCTGATGGCGAGAAAACCGGCGCGCCGCGCCGCCGGCACCTCATCAATGAGCGCGATGGAGGCATCGACGTCGAGCGCCGCGAACTCAGCGGCCAGAAGTCCCACCTGCCGCACGCTGATCGCTCGCAGCCGCTCGGGAGTAAGGCCCTGCGCGACATGAAAGTCGAACACCGCCCCGGCCCGGTAGTGCGACGTCGGGTCGTACGTCGCGCCTGCAAACGCCCTCGCGTCGCCGGCGTATACCACCCCACCGGTGTGGGCGTGCGCGAGCCCTTCGAACTCCGCGAACCATCCCGTGAGGATCGGCCGAAGCCGTGCGCCATCCGGCACTCGCAGGAAACAGTTCCCCTCACCAAGCTGACAGTACTTATAGCCGCCGCCCGTCACGAACGCGCCCTGAAGTCCCATCGCCCGGACGTCGAACGGGACGACATTGAGGTGGTGATAGGCATCGACGAGGAGCGCCGTGCCGTGAACGTCACACGCGGCGGCGACACGCGCGAGGCCCGGCACAATCTCGGCGGTCTCGAACAGGACCGACGACATCATGACGGCCAGCGTCCGATCGTCGACGACGCATGCGACGCGCTCCGCGAGCACATCCACCGGACGCGCCTCCACACGCACGACCTCGATCCCCTCCTCCGCCAGCCGATCGAGCTGCCGCCTCATCGAATGGAACTCACCCGTCGTCGTGACGATGCGACGGCGCTCGCGGAAGGGGAGCGCCGACAGCCAGCGCGTGACGAGCTCGTGCGTGTTCTGGCCGAGCGCGATGTTGGTCGCCCGGTCTCCAACCAGCCGCGCGAAGCCGGCCCGCACGCGGTCCGCCTGCGCGGCGGCGCGTTCCCACTTCCCGTCGACGAGTTCGGCCGCGTCGAGCCACGCGCGCTGCTGCGCCTCGAAGCCGACGTCCGGCCAGGCCTGATGCGAATGGCCGGTGAGCAGGATGCGCTCGCTCACCCGGAAGCGCGAGTAGTGCGGCGCGAGCGGGTTGCTCAGAGGTGGCCTCGGATCTCCCAGAGATCAGGGAAGAGCGGCTGACCAAGCGTCCCCGCGAGATACGCGGCGCCGCTCGAGCCGCCGGTGCCCTGTTTCATGCCGATCGTCCGCTGCACCATCTTGACGTGGCGGTATCGCCACTCCTGCAGCCCCTCGTCGAGATCGACGAGCCGCTCGCAGAGCTCCGCGTTCTTCGGATCGCGGCGATAGATGTCGATGAGAATCCCCTGGATCTCCGATGACGCCTCCGGACGCGCGGTGACGTCGCGTGACAGGTGCCCCGCCGGCACGCGATACCCCTCCCGGGACAGATAGTGCAGGAACGCGTCCCACAACGTCGGCGACTGGTAGCGGCGCAGCAGCGCCTCGCGCGCGCGGCTCTGCTCGGGAAACCGTGCGATTGCCTGCTCGCTCTTCGCGCCGAGGAGGAATTCGACCTGGCGGAACTGATCCGATTGGAACCCGCTCGCCGCCTCGAGGCGCGCGCGGAAGCTGAGAAATTCGAGCGGCGTCATCGTCTCGAGGATGTCGAGCTGCGCGACCATGACCTTCAGGATGGTGAGGATGCGCTTCAGCGTGTGCTGCGCGCGATGCGGCTCGTCGCCGGTGAGCAGGCGCGCGACGTGATCGAACTCGTGCAGCAGCTCCTTGAACCAGAGCTCGTAGACCTGGTGAATGACGATGAAGAGCAGCTCGTCGTGCTCCGGTCCGTCCGAGCGCGGCTGCTGCAGCGACAGCAGCTCGTCGATCTTCAGGTAGCTGCCATAGGTTGCGGCGGCTGTGGTGTCGGCCATGTCACTCCCGCTTGTCCCGAGCGAAGTCGGGGGGCTTGTCCCGAGCGAAGTCGGGGGGCTTGTCTTGAGCGAAGTCGAGGGGGACGTCGAGGCCAACGGCCCGCATCAGCGCGATGGCGTTGCTGCGCGTGACCGGACCCGGCTTCATGACGTAATCGAACACGATTTCTCCGGCCTCGAAGCGGTCCTCGAAGTGCACGTTCGACGCGCGGCTACCGAGCCTGGCCGCGACGTCAGTAAGCGCCAGGTCGTGCGTGGTGATGAGCCCGATGGCGCCCCGATCGAGCAGCACGCCGAGGATACCGGCGGCGCCGACGGCGCGGTCGTGCGAGTTGGTGCCGTGCAGCAGCTCGTCGAGCAGGAACAGCAGCGGCACCGGCCCCGCGGCCAGGTCCGCCAGCGCCCGGATCCTGCTAATCTCCGCGTAGAAACGCGAGCGCCCTTCCTGCAGCGAGTCCTGGATGCGAAGCGTGGCGCCGATGCGCAGCGGCGAGATGCGAAGACGCCGCGCGCGAACCGGCGCCCCGGCGAACGCCAGCACCGCGTTGATGCCGACCGTTCGCAGCAGCGTGCTCTTGCCCGACATGTTGGATCCGCTGACGACCAGCAGCTGCGGCCCGCCCGCGCCGCCCAGGCTCGCGTCGTTCGGGACCATGCGTGCCGCCGACAGCAGCGGGTGGCCGAGCGCCTCGCCATCGTACGTCGCGTGGCGACCGCCTGCAGCGTCGATGTCCGGAAAGGGATCCGCCGGGTGTTCGTAGCGGTAGGCCGACAGCGATGCCAGCGCCTCGAATTCGCCCGAGATCATCAGCCAGTCGCGGACGTGACGGCCGTGCACCCGCCGCCAGGCCTCGATGGCGAGCGCCAGGTGCGTTCCCCACAGCAGCGGGGCCGCCAGCACCGCGAAGATCGCGTTGTGCTGCCAGGCGTGCAGCTCGACGAACCAGTGCAGCCGGTGAATGAACGCGGAGCCATGCGTGAGCCGCCCCTGCAGCGACGTCAGCCGCGGCGCGTCGAACGTCTCGCGCTCGAGCGTCGTGAGGACGACGGCGAGCACGTCGAGGTCGCGCGCGGCCCCGTCGGCGCCGTGCAGCGCCTTGAGGATCCGTTCGCGCAGCGGCCACGAGAACGCGATCTCCGCCATGGCGACCGTCACGAAGGGCGCTGAGTTGCCCGTGGAGATCCAGAGCGCCGCGGTCGCGATCGCGGCAAGCGTCAGCATGACCGCGAGTGGGCGACGCCACGTGCCGCCAAGCAGCGGCGCCGCTTCGGCCCACGCGACCAGCGCCTCCGTATGCACCGCGGCGCGAACATCGGTCCCCGCGAGCGACAGCGCTTCCCGCAAGTCGAGCCTCGTAGTCAGGTCTCCCGTCGCCTGCTGGCGCGCACGAATCTCTTCCGGCTCCGCGGGCGCGAGGAGCCACGCGGCCAGCGTGTCCTCGCCGGCCCGCGTGCGCGCGATGGAGAGAAGCTCGAACAGCGAGGCGGGTCCGAACAGGTCCAGGTCGTTCGCGTAGAGGTGCTCGGGGTTGCGAAACCGCTCGCCGGGCTCGCCGCCGCCGGCCCAGCGGTCTTCGATACGGGCGAGACCGCGATCGTAGAACGCGATCGCGCGCGCGGCGGCGTCGCGTCGCCTGATGACGGCATCGTGCCTCACGACGAGTGCCACGAACCCGACCACCGGCAGCGCGATCCACCATGGCGCCACCCATCCGCGCCACGCGCCGACGATCAGCACGACCACGGCAGCGAAGACCGCGAGGCGCGCGTAGCTGAATTGCTCGTCGATGCGCGACAGCCGGGCGTGCGTAGCGCGCCGGGCGGAGAGACGTGCTCGATACTCGTCCGCCGGCGCGTGCATGGGAGCCTCGACCTAGGGGGCGAGGGGACTGAGGGTGTTGAAGCTGTGCAGCCCCGCGTCCTTCGGTTCCGTAGCGCCCTGCGAGAGGATGGCCGTATTGAGAAAGCCAACGAGCGGCGCGATGCCGCGGAACACGGACAGCAGCTGCGGATAGAAGCGCGGGCTCAGCGCGAACTCCGCCGGAAACTCGCGCCCGCCGATGAACTGCTTGCGGCGCAGGTAATCGGCGGCCGGATGCTCCTTCGGGTAGCCGCGCGGCACGCGCGTCAGCTGCTCGCCGCCGAGCTCGCCGACCGCCGCCCGGAACGCGGGCGCCGTCGCCACGCGATGGAAGCGGCGATGATCGTCCGCGATGCGGGCGCGGATCGCGCGCAGCTCCCCGGGCGACGGCATGTAGATGCCGCCCCCGATCCACACCCACTGCGGCGCCACCTCGAGGTAGAGGCCGGCCCCCTCGCCCTTCGGAAATTTCCGCGACGGGAAGTGGGCGGCGACGTTCGTCTTCAGCGGCCGCTTGTCGCCGCTGAACCGCGTGTCGCGATAGATGCGGAAGAGACAGACGCGCGGATCCGACACCAAGTCCGGCGCAAACGCGGGCAGGTCGCGCGCGAGCTGCCCCAGGAGCGCGACCATCGGGCCGCGCACGTGCTCTTCGTAGTCGGCCTTGCGCGCGCGGAACCACTCGCGGTCGTTGTTCCGCTTCAGCGCCCGCAGGAACGTGAGCGTCCTGCTCGTAAACGGGGATCCCGCCACTACGACCGGGCCTGCGCCGCGAAGCGCTCCTGCATCGCCCGCGTCAGGTGCGGCGTGATGCCGAGCATCCGCTCGATCAGCATCAACTGACCGCGATGATGCATCTCGTGCTCTTTCATGCCCATGATCATCTCGAAGCGGCTCTTGGTCGCCGGCGTGCCGCGGGGCTGCGTGAACGGCTCGGCGAGGAAATCGTCGGTGAGCGACTCGAGCCATGTGGCGGTCTCCTCGCCACGCTCCTTCAGCAGCGCGATCAGCTCCCCCTTCGTGCGCGGCTTGGCTTCCTCGGCCTGCATCTGTCCAACCAGCGCCGGGAAGTTGAAGCCGTCGAAGTTCGTCCGCTTCTCTTTGTGGACCCCCGCGATGGAATCGGCGAGCGCGATGTGCGTCAGCAGCTGGCGCACCGTGCGTACGCCCGGCGCCGGCGCGAAATCGAGCTTCGCTTCCGGAATCTCTTCCGCAATCTTGATCGTGTTCTCGCGCACGGTCCGGTACGCGCGCGCAAGATCTTTACCCGAGTAACAGTTCATGGCGTGGTCTCCCATCATCACTCATTGCAAACCACAAATAATACAATCGCTCGATGCCCTCCGTCCTGTCCGCGCCGGTGCGCGACGCGCTCGTCGCGGACCTCCGCGCGCTGGCCGGCGACCGCTGCACGACGAATCCGACCCAGCTCGAGCATCACAGCCACGGCGAGTCGTGGCACGACCACGCCGCCCCCGACGTCGTGGTCTTTCCGACCAGCACGGACGACGTGAGCGCGATGGTGAAGGTGGCGGCGCGTCATCGCGCGCCCGTCGTGCCGTTCGGCATCGGCTCCTCGCTCGAAGGACACGTCAACGCCTTCAGCGGCGGCGTTTCGATCGATTTCTCGCGGATGGCGCGCGTGCTCGCGATCAACGCCGACGACCTCGACGCCACGGTCGAAGCCGGCGTGACGCACCGGGCGCTCAACAAGGTGTTGAACAACAAGGGGCTCGCCTTCTGGGTCGATCCCGGCGCCGACGCGACCATCGGCGGGATGGCCGCGACGCGCGCGTCGGGGACGACCGCGGTGCGCTACGGCACGATGCGCGAGGCGGTCCTCGGCCTGACCGTCGTCCTCGCCGACGGCCGCGTCATTCACACCGGCAGCCGCGCGCGCAAATCGTCGGCCGGCTACGATTTGACGCGGCTGTTCGTCGGCTCCGAGGGGACGCTCGGCGTGATTACCGAAATCACCGTCCGGCTCTTCGGCCTGCCGGACGCGGTCTCGGCCGCCGTCTGCCCGTTCGACACGATGGAAGGCGCGGTGCAGACGGTGATCACGACGGTGCAGCTCGGGATTCCCGTGGCGCGCATCGAGCTGCTCGACGAAGCGCAGCTCGAGGCGGTCAACCGCTACTCGAAGTTGAACTGCGCGCTGAAGCCGACGCTCTTCTTCGAATTCCACGGCACCAGCCAGGCGGCTGTCAGCGAAAGCGCGACGGCGGTGCAGGAAATTGCGGCGGACAACGGAGGGCGCGATTTTCAGTGGGCGACGACGACGGAGGAGCGATCGAAGCTGTGGACGGCGCGGCACAACGCGTTCTATGCGGCAGTGGCGCTTCGTCCGGGCTGCAAGCCGTGGACGACCGATGTGTGCGTGCCGATTTCCCGCCTGGCCGAGTGTGTCCTCGAGACGCGCGCCGACGTGCAGAAGGCGGGCATGCTCGCGCCGCTCGTCGGGCACGTCGGCGACGGCAACTTCCATCTCATCTTCCCCCTCGCGCCCGACGATGCGGTGGAGCTGCAAAAGGCGAAGGACGTGAACGCGCGGCTCGTCGCCCGCGCGCTCGCGATGGGCGGCACCTGCAGCGGCGAGCACGGCGTCGGCGTCGGGAAGATGGCGTACCTCGAGGCCGAGCACGGCGAGTCGCTCGAGGTGATGAAGGCAATCAAGCGCGCCCTCGATCCCGAGAACCGGATGAACCCGGGTAAGATGATTTCGATCTGATGGCGAAACGCAGGTCCGAGCCTTCCCTTTTCGATCTCCCCGAAAGCAAATCACCACCGCCGCCACCGCCGGGCGGAGCCGAAGTCGTTCCGCTGCACGAAGCGGCGCAGACCCGCTACCTGAACTACGCGCTCTCGGTCATCACCTCGCGCGCCCTGCCGGACGTGCGTGACGGCCTCAAGCCGGTCCAGCGGCGCATCCTCTACACCATGTGGCAGCAGAACCTGACGGCCGACGTCAAGCACCGGAAGTGCGCGAAGGTCGTCGGCGACGTGATGGGGAGCTACCACCCGCACGGCGACGCGGCGCTCTACGAGACGCTCGTGCGCATGGCGCAGGCGTTCTCGCTGCGCTATCCGCTGATCGACGGCTCGGGCAACTTCGGCTCCCTCGACGGCGACAGCGCGGCGGCGATGCGCTACACGGAATGCCGCCTGGCGCGAATCGCCGACGAAATGCTGTCGGAGATCGAGCAGCGGACGGTGCACTTCCGCCCGAACTACGACGGCACGAAGACCGAGCCCGTCGTCCTGCCGGCGCGTATTCCGAACCTCTTCATCAACGGCACGACCGGCATCGCGGTGGGCATGGCGACGAACATTCCGCCGCACAACCTCGGCGAGATCTGCACCGCGTTGACCAAGCTGCTCGACAACCCGGACTTGAGCAGCGTTCAGCTCTGTCGCTACGTCAAGGGTCCGGACTTTCCAACGGGCGGCCAGATTCTCAATTCACCGGAGGAGCTGAAGCAGATTTACAAGACCGGCTCGGGGACGGTGCGCCTGCGCGCCACGTGGGAGGAAGGCTCGGGCACGCGCGGCGGACGCACGCTCTACATCACGAGCATCCCGTACGCGGTGAACAAGGCGGCGCTCGTCGAGCGCATCGCCGACGTCGTGCTGACGCGCAAGCTGCCGCCGCTGCTCGACGTGAAGGACGTCTCGACCGACGACGTGCGGATTGCGCTGGAGATCAAGAAGGACGCCGATCCGAAGATGGTCATGGCGTACCTGTTCAAGAACACGCCGCTGCAGACCAACTTCATCGTCAACCTGACGTGCCTGATCCCGACGGAGAACGAGGAAGTCGGCCGGCCCGAGCGGCTCGACCTGCACACCGCGCTGATGTACTTCCTGCAGTTCCGGCTGCAGGTGGTCACCAATCGCCTCGAGCACGAGCTCGAGGCGCTGAAGAAGCGCATCCACATCCTCGAAGGCTTCGAGAAGGTCTTCGACGCGCTCGACGAGATCATCCGGATCATCCGCAAGTCGGACGGCAAGGCCGATTCGGCGGAGAAGATCATCAAGCGCTTCGGCCTCGACGCCGAGCAGGCCGACGCGATCCTCGAGCTGAAGCTGTATCGCCTGGCGCGGCTCGAGATCCTCGTCATCCAGAACGAGCTGGCCGACAAGCGGAAACGCGCCCGCCAGATCAGCAGCCTGCTCAAGGACGAAGAGGGACGCTGGAAGGTCGTTCGCGACGAGATCGAGGAGATCCACAAGACCTACGGCGGCAAGGACGACAAGCGACGGACGCTGATCGAAACGGAGGAAGAGGTTTCGTTCACCGCGGACGACTTCATCGTCGAGGAGGACAACGTCGTCATCGTGTCGCGCGACGGCTGGGTGAAGCGGCAGAAGGAGGTGCGCGACCTGTCGACGACGCGACTGCGCGAGGGCGACTCGGTGCTGGCGGTGATGCAGGGCAGCACGCGCGCCACGGTGGTGCTCTTCAGCAACTTCGGCGTCGCCTATACCTCGCGCATCATCGACGTGCCCGCTTCGACCGGGTACGGCGAGCCCGTGCAGAAGCTGTTCAAGCTGAAAGACGGCGAGCGGATCGTCGCGGCGTTCAGCCTCGACGCGCGCGCGGCGGGTGACATCGCGACGCCTGCGGCACGCAGGGGCGGACCGCCCGATCCGACCCCGCCGGTGCACGCGATTGCGGTCACCAGCGACGGCTACAGCCTCAGGTTCAGCTTCGAGCCGTTCGTGGAGGCGAGCACGCGTGCCGGCCGCCGCTTCGCGCGCCCGAGCCAGGGCGTCGAGGTGGTCGGCGTCGCCCGCGTGACCGGGTCCGAGATCGTCATCGCCGCGACCGCGGACGCGCGTGCGCTCCTCTGCCGCGCCGACGAGGTGAATTACCTCTCGGGGCCGGGCAAGGGCGTCATCCTCATCAAGCTGACGGGGAAGGAGGACCGCGTGCTCGGCTTCATCGCGTCGAGCGGCGACCGCGACCTGCTGCGCGTGGAGACCAGCCGCGGGGGGGAACAGACCATCAGCACGGCGAAATACGAGGTGACCGGCCGGGGTGGCAAGGGGCGCGAGCTTCTGCAGCGCGGGCACTTCACCAGAATCGTTCCCGCGGACATCGAAAATCCACAGCCGCTCGCCGGGAACACCTAACCGCCCCACGCTATCGACGCGCTATACTTGGTCGGTTCTATTCGACGCCGGACCTGCAGGCCGACCACCTCGCTACCAAGGCTCCCGGCATATTTGAGCCCGGCAACATAGCCCCGCGACGAGCGCGGCGGAAATGACTGCCCGGCGGAAGTCACACGTGAACATCCCGACAACAACGACAAGTACTACACGGATCGCCGTGTTCATCGATTTCGACAACGTCGAAATCGGCGTCAAGAACACCATCGGCGGCCAGTTCGACATCGGCCTCATCCTCGAGGCCATCAAGGAGCGCGGCGAGATCGTCACCAAGGTCGCCTACAGCGACTGGAAGCGCGCGGGCGATTACAGCCGTGTCCTCACGCAGCACGCCATCCGCATGGTGCAGCGCAACATGACGCCAGGCGGTGACAAGAACGGCGCCGACATCACGATGGCGCTCGACGCGCTCGAGATGGCGTTCACCCACGACCACATCACCGCCTTCGTCATCGTCGGCGGCGACAGCGACTTCATCTCGCTGGTCGAAAAGCTGAAACAGTACGGCCGCAAGGTGATCGTGGTCGGTGGACGCCAGTTCACCAGCCTCACGATGCAGAAGAACTGCCACGAGTTCATCGCCTACGAGAACCTCGTCGGCAGCCGCGGCGGCGGCAGAAGCGGCGCGCGCGGCGAGAGGCCCGCGGCCGGCGCGGCGAGCGACGTCGCGAAGGTGCTGCCGCTGGTGAAACGCGCCCTCAAGGTCCTGTCCGAGCGCGAGGTCGCGCCGCAGCTGGGACTGCTGAAGAGCACGCTGCTGCAGCTCGACTCGACGTTCTCCGAACGCGAATACGGCGCCAGCAGCTTCCGCGACTTCATGGAGAAGGTCGCGAAGACCGGCTCGGTCACGTTGAAGAGCGCCGGCCGCAGCATGATGGTCGAGTCGCGCGAGGATGGCGACGTCGAAGTCGCGCCCGTCCCGGAGAGCCGAAGCCGCGTCATGTCCGACACGGCAGATCAGCCGGTCAGTGGAGGCCGGGTCCTTTCGGACGCGGCATATCAGCCGGCTAGTGGAGGCCGGGGCGTTTCGGACCCGGCAGACGAAGACGAAGAATCGATGCCCGCGTCGCCGATGACGATGCAGGACGGCATCCGCGCGCTGCAGCAGGCATTCGCGAGCGTGTCACCGGCGCCGAGATGGCCGATGTACGTCCGCCAGGCCAAACAGTTCCTCAAGACGCGGATCGAGGGCTTCGACGAGCGCAAGTACGGCTTCGCCTCCGTCGTCGATCTCCTGCGCGCCGCGGCCAAGGACGGCGTGCTGAAGCTCGAACGCGATCGGCACGGCGCGTTCCGTGTGTTTGCCGGTCCGAAGATGACGGCGCCGGCGCTGCATGTCGACGTGGAAGAGATGGAAGAAACTCCGCTCGACGTCGCCGGCGAAGTCGTCGTGGACGAACCGTCATCGGTCCTCGCGGAGCCGATCGAAGAGCCGCCGATCGTCGAGGCGGAACCGGTCGAGTCGCCCGAGGCCGTCGCGATCGACGTCGAGCCCGCGCCGGTGTCGCCCGCGAAGAAGGGCGCGCGTAAACGGAAGACGACTGGTCCCAGGCCAAAGGCGAAGGCCGCGCGTCCACGGCGCGCCTCGCGGTCGAAGTCGGAAGCCGCGGATCGGTAGGAACCGCGCGAGCCATCCCCTGTGGTCGTGAAACCGATCGTTGCTGGCGTCTCGATCGTTCTCGCCGCGACTGCGGCGCTTGCGATGCAGGTGCCGTCAGACGACGTCCTTGCGCGCGTCGATCATCTCGTCTACGCGACGCCCGATCTGGAGCTCGGCATCCAGGCGATCGAGAAGCTGACCGGCGTTCGCGCGAGCGCCGGCGGCCAGCATCCGGGGCTTGGCACCCGGAACGCGCTCATCGCACTTGGATCGTCGACATACCTCGAGATCATCGGACCCGATCCCGAACAGCCGAAGCCGGACGGTCCGCGCCGCTTCGGCATCGACGAATTGAAGGCGCCACGCCTCCTGACGTGGGTGGCCAAGGGAACCGGCCTGGCGCCGTTCGTCGATCGGGCGCGCGCCAGCGGCGTGCGTCTCGGCGACGTCATCGCCGGCAGCCGCAAGCGGCCCGATGGCGTCGTTCTGTCGTGGCGATATACCGATCCCAACGTGATCCTGGAGGAGCGCCTCGTTCCGTACTTCATCGATTGGGGAACATCGCCGCATCCCGCGACGACCGCCGCGCCCGGCCTCTCGCTGCGCGCGCTCCGCGCCGAGCATCCCGAGCCCGAGCGGATGGCGCGCATCCTGAAGCAGCTCGGTCTGAATCTCCCGGTGCGTCGTGGTGCGAGGCCGTCGCTCATCGCGACGCTCGACAGCCCCAAAGGGCGCATCGAGCTGCGCAGCAATTAAACCGTCGGGCCGCCTAAAGGCGGCCCCTACGTACGCCGCGGACTCAGCGCGCGAGCGGATCGGGACGAAGCTGAATCCTGACGGCCTTCGGGCGGTTGGCTGTGCCGCCTTCGAGGTGGAACATCGCCCGCGTCCCGTAGGTGGACCAGAGCGCGCGTCCCTTCCACCCGGCATTCGCGTCGTCGATGCGCGCGTCGACGTTCTTCGCAAAGAACCCCATCGGATAGGGAAGCGTGATGTTGACGAAGCGGCCGTTGACGAGCGCGAAGATCGAGCTGTTGAGGTTTCCCATCGCGATCGGCACGTTCCTCCCGAGTCCGAACACGTCGAACCGATCGATCCA
>DATNCQ010000096.1:0-2376 GCA_035571515.1 Vicinamibacterales bacterium
TGGTCGCTCGTCAGCATGGCGCACAGCCTGGCGCACAGTTGGCCGGCGTTCGCCGGGCTGCGCGGACTGCTCGGCTTTGCCGAAGGCTGCGCCAACCCGGCGGGAATGAAGGCGACGGCGGAGTGGTTTCCGGCCACAGAGCGCGGCCTCGCCGGCGGCCTCTTCAACATCGGCGCGTCGGTCGGCTCGATGCTCGCGCCGCCGATCGTGGTGTGGGCGATTCTCACCTACAACTGGCGCGCGGCGTTCGTGATCACCGGCCTCATGGGTCTGGCGTGGGTGACGCTCTGGCTGTCCTTCTACTACTCACCCGATCGCCACCCGAGGCTCTCGGCCGCCGAACGCGACTACATCGTCTCGGGCCAGGAGGCGCATCTCAGAGGCGACGGCACCCGGCCGTCGATGGGGCGCATCCTGCACCAGCGGAACTTCTGGGGCATCGCGCTGCCCCGATTTCTTGCCGACCCGACCTGGGGCACGCTGACGTTCTGGATGCCGCTGTATTTGAATTCGGTGCGGCATTTCGATCTGAAACAGATCGCCCTCTTCGCCTGGATGCCGTTCCTCGCGGCCGATCTCGGGTCGATGTTCGGCGGCGTCGTCAGCCTCTGGCTGCAGAAGCACGCCGGGCTCAGCCTGATCAATGCGCGCCGCAGCGCCTTTACGGTCGGCGCGGTGCTGATGATGGGCATGAGCTTTGTCGGGTTGGTCGACAACCCCTACGCGGCGGTCGCACTGTTGTGCCTGGGCGGCTTCGCGCACCAGACGCTGTCGGTGACGGTGATCACGATGGCGTCGGATCTCTTCGCGCGCAACGAGGTCGCCACCGTCGCGGGGATGGCCGGCACCTGCGGCAACGGCGGCGTGCTGGTATTCTCGTTGATCATCGGCGCCCTGGTCGCGGCCATCGGGTACACGCCGTTCTTCGTCTGTCTCGGCGTGCTCGATCTGATCGGCGCGTTGATTCTCTGGACGCTCGTCCGGGAGCCGCATGATTCGTAACCCGATCCTTCGCGGATTCAACCCGGACCCGTCCATCGTCCGCGTCGGCGACGACTATTTCGTCGCGACCTCGACGTTCGAGTGGTTTCCCGGCGTGCAGATCCATCACTCGCGCGATCTGGTGCACTGGCGCCTGCTCACGCGTCCGCTGCGGCGGCCCAGCCAGCTGAACATGCTCGGCGATCCCGATTCGTGCGGCGTGTGGGCGCCGGATCTCACCCATGCCGGCGGTCGCTTCTATCTGGTCTACACGGACGTGAAGCGATACGGCCGCACCACGGTCGCCGGCGCGTCCGGTGCATCGCTCCGCGATTTCCACAACTACCTGGTCACGAGCACCGACATCCACGGCGACTGGTCCGATCCGGTGTATCTCAACAGCAGCGGCTTCGATCCGTCGCTCTTCCACGACGACGACGGGAAGACGTACCTGCTGAACATGCTGTGGGATCACCGTCCCGGCCAGAATCGCTTCGCCGGCATCGTCCTCCAGGAGTTCTCCCCGGCAGAGCAGCGGCTGATCGGGGAACGCCGCGTCATCTTCTCCGGCACCCGGCTCGGTTTGACCGAAGGCCCGCACGTCTACAAGCGGGACGGCTACTACCATTTGATCACCGCGGAGGGCGGGACCAGCTGGGGCCACGCGGTGACGATGGCGCGCGCACAGAGGATCGAAGGTCCGTACGAGTTGCATCCCGACGTCCACGTGCTGACCGCGCGTCATCGGCCGGACGCCGTGCTGCAGCGTGCCGGCCATGCCGATCTGGTCGACACGCCGGACGGCAGCACCTACATGGTGTATTTGTGCGGCCGGCCGCTGCCCAACCGGGGAAGATGCACGCTGGGGCGGGAGACCGCGATTCAGAAAATGGTCTGGGGAGACGACGGATGGCTACGGACCGTGGCCGGCGATGGCCTGCCGACGGTGGAGAGTCAAGCGCCACGCTCGACCGCGCAGGTCGCGCCGAGCGCGCCGGCCCGCGAGAACTTCGACGGCGCGCCGCTGCCGATCGATTTCCAGTGGTTGCGGTCGCCGTGGCCCGATGAGCTGTTCAGTCTGACCGAGCGTCCGGGATTTCTCCGCCTCTACGGACGCGAAACGGTGGGCAGCCTGTTCAAGCAGGCTCTCGTCGCGCGGCGGCAGCAGTCGCATTGCTATCGCGCGTCCACGCGGATCGAGTTCGAGCCGCGCCATTTCCAGCAGATGGCAGGGCTCATCTGCTATTACAACAGCTCCAAGTTCCATTACCTGTACATCTCGACGGACGACGCCGCCGGCAGGCACGTTCGGGTGATGTCGGCGTTGCCCGACCAGCCGCAAACGGACGCGTTCACGCCACCGTTTCCGATCCCGTCGAATGTCGCCGTGGAACT
>DATNCQ010000097.1:0-102444 GCA_035571515.1 Vicinamibacterales bacterium
GCAGACCACGAGGACCTTCTGGTCGGCAGTGACGGCCATGCCATGCGACGGGTCGGACCCTTCGGGCACGGTCGCCTTTCCGGGCGGCAGATCCGGGTTGTTGATCCGCTTGACCTCTTTATGTGTAGCGAAGTCGACGACCGCAAATCCGTTGAGACCGCTCATCTGCACGAAGATCCACTTCGTCGAGCCGTCGGGATTGGCGGAGAACGCCATCGGGCGTACGCCGAGATCCTCGTCGAGCGTCCACGCAGGCGTTTCCGTCGCCGCGTCGATCACGTTGACGCTCTTGCCGGCAATCGAACCGGCCACAACGTACTTGCCGTCAGGCGTAACGTACGCGTTGTGGATGGGGCCCTTCGTCGGAATGGTCTTGACCCGGGTCATGGTGGCCGTGTCGATGACGTCCACGCCGCCCGGCGCCTCGGCGATCCCGACATAGACGCGCCGGCCGTCCTTGCCGACGGCCATGTTGTTCGGATGGCCGCTCAACTTGACCTTCTTGATGATCTTCAGCGTCTTTGCATCGACGGCGTCGAGCGTGCTTTCCGCCTCGTCGCTGGTGTAGATGCGGCTGCCATCGGGCGAGGCGCCGACGCCGTGATTGACCTCGATGCCCTCGATCACGCCGACGACCTTGTTGGTCGCGGGATCGATGACATGGATGTTGTCGCCGGCGCTGTTGGTCTGGAGGATCCGGACTTTCCTGCCGCCGTGGTCCTGAGCGGTGAGGCCCATCGTGCACAAGAAGATCGCGGCGGTGACCGCGACACAGCGGAGAATCACCTGTCTATTCGTCATGATCGTCAGCCTTTCAGTTGGTGCCGCTCGTCTGTCCCATCACCCAGTTCCGGAGCGTCTGCCACTCGGGATCGTTCTGCGACGCGAAGTGCTTGCCGCCGTTGTGGTAGAAGTCGCCGCCCGCGTCCTCGGCAAGCGGATGGATGAGCAGCTTGCTCTTCAGGCTGCCCGGCACCACGACACGGCGCATCACGTCGAAATTCTTCCGCGACTCTTCGTCGGTCCAGGTCGTTGCGCCAGGGTCGAGCGGCTGCAGGCGCAGCGGCGTACCCTGGCCGTGGCACGAGACACAGCGGGCGTGCCCGGGCCGCTTCTTCAGGAAAATCGGCTGGACCTTGGCCTTGAAGTACTCGTAGTCCAGCGAGGGACGGGCAGGCGCGGACGCGGAGCCCTGGCCGATAACGCCCG
Source organism: Vicinamibacterales bacterium (assembly GCA_035571515.1). Classification (GTDB taxonomy): domain Bacteria; phylum Acidobacteriota; class Vicinamibacteria; order Vicinamibacterales; family UBA2999; genus Gp6-AA40. Next base: position 1,210 of record DATNCQ010000097.1, read on the forward strand.
CTGTCAGCAACGCCCAGCACGCGAAGGTCATTAAAGCGACGGTCTTGTACACGCCCCCTCCTTCGTAATGGGGGTAACAATACATCAGGACGGGGCCGGACGCACCGCCGGCCGGCCCCGTCCCTATTGTTTCGGCGCACCCTCGAACGACGATCCGGCGAACAATTTCCGGCCGTCGGCCAGGCGGGCTGCGGGTTCCTACAGGAAAGCGAGCCGGATTAGAGGGCTGGGACGTCGAACGCGCGCAGGGCGTGGGCGTCAGCGCGGCGGCATGCAGCGCATCGCGGCGCTCGGCACGTCCCGATAGACGCGGTGGCAGTTCGCACAGGCGTCGGAGATGACGTTGGTCGCATCACTCACCGCCTCCTGGTTCCGCGTCTGCGATGCGCGGTAGGCCGCGCGGCCCGCGTCCACGACGCCCTGGACGTACTGCTGCCAGTCGGCGCGATCGACGGGTACCGGCTTGCCGTTCTCGCAGCGGCGCCCCGCCTGCATCAGCACCGGGCCGATCTCGGCGATCGAAATCGCCGCCGCATCGACGACCACCCATGGCGCGTAGACGTCGCCGTAGCGGGTCGAGGTGGTGGACGCATCGGCGCGCGCGACGCCGCCCTTCGATCCCGCGCCGGGGTCCTTCGTCTGCACGTCGAACAGGACGTTCGAGCTCGGAAAGAGAATGCCGCGCATCACCTGGTTCAGCGTGCCGGTCACCGGGAATGCCGTCGGCGTCCCCGTCGCCGCCGTCGCGGGCGTTGGATTGGCCGCGACGAGCGCGATCTGCTTCAGCGTCGCGTCGGAGGCGCCAAGCTCCGCGCCACCTGCGGGAAACGCGTTCGCCTGCAGGATGAAAGCAACGACGTCCGCGACCTGCGGCGGCTCGAGCGTCCCCGGCGCATCGGCCGGCATGGTGTTGTGGATCTTGTCGAAGAGATCCGAGACCGGCTGCCTGTCACGCGGCCCGAGGAAGACGTCGCCGACGAGCGGCGGCCCCGCCAGCCCCTCGAGCCTGTCGCCGTGACAGAGCGCGCAGCGCATCTGGAAGATGGCCGAGCCGCGCGCCGCCTGCGCCGCCGTGTAGACGCCGTCCTTCACGGTGCGCGCCTGCGCCGGACCTGGGCGTAAGGGCTGCTGCGCGCGCAGCGACGCCGACGCGGACACGCCGAGCGCGACGACCCCGATGGTGACAGCCGCCGCGAACCTCACTTCCCGGCGCCGTCGCCTTTCTGTTCCCGCTGGATGACGGTGGCCTTCGGATCGTCCACGTTCCTGACCCGGTCCGGCGGCGGCAGCTTGCCCGCCTCCTGGGCACGCGCATTCCTGAGCGTGGTGAACGCGTCCACGTTGTTCTCGTTGCACGCGTACTCGAGCATCGGCCCCTTGATGCGATGCATCGGCATCTCCACCGTCCACGGCCTGGTCCACGTCGCCGGGTCTTCGACCGTGTAAGTGTGGACGATCGTGTCGTCCGCCGTGCGCGTGAAGCGCTCCGTGAGCGTGAACGACGGCGTCATCGAGACCGCGCTCGGCGTCCCCGGCGAGCCGAGGAACGTGCGCTTCGGTGTGAAGTTGGTCGTCTCGACGACCAGCGTGTCGCCGTCCCAGCGGCCGCGCGAGTCGCCGATGTAGGAGGGCACCGTGCCGTGCGGACGCCCGTCGAGCGGAATCACGCGGTGCTCGCTGTTCCACTCGTACGTCAGCACGATGTAGTCCTTCGACTGCACGATGTGGAAGTTGCTGCCGTAGGGGGCGACGACGGCCGGCACCACGCGATCGTGGAAGACGCACCAGACGGTGCCGCGGTCGTCGCGCCACGTGCGCGCGAGCGGACCGCCGCGCTCGGCCGCGGCGCGCGCCGCCTCGCGCTTCTGCGCCTCGGGAAGGAGGGGCGGAATGCGTCCGTCGGGCGGATCGATGACGAGCGACGTGCGCAGGTTCGGCTTGGCGCCCGTCTGCACCGGCGTCGCGCCGTAATCGGCGTTCACGTAGTGGACGACCTGGTTCTGCGACTCGGCGACCGCCGTGTTGAACGCGTCGATCGCTTCCCGCTCGGTATAGAACGGCTTGTTCGCGAGCTCCTTCGGCCGCTCGTACGGCGTGTAGGTGAGGTTGGTCCAGTAGCCCTGGAAGTCGGGCTGCCCGTCGGCGGTGCGCGGGGCTGTGTACCCTGGCGGGCCTGACAAGGCCCGCCCCGCTGCTGCCGCCGCCGGTTGGCCTTGCGCGGCCACGCCTGCCACGGCCAGCGCGACGAGCGCGGCGACCATCACGTTGCGCATTGTTCGATCCTCGGCGGGTCCAAAAGGACCCGCCCTACACCGGGTCAAAAAGGCCCGCCCTGCCTGGCCTATTTCTTCTGATATTTACCGAACACGAGATCACCCACGAACTCTTCGCACCTGAACTCGCCGAGCTGCATGTTCGGCTCGACGCGGCGATAGAGCGGCATGCTGATCGTCCACGGACGCGTGTAGACGTTCGGGTCCTCGATCGTCGCCTGGTACGACAGGTGATCCGGCCCGGTGCGGCGGATCCGCTCGACGACGTGCAGACCGTCGGTGTGGTAGTTGCCCGCGCGGTCCAGGAACCTGACGTGGACCGCGCCCTCCTCGTCGAGCGCGCCGACCGTGCTCCCCAGGAACCCCTTCGAGTCGATCACCAGCGTCTCGCCGTCCCACCGGCCGTTCGACCACCCCATCCACGTATCCGCGGGCGGCGGCGTGGTGCCGTTCACGTAGATCGTCCTGATTGCCGTCGCGAACTCCGACATCATGACGATCGTCGACGCCGACTGCACGACCTGGACGGGATACGGCATGTACATCATGCGCGGCACGCCCGGCAGGTAGCACTTCACCTCCGCGTCCTCGCGCAGCGCGTTGGCGGCGTACTTCTTCTTCATCGCCAGCGCGTCGGGCTTGTACGGGATCGGGCCGTCGACGAGAACGCCGGGGCCGGGAGGAACAGCGTACGCGGCGCCGAGCTGCAGCACGGGGCCGGCCGCCGCTTCGTGAGCCTCCAGATCCCAGTTGGCGGTGTTGAGCGCCTGCCAGAATCCGTTCAGGTCCGGCTGACCGCTCGCCGTACGCGGGGCCCTGTACGCCTGCCCTTCGCCCGCGCGCGGAAACGCGGCAACGAAGGCCGCGGCCACGATGAGCGCGGAAATGGACGCGCGCTTCACTTCAAGTTGCCGCGAGCCTTGGCCGTTGCTTCGGCGCCTTCGTTGGCGAGCCAGAACTCCTGGCCATCGGCCTTCTCGTATTTCACGCCGGCGACCTGGAACGTCGCCTCGTCACGCGCGCCATAGCCGTGGACGATCAGCTCTTCGCCAATCTTGAGCGAATCCTTGGTGATGCCGTTGCGGATGAGGCCGTTCGGTGGTCCGCCCTCGATCCCCCACTTCTGAACGGCGCCGTCGGCGCCCTTCACCTCAATCCAGATCCAGGAGTGCGGGTTGACCAGCTCGACTTTCGAGATCGTGCCCCGGAGAACCAGCGGCTTGTCCTCGCTGAAGACGGTGTTCCACGAATGATGCGCGCCGAGCGTCGCCGCGGCGGCGCTGCCCATGACACCTATTAATACTGTGATGAATCGGACCTGCATACTTCGGCACTCCTCCCCCGCTTGCCGAGACTCTAACACCAGGGTCCGGGGAAGCTGGTCTATATTACCCGGCACCATGAACCAATTCGTCCGGAAGGTTTTCGGCGGCACGCTTGTACTTTTCGCTCTGGCGATTCCCGCGTTCGGCCAGATTTCCACCGCGCAGCTGAGTGGCCGGGTCTCCGACACCAGCAACGCGGTATTACCCGGGGCAACGGTTACCGTCACCCAGGCCGAGACCGGCGCGGTCCGCAGCGTCGTCACCGACGCGGACGGCTCGTACCTGATCTCCAATCTTTCACCGGGCCCGTACCGGCTCGAGGTGGCGCTGCAGGGGTTCCGCACGTACGTCCAGACGGGCATCGTGCTCCAGGTCGCGGCGACGCCGTCCATCAACGTCTCGCTCGCACTGGGAGACGTGCAGGAGACGATCACCGTTCAGGCGGAAGCGCCGCTGGTCGACGTGAAGAGCGCCGGCGTGAGCGAGGTCGTCGAGAGCCAGCGCATCGTGGAACTCCCGCTGCAGGGACGCGACGTGACGAGCCTGCTGGTGCTTGCGGGCGCATCCGTCAATACGGGCAGCCCGAACAGCCGCAGCTTCGCCGGCGGCGTGAACGTGGCGGTCGCGGGCGGCCTGCCGTTCGGCGTGGCGTACCTGCTCGACGGCGCGATGCACAACGACTCGCAGAACAACGCGAACCTGCCGCTGCCGTTTCCCGACGCGCTGCAGGAATTCCGCGTGGCGACGACGGGGCTGACGGCGCAGAACGGGATGCACTCCGGCGCGTCGGTCAACGCCATCACGAAGTCGGGGACCAACCAGTTCTCCGGCAACCTCTTCGAGTTCAACCGCGACCACCGCTTCAACGCGATCGATCCGTTCGCGAAGGTCGTCAACGGCAAGAAGGTGGACGACGGGCTGTCGCGCAACCAGTGGGGCGGCACGGCGGGGGGCCCGCTTGTCCGCGACAAGCTGTTCTTCTTCGGCGGCTATCAGGGCACCAACCAGCATCAGGTTCCGGCGAGCAACATCGCGTTCGTTCCCACCGACGCGATGCTGCGCGGCGACTTCACCACGTTCGCGTCGGCGAAGTGCAACGGCGGAACGGCCATCACGCTGCGTGCGCCGTACGTCAACAACCGGGTCGATCCCGCGGCATTCAGCCCGGCGGCGGTCAAGCTCGCGTCGTATCTGCCGAAGGCTGACGATCAGGATTGCGGACAGGTGACCTACGGTCAGCCGGCGGACCGCAAACAGGGTCAGGGCATCGGACGCGTCGACTATCAGCTGAGCCAGAGGCATTCGCTCTTCGGGCGCTACATGGCCACCTTCGACACGTCGCCCGCCCCGTACGCGCAGACCAGCAACCTCCTGACGCTCGCCGGCGCCGGCAGCATCGACAACCTCGCGCAGTCGGCGACCGGCGGCATGACGACGGTGCTCGGCGCGAACTTCGTCAACGCGATGCGCGTCTCGTTCAACCGCACGTCGATCCACCGCAGCCAGCCGGCGTTTTTCGACCCCGTCGATCTTGGCGTCAAGAACTTCTACAGCTATCGCGACAACGAGACCGTGATGGCCGTAACGGGCGGCTTCAATGTCTCCGCCGCGACGTCGACGACCGGCGTCTTCTGGACCAACGCCTACCAGGCGTCCGACGATCTCACGCTGATCAAGGGGCGGCATCAGTTCGGCTTCGGTGGGAGCTATGCCTACTGGAAGTCGTCGCAGACCTCGCACGCCCGCTCGGGCGGGAGCTGGATGTTCAACGGCACCATCACCGGCCGCGGGCTCTCGGACCTGATGGTCGGCGCCGTCGGCAGCCTCGAGCATGGCGTGCCGAACCTGCTCATCATGGACATGCCCTACTTCGGCATCTACGGCCAGGATGCGTGGCGCCTCGGCGACCGCGTCACGTTCAACTACGGCCTGCGCTGGGAACCGTATCTCGGCCAGCAGATGCTCTACGGCGGCGCGAACATCTTCAACCACGACAACTTCGTGAACAACGTCAAGAGCAAGGTGTTCGTCAACGCGCCGGCGGGACTGCTGTATCCCGGCGACAACGGCTTCCCGAGCGGCAAGAGTGGCTACAACGTGAAGTGGCTCGACGTCTCGCCGCGCCTCGGCCTGGCGTGGGACGTCACGGGCGACGGCCGTCTCGCCTTCCGCACGTCGTACGGTCTCACCTACGACTTCCCGAGCGGCGACTACATGAACATCAACGCGTCGGCGCCGCCGTGGGGCAACCGGTCGCTCATCACGAACACCATCTTCGACGACCCCTACTCGGTCGTCGGCGGTAACCCGCATCCGATCGCCACCAACGCCAACACGGTCTACCCGGCGTTCGGCGCCTTCGGCGTGATGAACCCGGACATCAACCCGCCGCGCGTCCAGTCGTGGAACGTCACGCTCGAGAAGCAGCTCGGCACCAACTACTCGGCGACGATCAACTACCTCGGGCGCTACTCGGATCACCTGTGGGCGGAAGAAGCGATCAACCCGGGCGTCTTCATGGGGCTGGCCCCGTGCGCGATCAACGGCGTCAATTACCCCGTCTGCAGCACCCTCGCCAACCTGAATCAGCGGCGCGTGCTCTCGCTCGAGAACCCGGCCCGGGCCGCCGGGCTCGGCTTCGTTGACGAGCACACCGATGTGGGCTGGCAGAGGTACAACGGCATCCGCGTCACCGGCACGCGGCGATCGGCGACCGGCCTGACGCTGAGCGGCAACTATACCTATTCGATGTGCACCGGCACGGCGACGCCAGGCAGCTTCCCGCAGATCGCGAGCGGCTACACCAACCCGGCCGATCCGGACATGGACAAGGGGCACTGCGATCAGGACCGCACGAACCTGGCGAACGCGACCGCGGGCTACCAGACGCCGGACTTCGGCAACCGGGTGGCGCATGTGCTCGCCTCGAACTGGCGCGTGACGGGCATCTATACGTACCGCTCCGGGCAGTGGATCAACATCACCACGGGCGCGGACAACGCGCTGAACGGGCAGCTGCAGCAGCGGCCGAACCAGGTCTCGGAGAATGTCTATGGACCGCCGGCGTCCGCTTCGCCGAGCAAGTCGTCGGCGACGCTCAACAACTACCTGAATCGCGAGGCGTTTGCCGCACCCGCGCCGGGGACGTTCGGCAACCTCCAATATCGCGCCATCGAAGGTCCCGCGTACTGGACGATCGACGCCGCCTTCTCGCGCCTCATCTCGCTCGGCGGAACGCGCAACATCGAGCTGCGCCTGGAGGCGTTCAACCTGACGAATCACTTCAACTGGGGTAACCCCACCACCACTGCGACGTCGGGCGTTGCGACCCTTACCTCGAGTCAGTTCGGCCGCATCACGACCAACGGCGGCGCGCAGCGGATCATGCAGTTCGGCGTCAAATACGGGTTCTAAGAAGCGACGTTCACTCTAGCGGGCCACGGAGAAACGGAGACACGGAGAGCTAACTTTTGTTCTCCGTGACTTCGTGGCTCCGTGGCTCGTGATTCAGTGCGCCGCGGGCGCTTCGCTGCTCTTCAGATCTGACTTGTACTTCTCGGCCTCGCTCTGCAGGCGGCTGATCAGCGCGCTCGGCGTGAGGCCGAACACCGCGGCCAGCACCAGCGTGAACGGCCGCTGGGTGATGTCGAAGATCGCCGCGAGCGGCGGCGCGGCCGCCGCCGCGCCGGTGTCGATGGCGGGCGTGATTTGCGCCGACAGCAGCGGCACGATGAGCGCGCCGCCCAGCGCGGCCAGCCCGCACAGCAGCGGCGTGTGCAGGAGGCGGGCGGCGGAGAGGCCGTAGTCCTCGACCGCGGTTTCCGCGGACGCATCGAGATAGAGGCGATTGAACAGGCCGACGGTCGCGCCGATGAGGAAGTAGGCGATCGCGCTCGTGAACGCCGGCCGCGGGACGCCTGCCAGCACCGCGAGCGCGACGAGCTGGTAGGTGACGAGCGCCGTCAGGATGATCGTTTTCAGCAGCTGGTTGCGGGCCCGCACCAGCGCGAGCCGCCGGTCGTCACGATACTCGTTGATCGCGCGGCGGACCTGCCGGATCAGCCGGCGCGCGATGAGGTCGTCGCCAGAGTGAAACGGCGGCGCGAGACCCGCGACGACCGACGCCGAGGCCGGGACCACGCCCGCGGAAACCCCCGCGTTGAAGGCCAGCACGCTGGCCGCGCGCTGCAGCTGGTCGAGCAGCAGATCGCGATTCTCGAGGTTCGATCCCTGAAGTCGAAGCGTATCCCGCGTCGCCTCGGCGATCAGCTCGTCGGGCGGCGCGGCGAACAGCTTCTCCTCCTCGGCGCGATGCAGGCGCTCCCACAACCTCACGTATCCGTAGCCGAGCGCCCACTCGAGGGAGGTGGTCATCACCGCGGATGTTGCAGCTGCGAAATCAGCCGCCGGCGTTCCTCGTCGGAGGCGGTGGACGACAGCGCGGCGCCGAGCTCCTGGGCGAGCGCCTGCAGCTGGGTCTCGGCGGATGCCGGCATCGGGTCCGCGCGCATCGTCTCCATGCGCGTCATCAGCTCCTTGTGAATCGACCGGTTGGCGCGGTCGACCGGCAGGTAGGCGATGACGGCGACGCCCATCACCAGCCACGACGCGCCGCCGACGAGCAGCCCCGCCAGCACGGCGCGAACGCCGTCCACGCCGAGGATGAAGATTGCGCCCGTGACAACGCCGATGACGATCGACCCTACCGGCGAGGTCACGATCAGGCCGGCCATCAGCTTGGCGCGCCAGCTCGCCTGGCGCGGCTCGGGTCGGGGCACGGGTGACGCGTCCGGTTCCGTCGGCACGGCCGCGACTCTACTTGAACGGCCCGCCTGCCACAAGGCGCGAGCGGGTTTCCCCGTGCAAGCCGGCGACCACGGCGCCGCCGGCATCGCTACTCAGCGCTCCAACCCGTGGGGCGTCACCGTGTCGTCGGTCGAGATGCGCGACGTCGTCATCCCGGGCGCGCTGCAGGATGCGATGTCGCGGGAGGCGCAGGCCGCGCGCGAGAAGCAGGCGCGCATCATCCTCGGCGAGGCGGAGAAGGAAATCGCGCACTCGTTCCAGGAGGCGGCGAGGATGTACCAGAACAATCCCACCGCGCTGCACCTGCGCGCGATGAACATGCTGTACGAGGGCCTCAAGGAGAAGGGCGCCATGATGATCGTCCCGAGCAGTGCGGTGGAATCGATGGGGATGGGCGGCCTGCTCGGCGCGGCGGCGCTGCGCCAGCAGTCGCTGACGGCAGCCCGGCCCGAGGACGCGGCGCAGTAGACCAGCATGCGTGCCGGCCGGCGGGGGGCCTCGCCGGCGTTTGGCAATCGCGAGCCGACTCGGTAATCTGTGCAGCACCCCCCTGCTGCGGCTCGCCGGAGCGCCTGCTGACGCTCGAGGCTCTGCGCGAATCGTCCCCTGGCGCCGATATGACCTTCTAAGGAGCACTACATGCAGAAGCACATGCGCGCTCGACGTTCGATGATGTCAGGCCTGGGGGCCGCCGCCGTGGGCGTGGCTCTGACCGCCAGGCCTGCCGCCGGGCAGAACGCGGCCGGCCGCTTTCAGGCGGCGCGTCATCAGCAGGATGCCTGGCTCGATGCCATCGCGGGAAAGCATCGCATCTTCATCGACGCGTCCACGCCGCGCGGCGCGGGCGAGGCGATGCTGTACGCCAACAACCTGTACACGGCAAACAAGGCCGGCTACTCGCTGCCGGAAAACGACATCGTCGTGGTGGCCTGCCTCCGGCACTTCGCGACGGTCTTCGCGTTCAACGACGCCATGTGGGCCAAGTACGGAAAGCCGTTCAGCACGATGGTGGAGTTCACCGATCCGAAGACGAAGCAGGCGCCGTCGGCCAACCTGTTGAACTCGGCCGAGTTCGGCCTGGCATTGCCGAACCTCGGAACGACGATCGACTCGGTCGTCAAGCGCGGCACGCGCTTCGCGGTGTGCGACATGGCGACGCACTTCTTCGCGGCGCAGGTGGCGATGATGACGGGTGGAAACGCCGACGCGGTCTACAAGGAGCTCGTGGCGAACACGATCCCGAACAGCCACATGGTCGCGGCAGGGGTCGTCGCGGTCAATCGCGCGCAGGAGTACGGCTATACGCTGCTGAGCACGCTGTGATCGCTTCGCCGGCTGGTTGGTAGTTGGTCGTTGGTAGTTGGTCGTTGGTGGTGGGCTGCCGGGTCCGCGGCGCGCGGGAATCAGCCGCGTCGCGGAACCCGGCCCACGTACGTGGGGCGGGTGCCGCCGAGCACCGGTGCCACGCGACGGCGGACCCGCCGGTGCGCAACGCGGTCCCTTCAAGTCGGCCAACCACTAATCACTAACTACCAACTACCAACCACCAACAACCACCAACCAACCAGCTAGTTCGTCGCCTTCCCGCCCGGCACGAACTGCGTCATGAAGATCAGCGAGTCGAGGAACTGCTTGTTCGTGACGTAGTCGCCGTGAATCGGCGCGTGGTACTCGACGTCGAGCTTCCGCAGGGTGATGTTGCCCGCCAGGTTCTGCAGCCACGGCGCGTGCCCGAGCGGCTCCCCTTCGATGACGTTCCGCGCGTCGTTCGGCATGTAGATGTCGGGCTGCGTCAGGATCTTGCCGCCCGGGAAGTACAGCATCAGCATCGAGTCGGCGTGCGAGTTGTCGCGGATGTGGTACATGTTCACCGTCATCGTCGAGTCGCGCAGCACACCGGTGTCGTCGACCGCGGTGATCTTCGGCAGCTTGACGTTCCCCTTCTTCGCGAGGTCGTCGGGGTTGATCGTGTGCGGCCGCGAGAGCACGTCGTTGACGTAGGTGACGTTGCTCCGGTGCGTGATGATCTCGGTGATGCCGTTGGCCACCGCCAGGCGCACGCCGCCCGTGTGGTCGCCGTGGTGATGGGTGACGAGCAGCGTCGTCACCGGCTTGTTCGGCCGCAGCTCCTTCGCCTTCGCCAGCACGGCGCGCACGCGCTCGTCGTTCGGCGCCTCGATGAGCAGCATGTGATCCGAGAACTCCGCCAGCAGGCTCTTGTGCGTCGTCCCCTCGACGTACCACAGCCCCTTCGCAATCTCGCGCGCGGTCGTCATCGGCGGCGCCGGCGGCGCCCCCGGTGCCGCTGACCGGACGTTGGCGGGCGCGGCGAGGTTGCCGGCATCGGCATCGACGCTCTGTGTGAGGATGCGGACGTCGGCGCTGGGCCAGCGATCGGTGCGGGTCGTGATGCGTGCCGGCAGCTGCAGTCCGTTGACCACCGAATATTCACCGAACGACGCCTCGACCGCCGTATCGCCCATCGTCGGGCTGTCGGTCATCTGGATGATGCGTGACGGCAGCCTCGTGCTGCTGTTGATGGCGAGCGTCAGCGTGACGCCGCCGCTCGTGATGTCCACGAGCCGTTCGGCGCCCTGCGTGCGGCCGTTCGCCAGCTTCGCGGACGGATCGAGCGCCGCGCGCACGAGGGTCAACGGATGGCGGAGGTACTCCGCCCGGCGTCCAACGGCCTGGCCGCCGAACACGCGCGTGGCGTTGCCGTTGCCCGCGACGTTGAACGCGACGTCGCCGTCGAGCCCCTGGACCACGCGCTCGGCCCCGACGCCCTGGTAGTACGGGTACTGCGACGCGCGGACCACCTCGAAGCGCGCACGCGTGTTCGCGAGGTCGTAGGTCCGCTTGTAGTCGCGGATCTGCCACACGTCGGACTGCAGGCCGAGCTCGTCGTAGCGCAGCGACTGGCCGACGTTCAAATCGTGGCCGCCGCCCTGCACGACGAGCGTCTTGACCGCGAGGATGCGGTCGCGGCCGCCCATCGCGGCCGCCGCATCGGCGACGACCTGCTTGTCCCGAGCAAGGTCGAGGGGCTGTTCCGTCGATTGGGCGCGCAACGCCGGCACCAGAAGAGCGATGGACGCAAGGACGAGGCCGAGAGTTTTGTGATTCATACAGCTCCTACGTGGTCCGCCTGAAGGCGGACCCTACCGATGGCCCACCCGCATGTGTCACCGCTTGAAATCGGGCCACATGTCCCTGACGCCGGCGAGCCGCTTCAACGTGAGCGTGTTGCGCACCTGCTGGCCGTCGAGCGTCGTTGGCGGAAAGATGAGCGTGACCTGCGGTTCCTTGAGCTCGAAGTTGCGCATGAACGACCCGCCGACGGCCGTCGGGTTCGCGGCGCCCAGCTGATAGTGGAACATCGTGCGCGTCTTCGGCTGCACGATGTAGGTGCCGTAGTACGACACGGACCCCTGCCACGCGGCGCGCGCTTCATCGGGCGTCGGCGTCGGCCCGGCGAACGGCTTGCGGCCGGGCGGCCCCAGGTAGAGCACCGCCATGTGGCCCGTCGGCGTGTAGACGATGACGCTCGGGTCGCGGTAGGCGGGCCGGAGGTTCGTGCCCGCGGCGTTGTAGAGGCCGGCGCCCGTCCACTGCCAGAAGCCGACGACGGGCTCCTGCCACTCGGGCAAGGCCTCGAGCTCCGGGATCCGCTCCCACGTGGATTTCGTGACCGTTCCGCCGGCGGCGGACGCGTCGATGAGCACGAGCTGCGTCCCCCTGCGTTCGAACGATCGCGTGAACCGCTGCCCCATGCGGCCGGGATCGAGATGGCCGTCGACGTGATACGACGCCGTCGCTCCCTCGACCGTCGTCGTGCCCCAGAACGCCTGGTAGGTCGTGAACTGTTCCGCGGGGTTGAGCGTCGCGGGACGCGCCGCCTGCGACACGATCTCGATGACGTAGCCGTTGCCCGACTGGATCAGCAGGCCGACCGGGTTCGGCACGCGCGCCAGCGACTGAGCGGAGGATCCGCGCTCCAACCCTGAGAGCTGCCAGGTGCCAACGATCGGCTGCATCGGCGCCGGGGCGCCCTGGGCGCTCATGGACGTCGACAGCTGCGCGGCGAGAAGCGCGCAGAGGGCAACGGCGACAACGCGCGTGGGGATCATCGCAGGAACCTTCGGCTGAAAATCGGCGGCTAGCATACACCCGCGTCCCTGGGTGCGGCGCAGGCGCAACAGCACCGGCCGCGGCCGGTGCGGTCGCGGCAATGTGTCTGCCACCACGCCGTCAACGGGTGTAACATCCGCTTCCGCCAGCCGCCCGGGCGGCCCCGGACACGAAGGCAGGAGGTAGTGTGATGCGCCTGATTCCACTCGTTCCCGCGTTGATCCTCGTCCTGGCGGGACCATCAGTCGCGCAGGAATGGATCGAATACGTCAGCAAAACGGATCTGTTCACGATCAATTTCCCCGCACAGCCCACGGTCCGGGACATCACCTGGCACACCGAATACAACCTCGACATCCCGGGTCATGTTCACGCCGTGGAGAGCGGCGGGAACCGCTACTCGGTCACGGTCGTCGACTACTCGGGCGTGCAGCAGATGCACGCCGACCGCGTCAAGGGCTGCACGCTCTACCCCGACCAGTGCAACAACCCGTACGTCGCCGAACTGCGGGGTGCCGTGGATTACGCGACGTGGAATTTCCTCAAGAAGGACCCGAAGGTCACCTACTTCGCCTACGGGAACACGGACCGCATCGAGGCCCGCCGCATCCAGCTCACCAACCCGGACAAGACGCGCACGTTCGCGCAGCTGCTGATGCACGAGAACCGTCTCTACATCTTCGAAGCGACGGTGACCGCGTCGTCGCCCTCGCCCGCGCTCTTCCAACAGTCGGTGGGATTCATCGACAAGAACGGCGTCAGGATTCGGTACAACTCGATCTACTCCAACGCGTATCCGCCGCCGACCCGGGTGCAGTACAACCCCGGCCCCTAGTCCAACGAGACACGGAGACACGGAGATCCTTTTTGGTTCACCCGGAGGGATAGCCATGAGTGAATCCGAGAACGTGGAACTGGTGAAGGCCGCGTACGCCGCCTTCGATCGCGGCGACCTTGCGGGCCTGCTCGAGATGCTGGCGCCGGACATCGAATGGAACTGGCCGGCTGTCAGGGACATTCCACATTCCGGGCCTTGCCGCGGGCGTGACGCCGTGGCCCGAGTCTTCGAAATATTCTCGACCGTTGACGAGCCGATCGCGTACGACCGCCACGAGTTCATCGCACAGGGTGACCGTGTGGTGGTCCTGAGTACGTATCGCGCGCGGGCGAAGTCCTCGGGACGAACGTTCGAGACCGACGTCATTCAGGCGTGGACCGTGCGCAACGGACAGATCGCACGGTTCGACATCCAGTACAACACCGTCGCGGCGGTCGAGGCGTATCGCGTGGCGCCCGCCACCGACCACGCGGCCATCGCCAGCCGCCGCGGGGAATTCGTCGACGCCTTCAACGCCGCAGACGTGCAGCGGATGGCGGCGCTGCTCACCGACGACCACATCGGCATGCCTCCAAACCGGCCGGCGCTTCGTGGCGCACGCGCGTCGATCGAGTTCTGGCGCGAGGGCATGGCCGCGGCGACGTCGCGGTTCACCGTGCTGCCGCAGGATCTGACCGTCGACGGCGACGTGGCCGTCGATCGCTTCGACTGGGCGATCGACAGCACGCCGCGCGGCGGCGGCGCGCCCATCCGTGACGAGGGCAAGTGCGTGTGGATCTGGCGCCGCGAGAGCGACGGCGCGTGGAAGGTGGCGAGCGCTGTCTGGAACAGCGACCTCGCCACCGCCGGCTTGTGGTCAGGCGCGGGCGTCCCGCGCTGACGACTGCGGCAACTGGAGAACAGATTTCTAAAAACTCCGTCTCTCCGTGCCTCCGTGGCTCGTAACCGCTACTGCGACGGAGGCACGGACGTGTTCAGCGGTGCCGATGACGCGGCGCCCAGCTTCGTGCCGTCGGCCAGCACCACCTGCAGGATGCGTCCGAGCGGGCGCCCGTTCTTCACCGGCTCCACGGTGATGGTCACCTGGTCGCCCCCCTTGAACGAATCCTTCCGGTAGCCGGCCGGGAAGATCACGTTCGGCGCCTGCCCCTCGGCGATCCACCGCACCACCTGGCCGTCCTCGCCGGTGACGTCGAGGCTCAGCAGGCAGTGCGGGTTGGAATACACCCACGTCGCGACCGTGCCCTTCAGCGTCACGCGCTTCCCCGAATCGAACGCCGCGCTGCCGTGGTGCGCGGCCACGCGCAGCGGAATCGCCAGGACGACGGCCGTAATAGACGCGATGACGAACGCACGCTTCATGGTGCCCCCTTGCCGCTCGCGCCGTTGCCGAACAGCTTGTTGTAGTTCTCCTGCTCGGAGGGCGAGCAGTAATACTCCATGATGTCGGTCCGCGGGTCGTGCAGCCGCATCGGGAGTCGCATCGTCTCGAACGGGCGCGTATACACCTTCGGATCTTCGATCGTCTCGGACCAGATCAGCGTGTCGTAGTCCACGCGCCGGAACGTCTCGGTCACGCGGACCTGCTCGCTGATCGGACGGCCCGTCGAGTCGAGCCATACGCGATCGTCGGGCATGGTGCCGACCGTCTGCACCTCGAAGGTGTAATCATCCACCCACCGGCCGACCGAGTAGCCGAAAAATCGGCGCTCGCGCAGTTCGCCGCCGATCTCGACGCCCCCCTCGACCACCTTGGGCAGCTCGCGGCCGTCGGTCCAGATGATGCGCCAGCGGTTGTCGTAATGGTAGAGGATCGCGACCTTGTAGTCGTCCTGGAATATCTGCGTCAGCCGGACGTTGTAATGGTTTTCGCGCGGCATTCCGAGCGGTTCGCAGCGGTTCCTCGGGTCGTTGTCCTCGGACGGGAGCACGGCGTCGAACCCCTCGAGCGCCTTGTGCGACCGGTACAGCTCCTGGCCGTAGGGCGTGTAGGGCAGCTGGTTCTCCGGCTTGCCGTTGTTCGGCTTCGCCGGCACGCCCTGCGCCTGCGTTCCCGCTCCGGGACCGTCGGCCGGTCCCCACATGCCAGCGAGGCTGCGGCGCGGCGCCGGCTTCCTGTTCGCGGCGGTGATCGGCGGCTTGTCCCACTGCGGGGTCAGCCACCCGCCCGGTGACGTGTTCTGCGCGAACGTGTCACCCGCGGCGCAGAGGCCGACGATCGCCACCAGCACGCCAGTCAGCATTTTCACGGCGGACGCCCTCCCGGTGCGCGCCAGCATGCTCCAGGCGAGGTTTCCCTGTCCAGCGCTCTCTCGCAGGGCGCAGCCTCGCGTTGTTTTTGTGCGCCGGAACACCCCGGGTAGCGGTAAGGTACGCACCGCAAAAGGAGGCGATATGAAAGGACGCTTGTGGATGCTCCTGGTGGGTTTCCTGGTGGCGGTGGTCCGTCTCCACGTGGTGGCGCAGGAGGCGGAACCCGACGCCCGGACCCTCATTCAGACGTCGCTGCGCGCGATGGGCGCCGAGAACCTCAAGTCGATCACCTATTCCGGGACAACCGGTTATGTCGCCGCCCCCGGCCAGAACTATGCGCCGAGCGCCGATTGGCCGGCGAACCAGATCGTCAGCTACACGCGGACGATTGACTACGACGCAAAATCGTCGCGGCTCGACTACACGCTGCGGCAGGGCACCGGCGCCGGCGGTCCCGCCGGCGGCGGCAACGCGCCGACCATCACGAACCCGTTCGCCGGCGACCAGCGGACGGTGCAGATGGTCAACGGCAACTTCGCGTGGAACATGAACGGCACCACCGTCGTCCCGGCGCCGGCCGACGCGGAGCAGCGGCAGCTCGAAATCTGGCTCACGCCGCACGGCTGCCTGAAGGCCGCGCTCATGCCCGGCGCGAATCCGTTCGTCATCACGCGCAACGAGCAGGGCAAGGGACGCATCCGCGCCGTCGTGTTCATGGTGCTCAACAAGTACCGCGTGCAGTGCGCCATCAACGACAGGAACCTCGTCGAGCGGATCCAGACCTACTTCCCGAACCCGGTGGTCGGTGACCTCTATTACGAGCTGGTGCTCACCAACTACAAGGACTTCGGCAACGGCGTGATGTTCCCCGCGACGTTCCACCAGCACCACGACCTCGACGACGACCTCGAGGGCGAGGGCGTGAACGTCAGCGGCGGCCACAACTCGTTCGGCCTCACCATCGCCAACGTCCAGGTGAACCCGCCGAACGCCGCGACCGCGGTTCCCGAGGCGGCGCGGACGACGACGATTCCGCCGGTCCGCGTCGAGTCGACGAAGGTCGCTGACGGGTTCTGGTACGTCGGCGGCGGCACGCACGCGAGCATGGCGGTCGAGTTCAAGGACTTCATCACGGTGATCGAGGCGCCGCTCAACGAGGATCGATCGCTGGCGGTCATCGCGGAGGTGAAGAAGCTGATCCCGAACAAGCCGATCAAGTACCTCGTCAGCACGCACCACCACTGGGATCACCTCGGCGGCGTGCGCGCCTACGTCGCGCAGGAGGGCGTGACCATCGTCCTGCAGCAGAACAATCACTCGTACTACGCCGAGGTTCTGACCGTGAAGCCGTGGATGCTGAAGCCGGATCGGCTCGCGCTCGCGCCGCCCGAGGAGGTGGCCGAGGGCTACACGTTCGAGACCGTCGGGCAGAAGTACGTGCTGACCGACGGCACGAAGGTGATGGAGATCTACAACGTCCAGGGCCTCGCGCACGCGCAGGGGATGCTGATGGCGTACATGCCGAAGGAACGGATTGTCGTCGAGGCGGATCTCTTCACGCCGCCGGCGCAGGGCGCGGCGCTGCCGACGATGGTCGCGCCGTCGGCGCGTACGTTCTTCAACAACGTGCAGCGGCTGAAGCTCGACGTGCAGACGATCGCGCCGATCCACGGCAACCGCACGTACCCGTGGGCGGATTTCGCGCGCTTCGTCGGTACCGCAAGCACGAACTGACGCCGAGCTTGCGGAAGATCCAAGTTCCAAGTTCCAAGTTCCAAATTCAAAATTGAAGCTTGGATCTTGGAGCTTGGAGCTTGGATCTTTTCGTCAAAACTCGAAGCGCGCGCTGACCTGCGCCATGCGCGGATCGAGGATCCGCGACGGCTGCCGCCACTGCGCGCCGAACGTGTTGTTCACCTCCAGCACCGAGCTGGCATTCAACGCGTTGAAGATATCGAGGTTGGCCTGCACGCGCGTCCGGCCCACGCGCACGATCTTGCCGATGCGCACGTCGAGCTGCGTGCGGCGCGCCTCGTACTCCGTCTGCGGCAGGATGAGCGGCACGTTCACCGTGCGCGTGCCGCCCGACAGGTTCCGTCCGAGCGACGGCAGGACCTGCGCGGTCGGCACCGCGTAGGTCGCCAGGTACGCCGGCCCCGGCAGGTTCTGGAACGTCGCGCTTACCAGGAAGTCCATCGGCAGCGGGTAGCTCCCGTTCAGTTTCAGCTGCGTGTTGGCGCCGAATGGTGTCACGGCGCGGCAGGTGCGCCGGCCGTCGATGGTCGTCTGCGTGTGCGGAACGGGTGTCGCCGACGCGCCCGGCAGGCTGGCGGCCACCGCGCCCGGACTGTCGACGTTGAAACAGACGTCGTTCACCGTTCGCCCGCTGTCGATGCCGCCGGCGAGCCGGATGCCGGGACCGAACCGCGTGTTCAGGCTCGCGCCGAGGAAGTCCGCGGTCCGGGTGTATCTCCCGAAGTTCGAGGCCTGCGTCACCAGGCTCGAGACCTGGCCGAACTTTTCCTGGCTGATGTCGTAGAGCCCGCAGATCGGATATCCGCCGCCGCGCGGCAGCCTCGGGTCCGACGGCGCCGTGATGCAGTACTGGCTGTAGTCGGCGTCGCCGACCGCCACGTTGTCGGTGACGCGGTAGTTGCCGTCCCAGTTGTGATAGTAGCCGGCGGTGACCGACACGCTCGGCAGGAGCTGATGCTGCAGCTCCGTGTTGATGTCCCACGTGTACGCCCGCCCTCTCAGCACGACGTCGTCGGCATAGCGGGTCGCGAGCGGATTGCTCTTGCCGAAGTTCTGGTTGTCGATCGCGCCGCATTCGCCGTTGGCCGCGAAGTTGACCAGGTCGCAGTCCGGCACGAAATCGCGGTTCGCGTCGGCCCACGACCGGTTCGCCGACGTCACCGACGTCGTAACCGGCGCGATGTTGGAGCTGAAGGTCCCGGAGCTCATCTCGAGGTAGCGCCCGATCGACAGCTTCAACGCCGTCCGGCCCGTGCCCGCCAGGTCGTACGACACGCCGAGCCGCGGGCTCCAGTCCCTCCATCGCGGCGCGTGCGCCAGCGCGGGGAGCTCCCGCGGCCCGACGAAGCGCCCGGCGCCGAGGCTGATGGCGGGGATGTTGACGTCGTAGTAGTCGTAGCGGATCCCGTAGTTCAACGCCAGGCGCCTGACCGTCCACTGGTCCTGGGCGTAGAGTCCCAGGTCCCACATGGCGTGCACGACCGTCCGCAGCGGTGCGTCGACGCGCGTCCCGAGCTTGACGCGCTCCGGCGCGCTGGTCGGAAACGGATAGGCGTACTGCGTCACTCGGGTCGGCACGCCGTTGTTGAACGTGTAGGAAACGAAGTCGCGTCCCGAGCTGGTGCTCCCCTCGTCCTTGATCGCCGACTCGTTGTTCATGCCGAACTTGAAGGCGTGCGACCCGGTCACGTACGAGAGCGAGCCGCGTACCGGAAACCGGTTTCCCCACCGGTGCCCCCCGTAAACGGTCGGCGCGTTGTAGCTGAAGCCGAGGCCGCTGTCCGTGATCGCGATGTCGTCCGGGCTCACCTCGGGCTGCAGGTAGTTCGGCCAGCTGTGGATGACCGCGGCGGCGCCCGCCTCGAGCAGCAGCCTGTTGGTGCGCGGCGAGGTCCAGGAGACCTGGACGATGCCTTCCGGATAGTTGTGCCAGAGCGCCACCGATTCCGGCGCGCTGTTCGACAACCGGATGCAGACGCAGTTGTGCGTGATGTCCGTGAAGATGTTCAGCTTGTTCTTCGGCGAGAGCTGCCACGTCAGCCGCACGGCGTTCGACCGGTTCCATTCCGACTGCACCGACGGACGCGATCGATCCGGCGTGTAGACCATCGTGCCCTGCGTCTTGTTGTAGAAGACGCCGGGCACCTGGTTCTCCGATCCCCATCTCCGCACCGAGGCGAAGAACCAGAGCTTGTCCTTCTTCACCGGCCCGCCGACCGACACGCCGTAGTCGTAGAGGAAGTTCACCTGCTGCTCGGAGCTCACGCCGCGCGCGCGCAGTTCGTCCGTGAGGTTGCCGCTCTGGAAGTTGCCGTTGGTGTAGCGGGCGAGGCTCGAGAACCTGACCGTGTTGCTGCCTTCCTTCGGGATGAGATTCATCGACACGCCGGTGGACGAGCTCTCCGCCGACATGCCGCCGGTCTCCACCGACATCTCTTCGACCGTTTCGGAGTTGTAGGCGTAGCCCGGCGAGCCGCCGCTCGACATGTTCTGGATGCGCATGCCGTCGTACTGCACCCGCGCGTTGCCGACCTTGCCGTGGAAGCCGATGGAATTGCCCGACTGACCGTAGAAGGTGCCCTGCGTGCCGCCGACATCCGGCGGCGCGACCAGGCCCGGCGTCAGCGCTGCGAGTCCGACGACGCTCGCCTGCCCTGTCGGCAGGATCTTCAGCGCCTCGGCCGTCATCACCGTCTGCTGCCGCACGTTGGCGGTGTCGACCAGCGGCGACGCCGCGGTCACGGTGATCGTTTCCTCCAGCGACCCGACGCGCATCTCGGCGTTGATCGTCGCCGTGAAGCCGGACGACAGCTCGATCCCCTCACGCTTGAACACGCTGAACCCGGGCAGCGTGAAGGTGACGGTGTAGACGCCCGGCCGCAGATCGACGATGTTGAACCGGCCCTGGTCGTCGGTCACGGCGGTGCGCACCTTCTCGATGAGGGCAGGGCTTGCGGCCTCGACTGTCACGCCGGGCAGCACCGCCCCCGACGGGTCGCGCGCCGCGCCGGCAATGCCTGCGGGAGACAACTGCGCGGCGGCGCCGCTGGCGACGAGCAGCGCAGACACGAGGACGACCGAGACACGGACGCCGAACAGGGCTCGTGGCATCACTCCTCCTCTAATCGCCGGGTCCGCGTTCGCCCGGCACCTGCGCTCCGCGGAACCCGGCCTACGTACTAATCGCCGGGTCCGCGCGTTCGCCCGGCACCTGCGCTCCGCGGAACCCGGCCTACGTACTAGATCCGGCTACGGCAACAACGGTTTTTGGCCCGGCGGCAGCTGCTGGTCGAACACGGTCAGCAGCACGTCCTCGCGCGCGTGCGGCGCCATGACGTTGACGACGAAGTCGGACAGGTCCTGCTGGCCGAACGCCGCCTTCGCCCGCGCGTAGGTGTCGGCGCCGACGTTGTGGCGGCCGATCAGCTCGCGGCCGAACTGAATCAGGATCGCTTCCTTGTCGGAGAGACCGCTGGTCGGCTTGTTGTGACGGACCGCGTCGATCGTCGCGGCTGACAAGCCGTCCTTCAGCGCGGACACCTCGGTGAGCGTCCAGTCGTACTGCTGGTCGTTGAGCCGCGCGGTGACGAGCGCGGCCAGCGCGACGAGCGCCTTCCCCTGGCTGGCTTCGAGCGACCTCAATCCGGCCGCGAACCGCCCCATCGACCCCGGCCCGGTCGGCGGCGGCGCCAGCGTGCGGCGATACAGGCCGCCGTTGGCCCCTTCGCCGCCCCCGTTGCCCTGCTGCGGGCGCGCGTTGGGATTGCTCACCGGGATGCGGCTCCGCGAATCCGGGAGGATGTCGTCCGGCATCGTGAACGGCAGCGGGAGGAACTGCTTCATCTGCGGCGGCATCCACTGGTTCGCCGCGCTGAGGTTCACCGCCGTTCCCGCGTAATTCGACATCAGATCGACGGCGTCGACCAGGTCCGTCTCGCCGAACAGCTTCAGCGCGCGCGCGTACGTCTCGGGCGTGACCTTGTGCTTGCCGATCTCGCGCCCGAGCTGGACGATCGCCGCTTCCTTTTCACCGAGACCGGTGAGCGGCCTGCGATTGCGGACCACGTCCGCGATCTGCGGCTCGAGTCCAACGGACAGGGCTTCCATCTCGTGCAGCGACCACTCGTAGGGCTGGTCGTATTCGCGCGCCATCGTGATGATCGCCAGCTCCGACAGCCGGCGCCCGATGCGCGCGTCCCAGCGCACGTCGACGCCCGAACGATGGAGCCGGATGGCAGCCATCCCCCGCGGGCCGCCCGGCGAGGCCGCCACCGCATCGGCGTACGCCTTGTTCATCTGCGCGCTCAACCGCGCGGGCTCGATGGGCGGCAGGCGGTTGCGCGTGTCGGGATGCACGTCGCGCGGCAGCGCGGCGTCGGCGGCGCTCCGTCCGTTGGGAGACGCGGGAGTCTGCGGATTGGCCGGCCGGTCCGCGACGACCGATGCGGCAATCGCGAGTATGACGGCGGCTACGATGTGCGCGGCGTTCATGTCGCCCTCCTCGAACGCGATCAGCTGTGCGTCACGCGATTCACAGCCAGGGGCGTTCGTAATTCAGACGGAACAGCGCGATCGCCGCGTCGGCGTCGGCGGCACGCCGGATCCAGAAGCTCACCCATCCCGACCGCGGCAGGATGTGATGCGGCTCGGCGCGGCCGGCCTCGACGAGCTCGCGGCGAATCGGCACGGGGAACGGCAGGTCGGCCAGGCCATCGCCGTGCAGGTGGCCGAGCTCGCGACGACCGACGCGGAACTCGATGCCGCCGAAGCGATGCGGCGACACCGTGACGCCCTCCCAGGCGCCGACCTCCCGCTCGATACGCTCCCGGACCAGTCCCATGCGTCCTCGCCTACTTCGGCGGGGTGGCGCGAAATTCGTTGTCGAACGCGTAGCACTCGTATTCGAGGAGCTGGATGTTCGGCTCCCGGTGACGGTAGAGAATCATGCTCATGCGCCACGGGCGGGTGAACACCTTCGGATCCTCCACGGTCACCTCGTACGTCAGGTGATCGGCGTCGAGCGGCGTGAACCGTTCGACCAGGTGCAGCTCGTCGCTGTGGAAGTTGCCGGCGCGGTCGAACCAGGTTTCCTCGTTGAAGTCGACGACATCCACGACGAGCGTATCTCCCTCCCAGTGTCCGCGTGAATCGCCCATCCACCAGTCGATGTGCCCGGGTGGATGCGGCGTCCCGTTCGTGTACACGAAACGCGTCGCGTGGACGTACTCGAAGAGCATCGTCACCATGTCGGCGCGCTGGAAGATCTGAAACGGGTACGGCATGTACATCAGGCGCGGTACACCCGGGAGGTAGCACTTCGATTCCGGATCGGCGGTCGCGCGCTGCTCGAAATTCTGGCGCTTCTTCGCCAGGGCCGACGGCTGGTAGGGGATCTCGTTGCCCACCACGACCCCGATGCCTGCCGGCACGCCCTTCTGCGCCTGGTGATCCTGGATGTCCCACGCCGCCGTGTTCATCACCTGCCAGATGCCGGTGAGATCGGGCCGCCCTTCCTTCGTGCGCGCGATTCCGCCACCGGCGGGCGTCTGAGCCGCCGCCGGCGTCAGCGCAAGTAACACCATCACGACGACGACCCATGGCAACGTGCGCGCACTCATGAACGCCCCTCCTGCCGTGCGCAGTGTATCCGATGACGAAATCGGAATTGAAGCAGCGGCATTGCACGGGAATTTCGCGCGCGACCCGAACTGGCGGAATCACCCCCGGTGACGGGCGGGGACCGTTCGGACCTACAATGGCCCTTCTATCTAATCTGCGCTGACGAAGACCTCCAGGCGTAATACCCGCGGTTCATTCATCTGCGGCCAACGTCAACCACGTTTTCACTCAAGCGAGGAACGTCATGCGCACATGGATAGCTCTGGCCGCCGTGCTGACCGCGGTGGCCACGACAGTGGCTTGCGGGGCGAAGGCAGGAACGCTGCAGGCGTCGGCGGACGCGCTCGGGGCGGCCGACACCAGGACCATCGAGTTCTCGGGGACGGGCAAGTGGTACCAGTTCGGCCAGGCGCCGAACCCGACGCTGGCATGGCCGGCGTTCGACGTCAGCGCCTACACCGCGTCGATCAACTACGACACGCCGGCGGCGCGCATCCAGATGACGCGCAAGCAGGTGGTGGAACCGGGCAGGCTGCGGCCCGCGCCGGCGGACCAGAAGGTCGATCAGTACATCAGCGGCGGCGCCGCCTGGAACATGGCGGCCGCCGGGGGTGGCGCGCCGGCGCCGCAGCCACAGCCGGCCGCCGTCGAAGAGCGGACGATGGAAGTCTGGTCCACGCCGCAGGGATTCCTGAAGGCGGCGGCGGCCAACAACGCGACGTCACAGGAAACGGGCGGCGGCTCCGAGGTGACGTTCACGGCCGGCAAGAACAAGTACGTCGGCACCATCAACGCGCAGAACCAGGTCGAGAAGGTCCAGACCTGGATCAACAACCCGGTGCTCGGGGACACGCTCGTCGAGACGACGTTCTCCGACTACCGCGACTTCAGCGGCACGCAGTTCCCGGCGCACATCGTCCGGCAGCAGGGCGGCTATCCGGTACTCGACCTCACGGTCTCGTCGGTGACGAAGAACGGCACCGTCGACCTCACCGCGCCGGAACAGGCCCGCAACGCGACGGTGCCGCCGGTGATGGTCACGAGCGAGAAGCTGGCCGACGGCGTCTACTACCTGAAGGGCGGCTCGCATCACAGCCTGGCGATTGACCAGACCGATCACATCGTCGTCATCGAGGGGCCGCAGGAGGAGGCGAGGTCGGTGGCGGTCATCGCGAAGGCCAAGGAGCTCATCCCGAACAAGCCGATCAAGTACCTGATCAACACGCACGCGCACTTCGATCATTCGGGCGGGCTGCGCACGTTCGTGGACGAGGGGGCGACGATCGTCACGCACGAGATGAACAAGGCGTATTACGAGAAGGCGTGGAGCGCGCCGCACACGCTCAGCCCGGACAAGCTGGAGCAGTCGAAGAAGACGCCGATGTTCGAGACCTTCTCGAGCGACTACGTCGTCACCGACGGGCGCCGCCCGATCGAGATTCACCCGATCCAGGGCAGCGGCCACAACGACGCGTTCGTGATGGTCTACCTGCCGCGCGAGAAGATCCTGGTGGAGGCCGACGCGTTCACGCCGACCGCCGCGGACGCGCCGCTGCCGACGACGCCGAACCCGTTCACGGTGAACCTGTACGAGAACATCCAGCGGCTGAAGCTGGACGTGCGGCAGATCGCCGCGCTGCACGGGCCGCGGCTGACGACGATGGCGGACCTGCGCGCCGCGATCGGTCAGAAGGGCGGCAACACGACGAATTAACGGTCGGGGATCAGGGATCAGGGATCAGGGATCAAAAGCTTGAGATCCCACGGATCGGGAACCGAAAGTTCTTGATCCCCGATCCCCGATCCCCGATCCCTACCTGACGGCCATGAAGGAGGCTGTATGGTGCGAAAGCTACACGTTCTCGTCGCAGCGTTGGCGGTGATCATGATGACGGCGATCACGGCCGGACCGGCGTCGGGCCAGGACGCGCGGACGATCTTGCAGGCCGCGTCCCGGGCCATGGGGAATCCGAAATCGATTCAGATGACCGGGACCGGCTGGAATGCCGCCGTCGGTCAGAACTTTACCCAGGAGGAGGACTGGCCACGATTCGACGTGACGCGCTACGTGCGCACCATCGACTTCGACGCCGGAACCTCGCGCGAGGAGTTCACCCGGAGGCAGGGCAGCAATCCGCCACGCGGCGGCGGCGGCACGCCGCTTCAGGGTGAGCAGCAGCAGGTGTTCATCACCAGCGGCAACTTCGCGTGGAACATCCAGGACGGCAAGCCCGTGCCCCAGCCAGGCCAGTACCTCGCGGGGGTCACGGTGGCGGAATTCCGGCGCCTCGACATCGCGCTGACACCGCACGGATTCCTCCGCGCCGCGATGGCCGCGAGCAATCCGACCGCCGTCTCTCTCACGTTGGGGAGCCCGACCGGCGCGGTTACGCCGAATGGAAAGCAGACGCTGGTCGCGTTCACGCTGATGGGCAAGTACCGGGTCGTCGGCACGTTCGACGATCAGAACCTGCTGGCGCTGGTTCACACGTGGGTGCCGAATCCCGTCTACGGCGACATGCTGTACGAGCTGCGCTACCTCGATTACAAGGACGTCGGCGGCGGCGTGAAATATCCGACGGTGCTGCACATCCACCAGGGCGACCCGCGGCTGATGGTGGCGCACAACTCCATGGAGATCACGCTCAGCAACGTCCAGCCGAACGTCACGGTCCCCGCGCTGCCGGTGCCGGCGGAGGTGCAGTCCGCGACCGCGCCGCCGGTGCGTGCGGAATCGCAGAAGCTGGCCGACGGCGTCTGGCTCATCGCGGGCGGCACGCACAACAGCCTGGCCGTCGACTTCCGCGACTTCGTCACGGTGATCGAGGCGCCGCTCAACGAGGAGCGCTCGCTCGCGGTGATCGCGGAAGTCGGCAAGCTGATCCCCAACAAGCCGATCAAGTACGTCGTCAACACCCATCACCACTTCGATCATTCGGGTGGGCTCCGCACGTACCTCGCGCAGGGCGCGACCGTCGTCAGCCACCAGGCGAACCGGGAGTTCCTGGAGAACGTGCTGTTCAGCCCGGCGCCGCGAACGATGATGCCCGATCGGTTCTCGACGTACTAC
Organism: Vicinamibacterales bacterium; assembly: GCA_035571515.1. GTDB lineage: Bacteria > Acidobacteriota > Vicinamibacteria > Vicinamibacterales > UBA2999 > Gp6-AA40. Next base: position 27,280 of record DATNCQ010000097.1, read on the forward strand.
CCGTATTTCTCGGGCGGCAGGCGTCCGCTGCCGATTGAATGGGTGAATCAGAAGTACGTGATCAGCGACGGCGCGCGGACGATCGAGCTTCTCCCGATGCAGGGCAACAACCACAACGGGGGCATGATGCTCGTCTACCTGCCGAAGGAAAAGATCCTGGTGAACGCTGACATGTATACGCCGCCGGCGCAGGGCGCACCGGCTCCGGCGCTGAACGACAACATGCGAAACCTGCAGCAGAATATCCAGCGCCTGAAGCTGGACGTCGTCCAGCACGTTCCCATCCACGGACAGCCGGGAACGGGCCAGCAGTTCACGCAGATTGTCGGCAGGGGCACCAACTAGAAAGCGGTCAACATCCAACCTCCAACTTCCAACTCCCAAGGAGCACCGTCTCGCGAGGCTGTGCTTTTTTGGGAGTTGGGAATTGGAAGTTGGGAGTTCTATTGCCCGCGTCCGCCCGCCGGCGCGGGCTGGATGGTCTGCTTCCACCCTTCCACGTCGTAGCGAATCAGCCACGCGCGGAATCCCTTCATGTCCGTGAAGTGATGGGGCACGCCCGGCGGCACGTAGAGGAGATCGCCGGCGTGCACCGGCCGCGCCATGCCGTTGCGAATCGTCTTCGCGCCGTTGACGTCGACCATCTGCCCGTCCGTTCTCGCGACCGCTTCACCCGCGGTGACGAGCCACAGATCGGCCGTCCCCTCGTGCGTCTGCGGCTCGTCGCCCGGCAGGACGATCCTTACGTTCGCGCTGATGTTCGCCGGACCGTCGAAGATGCGCGAGTTGATGCGCTTCAGCGCTTCGTCTTCCTTCCAGCGCGCCTCGATGTCCGCGGCTGGCCAGAACATCGTCTTGTCGGTGGCGAGCTTCGGCACGGGCGCAGCGGCCGCCTGTCCTCCCCGCCCTCCACGTCCTTCGCGCCCGGCACCGCCTGCGGCAGGCGCGGCGCCGCCCCCTCGAGCGGGAGCCGCCGGCGCGGGCGTCGTCCGCTCCAGCCCCAGCGTGTCGAAGCGCATGAGCCACGCCCGGAACCCGTTCATCTGCGTGAAGTGGTGCGGCACGCCCGGCGGCACGAACAGGACGTCGCCGGGGTGCACCGCACGCTCGGTCGCGCCGGTAATGGAGCTCTTGCCGCCGCTCTCGACCAGCTTGCCGTCGGTCCGGGCGACCGCCGATCCAGCCGTCACGATCCACAGGTCGGCCGTCGTCTCGTGCACGAGCGGCGGATCCTCGCCCGCGACGATACGGACGTTGGCGGAGATGTTGGTCGGCCCGTCGAACAGCCGCGAGTTGTTTCGCTTGAGCCGCTCGTTGTCCTTCCAGCGCGCCTCGATGTCCGCGGCCGGCCAGAACATGGTCTTGTCGGTGGCGAGTTTCGGGACCGCTGGCGCCGCGGCTCCGGCACCCCGTTGTCCCCCGCCCTGGGCCTGGGTCAGCGTCCCGCCCAGCCCAATCAGGGCAAACGCGGCGATTGCGGCGAGCATCCTGTTGCGCATGTCTGGTCCTTTCGTGAGACCACTTGGCGAATGCGTTTCGGCAGGGCGATCGTGTGGGCGGCAGGCGGCGGTGTCAACAGGAGATTGAAGGGCCCGTGCATCCTGAGGTACGCTCCGCCCACCCCAAAACAGGTTTCGAGGAGGTCGCACGTGATGAAATGCGCTCGCGCCGCTGTCGCATCCGGGGCCGTCGTGCTCTTCGCCGCGCTCGCCTACGCGCAGGGGGCGCCCGATTTCAGCAAGGTCGACATCAAGGCCAACCGGGTGACCGACAAGTTCTACACGCTCGACGGCCAGGGTGGAACCATCGGGGTCCTCTTCGGGCCCGATGGCGTGTTCATGGTGGACACGCAGTTCGCGCCGCTGAGCGAGAAGATAAACGCGGCGATCAAGCGCCTCACGCCGCAGCCGATCAAGTTCATCGTCAACACGCACGTGCATGGCGACCACACGGGCGGTGACGAGAACTTCGGAAAGATGGGTGCCACCATCATCTCGCGCGAGGAGCTGCGATACCGGCTCGCGTATCCCAATCCGGGCGCCAACGGGACGCCTGGCGTGCCGATGCCGGCTGCCGGCCTGCCGCGGCTGACCTATCGCGACCAGCTGACGATGCGCATGAACGGCGAGGAGATCCAGATGATCGCCATCACCCGCGCGCACACGGATGGCGACACGCTCGTGGTCTTCCCCGGCCTCGACGTGATCATGACCGGCGACTTCTACCGGTCGATTCAGTATCCGAACGTGGATCGCGCCAACGGCGGGTCTCTGCCGGGCCTCATCGACGGCCTGGGCGTGGTGATCGGGCACGCGGGCCCGAACACGAAGATCATTCCGGGGCACGGACCGACCGTGGATCGCAATGCGGTCGTCGCGCATCGCGACATGGCGCTGATGGTGCGCGACCGCGTGGCGCGGCTCGTCGAGCAGGGGAAGACGGAAGACGAGGTCGTCGCGGCCAGGGTCACCGCGGACCTGGACGCGAAGGTGCAGGAAGCGGGCATGACGGGCGAGCGATTCGTCCGCCAGGCGTACGCGGAGGTGAAATCGGGCCGCTGACTGAGGGATTCAGGCCGGGATCCGGGATCCGGAATCCGGGATCCGGGATCCGTCAGGCGATCGGTTCAATCGAACGTAGGGCCGACCTTTCGGTCGGCCCACGCGAGCGGTCACTCCCCGGCTGACCGCCATCGGCATCTAAGGGGGACGTGTTGCTTTCTCTGCGTTGGATCGCCGGGGCACTCATCGTCATCATCCCAGTCGTCGCGTCGGCCGCCGAGCCGGGGGCTGCAGGGCGCATCAAGGTCGTGTCCGGCTCCGTCGTCGTCGTCCGGGCGGCCGTCGCCACACCCGCCACCGCGGGCCAGGCGGTCTTCGAGGCGGATACGCTGAGGACCGGCGCCAACGGCCGCGTCGGGATCACCTTCAACGACGACACGCGCGTCTCGCTCGGGCCCGACAGCGAGGCGCGCCTCGATCAATTCATCTACATGCCCGCCGAGAAGCGCGGCGGCCTCGTGCTCAGGATCGTGCGCGGCCTGATCGCGTACGTGTCGGGCCGAATCGCCAAGCTCTCGCCCGACGGGGTCAAGCTCGAAACGCCGAACGCGATTGTCGGGGTCCGCGGCACGACGCTCGCGCTGCGCGTGGACGCGAAATGAGTCGCGATCCGCGCCTCGTCGTGCTCCTGGTGACGACGGCGTGCGCCGGGCTGTGCGCCTGCGGTCACCCGCGCGTACAGCCGCCCCAGCGTCAGGCGGGGACGCTCGTCGTGCTGTTGCCGGATGCCGATGACGGCACGGTGGGACGGGCATTCGTGTCCACGACCTCCGGCATGGCGGAGCTCGCATCGGCGCGCGCCTCGACCAGCGTGGTCGGCAACGGCGCCCCGGGCACGGTGGCGCCTCTCAGCGAGGCCGAGGTGCAGACGCTCTTCGGCAGCGCGCTGACCACGATGCCGCGCCACGCGCACCAGTTCACGCTCTACTTCCAGTTCGAGTCGGACGAACTGACGGCGGAGAGCCGCGCGCTCGTGCCGCAAGTCGTGCAGGCGGTGAAGGACTACCCGTTCCCCGACGTCGAAGTGATCGGACACACCGACACCACCGGAAGTGCCGCGTCGAACGTCGAGCTCGGGATGAGGCGCGCGACGCTGGTCCGCCGGCTCCTGCTCGATGCCGGGCTCGACGGATCGATCGTCGACGCGACGTCGCACGGCGAGGCCGATCTCCTGGTCGCGACATCCGACGAAACCATGGAGCCGCGCAACCGGCGCGTCGAGATTTCCGTTCGATGACGCCGCCGCCGCGCCTGCTGCTGCTGTGCGGCGCCGTCCCGGCGCTGTGTGCCGTCGCACTCTCGCTGCTGCGTCCGTCGTTCCTGGCGCCGCTCGAATACCGCACCTACGACACGCTCGTCCGTAGTGGCGGAACGCGCCCGCCCAGCGGCCGCGTCGTCATCGTCGACGTCGACGAGCGCAGCCTCGCGGCGGTCGGCCAATGGCCGTGGAGGCGCGACGTCCTCGCCAGGCTCGTCACGCGCCTGCGCGGCATGGACGCGTCGGCCATCGCCCTCGACATGGTCTTCGCGGAGCCCGATCGCAACGGCGGCGGGGACGCGGACGCGGCACTCGCCGGCGCGCTCGCGGGTGGCCGCGCCGTCATCGGTCTCGGGATGACGTTCGACTCGCCTGGCGGCACCGCGTGCGGCGAACGCTCGCTGCCGCTGGCCATCCTCCGGCGCGGCGACGAGGCGGAAGATCCGTTCTTCAAGGCGACGGGAACGATCTGCAGCCTGCCGGTGCTGACGAGGGCCGCCGGGGCGTCGGGGTTCCTCAACGCCGCGCCCGATTCCGACGGGCTCCTCCGCCGGGTCCCGCTGCTGATGGAGTTCGGCGGCCGCGTCTACCCGGCGCTGGCGCTCGCGGCCGTCGCCGCGAGCACCGGCGCCCGCGATGCCGTGCTGCGGGTGTCGGACGTGAACTCCACGTCGCTGACCCTCGGCGGCCTGCACGTGCCGCTCGACGGCAAGAGCAACATGCTGCTGCGGTATCGCGGCGCCAAGCGCGTGTTCCCGTACGTCTCGGCCGCCGACGTGCTGAACGGCAGCGCGCCTGCCGGCGCCTTCCGCGACAAGCTGGTGGTCGTGGGCACGACCGCGCTCGGCACGCGTGAGGTCGTGTCGACACCGCTCGACACGTTGTTCACGGGCGTCGAGGTGCAGGCGACGATCGCGGACAACCTGCTGCTGCAGGACTCGGTTCATCGGCCCTCGTACGCCGCCGCGCTCGAAACGGAAGTCGTGCTCGTGCTCGGCGTCGTGCTGGTGCTGGTCGTTCGCCGATTCGGTCTCAGCTGGGGCGTGCTCGTGACGACGGGCGTCGTCGCGCTGGTGTGGGCCGGAGCGGCATTCCTCTTGTCGTCGGACGGGATGTTCGTCTCGCCGTTGCTGCCGACCCTGCAGCTGGCCGCCTCCCTCGGAGCGATGACGGTGGCCAGGCTCACGATCGAACGGCGCCGCGCGGAGCACGCGGACGAGGAGACCGAGGCGTCACGGCGCCTCATGGTGCAGACGCTGCTGTCGCTGACCCAGACACGGGATGCGGAAACGGGCGGGCATTCGCGCCGGACCGGGCAGTACGCGCGGGTGCTGGCCGAGCGTCTCGCCACGCATCCGCAGTTCAGCGCCTATCTGACGCCGCAGCGGATCACGCAGCTCGCGCGCCTGGCGCCGCTGCACGACATCGGCAAGGTCGGCGTGCCCGACCGGCTGCTGCTCAAGCAGGGGCCACTAACGCCGGAGGAGGTGGCCGAATTCCGCAAGCATCCGGTGTACGGGCGGGACGTCATCGCGGACGCCGAGCGGCAGGCGGGCGTGCATGACGACGCGACGCTCGCCATCGCGAAGGACATCATCTACACGCACCACGAATGGTGGGACGGCACCGGCTATCCGCAGGGGCTGCAGGGGACGAACATCCCGATCGCGGGCCGCATCATGGCGCTGGTGGACGTCTACGACGCGCTGCACACGCGGCGGCGCTACGGTTCGGCGCGCTCGCACGACGAGACCGTGTCGCTGATTGTCGCGGGGCGCGGGACGCACTTCGATCCCGCGGTCGTCGATGCCTTCGTCGCGGTGTCGTCCGTCCTGCGCGCGCTCTCGGAGACCGCCGATGAAAACGGCGACGCCCGTGCCGAGCCGTCGTCGTCGCGCGTCGGGATCTCGCGGTGATGGCTGTCCGGATGGACTGCCGGGCGTTACTTCGTCCGCGCTGCAGCCCGCCGGCGTCGTACGGGCCGTTCCGGCGCCGGGGTCGAAGAGGGCGCGAGGCGCACGAGCGGCGTCGAGAAGATGCGCGAGCCGTGGTCGTCGAATTCGATGACGGTGTGGCGATCGTTCGCCATCATGATGGTGCCGTGGCCGAACTGCAGCTGGGTCACTCGATCGCCGATTGAGTATGCTGGCACGTGCGTCTCCTCGAGGGCACAGGGTTACCGATCGTTCACGCCGCCACGACCATCGCCGCGCCGCGATGCCGTGGCATCGACCGCCGCGCAGAATGTCTCGCCGTCGAATCCCCAGTCGCTGTTCAACGGAAATTCAGCCGCCACCTCGAACATGTCGCGCCACGAGCGCGCGCCGTGCGTGAGCCAGGCCGCAATCTCGGCCCGGGCCGCCAACGCGGTCAACGCCCGGTAGCGCAGGATCCAGACGAGCGCCCGGTTCAAGTCGTCGGTAAAGCGCGAGCAGACCATGTCGATCGACAGCGGCTCCTCCATCCGGACATCGGAGGCGAACTCGTCGATCGACAGCGGCACGACCTCCTCGGGCGAGCTCGGAAACGGCGTTGGGGACGTCTCCTCTCTCAGCACAGGGTCTGCGGCACGGCGATGAAGGCGCTGTTCACGGATAAACTCCCCGTCTTTGATGAGGGAGTCCACCGTATGGATGGGCTGGCTCAGGAAAGTCTTATCACTATATAAGCTCCTGCGCTCAGCCGCAATGTGATCGGGCGTACGGAGGCGCGATTCTCGACCGCCGCAGCGACAGGACGTCTCGAAACACTGAGGATTCAGGCGACGCGGCGGCGGTGCCGCGTCGCGAGCGCCAGCAGCGCCAGCCCGAGGCTCGCGATGGTGAGGCCGCGAAGTCGCCGCACGAACGCCACCGCGAATCCCGCCGTGAGCGGCAGCCCCATCACGTCGAAGATCTCCGCGTACGACCCTTCCGCGACCCCCAGCTGCAGCGGAACGAACAGGAACGCGAATTCGAAGAACTTGATCGACGCCTCGATCGCAAACGCCACCACTCCCGGAACCGTGACGTCGAGCGCCCGCAGGAGCCACAACAGCTCGAGCACCAGCACGCCCTGGGCGGCTGCCTCCAGCGTCGCAATCGTCAGGCAGCGAGCGGGCGAGTCGCGGAGCACCGTCAGCAGCAGATCCTCCATCCGGTTGATCCACGCCATGTCCGGGGTCAGGCGTCCACGGAGCACGCCAACGCGCGCGAGCCAGGCGATGATCGTTCCAATCAGGTAGAACCGGCGCGCGATCGCGACGGTGGAGACGGCGAGAAACACCCCGCACGCGCAGATGATGCCGATGGCGATGGCCGCGGCCGTCGCCGGCAGCTCGACACTCGAGAGGATGTAAGCGAGCCCCGCGATCGACATCGCCGCCGTGACGAACGTGTAGAGCAGGTATTCGGTGATCGTGGCGGCAAAGCCTTCCGTCAGCGTGAGCCCGCGCGTTTCGAGCAGCCACGCCTTGGTCGGCTCCGCGAGGACGGGACCGGTCAACGTCAGCGACTGAATCGCCTCGCCGGAGAGCCGAATCGCGAGCGCGTCACGATAGCGGATGACGCGCGGCCGCAGGACGCAGGCGTGCAGCGCGAGCGCGCGCGTCGCGTGGTGCAATGCGCCGAGCAGCAGCACCACCACGAAGAACCAGCCGATGCGCGTGAGCGCGTCGACGATGTCCGATGCGCCGAGCTGCCGGATCAGGAGGAAGAGGAGCGCCGCGCCGCCGACGAGGAGAACGATGCGCATCATCTGCGTGTGCGACGAACTATCGCACGGCCTCAGCCGCGAGGCCGGTGCCGCCGCACGGACATGATGGGCGTGCGGCTTCCAGAATCGGCATCGCCTCCGGCGTGACAGCAGTCTCCTCGGAAATGTCACTCACAATCGTCGTCCGCTGACAAATTCTGTCGTGCTGACAAATTCTCGCGGCCGGAGCTCGCCACGGCTGCGCACGCCTGCGCGGCTCTGCCGTTGGCCGCAATCCTGCTCAGGTATGGACACTACCCCTCGGCTGTCGATCGGCAGGAAGGACCACATGTTTCCGCCTCGCTGTTTGGTCGCTGGTGCTCTCGTCGTCGTCCTTACGATCGTCCCGGCGCTGGCATCGGCCGCGGAGCCGGCCGCCGCCGGACGCATCAAGCTCGCGTCGGGCGCGGTGTTCGTCGTGCGCGCCAATGCCGTCGTACCGGCGGTGGCGGGTCAGGTCCTCTTCGAGGCCGACACGCTGCGCACCGGCGCGGACGGCCGCGTGGGCATCACGCTGAACGACGACACGCGCGTCTCCCTCGGGCCTGGGAGCGAGGCGCGTCTGGCCCAGTTCGTCTACGCGCCTGCCGAAGGGCGTCTCAGCCTCGTGCTGAACATCGTCCACGGCCTCGTCGCCTACGTGTCGGGCCGCATCGCGAAGCTCTCGCCCGATGCGGTCAAGCTCGAGACGCCGAACGCGATTGTCGGCGTCCGTGGAACGACGCTCGCGCTGCGCGTCGACGCGCAATGAACGGCCGCCGGCACCTCGTCGCCCTGACCATCGCGGCGTGCGCGGCCGGCAGCCTCTCCGCCTGCGGACGGTCCCGTGTGCACACACCGGAACGTCCGCACGACTCCACCGTCGCGCTGCTGCCCGATCCGGACGATGGCGTGGTGGGAAAGGCGGTGGTCACGAACGCGTCCGGAACGGCGGATCTCGCGGCGGCGCGGGCCTCGACCCGCGTCCAGAACAACCAGGCGCCGGGCACCGTCACGGCGCTCAGCGAGGGCGAGGCGCAAGCGCTCTTCGGCGACCTGCTGGCGACACTGCCGCCCAAGTCGCACCACTTCACGCTCTACTTCGAGTTCGAATCCGATGAACTGACGGCGGAGAGCCGGGCACTGGTCCCGGCCGTGCTCCGGGCCGTCATGGATTTTCCCTTCCCCGAAGTCGTGGTGATCGGACACACCGACACCACGGGCACCCCAATCTCAAACGTCGAGCTCGGGCTCAAGCGGGCGAGCACGGTGCGGAAGCTGCTCGTCGACGCCGGCCTCAAAGCCTCGCTCGTGGAGGTGACGTCGCACGGCGAGGCCGACCTGCTCGTGCCGACGGCCGACGAGACGTTCGAGCCACGCAACCGGCGCGTCGAGATCTCGGTTCGATGACGTCGCGGCCGCGCCTGTTGCTGCTGCTGTGCGGCCTGGTCCCGGTGCTGGCGGCCTCCGCGTGTGCGCTTCTCCGCCCGTCGTGGCTGACTCCGCTCGAATATCGCGCCTACGACGTGCTCGTCCGCAGCGCGGAGATGCGGCCGCAGAGCGGCCGGGTCGTCATCGTGGACGTCGACGAACGGAGCCTCTCGGCGATCGGCCAGTGGCCCTGGCGCCGCGACGTGGTCGCCGGGCTCGTCACGCGCCTGCGCGAGATGGGCGCATCGGTCGTCGCGCTCGACATCATCTTCGCGGAACCCGATCGCACCGGCGGCGTGAACGCCGACGCGGCGCTGGCCGGCGCGCTGGCCGGAGGTCGCGTCGTCATCGGCTACGCGATGACGTTCGAGTCGGCGTCCGCCGCGGCGTGCGGCGATCGTCCGTTTCCGCTCGCCATCATCCGCGCGGACGACGAAACCGAGGAATCGTTCTTCCGGGCGAAGGGGGCGATCTGCAGCCTGCCGGCGTTGTCGCAGGCGGCGGGCGCGTCGGGCTTCCTCAATGCCGCGCCGGATCCCGACGGGCTGCTCCGCCGCGCGCCGTTGCTGCTCGAGCACGGCGGACGCGTCTACCCGGCACTGGCGCTGGCCGCCGTCTCGGTGGTCACCGGCTCCGGCAGCGCGGCGCTGCGCGTCTCGGACGTCAACTCCGCGTCGCTCACGTTCGGGAGCCGCCACGTCCCGCTCGATGGCAAGAGCAACATGCTGCTGCGCTATCGCGGCGCCAAGCGTGCGTTCCCCTATCTGTCAGCCGCCGACGTCCTGGCCGGCCGCGTGCCGGCCGCCGCCGTCCGCGACAAGGTGGTGTTCGTCGGCACGACCGCCCTCGGGACGCGCGAGGTCGTCGCGACGCCGCTCGACACGCTGTTCACCGGGGTGGAGGTGCAGGCAACCGTGGCGGACAACCTGCTGCAGCAGGACTCGGTGCACCGCCCTGCCTACGCCGTTGCGCTCGAAACCGAGGTGACGTTCGGTCTCGGCATCGCACTGGTGCTGCTCGTTCGAAAGAAGGGCGTCGGCTGGGGAGCGGCCGTGACGGCGGCGAGCCTCGTCATGCTGTGGGGCGCGGCAATCTTCCTGATGTCGGCAGCGAGCACGTTTCTCTCGCCGCTCTTCCCGACGCTCGGCCTGACGGCCTCGCTCGCGGCGATGACCGTCGCGGGCTTCGTCATCGAGCGGCGCCGCGCGGATCACGCGGATGAGGCAACCGACGCGTCACGGCGCCTCATGGTGCAGACGCTGCTGTCGTTGACCGAGACGAGGGATTCCGAAACCGGCGGCCACTCGCGGAGGACCGAGCAGTACGCCCGTGTGCTCGCGGGAGAGCTCGCCAAGCACCCGGACTATGCGGGTTACCTGACGTCCGACCGGATCGCGACGCTCGCGCGGCTGGCGCCGCTCCACGACATCGGCAAGGTCGGCGTTCCCGACCGCCTGCTGCTGAAACAGGGGACGCTGACGGACGAGGAGCGGGACGAGATTCGAAGACATCCGGTCTACGGGCGCGACGTCATCGCGCAGGCCGAGCGGCAGGCGGGGGTGCACGGCGACGCCGCGCTCGCGATGGCAAAGGAGATCATCTACACGCATCACGAGTGGTGGGATGGCACCGGATACCCGCAGGGCCTGAAGGGGATCGCGATTCCGATCGCGGGCCGAATCATGGCGCTCGTCGACGTCTACGACGCCGCCCACTCACGGCGGCGCTACGGGTCTCCGAAGTCGCACGACGACACCGTGTCGCTGATCGTGTCGCGGCGAGGCAGCCAGTTCGATCCCGCCGTCGTCGACGCCTTCGTCGCGGTGTCGTCCACCTTACGCGCCCTCTCCGAGGCCGCGGAAGAACACGCCGCAGCACGCGCCTGACCTATCCGCTCTACCCGACGCCAGTCGCGCGGCCAGCGATGGTTGACGCGATGGATCGAGGCATGAAATCCTCCCGTCCCGATGAACGACGAGACGCGCGACCAGCTGCGGACCCGCGCACGCCGCGTCATCACGGACCTGCGCGAGCTGGCGACGTTGACCTCGACTCCCCACGGGGCTCAGCGCGTGGCCTGGGGACCGGTGTGGAAAAAGGCGCGCGGGTGGCTGCAGGACAAGGTATCGCCGCTCGGACTGGCGCCCGGGCCGGACGCCGCGGGGAACAACTGGGTGACGCTACCGGGTGAATCGCCCAGGACGGTGATCATCGGCGGGCACCTGGACTCGGTGCCGAACGGCGGGTGGCTGGACGGAACGCTCGGCGTGCTCGTGGGACTGGAAGCGCTGCGCCGGTACGCCGCGGGTTCGAAGCCGCCGGTCACGCTGAGGCTGGTCGACTGGGCCGACGAGGAAGGCGCGCGGTTCGGGCGCAGCCTGCTCGGCTCGTCGGCGGCCGCCGGCCGTCTCGTAGTCGATGAGATACGCGAACTGCGCGACGCCGAAGGGACCCGCCTCGAGGACGCGCTGCGGGAGCATGGCGTGAAGCTCGACACCATGCTGAACGCGCGGCAGGAGCTCGCGCGCATCGACGCGAAGGCGTACCTCGAGATGCACATCGAGCAGGGGCCGGTGCTCGAGTCGATGAACCGCTCCGCGGGGGTCGTCCTCGGAACGTTCGGCCTCGAACGGAACATGGTGCGGTTCGTCGGGCAGGCCGCGCACTCGGGATCGACGCCGATTGCGATGCGGAAGGACGCATTCCTCGCCGCGGCCTCGACGGCCCTCGAATGCCGTGAAATCGCGCGGCGCCATTCCAGGCCGGGCGCGGGCGTCGTCTGCACTACCGGCGTCGTCAAGGTCGAACCGGGCATCGTCACCGCGGTGCCAGGCGTCGCGGAGATATCGATCGATCAGCGCGCGCTCGATCCGGAAGTCCTGGCGACGATGGTCCGCGAGGCGCGGGACGCGTCGCGTCGTTTCGCGGAGGAGAACGGCGTGTCGGTCGAGTGGAGGCCGCTGTTCCGGATCGAGCCGCGCCCCTTCGACCCGCACCTGCTCAGCCTATGCGAGGACTCGGTCCGCGAAATCACCGGCGATGCGCCGAAGCTGCCGTCCGGCCCGCTGCACGACGCGGCGGAGATGGTGCCGCACATGCCGGTCGTCATGCTGTTCGCCTATTCCGCGCGGGGCCTGTCCCACTGCAAGGAAGAGGACACGCCCGAAGAGCACCTGGAGAAGGCGATCAGCGCCTTCCTGCTGCTGGTCGACAAGACCGTCGCCAGCGTCGCGCGCAGCTCATAGAAATAGATCGTCAGCGAGGTCGGCAGACGACGCTGGATCGGCGCGGTATCCGGAGAGGTCGGTGATCCCGGCGTCGCGCAGGACGTCCTCGTCGATGAAGAACCGCCCGGTGCGGGACGGATCGCTCGTCACGATCGCGTGCGCGGCGTCGGCGACGATCGCTGCCGTCCGGCATCGCGATCGGTCGGCGCCAGGGACCAGGGTGAGTGCGGCGGTGTCGATCACGGTGCGCGGCCAGAGCGCGTTGACGGCAATCCGATCCGCGCGGAATTCTTCGGCCATGCCCAGCACGCACAGGCTCATGCCGTACTTCGACATCGTGTAGGCGACATACGGCGCAAACCAGCGCGGCGCCAGGTTGAGCGGCGGCGCGATGTTCAGCACGTGCGCGCCGCCGGCCTTCTTCAGGTGCGGCAGACACTTCTGCGTGCACATGAAGGTGCCGCGCACGTTCACCTGGTGCATCAGGTCGAAGCGCTTCATCGGCGTGGCCGCGGTGCCGGTCAGCGAGATCGCGGAGGCGTTGTTCACCAGGATGTCGATGCGGCCGAACGCGTCGATGGCGCGATCGACGGCCGCCTGCACCTGGGTCTCGTCGCGGACGTCCATCTGCACCGCTGTCGCCGAGCCACCCCGCTGCCGGATTTCGTCGGCGACGGTGTGGATCGTCCCGGGGAGCACCGGGTGCGGCTCGACGGTCTTGCCGGTGACGACGACGTTCGCGCCATCCGCGGCGAGTTTCAGCGCGATGGCCCGGCCGATGCCGCGGCTTGCGCCGGTGATGAACGCGGTCCTCCCCGTCAGCGACATCGCTCTACCGCGTCATCGCCTTGTCGATGAAGGCGAGCAGCGCGTCGCGCGTCTCGTCCATGTCGAGGAGCCCGAGCTGCTCGTCGAGCTCGAGGGCCAGCGTGTCGTCCAGCGAGAGACGGACGGCCGCGTGCATCGATCGCCTGGCGCGCTCGAGTGCGTGCGGCGCCTTGGCGGCGAGCTTGCGCGCGAAGGCGTAGGTTTCGCCGAGGAGCGCGTCGCCCGCCACGACCCGGTTGAACAACCCGATCCGGTGCGCTTCCGGCGCGGGAATCATCTCGCCCGACAGCACCAGCTCCATCGCCCTGCCGAAGCCGGCGAGAAGCGGCAGCAGATACGTGGCTCCCAGGTCGGGATGCAGTCCGATGCGGTTGAAGACCGCCCCGATCGAGGCATCCGCCGACGCGATCCGGACGTCGCAGGCCAGCGCCAGGCTCGCGCCGCCGCCGGCCGCGGCGCCATTCACCGCTGCGATGACCGGCCTGGACGAGGAGACGATCGTCCGCACGATGCGGTTGGCGCTGGTGACGAGCTCCCGCGCGCGGCTTCGATCGCGCGTGACGACAATGTCCTTGAGATGGGCGAGATCGGCGCCGGCGCAGAACCCGCGGCCCGCGCCCGTGAGCACGATCACGCGGCACGACCGGTCCCCGGCCGCCGCGGCGACGGCATCGGCGACGTCCGCGGCCAGGGACGTGTCGAACGCATTCATCGCTTCCGGTCGATTCAGCGTGACCGTCGTAATCGACCCGTCCCGGCTTACCGCTACGCCAGCCATTGTTCAAACACCTTCAGGATTTCTCAGGCGCATGAAGATGGTGTCCTTGTGGCTGAGCACCACCGCGCTTTCCTGGTTGAGCAGCTTCATCAGTGCGGTGACGATGCCGCGATCCGGCTTCGAGGCGGAGCGCCGCTTTGCCAGCCAGGTCACTTCGAGCGAGAGCTCGTCGCCCGGCCGCACGGGCGCGTGGAAGCGCACCTCGTCCCAGCCGCCGGCCGCAATCACGCCGTCCTGGATCGGCACGCGATGCAGCAGCAGGGTGCGGATCGCGAGTGTGTGCGAGCCCGACGCGGTCAGCCCTCCAAACATCGTCCGCCGCGCCGCGGCTTCGTCGACGTGCACCGGGAGCGGATCCCAACGCCGCGCGTAGCTGACGATGTCGTCGGCGTCGACCCGGTAGCTGCCGACGCGGACGCTGTGCCCGACCTCGATGTCTTCGTAGAACACGTGCGCAGATTACTCCCTTCACCATATTTGCCGCACGTGCCTTGACAGCGCGCGCGGCGGGCGCGCACCATTGCGGCCGGCGTCAGTGGAGCCCGGTCTGCGCACCTTCGCGTTCGGCCTTGCGCTCGTGTGCGCGGTCGCCGCCCCAGCCGCGGCGCAGTGGCTCCATGTGCCGCAACCCGGGATTCCTCGAACGGCGGACGGCACTCCCGACCTGAGCGCACCTGCGCCGCGAACGCCGGACGGCAAGCCGGATCTATCCGGGATCTGGCAGCGGCCGCGCGGCGTCCCGCCCGGCACCGGCGGACGGGACGGCATCGCCGAGGGCGTGACGGTGCTCTTCCAGCCAGCGGCCGAAGCCGTGTACAAGGCGCGCGGCGACAACAACAGCAAGGGGACGCCGAGCGAGCGCTGCCTGCCGCACGGCATCACGAAGGCCTTCTCGGTGCCCGAACCGTTCAAGATCGTACAGACGCCCGCGCTCGTCGTCGTGCTGCACGAGGAGTTCAACCACCATCGGCAGATCTTCATCGACGGCGGGCCCGGCGCCTTGTCCCGAGCGAGCGACGCGAGTCGAGGGGCTGCACGTCGAGCGCCCACCTCGTTCGGCTACTCACGCGGCACGTGGGAGGGCGACTCGCTCGTCGTCGAGACAACGGGATTCGTGGACGACACGTGGCTCGACTTCCGGGGTCACCCGGCCACCGATGCGCTGAAGATTGTCGAGCGATACCGGCGGCGCGACTTCGGGCATCTCGAGATCCAGTTCACCATCGACGATCCGAAAGCCTACCGGCAACCGTGGAACGTCACGATGGGGTTCGATCTGCTCCCCGAAACGGAGCTGATCGAGCACATCTGCGAGAACGAGCGGGACTCCGCCCACATCGTGGGCAGGTAACGTCATGCCGAGCATCCCGGCGCGGTGGATAGCGGGTGGCATTGCGATCGTGCTGCTGCTGTGCGGCGTCGGCAGCGCGCAGGAGCCGGCGGCGCCGAGAACGCGCGATCGCAATCCCGATCTGTCGGGGATCTGGCGAAGTGCCAGCACCCGGTACCTGACGGATCTCACCGCCGGCAGCGCGGGCGTCGCGCTTCAGCCGTGGGCGCGAACGCTCTACGATCAGCGGCGCGCCGGCAAGGGCAAGAGCCGTCCGTCCGACCGGTGCCTCCCGCGCGGCGTGCCGTCAATGATGCTGGCGCGAAACGAGCCCTGGAAGGTCGTGCAGACGTCGGACGCCATCACCATCCTCTTCCACGAGTCGCTGCACTACCGGCAGATCTTCATCGACGGCCGCCCGTTTCCCGACGACCCGGCGCCGAGCTGGTTCGGCTACTCGATCGGCCGATGGGAAGGCGAGACCCTGGTAGCCGAAACCATTGGTCTCACCGAGGAGACCTGGCTGGACGAGGGCGGCCATCCGCACAGCGATGCGCTGCGCGTCACCGAGCGCTTCCGGCGCGTCGCCGTGGGCCGGATGGACGTCGACGTGACGATTGACGACGCGAAGGCGTATGCCGCCCCGTGGACGGTGACCGTGCGGTTCGAGCTGCTCCCGAATGCCGAACTCGGCGAACGGGTCTGCGCGGTCGCGCCGGTTGACGACTCGAAGAACTGAAGAATCAGGGCGCCTCGGCCAGCATCTTCATGTTCTTGAGCGCCCCTTCGAACCGGGTGCGCCGCTGCGCCATGTCCGCCTGCCTGGCCGCCTGATCGGTCTTGTCCGAGATGTCGTACATCAGCGTGTAGAGCACCTTCGATGTCTGCGCCGTCACCGGCCTGGCTTCGACGAAGCCGTGATACAGGTTGTAGAACTGCCCTTCGCGCACGGGCTGCGTGTAGCCGTACGACAGGTCGGTTTTGCCGACGAGAATCTCGGTGACCCGTCCGCCGCCGAGCACGCGCACGGTACCGACGCCGCCGTCGCCGGACTTGATCACGCACTCGATGTTGTCCAGCCACTTGGTGATGTCGCAGTAGCCGCCGACCCGGGCCCAGACCGCCGCTGCCGGTTTTGCAACGTCGATTTCCATCTTGATCGTCGTGTACTGCGGGTCCGCCGCCATGGCATGGCCGGCGAACACGAGAGTGCCAACCAGTGCAGCAATCACATAACGGTGCATATCCGCTCCTTTGGTGGCGAAATCAGGCCATCCTCCCCGTCGCACGGATGCCGGCCGTAGCCTACACCACCGCCGCATCAACGGGGACGGGTAACGACACGTACTCTTCACGCCGATAACTGACTCAATCATGTCGCACGCTTCGACCGTCGCCGCCGACTCCCTGTCCGCCAACGACCTGGAAACATCGCTCTTCGGAGATCCTCCCGCCAATCCGTCCGTCAAGTACGCGGCCGCGATGATCATGGCGATGCTCGACAGTGGCGAGGGCATCAGCGACCTGATCTTCTCGCCTGGTCGTCCGCCGCAGGTGGAGAAGCACGGACGGCTCACGGCGGTGGCCATCCCGCAGGTGCCGACCCTGCAGCCCGAGGAGACGAGCCGGGTCGCGCGGGAGTTGATCAACGGCAACGGAGCGGCGCTGCTGGCGTTGCGGGAGCACGGCGCCTGCGACCTCTCGTACTCGATCCCCAATTGCGCACGGTTTCGCGTCAACGTGTTCCGGCAGCGCGGCACCTACGCCGTCGTGATGCGGGTCATCTCGCCGACGATTCCGACCATTGACGGCCTCGGCCTCCCGGCGGCCCTCAAGGAGATTGCGACGCTCAAGAACGGCATCGTGCTGGTGACGGGTCCGACCGGGTCGGGCAAGTCGTCGACGCTCGCCGCCATCATCGACCTGATCAACGAGACGCGCGCCGAGCACATCATCACGATCGAGGACCCGATCGAGTTCCTGCACCTGCACAAGCTGGCGACCGTCCACCAGCGCGAGCTGCACAGCGACACGCCGACCTTCGCGCTGGCGCTGCGCGCCGCCCTCCGCCAGGCGCCAAAGGTGATCCTGGTCGGCGAAATGCGCGACCGCGAAACGATCGAGATCGGGCTGACCGCGGCGGAAACGGGCCACCTCGTGTTTTCGACGCTGCACACCATCGACGCGTCCAAGACGGTCGACCGCATCGTGGGGACCTTCGAGGCGGGAGATCAGGCGGCCATCCGCAGCCGGCTGGCCGCGTCGTTCAAGTTCTTCGTCTCGCAGCGGCTCATCCCCAAGAAGGCCGGCGGCCGCGTGCCGGTGCTCGAGATCCTGAAGTCGACGATGCGGACGAGGGATTACATCGGGCGCGGCGAGTCGGAAGGCAAGTCGCTGCTCGACGCGATGCGCGACGGCGCGCTCGACGGGATGCAGTACTTCGACGGCGAGCTGGAAAAGCTCGTGCGCGCGGGCATCATCACGATGCCGACGGCGCTGCTCTACGCCACCAACCCCGGCAACATGCAGGTGGAGATGGCCGACCTCCCGCCGGAGGAGCTCGTCGTCACGCGCTGACGCGCGCGACCCGCTCCTTCCAGAGACGCTCCTGCGCCGCGGCGATGCGGACCGCGTCGCTCTGCTCCCAAATCGGCGTCATGGCGCCTCCTTTCGTGGCCTGTCTCTCCTAATAACGATGGAGCGGCGGCCGGGAAACACCCTGCCGCTGGCCAACGGCGGCCGGGCGGCATAGACTTCCGCCCGTTGGACGGGAGGACGCCATGAACGCCTGTGCGAAGCTCGCCGCCGTATGTCTCCTGGCAAGCCTGGCAGCGCTGCCGCGCGGAACATCCGCCGCGGCCGAGCTCGTCATTCTCACCAACCAGGGCGCCACGCCGGGAGTGAAGGAGCTGGCCGCCGCCTTCTCGCGCGCGAGCGGGCACAAGGTAACCGTCACCCAGGAAGAGGGCACAGCGCTCGACCAGCGGATCGACAGCGGTCCCGCGGACCTCGTCACCGGCAATCCGGGGACCATTGACGACCTGGTCAAGAAAGGGAAGATCGTGCCGGGCACGATTACCCCGTTCGTGGTCGCCGGCCTCGGCCTGTCGGTGCGCGCGGGCGCGCCGAAGCCCGACATCAGCACCGTCGAGGCCTACAAGAAGACGCTGCTCGCGGCGAAGTCGATCGGCTATTCGCGCGGCTGCAGCGGCACCAACATCGCGGAGGGAATTGCGCAGCTCGGTCTCACCGAGCCGTTGAAGGCGAGGACGACGTTCACCAGCGGCGGCCCCGTCACCGACTACCTGGCGCGCGGCGACTTCGAGATCGGCATTCAGCAGACCAACATCATGGTCGGCGTGCCCGGAACGCAGTATGTCGGCCCGCTCCCCGGCTTCCTGAACAAGCCGTGCCCGTCGAGCGTCGCCCTGCTGACGACGTCGAAGGAGCCCGACGCCGCGCGCGCGATGATCCGGTTCATGGTGTCCCCGGCGGCGGCGCCGCTGCTCCGCAAGACCCACGTCGAACCGGCCAGGCCTTGAGACCGTCGCCGGGAGCACGCGCGTCGCTGGCCGCGCTCGTGCTGGCAGGTACCTACGGGATCGCGTCCGCGGGACAGGCGACGTCGCCGCCGGCCTTCACGCGGCCCAGCATTCGCGCCGTCCGTATCGACCCGGCCGAAGCGCCGGTGATCGACGGCGACCTGTCGGATGAAGCGTGGACGAAGGCGGCGGTCATCGACGACTTCCGGCAGCGCTCGCCCAACCCCTACGAACCCGCCACCGAGCGCACGGTGGTGCGCATTCTCTACGACGAGAACAACCTGTATTTCTCGTTCTACAACTACGACCGCGCGCCCGATCAGATCGTCGCCCGCAACATGCAGCGCGACGGGCAGGTGTTCACCTCCGATTCGGTGATGATCTTTCTCGACCCCGGCCAGACCCGCCGCAACGCGTACAACTTCGAGATCAGCGCGGCGGGCGGGCGCGCCGACCAGCTCGAGCTGAATAACACCGATGAATTGACGGAGTGGAACACGATCTTCGACGCCCGCGCGCGCATCGTGCAGGACGGCTGGGTGGCGGAGTTCGTGATTCCGTTCAAGAGCCTCTCGTATGAGGCGACGCAAACCACCTGGGGCTTCGACGTCGGCCGCCGCATCTACCACAAGAACGAGCGCGTCCACTGGTCGGGCGTCAATCCCGCGCTCGCCTTCACCGACGTCAGCCAGAGCGGCGACCTGACCGGGATCGAAAACGTCGGGCAGGGCATCGGCCTCGACGTCCAGGTCTATGGCGCGCCGCGCATGAAGCACGACTCGCGCCGCGGCGCGGACGGCGCCGGCCTGGACATGACCGCGGGCGGCAACGCGTTCTACAAGGTGACGCCCGCGCTCACCGACACGCTCACCGTGAACCCGGATTTTTCGGACGCACCGCTCGACATCCGCCAGGTGAACACGACGCGGTTCTCGCTCTTCACGCCGGAAACGCGCGACTTCTTCCTGCAGGACGTCGCCGCGTTCGAGTTCGGCGGCCGCAGCTTCGGCCGCAATTCCGGCGATCGGGCATCGAACAACGGGCGGCCGTTCTTCTCGCGCAACATCGGCCTCGTGCAGGGGCAGCAGGTCAGCCTGCCCATCGGCGACAAGCTCTCCGGCCAGCTCGCCGGCTTCGACGTCGGCGCGTTCAGCGTCCTGACCGACCGGACGCCGGCGGGCGGGCGCGGCCAGCTGCTGTCGGTCGCGCGCGCCACGCATCCGGTCCTCGCCGAATCGAAATTCGGATTCGTTGTCACCAACGGCGATCCGACCGGGCTGACCGACAACACGGTCACCGGCGCCGACTTCCAGTATCGCAACTCGAACCTGTTCGGCGGCAAGGTCCTGCAGGCCGACATGCTGTACTTGCGGAGCTTCTCGAGCGCCGCCGGCAACGATGATTCGGCCGCGGTCTCGCTCAACTTCCCCAACGAACCATGGTCCGGCGATGTCCTGTTCAAGCAGATCGGCGCCGATTTCACGCCGGCCCTCGGGTTCGTCAACCGCGCGGCGCTGCGGCAGTACGTCGCGACCGTCTCGCACCTGACGCGTTACCGCAACACCTATCTCAACACGCTCGAATTCGGCACCAACCTCGAGCTCGACACGGACCTGCGCGGGGCGCTCGAATCGCGCGCCAACGACGTGCTCGTGCGCGCGCGCTCCAGGGCCGGCGATCAGGTGACGCTGCGCCTCGTCAATTCGTTCGAGCAGGTGCCCGCGCCGTTCCTGCTGCCGCGGAGTGTGCCGGTGCCCGCCGGAAGGTACGGCTGGACCAATGTGAACGCGGGAGTGCGCACGTTCAACGGACGGCTGCTCACGCTGCAGGCCGACGTCACGTGCTGCCGCTTCTATGACGGCGACGCGCTGGTCACGCGGGTGAGCGTGATCTTCCGGCCGAGCACCCATTTCGAGATCAACGCGGGGCACGAAGCGAACGCCATCGATCTGCCGACCGGTGCCGTCGACATCCACCTCGCCACCGCGGATGCCGTGGTGAACTTCACGCCGGTCATGCAGGTCGCGCTGCAGGCGCAGTACGACAACATCAGCCAGAATTTCGCCTTCTCGTCGCGCTATCGCTGGGAATACCGCCCCGGCAGCGAACTGTTCGTCGGCGTCGGACAGAGCGCGCTCATCTCCAGCGGCGGCTTCATCGGGCAGGTGGCGCAGGCCACGGTCCGCCTCGGGCACACGTTCCGGTTCTAGGCGCTCACCGTTCCTCTGATGTCTTCCCAACGCGCGACCGGAGTCTTCCCGGGCGAAGACATTTTCGCGCGGCGTTAACCGGCATTTTCGCGGTTCGTAGCGTTTCCGCGGTTCCGCGTCGGGGCACGCCGTTTGCCTCGGACCAGGGCCTCAACCTCTTTTTCCCCCAAGCCGGCGAGAAAAGACACGTTTCGCGGGCATCAGCGCTTCCTGTCGGAGGACGTGTGCGCGTGTTGGTTGTCGAAGACGAAGCCGCTACCCGTGGCCTCCTCGAGCGGGGCCTGCGGGAGGAATTGTTCCAGGTCGAAGCGGTGGCCGATGCGACCTCGGCGGAATCGCGCGCCTGCGCGGGCGGGTTCGACGCGATCGTGCTCGACGTGTGCCTCCCCGACCATGACGGCTTCACGCTATGCCGCCGCCTGCGCGCGCGCGGCGTCGACACGCCCGTCCTGCTGCTGACCGGACGCAGCAGCCTCGCCGACCGCGTCCGCGGGCTCGACGTGGGCGGCGACGACTACCTGGCCAAGCCGTTCGCCTTCGAGGAGCTGCTCGCGCGGCTGCGCGCGGTCACGCGCCGCGGCCGCTCGCGCCACCTGGGCGGCGTGCTGTCGTGCGGTTCGATCGAGCTCGATCAGCACGCGCGGCGCGTGACGGTCGACAACAACCGCGTCGTGCTCAGTCACACCGAGTTCCGGCTGCTCGAGTACCTGATGCGCCGCGCCGAGGACACGGTCTCGCGCCACGACCTCGCGCTGTACGTGTGGGACGGCAAGGACGATTGCGGGTCGAACGTCATGGACGTCTACGTCAGCTATCTGAGGAAGAAACTTGGACGCGCCTCCGGACTGATTCGCACGGTCAGGGGGATCGGCTACACCATGACGGCGCAGGACGGCCAGCGTGTCTGAATTGCCGCCCGCCGCTGCGACGACGCTGACCGACCTGCAGGCGTTTGCCGCTTCCGTGGCGCACGAGATCCGCACGCCGCTCTCCGCCGCGGCCGGGGAGATCGAGATTGCGCTGCGGCGCCAGCGGTCGACGCACGAATACCGTGACGCGCTGCAGCGCATCAGCTTCGCCATCTCCGAGCTGATAGACATCTCCGCCGACTTGACGCTGCTGAGCGAGCCGCTCGAGGCCGTTGCCGATATGTCGCGCTCGGTCTCACTCGACACGATCCTCTCGAGGGTCGCGGACCGCTACGCCAGCCGCGACGACGTCGCGGTCGCCGTCGAGGGGACCTCGACGACACGGGTCGGCGGCAGCGAACGCTACCTGACGCGCGCGATCACGCTGATCGTCGAACACGCGCTGCGGCACCGCCGCGCCGGCGCGCGTGTCTCGCTGCGCATGGTCGCCGGCGCCGGGCCGCGCGTGCGACTGGCCGTCGAGGCGCAGGCGCCCGGCATCTGGCCGCAGGCGTGGACCGCGCTGCACGACGCCGCGGATCGTCCGGTGGGCCCGCTCCGCCTGCGGACCGCGCGCCGCATCCTCGAAGGGAGCGGCGGCGCCGTCGTGCCATCGGCGACCGATGCGGTTCACATCGAGCTGCAGCGAACCGCCTGAGAACCTGTCTTCGTGCCCTGAGCAGACCGATGCGGACGCCTCGCCTGCTGCTCGTCGTCCTGCTGCTGTCGGCGGCCTCGTTCGCCGGCTCGGCGCCGATCGTCGCGCAGCAGGCGCCGCCCGATCCTCCCCTGGCAATCATCGTCAACCGGGTAAACCCGGTTGACGACCTCACGTTCAGCGAGCTGCGCCACATCTTCATGCTCGACACGCAGGGCTGGCCGCACGGCCGCAAGATCACCGTCGTCCTCCGCGACTACGGCCAGCCCGAACGCGCCGACGCGATCCGTCTGATCTGCGGGCTGTCGGAGACCGACTACGCGAAGCACATCCTGCTGCGCAGGTTCCAGGGGAGCGTGAACATCGGTCCGCGGGCGATCCAGTCGGTGTCCGGGATGCTGAACTTCGTCTACAGCGCACCGGGAGCCATCGGCTACGTCAACGCCGGCGAGGTCACGGCCTCCGTCAAGCTGCTGCGCATCGACGGGATGCTGCCTGACGACCCGCGTTATCCGCTGCGGCGCCGCACCCGCGGCCGCGGAGCAGCCGAACGATGAGGAGGACGTTCCGTTCGCTCGCGCGCTACTGGCTGTTCGCGCTGCTCGCGGCGGCCACGCTCACGGTCCTCACGCTCGGCTGGGTCGTCGCCAGCGACTTCCGCCAGTCGGCCGACGCGGCCAACGAGCTCTACGACCGCTTCGGCGAGGCGCTCGACCTGGTCGACAACATGCTGTTCGAAACCGGGGAGGTGCGCCGCATCCTGCTCTACGCCCTGCACACCTCGGATGCGAACCGTCAGCTCGAATACGTGGACCAGTCGCGATCGGCCGAAGGGCGCGTGCGGCTGCTGCTGGCCAGCGGCTCGCCGCTCGTCTCGACGGAGGGGACGCGGAAAGCGCGCGAGTCGGTCGTCGTCGCATGGCGGGAATACGTGCGGACACGCGACGAAGTGATCGGGCTCATTCTCGAAGGCGAGCTCGGCCAGGCCGTCGCGCAAGACGAGGCGGTGGGGACGGCCCGCTTCAACCGCGTGCGCGACGCGATCGCCGCGCTGAAGGCGAGTGTCGAGGCCGACGCGAAGGCACAGGTGGACGCCGAACGCGCGCGCTCGGCGAGCGCGACGGCGCGCCTCGCCCTCATCGTGCTCAGCGCGCTGCTGCTCGTGGCGATGGGCGTCTACCTCGTGAACCGCCGCGCGTCGCTCGAGGTCGGTCTGCGCGTCAAGAGCGAATTCCTCGCCACCATGAGCCACGAGCTGCGGACGCCGCTCACCGGCGTGATCGGGATCACCGACCTGCTGCAGGCGGCGTCGATTCCGCCGGCCGAGCGTGAGCTGGTGCGCATGCTGCGCACGAACGCGACGACGCTGCTGGCGCTCATCAACAACGTGCTCGATTACTCGCGCATCGACGCGGGCCTCGTGGCGCCGACGCCACGGCGTTTCTCGCCCGGCACGGCGGTCGAGGAGGCGCTCGATGCGGTCAGCGAGGCGGCGTCCCGCAAGCGGCTCGCGCTCGGTTACGTGATCGACGCAGACGTGCCGGACGTCATCGCCGACGAGGACCGCGTGCGACAGGTGCTGCTCAACCTGCTGTCGAACGCGGTGAAGTACACGGCCAGCGGCGAGGTGGCGATCCGCGTGAGCGCGGCGCACGAACGGCACGGCAGCGTCGCGCTGACGATCGCGGTCTCCGACACCGGCATCGGCATCCGGAAGGACATGCAGGAGCGCCTGTTCCGCTGGTTCAGCCAGGTCGAACCGGCCGGCGCGCAGAGCGCCGGCGGGACGGGCCTCGGCCTGGCGATCTCGGACCGACTGAGCCGCCTGCTGTCGGGGTCGATGAGCGTGGAGAGCGAGTACGGGAAGGGATCCACCTTCACCTTCGTGTTCCGCGCGCCCGCCGCCCCCGCGAACCGGCCCGACTGGTCGGACCTTGCCGGCCTTCGCGTGCTGGCCGTGGTCGGTCCGGGCATCGCCGGCGAGCACATCCTGTCGCTGCTCCGCAACGGGGGCGTGCAGGCGACGCTGCACGATGCCGGGACCGCTCCGCCCGCCGGCGTAGACGCGGTGGTCGTGGACAGCAATGCCGTGGGCGGCGCCCTGTACGACCGCCTGCTGCGCAATCGCACGGCGTGGGGCCTCGCCGGGGTGCCGCTCGTGACGCTGGCGCACATGGGCCACGCGGGACGGCACCCCTCCGCGGCGCTCGAGCGCGTGGTGTCTGCGCCGGTGCGCGTACGGGCGCTGCACGACGCGCTGTGCGCGGCCACCCGCCCGTGGGTTGCGATCGAGGACACCAGCGTCACGGAATCTCCGGCGTGTGCCGACCTCGAGATGGCCGTTCTCGTCGTCGAGGACAACGACCCGAACCGCCGCGTGATCCGCCTGATGCTCGGCGAGCTCGGGGTCGAACCCGACGAAGCGGCGTGCGGCCAGGATGCCGTCGAGGCGGCCGCTCGCCGCGACTACGACGTCGTCCTGATGGACGTGCAGATGCCGGACATCGACGGCCTCGAAGCGACGCGCCGCATTCGCGCGTCGGGACGCGCCCACCGTCCCACGATCATCGCGTTGACGGCCAACGTATTCGAGAGCGACGAAGCCCGCTGCCTCGCGGCCGGCATGGACGCCTATCTGCAGAAGCCGCTGCGCCTCGACGCGTTGAGCGACGCGCTGCACGCCGTCGCGCGCACGCTCGCCTGATCGTTTCCATCCGCTTCGTGAGACGAAGATTAAACGGGCGGCCCGGGGGCCGCCGGCGGCCAGATATTCCCGAAAATACTGGCGTTTCGGTTTGATCGTTCCCGCGCATCGCTCGTATCGTCCCTCGCACGCTCGACAGCACCACAACACAACACATCGCAAAGGAGCACGCGACATGGCGACACGTCGTGATTTCTTGAGGACAGGCATGCTGGGCGGACCGGCGCTGTACCTCGCATCGAGATTTGGATTCGTGCGGCGCGCGCTGGCGCAGGCGGTGCCGGGGGGATCGATCGATCCGTACACGATTCCCCGCTTCGTCACGCCGCTGTGGATCCCGCCGGCCATGCCGGCGACGAAGACTGCAGCCGGAGTGGACTATTACGAAGTCGCGGCACGGCAGGTACGGCAACAGATCCTGCCGTCCGGATTCCCGGCGACGAGCATCTGGGCGTACGGCTCGGTCAATCACTCGGGGACGTTTCACTCGCCGGCGCCCACCTTCGAGGCACGGCACGGCCGGGTCACACGCGTGAAATGGATCAACGACCTCGTCGACGGCGCCGGCAACTACCGTCCGCACCTGCTGCCGGTCGATCAGACGCTGCACTGGGCGAACCCTCCCGGACCGCGCGACTTCATGGGCACCAGTCCCGAGCCCTATCGCGGGCCGGTGCCGCTCGTGTCGCACCTGCACGGCGGCCATACCGTCGACGACAGCGACGGCTACCCCGAAGCGTGGTTCCTCCCGGCGGCGAACAACATCCCGCGCGGCTACGCCACTGAGGGCACCTGGTACAACTTCTTCAGGAAAAAGGCCGCCGCACGGCTCGGTAACGCGTGGGCACGCGGCACGGCCACCTACGACTACTCCAACGATCAGCCGGCCTCGACGCTGTGGGTGCACGACCATACGCTTGGCCTGACGCGCGCGAACGTCTACGCCGGGCTGGCAGCGTTCTACCTGCTGCGCGGCGATGCCGTCGACGGCCAGGTCGCCAGCCAGCTCCCGGACCACGAGGTGCCGATCCTCATCCAGGACCGCTCGTTCAACGCCGACGGGTCGCTGTTCTTCCCGGGCGACCGCGCGTTTTTCGAGGGCGTGTCGAAGGAGGATCTGCGGATTCCGTTCATCCCGCAGACGACATGCGCCGGCGACCCGAGCGACGTCTCGCCGATCTGGAACCCGGAATTTTTCGGCAACACGATGATGGTCAACGGCAACACGTGGCCGTTCCTGAACGTCGAGCAGCGCCGCTATCGCTTCCGCTTCCTGAACGGATGCAACGCGCGCACGATGCTGCTGACGCTCGACCGCGACCGCCTGCCGTTCTGGCAGATCGGCAGCGACGGCGGCTTCCTGCCGCGGCCGGCGCGGCTCACGCAGCTGCTGATCGCTCCGGCGGAACGCGCGGACGTGATCGTCGACTTCACCAACGTGCCCGTCGGCACGACGGTCACGCTGCTGAACATCGGGCCCGACTCGCCCTTCGGCGGCGGCGCTCCAGGCGTGGACTATCCGTCGGCGGACCCGTTGACCACCGGGGCGATCATGCAGTTCCGCGTGAAACCCTCGAAGAGCGTTGACGCGAGCGTTCCGCCCGACAGGCTCTCGAACCTGGCGGCCGCATCGAGCGGGGCGCCGAACGGCGCGAAGCTTCGCCGCGTGTCGCTCAACGAGCTCGACTCGGCGACCGTGAACGTGGCGGCGAACCCTGACGGGTCCTTCCAGATTCCGATCCAGGAAGTGTGCGGCGATCCGAATGCCGTCCCGTTCGGCCCGGCGATCGGCCTGCTCGGCACCGTGAACAAGGACGGCACGGGCAATCCGCTCGCCTGGATGGATCCGATAACCGAGAACCCGGGCGTCGGCACCGAGGTGTGGGAAATCCGGAACTTCACCGACGACGCGCATCCGATCCACATCCATCAGACGCAATTCCGCGTGCTCGATCGCGCGCCGTTCGACCGCGACAACCCGTCGCTGCCGCCGGGGCCGGCCCGTGGGCCCGAAGCATGGGAAACCGGCGGCAAGGACACCGTCGTCGCGTATCCGGGAGAAATCACGCGCCTGGTGGCGACCTTCGACATGCCGGGGCAGTACGTGTGGCACTGCCACATCCTCGATCACGAAGATCACGACATGATGCGTCCGATGGCCATCGGCAAACCGCAGAACCCGAACGTATGAGCCCCACACCATCACCACGGGACGGCGCGAGGTACTCGCGCCGTCAGCTGGCGGCGGTGACGCTCGCCGGACTTGCCGCGCCGTTCCTCGGCAGGTCCGCCGGCGTCTCCGCCGCAGGCCTTCAGCTCGGCGTGCGGACGTCGAGCTTCAACGGCCTCGTGCCCGCGCCGGGGCGCGATGCCGTCGACGCCATCATCGACGCGATGCTGGCGTGTGACGTGCGGCAGTGCGAGCTGTCCGCCGCCTCCATCGAGCCGTTCGCTCCGCCGGCGACACGGCCGCATGCGGCATCCACGCCGCGCGCGGCAGCGATGCGTCACGGCGCCGCGCCGCAGGCGAGCCGGCCGGTGGAACCCGGTGTGCCGGCGGAGCCCCCGGGCCGAATCGCGACGACGCCGTCGATGTCGCAGATGATGCGGCGCGAGCTGCGCAAGTGGCGGCTGCGGACGCCGCTCGCCCACTTCTCGGCGATGAGCAGCCGTTTCCGGAAAGCGGGCATCGGCATCGAGTCGTACGGCTACAACCCCGATCGGAGCTTCAGCGACGAGGAGATCGATCGCGGGTTCGCGATGGCGAGGGCGCTCGGCGCCAGGAGGCTGACGTCCACCGTCACGCTCGACGTCGCCCACCGGATGGTGGGGCTTGCCGGCAGGCATCAGATGACGGTGGCGATCAACCTGGTGGCGCCGACGCCCGAGGGCGCGCGCGCCGCAGCGACTGCGGACGCGGTGGGCGCGCTCGAACTGTCTCCGCTCTTCAGGCTGGCCGTCGACACGGGTCAGCTCACCGCGGCCGGCATCGACCCGGTCACATTCCTCCGCGAGCACCATCGTCAGATCGGCGCCGTCCGCCTCACCGACAGCGGCCGCAACGGCAGCGCGGCCGACTGGGGGCACGGCGACGCGCCCATTCGCGAAGTGTTGCAGCTGCTCAATCGCGAGCAGTGGCGGGTCCACACCTGCGTCGACTGCTCGTCTGCGGCCGAGCGCAACACGGTAGAGGACGTGAAGCGGTGCGTCGCCTACGCGAGACAGGCGCTCGTCTGACGGGGCGCGGGGGGCGATGGCGGTGCCGGCGCCGCGGATGCGCGCTGGCCACCGCCGTCGCGATCGTCGTGGCGTGTGCGGCCTCGTCCGCGCAGATCAGGAAGCCGCATCTGCATCCCGCTCCGCCGGTGATGCGGCATCCACCGGTCAAAGCGATCTTCGAAGCCGTCAGCTACGAAGGCGGCGCGAACATCGCCGACGTGGCGTTCACGGACGACGAGACCGGATGGATATGCGGGAGCCGTTCGGCGCCCGCCGGCGGCGGCTTCATCGCGGCGACGCACGACGGCGGGAGGACGTGGGTTCGCCAGGCGGGAGGTGAGCCGGGGATGTCGCCGTGCGAACGATTGTTCTTCGCCGATGCCACCAACGGCTGGGCGACGCAATCCGACGGGTCGCTGCTGCGCACGACGGACGGTGTGCGGTGGACGCGAATCGGCAGGGTCGCGCCGCACAGCCGGGTCGTCTTCACCTCGCCCGAGCGCGGCTTCGGGGTCGGCGGCTGGCGGGACGTGCACGTCACGACCGACGGAGGGCGCACGTGGCAGGACGGGCCTGCCTGCCACGTCGCCTACGCCGTCGACGGCGTCGCGCACGAGGAATCGTGCGAACCGGCCGCAATCGGCTTTGCGCCCGACGGCTCGACCGGGTCCCTCGTCGCGAACGTCGAGTGCGCCGGCGCCGCCGCCGTCATGAGAACGAGCGACGCCGGGACGACATGGACGCCCGTCGCGCTGTTACCGGGCGTGGACGCGCACGCGGCGAGCGTCGCGTTTGCGGATTCGCTGACCGGGTACCTGCGCGCGGGCGCCGCGCTGATGATGACGTCGGACGGAGGCGTCACGTGGCAGGTGACGGATGCCAGGCCGCCTGCGGACGCGCCGGCCGTCGCGGCCGCCGGTTCCGTCGGCTGGATGGTGGGCGCGCGCCAGTTCACCTACACGCTGGACAACGGCACGCGCTGGACGACGAGAGCGACGGTCTTTCCGGCACGCGTGAAGGCCTTCGCCGTACTTCGATCCGGCGCTGGCTACGTGGCCGGAAGCGCCGGCATGGTGTACCGGTATCGCATCGTCCCGTTCGACTACAGCTCGCCTCGAATGATCACCATTCCGTCCGCGACGACGTTCGTCCCGCCCGAGTCGTAGCCGTCGCCGATTGATATAGCATTGCGCCTGCACCGCGCTTCCTGGAGGGGAACGATGCTGGCGAAGACATGGACACTGGCGGTTGTTGCCGCCGGCCTGCTGGTTTCAGCTATCGGACACGCTGACGCCGCGGGACAGGCAGCCGACTCTCGCGCCGAGCGTCTCCGCCGGGAGACGAACAACGCCGCGCTGCAGAACATGGCGCCCTTCAAGGTCTTCGACAACCTCTATTACGTCGGCGTCGGATACGTCGGCTCGTGGCTGATCACGACGGACCAGGGATTGATCCTCATCGACACGCTCGAAGGCGCGTACAAGGACCGCTCGGTCGAGGGCATCCGCAAGCTCGGTTTCGATCCGCGGAACATCAAGTACGTCATCCTCACGCACTACCATCTCGATCACACGGCAGGCGCGGCCGCGATCCAGGAGGCGTACGGACCGCGGCTGGCAATGGGCGAGGCCGACTGGGACGCGCTGACGCGCGCGCCGAACCCCAACAACGAGCGGCTGCCACGCCGCGACATGGCGGTCACGGACGGCGACACGATTCGCCTGGGATCGACGACGGTGACGCTGCACGTGCTCGGCGGTCACACACCGGCGACGCTCGGCGTCGACTTCACCGTCTACGACGGCGGACGGCCCTATCGCGCCTTCATGTTCGGCGGGGCGGCGCCCGGTCCCGGCCGTGAGGCTGCGGAACAGTTTCTCGCCAGCGTCCGCCGCATCGCGCAGATGCAGGACGGCGTGCAGGTGCGCATCGTCACGCACGCGTGGATGGATCCGGACTTCTGGGACCGCGCCGACCGCCTGGCGGCTCGCAAGGCCGGCGACCCGCACCCGTTCGTCGCGCCCGACGTGTTCCGGGCGTGGATCGCCGAGCTCGCAACGACCGCCGCGACACGGGTCAACGAGGCGTCCAGATAGCTATTTCTTCCCCGTCGCCGTCGGCACGGCGATGGTGTTGAAGTAGTCCAGCGCCTCCGACGGGACGCACAGCTGCTCTTCGAGCTGCTGCGTGGCGCCGCGCTCGAACGCCTGTTTGAGGACGACGAACGGGCGCGAGTACGCGACCGGATCGGTGACCGTGACCGTCAGCTCGAGCTTGTCGGGAGCAGAGCGTCGATAACGCTCCTCGAAACGCGCGCTCGTACTGTGCGGATACCCGCGGTAGTCGAGCCAGGTTCTCTCGTCGGTGCCGGTCGTCTCGACGACGAATGTCTGGTCGTCGGCCCAGCGTCCCACCGAATATCCATAGCGCCGCGGATCCGGCGAGTCGGCGTTGCTGCCGCCCACATCTGACGGCAACGAGCGGCCATCGGTCCAGATCTCACGCCACACGCGCTGATACTGCATCAGCTGAAACGTCTTCGCGGGAGTGTGCACGAACTCGAAGCCGCGCGTCTCGTAGAGGATCGCGCGGGGGAAGCCGAGCGGGTCGCAGGTGACGAGCGAGTCGTTCGAGTCGCCGATGCCAACTGCCCGTGGTCCCCACGTCGGCTTGCTGGCGTCGTAATGCGCCTGGCCCCACGGCGTGAGCGGCGGCGGCTCCTCCAGTTGCGGCAACGGCGGCCCGGCCCATACGCCGCTCAGGTCGCGCGCAGGAGCAGATGCGGGGCTCGCCGAGTTCGTCGCGGCCGCGCGGGGCGTGGGGCTCGAGCACGCCACCACGATCATCGAGAGCAGGGCCACGACGAGGAGGAGCGCCGCGCCCCTACTTCTTCTGAATCGTGTCAAACGGCGAATCCTTGTAGAGGCTGTCCTGCAGCTCGCGGCCGTCACTGAGCATCACCCTGGCGAGGCGGCCGACATGCGAGCCGTTCTTCGCGGGGAACAATTCGATGGTGACGAGATCGCCGGGCGTGAGCGAGTTGCGGTTCCAGCCGATGCGGCTCAGCGCCGACGGGCTGCCGCTTTCCACGCTCCACGTCGTCACGCGGCCGCTCCCGTCCTTGACGTCGAAGGCCACGATGGAATGCGGATTCGCCCAGCCGAATTTCGTGATCCGGGCCTGCTTCACGACGATCGTCTTGGTCTGATAGGCCGCGGTTGAATGGTGGGCCAACGCGGCCGAACCGAGCGCCAGGAGCATGCCGAGCGTGCCGGGCGCGAGGATCTTCCAGGTCATCGATGCTCCGCTCGGCCGGACTGTAGCACATCGCCAGCGAGGGGCTGCTGGTCCGCTACACTAGGGCGTTTTCGTTCGAGCAGATTTCACCGGTGGGCTCGTGCCGTTCGCATGAGTGATGTCCTGGTGTTTCCATCACAGGCAGGAGGTCGAGATGACTTCATCGGCATTCTCACGCATGGCGATCGCGATGACGGCGGCGGTGGTGGTGTTCGCTCTTCCCGCCACGCTGCATGCCAACGACTATGTCAAGGGCGATCGTCCGCAGCAGCGAGGCTATTCGCTCGCGGTGGTAACCGAGGGAGGCAAGATCGTGTGGCTGGCCGGGCAGACTGCCGTCGTGGACGACGCCGGCAAGTCGCTGGCAGGCGACTTCGAAGGACAGGCGCGGCAGGTCTTCAGACTGCTCAACGCCACGCTCGCAAAGACGGGCGGCAAGTTGAGCGACATGGTTCAGATGACCGTGTTCATCACCGACGTTCGCAACGGCGATCGCCTGACCGAGATTCGCAGGGAAATCTTCGGCGACAACTTCCCTGGCAGCGCGCTCATCACGATCACGGCGCTCGCGGTTCCGGAGGCGAAGATCGAGATTCAGGGCTTCGCGGTGATCGGAAGCAAGTAGGTGCTGCGCTCTTCCATGTATCTATCGTGCAACACGGGTGCGCGGACGCGTTTTGCATGAAAACCGGGTGGGAAGTCTGCGCGAACGGGGCGCCCTTACGAAACGGTCGCTCCCCTTTCGTGCACTCTCGTGAAAGACGTGTAAGCGCGACTGAGGCTCCGGTCTTGCGACGGGAGCCGCCATGCGCACGTTGCTCCCGTGCACCACGTTTGCCGCTGTCATGCTCGTCGCGACGGTTTCGTCAGCCGACCCGATCTCGGTCGGCGACCTGATCAAGTTCCAGAGTTCGACCGGGACAATCGGTGGAGGCGCGTTTCTCGTCGACAACACGGCGAATGGAACCGGGGTCGACTTCACGACGTTCTGCCTGCAGATGACGCAGCACATCGACTACTCGAGCCTCTTTCGCGTCGGCGGGATCACCGACTTCGCGGATGATGCCGGCGGCAACGATCCGCTGTCGACGGCCACGGCCTGGATCTTCTCGAGCTTCCGCGCCGGTCTGCTGACCGGCTACAGCGCGAACGAAATCCAGGGGGCCATCTGGACGCTCGAAGACGAGTGGACGAGCAGCGCCGGCAACCAGGCGGCGCTGATCACGCTGGCGCAGAACCACGTCGCGGCCGGCTGGGTCAACGACGGCGTCGGCGTCCTCAACCTGTTCTACACGGACGGCCGGAAGGCGCAGGATCAACTGACGTACAACAAGGTGGCCGCCCTCCCGCCGCCTCCACCCGTTCCGACGCCTGAACCCGCCACGCTCCTCTTGATGGGCGTCGGCGGAGTGGTGCTGGGGTCGCGGAAGCGTCTGCGCCGCCACGCGGCGGGGTCAGCGCACGGTGTTCGCGATGACGAGAAACGCGACGAGGGCAGCCGCCGCGAACCACGCTAGCTCGACGCGCCTGCTGAGAACGAGCGACCCACCACCCAGGACGATCGCCGCCACAAGGAGAAAGCGCCAATAGAGCTCTTCGGTGCTCTCTTCCTCCTGCGTCACCGGGATGCGCCGTCTGATGCTGGTGATGATCCGGGATGCGAGGAGCCGATCCGGCTCCCGGCCGATTTCGAAGTACTGACCACCGCCGATGCGCGCGATTTCGGCCAGCGATGCGCGGTCGAGCGCCGAGCGAAGCGCAGGCCGTGGAAACGGGTCCGGGATCACGCCTCCGCCCGTGCTGCCGACGCCGACGACGAACACCCGGACATCACGCGCGCGCGCCGCGGCGAGCGCCCGGGCCACCGTCCCGCTCCACGCCTGTCCGTCGGAGATCACCACGAACGCCTTCGGGTTCTTGTTCCTGCCGAACATCCGTTCATCGACTTCGATGAGCTTCAACCCCCACGACACGCCCTGCTCGATGTTGGTGTCCCAGGTCGGATCGTCTTCGAGCGGAAACGGCGACTCGTCGCCGAGGTGATCGATGAAGAAGAAGAGGGCGTTCGGGTCCTTCGTCAGCCGCACCTGCGGCGCCGCGTGGGAGGCGAACAACGCCAGCGCGACTCGATCTCCCCTCCAGCTCAATGTTTCACCGAAGACCCGCAGGAACTGCACGGCGCGTCGCCAGCGATCCGGGGCAACATCGGTGACGTGCATCGACGCGGACCCGTCCAGCAGGATGACGAGGTCCGCGCTCGCACGGCGTATCAGCGACACGCGGCCGACGGGCCTGGCAAGCGCGAGGATGCAGAGGATCGTGGCGACACCGACCGCCGCCCAGAACGCGAGATCGCCGAGCATGGGACGTCGTTCCACCACTGGCATCACGCGCTCGCGCCCCAGCCGACGCTCGTCGCGCCGCCGCCGGACGGCGTGCCAGGTCCAGGCGATCAGCAGGACACCGGGCGCGGCGAGCAGCCAGAGGTAGAGAGGCTCGCGGAAGCTCACGTCCTATCCCTTGCGAGCCGGCGGCGGCACCTTGCCAGGGTTGCCGTCGTCCCGCTCCTCCTTTTCGAGCGGCACGTAGCGCTTGAACTCGTTTTCGAACGCGGGGTCTTCCGGTTTGCCCTCGGCGCCGAACGTGCGGTGGTCGGCGGGCGGCGGGACTCCGCGCCGGCCCCTGACGACGTCGGCACGCAGGCGCACCACGTATTCGTAGTTGTAGGCCGCAACGTCCCCGTACGCCGTGTTTCCGGAACGCCAGGCGTTGCTCAGCACGGTCCGGTAGGCGGCAACGGACGAATCGAGCGCCCGCGCCAGCGCCGCGCGATCCTTCGCCTGCGCCTGGCCGCCGCGATAGACCGAGTCGGCCACGATCATCTGCAGCGGAACGTTGTCGGCCTCGATATCGGCCACCGGATCGGTGCGCTCGGCGGGCGCCAGCGCGCCGTATTGACGTTGCCAGTACTTGATGGCCGCCCGCCGCGCGCGGACGTCGTTGACGGGACCGTCACCCACCCACGGCAGGCGGCTGATGTAGCGGTAATAGCGCTCGACGGCCTCGAACGACGCGTCCGCCGCGTCGTAGTCGGATGTGAGGAACGCGTGCTGCGCGCCGGCCATCTGCCGATCGAGCCGACTCGCACCCAGGCACACGCCGCCGAGGACCGCCAGGACGATGGCGCCGACGACGCAGCCAGCAATACCTTTCATCGCGACCTCCTCACGGGAACGTCCTGAAGCTGCGGAACCCGAGCTTCAAGACCATCGCCGACAGCCACAGGCCGACGGCAACCAGCGCGTAGCCCGCGAATCGCGGCTCGTACGCCGTGTATTCACGCACGTCGATCCGTCCCGCCGCCAGGCGGTCGATGTCCTGCACCGCGCGCAGGATCGTGCTTTCGTCGGACGCGGGATAGAAACGGCCGCCCGTGCGCTCGATCGCGGGCTGCCACAGCCTGTCCTGGGACACGTCACCGAATTTCCGCTTGAACGCGACCCTGATCATGAAGACAGGAATCGCCGACTGGCGGGCGGTGGCCACGAGGCGATCGATCGTCGCTCCCTTGACCTGCAGTTGATCGTCGATGCCGTCGCTGAAGACCACCATGAGGTTGCCGGACGCGTTGGCGAAATCGAAGGCCTTGAACAGCTTTGCCGCCTCGGCAATCCCCTCGAGGATGGTCGTGCCCCCGTCGCCGAACCGCCCCCAGTTCACCGGGTCGCTGATCAGGCGGGTGCTGAGCAGCACGTTCTCGTAGTCGGTCGTGAACGGCGTGACGACGTAGGCGTTGTTGCCGAACTGAATGAGGGCGATGAGATCCTTGTACGGACCCTTCATGCGCAGCTGCATGAAGCGCTCGGCCGATGCCACGGCGGTGTAGTAGGCGCGGTTCTGGTTGGCCTTCAGCCGCTCGGTCTCGAACTGCAGCGTCATGCTGTTGGACCCGTCGACCACGAGCGCAATCCGGCGCCCCGGATAGCTCACCTCCTCGCGCGTGAACGCGGTCAGCGGATCGGCCAGCGCCACGGCGAAGAAGAAAAGGCCGAGCAGGAACAGAAGGAGGGGCAGGTGGCGAACAGCCGAGAGCGGCGAACGCCGGATCACCGGCAGGAGGGCCGGGACGCCGACGGCCGCACGCCGCCTGCGCGGGGCGCGAATGCTGCGCGCGGCCAGCATGAGGAGCGCCGTCGCCGCCAGGGCGACGAGCACGAGCAGCGTGGTGTCGGCAGCGTCGAACCGCAGATCGCTCCACCGCATGCGCGCCAGCTCGGCAAGCGTGCGACGGACGACGATCAGCAGGCCGTTCAGCGGCTCCATGCACCCGTCCCGAACAGCGTGGCCGGCCTCGGCAGCGATGCGGCGGCGCGCACCGGCCACCATCGCGCCATGCGCAACCGGCGCAGCGCGCTGCAGCCGTCCTCGAGCGTTCGATCGAGCGCCTGGACGTCGACCTGTCCGGTGCGACCGTAGCGGACCGCATTGAGCGCGGCGAGCGCCTCTCGAATCGGGTCGAGCACATCCTGGCTCGAATCGCGCGGCGCCGTTCCGTTGCCGGCGGTTCGCAGGCGATCCATCGCCTCCGCCGTGATCGCCGCCGACACGAGGGCGCGTCGTCTGCGCAGCAGCCCGTGCCGCAGCAGCACCTGGCCCTCGCGTGTCGGCGCATCTCCGTTCACCAGCGTCTGGGCGACCGGCTGCTTCAACGCGATGGCGCCGGCGACGCGGAACGGCGCGAGCGCACGGCCCGCGAGACTCGACGTCCAGCCGTCGCGCAACGCGTCGGCGCGCGCCTTCTCTATCTCACGCACGCAGGCATCCAGCACGGCGCGGGCCGGCACCGTCTGCTCGACGGCGGGACCGCGCGCCCGAAATCGTTCCCGCACGCGCAGCGCGGCAACGATGGCGGGAATCGCCGCGAATGCAAAGAGAATCGCGGACGCGACCAGCTCCATCCTCGCCCGGGCGGTTCGCGCCTCGAGATCGGCGAAGGTATCGACCGCCGGGTCCCGGATGTCCGCCGCCTGCGCGGGAAGGAGCGACAGGACCCGCATCGGCATCGCCGGGAGCACGTACCTGTGTTCCGTGCCCTCGACCGTCTCGGTGCCTCCGGTCTGAATGCGGAAGGTGACGTTGGTCGCGGGAATCGCGATGTCGCGCCCGAAGAACTCCTCACCGAGCAGCCGCGCGGTGTACCGGTACTGCAGATAGCGCCACGGGGCCACGACGACGTCCTCGTGACGAGCGCCTTCCAGGACCTCGAACGGTGTCAGCTCGATCGCCGTCGGCTCGAGCTCGGTGAGATTGGGCACCACTTTC
The DNA here is from genome assembly GCA_035571515.1 of Vicinamibacterales bacterium. Classification (GTDB taxonomy): domain Bacteria; phylum Acidobacteriota; class Vicinamibacteria; order Vicinamibacterales; family UBA2999; genus Gp6-AA40. The sequence continues at coordinate 64,264 of DATNCQ010000097.1, forward strand.
ATGCGGTCTGTTTCCATGACACGGCATGTGAGCACGAGACCGAATGGCTCCCCGACGCGGATCGCACGCTTGTCGGCTTCCCACCAGCAGCTCATCGCGCTTGTCTCGACGGCATCCGCGGGGGCGTTCCGCGTGGGTGGCTTGGGCGGCTGTGCCCACGCCGCGGTCGCGCCGCAGGCCACGCATCCACCGAGCACGACCGCGAGACGGGTACGCCGCAATGTCCTAATCATGCATATGCCTCGGCAGCCGCGCCGCCACGTCACACCTTCCGCAACCGCCGCTCGGCGACGAGGCTCACGAGCGCCGCCTCCATCTCCCACCTGTCGAGCCCGATGCGCACGATGTCCAGCGCCGCGTCGCGGGCGAGCCGCTGGATGTGCTCCTGCCACTCCTCGATGCGGGCAGCCACCTGCCGCAGCTCCCGCGCGGACACGATGCGCGTCGTGCCCGCTTCCACGTCGAAGATTTCGATCCACCCCGCCCGCACGTCCGGCACCTGGTACGCAAACCGGACATCGACCATGATCAGAAAGACGTCGTGCAGCGCGTTGAGCAGCGACAGCTCCCGCACGATGCGCGCGGGATCGGCAAAGAGAAAGTCCGAAATCACCGGCACGAGCGACGTGCGCCGCAGATGGGCCGCGATGGTCGTTCCCAGCTCTCCGGGCGCTGCCGGCGCCGCGACAGGCGCCCGATCCTGGTAGCGCTCGATGCAGTGAACGACGTGCGGCCTCCCCACCCGGGGTCTCACGGCTTCGACCTCGCGGAACTCCTCGTCGAAGGTGACGAGGCCGAACAGGTCCTGGAAAAACACGGCCGACAGTCCGGCGGCGGCTATCGCCCGGGCGATGGCCGCCGCGATGGGCGTACCGTGCGCCCCGCAGCGCGTCGACAGCGACGCGTCCGCGACAGCGACGATCGCGGCATTGCTGGACTGCTCGAACTCGCGCACGACCATCGGGCTGAAATTGGTGACCGTCGATTGCGCCCAGTCGATCGACGACACGCGATCGCCGGGCTCCCAGTCGCGCAGGCCGACGAAATTGAAGCCTGGGCCCTTGAACACGCTGGCGTGGTCGCCGAGCGCGAGCTCCTTCATGCGCTTCAGGATGAACAGCTCGATCTCCGCAATCTGGGAGAGGTCGACCAGCGGGTCGGACGTCGCACCCGGTTTCATGAGACCGGGACCCGATCGACGACGTCGTTGATCACCATCTCCACCGTGACGCCATGACTGGCGGCGTGGGGACCGAGCCAGATGCGATGGCCCAGCACGTACTTCGCGAGGTCCTGGACGTCCTCGGGATACACCTCGTCGCGCCTTCGCCGAAGCAGTGCCCAGACCTTGACGAGCCGCCCCCAGCAGATCGTCGCGCGCGGCGAGGCTCCGAGATCCACGCACTTCTCCACCAGCTCGGATGGTGACCGATGGTGCCACTCGGTCTCGGCGTGATAGGGGCGGGTGGCGACGACGAGTCGCCGGATGTACTTCTCGAGCGCCTCGTGCATGTAGACTTCGCGCGTGATCGCACGGCGCAGCTCGATGATCCGATCCTTGGACATCAACGGCTTCAACTCCACTTTCTTGAAGTCGAAGCCGACGAGCTTCTGTTCGTCCTGCGGCCGCAGATACGGAATGTTGACGATGATTGCGAAGCGATCGACCGCGGCCTCCGAGAGCGGAAACGTTCCCTGCCCGAGCTCGACGGGGTTCATCGTGGCGATCGCGAAACTGAACGCCGGCAGCTCGCAGGTCACCTTGCCCACCGTCACCGAGCGGTCCTGGAGCCCCTCGAGAAACGCGCTCTGCGACTTGAGCGGGATGCGGTTGATCTCGTCGAGGAGGACGACTTCCGCTGACGCCAGCGGGCCGAACTCGGTGATGAAGGCACCGGTCGCCGGGTTGATCATCTGGAAGCCGACGACTTCCGTCGGCTGCAGATCGGCGCGCCCCTGGATGCGCGCGAACTTCGCCTCACTGATCGCGGCGAGAATGACGCCGAAGAATGTCTTGCCGACGCCCGGCACGCCGCGCAGCAGCAGGTTGCCGGAGTTCACCTGGCGATTGGGATCCTTGTCGTACGTCGTCGGGATCTCGGACAGCAGGACGACGTTGGCGAGGGCCTTTTCGGTCTCGTAACCGACCAGGGCTTTCCCTGCCTCGGCGACAATCGCGTCGTGAAGGTCGATGGATTCCTGGAGCTCGGGATGCACGCCGGCGCATTATATGTGCGCGGGCTATGCGGAGGCTCGGAGGGTTCCGGGCTCTGGCTGACTAGCGATGGTGCTCGATTTCCTCGGCCTGGGCGACCTGCTGGTCCTTGTAATCCTTGCTTTCGACGTGCTTTTTCCGCGCCGCCTTGACCCGCGCCTTCGTCAGGTCGGTGGTGCTCATCGCAAAGCCTGACTGCAACCGCTCAAGGTTCGAGCTCTGGCAGGCGGGACAGCTGGGAACCGTCGTCGCGGCCGGCAGCTTCAGGAATTCGAACTGGTGGCCGCAGGCGTTGCAGGCGTATTCGAATATCGGCATGGCGGAATTATAGGCGCTGCCTGGACGCGGGGCATCCGGGTCCAGGCAGGCCGATTTGACACATTCAGAACGCCATTCGGAACCCGAGCTGCAGCATGCGCGGCTGATACGCGATATTGCTGTTGAACGACGGCTGCCCGTAGCTGCGATTGCTTTCCTGGGTGACATAGGAGCCGTAATTCGCGCGGTTGAAGACATTGAACACTTCCGCGAGACCGTCAACGGTCGTGCGGCCGGCCAGCCGAAAACGCCGCTGGACGCGCATGTCCACGCGATGAATGGGCTCTCCGATCAGGTTGTTGCGCGCCACAATCGTCCCGTCGGGACGCAGCCGTGGCGTGATTGGCGTCCCTTGCGCGCCGCCGTTCGACTCGCCGACACCGCGCAGGTCGCCGCCGTAGCTGGTGCTGAAACGCTTGCCTGACCCGTAGAAGTACACGCCACTGAGCTGGACACCGCGCCCAACGTCCCAGATGCCGTTGAACGTCGCCCGGTGGCGCTGGTCGGTGGCGGCGAGCGTATACTCGCCGCCCATATCTGCAGCCAACGGGAAGTCAATCTTCGTCCTGGTCACCACGCCGTTGGCGCCTAATCCGTATTGGTAGGGAAGCGGCTGCGCATCCCGTAACGCCGAGAGCGTATACGTCCCCGAGGCCTGCCACCGCTGACTGAAGCGCTTCGTGAACGCGGTTTCGAGTCCATGAGAATTGGACCACCCCTCGAGGAATTCCCCGTACACGGTGCCCCATTCAGGAAACGGCCGCTTGCTGATGTCGCTGAACGGATAGTTGGCCCCGGTGGCGGGGTTGTAACTGAGGTTCATGTTGGAGTCGCCCTCCTCGCGCCGCCCGCCCGCGTACACATAATCCGCCTCGAACGACATCGTGGTCCCCAGCTGCCGCTGTACGCCGATGGAGGCCTGGTCGCTGTACGGATGCTGGCGCCACGGATGGTTGATTTCAAACGCGAGGTCACGCCGCAGGCAGCCCGAACGGAAATTGACGTCGCATAGATTCGCGCGCAGCTCCTCGTAGGTCGGCACATGCCCGTTGTAGATGTTCGCCGCGAAATCGGGCCGGCCATCGTTGGGAATGTCCGCGAGGATGAGGATCTGATACTGCGCCGTTTGATGCGCCCCGTCCGTGATCGTCTGTGTGTAGAACCGTCCGTACCCGCCGCGCACTACCGTCTTGTCGGTGACGGTGAACGCAAACCCGAGCCGCGGCCCGAAATTCGTCGTGTCATAGGGCAGGTCGCCGGGCAGCCAGGGCAGGAATTTCGTCTTCTCCGAGTTCACCCCCACCTGCAAATCCCACCGCAGCCCGAGGTTCAGCGTCAGACGCCGTGTGACGGTCCAATCGTCCTGCGCCCAACCGGCATACATATGCTGGGGCACGTAGTAGTGGAAATCCGTCCTGGAGACCGATTGGCGGGCCCGCGTGACGATCGAGGAGAGCGGCGCCAGGTTCCAGGTGGACGCGTCGTTCCAGACGGGAAGGAGCGCCTCGATGTTCGCCGGAATCGGCGAGTTCTGCGCATAGATCGTCGGCATACAGAACGCGCACCAGTGCTGTCCGCTGAACAGGCGAAGATACTCGCCTCCTACCTTCAGGACCTGACGCCCGCCACGGGTAGCGGTGCGGACGAAGTCGTCCCGAATCGAGAACCGGTGCTCGAAATTGTGCATGTTGCCCGGCGACTGGATTGAATAGCCGCGAAGAAAGATGCTCGGGAATCCAGTGCAGCCGACCGGCTGGTTCGGGAAGCACCCGCCATTCCATTTGACGAGGGACTCCCTCGCCGAGTCCCAGTACGCCGCGCCCCCCTTGATCTCGTTCACCGCTTGATTGCCGAAGACCTGCGTGAGCGTGCCCAGGATCTGGCGGCTGTACTTCTCCTGCTTGTGCGCGCCCGCCGGATGAAGGACGGCGCCGCCGCCGTCGAAATACACCTGGTCGTAATACTGGCCGCGCACCGCGATGCGAGTCTGTGGCGAAAACTGCACGTCCAGCCGCGCTCCCGCCTTGTCCTCGCGGCGGGTATTGAGCTGATCGACGTTGAAGCCCGGAAGCGGGCTCGAGTAGGTGACGGTCTGCGGCTCCCGCTCGTACTCGTAGTTGGTGAAGAAGTGAATCCGGTCTTTCCGGATTGGCCCGCCAAAGGTCCCGCTCAGCTGCTGATTCGAGTACGGGAGCACGCGCTGCTGAATGGAATCCGCGGCGTTGAAACGATCGTTCCGGAAGTAGCCGCCGAGCGACCCCGACGGGATGTTGGTGCCGGATTTGGTGATCGCATTCACCTGCAGACCCGCCGAGCGGCCCTGGGTGGCGTCGAACCGGTTCGAGATCAGCTCGAACTCGGCGATGGCGTCGCGGCTGTATTTGGGTTGATCGTCACCGGTGCCACCGAAGAGCGCCGTGATGGTCTGACCATCGACATTGAGCTGCGAGTAGCCCTGGCGATTGTCCGGGATCCCGCCTTCGTTCCGCTTGCTTCCCGGCGCCAGCAGCGCCAGGTCCATCCAGTTCCGGCCGTTGAGCGGCAGCTCCTGCATTTGCCGCGGATCGACGTTCCCGCTCCGGGTGGAGGTCGTCGTGTCGATGAGCGGCGCCTCTCCAGTCACCGTCACTGATTCCTGTACCGCGGACGGTGCCAGCTGAAGATTGACGACCGCCTGCTGCCCCACGAGCATCTCGAGCCCGGCGCGCGTGACCGTGGCAAATCCCTGGAGTTGTGCCGTCAGCTGGTACACCCCGATGCGCAGCGGGATCAGGTAGGCGCCGCGCGCATCGGTCACGGCCTGGAATGTGTTCCCCGACGCCTCGTGCAGCGCGGTGACCGTCACGCCAGGCAGCACGCCGCCCGTCGAATCGGTTACCGTGCCGCTCATCGTCGCTTCCTGCGCGTACGCGGGTAGGGCGAGCGCGAGCATTCCGACCATCACCATCAACCGCCTGGCAAGGCGCCAACGCAACATGCTCAACATGAAAGCCTCCTCCCGTGGGAAAAAGAGAGAGCGGCGAGGAAAGGTTCCTACGATCAGCGGCGCTGATTCGCCTGGCCAAGCGTCGCGCCAGGGGCGTCGATGCGACCCTGGCCGGGCTGAATAGCCCTGTCGACGCGCGGCGGTGGCGCGACCCCGTTGATGAAGATCGCTTCGTTGATGTAGACGAACTGGTAGCGCAGCCCGATGCCGTTCTCGTCGAGCCACCCGAGCGACTGCTGAAACAATCCCGGCTCCGGGTACCCGGCAGGCACGGTGGCCTCGCTGATATAGAGCTTGTTCGCGTGCATGTAAATCCCCGCGAACGTACGGGACCTGTCGGCGTTGTTCGTCAGCTGCAGCTGATGTCCTTCGACCATGTCTACGTTGCTCCAGACGTAGAGCGTCAGCTTCGCGTCACGCTGCATCAATTGCCATGACGCGTAGACGATCGCGCCTCGAACATCGTCCTTCCAATGTCCGGCGTCCCCGGGTCCTCCGAGGCACGGTTCGGCGCCGGGCGGGCACTTCTTCGCTTTCTCGGCGAGCAGCGGCTGGGCCTGGTTGTAGTCGACCACCGTCACGGAGTAGCGGCTCTGGCCCTGCGTGGCGCTGTAGACGCGCGCCGGAAGGTTGGCCTGGTGTGGCGAGAGGTAGGTCGTTTCCGTGACCTTCGGCTGACTGGGGAACAGGCAGGTGAAGCGGTCGTCCCGACTGGCGAACTCGATCCATTCCTGCGCGACGGAGAGGTGCGACGTAGACAAGACCAAGGCTGCCGAAATGACTGGCATCAGGCGCATGATTTGTCCTCCATCGGTGAATCACTCACGTGGGAGTCGTGGGCTCGCCTCGTTCCTCCTTTTCCCGCGTTCTCGCCGAACGCGTCACAGCCGGTTCGCCCGCGCGCCCGTCGACAAGCTCAGGGCGTCCCGAGCGCAGTCGAGGGGCGCCGCAGAGTCTAACGCCGATGTCGATTAGCGCAGCGTCCTGTTGCGCACAGATTTGATTGCCGTCAGCGCACCCGGCTCAACGGTCCGCCGGGCGAACCACGTGCAGCCAGCGGTCAGGACAGGATGTCGAGCGTGTAGTTCATCTTGCCGAACAGATACGTGCGCGATTCGTCGACGAGCGCCCGGAACCGCGGCATGTTCACGCCGACCAGCGCGCCGCGGCGCTTGCGGATGGCGCCGCCGATGATCACCGTGTCCACGTTGCGCACGTCTGCCCCCTGGACGACGGTGCCCACCGCGTTGTTCAGCGGATACGCGTTCATCTCGTCGGCCCGAATCATGACGATGTCGGCCTCCTTGCCCGGGGTAATGGTCCCGCACTTGTGGAGGAGGGCCGCGCATTTGGCGCCGTTGACCGTGGCGCATTGCAGGACCTGGCGCACGGTCACGGGCGCCGGGGCGTCTGGGTCCTTGTTCGCCCGGCGATTGGTGGCGAGCGCGCGCTGGACGAAGAACGCCGCGCGCATTTCCCCGAACATGTCGGTGCTGTAGGAGGTCTCGTTGTCGACGCTGAAGCCCGGCTGCACGCCGAAGTCGAGCGCTTTCTGGAATCCGCCAACGCCGGCCGAGACACCGTTGCCAAGCCCGTACTGCGCGTCGGACCGCGTGCAGACGTCGACGTTGCAGCCCGCGTCGCGGACCAGGCGCCACGCCGCATCGGTCAGGCCGTTGGCATGGTTGAAGGTGAAATCGGGTCCCAGCAGGTTCTCCTTCGCGAACGCCTCGATCAGCTCGGAGGAAATACCGTCCGCATGGATCTTCAGCCCGAGGCTGCGGGCGAGGGCCCAGTTGTCCCGGTTCGGATTCGCGAACGCACGCAGCGTCACCAGCTGGTCGTCGGATATGAAGTACTTCTTCTGCAGGCGGGCCAGGTCCGCGGGCCACTGGTTGTCCCACGTCCCGAACTGCGGCGGGCCCGAGGCGTGCACCGCGCGGATGCCCGAGTCGAACAGCGCCTCGACCGCGGCGTCGGAATGCGCGGCACTGCGCGAGTTGTGGGAGTTGTCGATGACGCACGTGATGCCGGCGTCGATGCAGCCGAGCGCCGTCATCAGGTTGCCCACGTACATGTCGTGCGGGCGGTAGAAGGGCCCAAAGCCCTGGTGCGTCGTCGCCATGTAGTTGGCGATGAGGCCGTCGGGGATGATCCGCCGGAACTGCGCGGACCACGAATGGCGGTGACAATCGACGAACCCCGGAATGAGGATCGTGCCTGCCGCGTCGATGACCTCCGCGGAAGATGGCGCCCGCAGATTCGGGCCCACCTCGACGATCTGCCTGCCCTGGATGTGCACGTCTCCGCGTGCAAAGTCGCCGAGGGCCGGATCCATCGTGATGACGGTACCGCCGCGCAACAGGATGTGGCGGGCCGGGTTCACGGCCGCACGCGAGGCCGGATCGATCGTGCCGCCGTCCTGCCTCGTCGTGGCGCGCTGGGCAGCGCCGGCCATTCGCACGGCGGCGGGAGCCGCCGCGAGCGCCGCGCCCATTTTCAAGAGTCCACGACGGGAAATCGATGTCACGGTGGCTCCCTTCGTTGGTCTCGCCCTATGCGCGACCCGCGTATGTTACGCGAGAGCCAAAGACACCGGTACGGTACGGAGGAGCCGCCTTCACGCGGCCCGGGGCGCTAGTTCTCGTCCTTGCCGCGAATGTTGGACCCGGTCCCGCGCGAGTAGTACTTCCCGTTCACTTCCATTCCCATGAACTCGGCGGTTTTCTGCGACTTGTCACGCGGAGGGTGCGCGATGATCTTGACGCGGTTGCCGACCTTGAGAATCTGCGGCGAGATCCCGGACGCTACCATCGAGGCGGCACCAGAACCCTCGAATCCCCAGCTCTCGGTCTTGCCACCGTCGACCGGGACGTCGAGGGTGACCCACATGTGCGGATTCCGCCACTCGACCTTGGTGACCGTCCCTTCGACCGACACCAGCTCGTTCACGTCGAACATCGCGCGCGAATGATGGGCCGACACCGGCGCCGTCATCGGCACGACTCCGAGGAGCACGATCAGGATGCCGACTGCCTTCCACGCCATATAAGCCTCCCTGCAACTCCGGCTGCGACTCACCATCCAGGTGATGCCATCACGATCCGAGGCGCGCGAGATAGGTCGCCGGACCATCCTCGGGCCGGCAGATGACCTCTTCGATTCTGTCGACGGCCTGACGTTTGAAGACGACCGTCGGCGTTTCCCAGGGCATCGTCAGCGTTTTTGGATCCTCTACTCTCGCCTGATACTCGAGCGTCTCGGCATCGACGCGACGCCACCGCTCGACGATATGCAGTGCGTCGGAGGTCAACCAGACGCCCGTGCTCGCATTCGTCGGCTTGTCCTGCGGACCCGCCAACCATCCTTCGCCGTTGAAGGAAATCACGTCGACCACCAGCGTGTCGCCGTCCCACCGGGCCGTCGAGTCGCCCAGATGCGTGGGGAACAGATACTTCGCCGAGGTGTGCGGGCGTCCGGTCGTCGGCACGATCCGGAAGACCGGGTACGCCTCGGTGAAGACGAATGCGAAGCCGGGGCGCTGAATGATCTGAATCGGATGCCCGAGCATGGCGGCGCGCGGAAAACCGGGAGGCGTGCAGCGCATCGTGGGATCATCGTTGGCCGAGAGTCCGTTCATCCGCGTGCGCGCCTCGGCCGTGTACAGTCCCTCGAGCTTCGCCAGGTTGAACGTATCGCGCCCGGAACCAGCGCCAAGGGTCGACGCCCTCCACACACCGGTGAGGTTCGGTTCTCCCCACGCGGTCTTCGCGGAAAACGCAACGGTCCCCTTCGCGGCGCTTCCGGTTGCTCCGCTTCCGTTCACGAACACGCGCATCCCGACCAGCAAGGCCGCCCCGACGACCACTGCGGCGACAATCGCCATCGCACGTCTGCTCATCGGACCGCTCCGCTCTTCTTTGCCTGCTGGGCGGCAAACTCCCGATGTCGCGCGTCCAACTCGGGATCGAGGAAGCAGAGCGATTCCTGGACCGTGTCGTACGGCAATATGCCGCGGCGGTCCGTGGGTGTCGTCCATGGAGCCCTGAGCATCTTGGAGTCTTCGATGACTGCCTGGTACTCGAAGACCTGTGCGTCGGGCCGGCTCCATCGCTCGACGATGCGCATGGCGTCGGACGAGGTTTGCGGCAGCCGTTTCGGCGGCTGGGCGTTGCCGAGCCACGGCTTGCCGTTGAAGTTCGTCACCTCCACGACGAGCGTGTCGCCTTCCCAGTGCCCGATCGACGAGCCTTGAAACGACGGCTTGTGCGGCGCGCTCGGTCGTGGCTCGTTGTCGCCAACGATCGGGATGATCCGGAAGTTGCTGCCGCCCTCATTGAGCAACAGGAGGTATCCCGGGGCTGACACGAGTTGAACGGTGCCGCCCATCGAGCCGTTGACGGGCGACGGCGGCCAGCAGTGATAGTTCGGCGTGTCGATGCCGCGCCAGTCGATCAGGCCTGCGGCGGCGCCGCCGCCCTCCCTGTATTCGCGTGCGTCCGGACGGTACAGCGACTCGAGCGGCACCGGCGGTGGCGCGATTTGCGCGTCGGGCCAATAGACGCCCGAGAAGTCGGGCTTCCCGTCCCACGGCGTGCGTGGCACGGCGTATTTCACGGGGTCGGGCTTGTAGGCGGCGATGCGCGCCGTCGCCTCGGCGCGGCTCTCCACGCCGGGCGGGAGAATCTCCTCGATCCGCTCGGTCCAGTCCGCGCCCGGCTTCGCCGTCTTTGGCGGCGTATACGTTCGTATCTGCGCCGACGCCCGGGAGGCGCCAATGGCCGCGACGAGTGCCAGCACGGCGACACAGGAACAGGCCAGCATCGCCATCACTGCAAGCTTTCTCACCTTCACGGCACACCTTCCTGTGCGAAAGCCGAGACTCCGCAGAGGGTGAGAAAGTAGCGCACTCCGCGGCCGCGTTCAACCTCTGTTCGGCTTAACGGCGTGCGCGCTCCGGGGCGCGGCGCCTGACGATCGGCGCAGCGCTTCGCCGCGACCGCGAATGGCCGGCTTTTCCCGCCTTTGACCGTTGACGCCTGCAGGTACGGACGATAGCCTCGGACGCATGTCAGCGAGTGCATATGGCGCCGAATACGACGGCGTCGTCAAGACGATGCAGTTGTACATCGACGGGTGCAAACGAGGTCAGAGCAGCGTCATGCGACCGGCGTTTCACCCGGACGCGGGGTTCTTTGGCTACGCCGGTCCGGACCTTGCCGTGGGTCTGCCGTTTCTCTTCCAGTGGGTGGACAAGAACGGTCCATCTCCGCACATACGCCCACGATTCGTCAGCGTGGACATCGTGGAGTCGATTGCTGCCGTGCGCCTGGAAGTCGATGGCTGGTCTGGTACGCTGGCGGGACCCGAAGTCTGCATGTCCGACGTCTTCACCCTGTTAAAGACGCCGGAGGGATGGCGCATCATCCAGAAAGCATTCCACTGGCGGTCGTGACCAGCCTGGATTGTCCGCCCACCCGTCGTCTGGTAACGTCGGGCGGCAGTCCGACCATGCCAGAAGGAAAAGCGTTTCCGGCAACGCTTGAATCATGGAAGCAGATCGCCGCGTACCTGAACCGGAGTGAACGTACGGTACGGCGCTGGGAAGCGGATGAGGGCTTACCGGTTCATCGCCACGGGCATCATAAGCAGGACACCGTGTTCGCCCGCGTCGACGAGATCGACAGATGGGTCCGCCAACGTACACGGAAAGCACCGTCCACCGCGATCGCTGCGCCTTCCGGGTCTGCCAGCCCCGCTGCGACGGCCATGCTTCCCGACGGACGTGCGGCGGCAAACGCGTATCTCGCCGAGCACGACGCGATCACGCGCACGATCGACTGTTACATCGCGAGTGGTCGCGCCGGCGACAGCGACTTGATGCGGCCGGCGTTCCATCCCGAAGCGACCATGGCCGGCTATTGTCAGGGGATCGAATACAGCGGCTCCATCGAACACCTGTTCGAGTGGATCGATGCGAACGGCCCCGCACCGGACATCAACCCTCGATTCGCTCGCATCGAGATCTTCGAGACCATCGCGATCGTGCATCTCGAAGTCCAGGGGTGGTCCGGGAAACTGGCGGGAACCGACGCGAGAATTTCGGAAGTATTTACCCTGCTCAAGCGCGCCGGTCAGTGGCTGATCACGCAGAAGACCTTCCACTGGCACGACACGTAGCTGCTCGGACAACTTCGTATTCCATTCGTCCTGTCGAGACCTGATTGGTCACTCGACAGAAGCCAACCTCATTAGTGCCGTCTTAATGGATTCAGTATGCTTCGGGCGGCTCCCCGTGCGCGTCAAAATCATCGAGCAGATGTCCGGCACGCTCGACGGTATCGACCTGACGAAGTTTCAGGTCGGTCACGTCTACGATGTCGGGGTCTCGTTCGCGAGCTACCTGCTGGCATCCCGCTACGCCACTCCAGTAGCGGACGAACGATCGGCCAGTGACGAACCGCTCGACCGCGCCGACGATCGCGAGCGGAGGAAGCGTCGCACCTAGTCAGCGCGGCACAATCTCGACAACCGCGAGGTTCCAACGATCGCTCGTGGGAGCCACGTCGCCGAGCGCCACGCTCGTTCCAGCGACGGGGATCGCGGGAACGACCCGCTGCACCCAGTACGTGTCGTCCACCGGCGCGAGGTACTGGTGGACGAGCACCTGATCCGCCCCCGGCGTCCGCGCAATCGCGTGATTCCAGTCGTTGCCCACGGCGAAGATCAACGAATTGTTGCGAGTGGTCACCAGCGTCGCGCTCGGGGCCCCCGAGCTCGCACCCGCGACCTTGATCGCGCCGATGCCGCCGGCGCCACTCACGTCCGCGGTGTCGATACCGGTGAACCCACCACCGTCAACGACGAGTCGAACGACCGCGAGAGCGTCGCGGTCACCGAGACGCCTGATTGACCATGAATTGTCGGACCTGTTCTGGGTTGCGGGGGAGTTAAGACGGTAGCAGGCGGGCGATCGCCGCGCAACCAGCCGCGAATGCAAAGCGTGCAGCGTTCACAGAATCGCGCTGCGAATCACGTATCTGCGGCGATGGGGCGGTGGTCCGCGGTGGCCGAACACGCGCGCTCCGCTCGATGTCCTCTGCATGGTTCGATCGGCCGCCGGCACCGCGCGCGTCCCTGCGCGATTTCCCGAATAACTTCGATTGGCGCGCGACGTGGCCATGGCAGAACCCTTGCTCCCGGATGGGCATACACGCCTGTTCACGGGAGGGGTTCTTATGAGGCGCTCGATAACCGTGGCACCTGTGCTTGCCGCGGCGTTTCTGGTCACTGCTGTTCCGGCGCATGCACAACGCTGGGGCCGGGGGGCAACGCCACGATCCGGCGTGTGCTTCTACGAGGACATCAACTTCGGCGGGCGCTACTTCTGCACGGCCGCCGGGACGTCGACGCCGCAGGTCTCGTCCACCGACAACGACGAGATCTCGTCGATCCGCCTGTTCGGCAACGCCGTCACGACCGTCTATCGCGATCCGAATTTTCGCGGGTCGTCGCGCGTGATCGATTCGAGCGTGAGCGATCTGCGGGCGATGGGCTTCAACGATCGGATTTCGTCGTACGAAGTCGGCAGCTCCGGATTCAACGGCAACGGCTCTCGCGCCGTCCCGCGCGCGTCGAATGCCCCGTACGGGTCGAACGCGCCGTACGGACCGGCGGTGCAATCGCAGCAGAGCCGCTGGAACTACCGGGATGCCGAACGAATCGTCCGGCAGAGCTACCGGTCGGTGCTTGGCCGCGATCCGGATCCGACGGGGCTGCGGAGCTGGACTCAGGAGGTCGTCAACAACAACTGGACGCAGCGGGACCTGGAATACGCGCTGCGGCAGAGCGACGAGTACCGCCAGTTGAACCGCGCCCGGCGCCGGTAGGTCACGTCGAAGCTGCAGGACGCTCGCGCCATTCCGCCACACCGTGCCGCATGCACGCGCGCGACGGCGGATGGCGCGTCCGTCCGTACCGCTACGGGATTCGGACCTTCTCCGCGTCGCCGGTGACCTGTCCCGCATACTCGGGCAGGAACCAGCCGGCCTTCGTCAACTCCTCGAGTTTCTGTTTCACCTGCGTGCGATACGCCGCGGCATCCTTGTACAGCGTGTGCAGTCGCTCGGGCGCCAGCGGCGTCTCGATTCCGGCGATGCCGCAGTAGAAATCGTCACGCGTACCCGGTTTCGGGTCGGCGCTGTTGGGGACCGTGTATTTCGCCACTGGGACCTCCACGTACGTCGTCCGCACGCCGCCCCTGGCGTTGCCATTGGCGTCGAGTGCGATCGCACCGTTCTCGACCACGATGCGCTCGGCGCGCGGCGGCGCCGTGCCCTTGTCTGCCCACTCGATCACGTGGTGCAGCCCCATCGCCATCATCGCGCCGACGGGAAAATGCGTGACCGGCATCTTGCACGGGTCCGGTTGGTAGGTCGGATTCTCGCGCGAATCGTTGTGCGGCATCCCCGCGATTTCATAGAGCCGGAATCGATCACCCGGCGCGTCGCCGTCGGCACGCCGGTAGGCGCTGCCGCCCTTTGCACCCGCATTCACTTCGGTCTGCGTCGCAATCTGGATCAGCGGGACATCTACTGGAGGGATCGGCATGCCGGCCGTACTGGTGGCCAGGAACCCATCGAAGATCGGTTTGCCGTCGGGCATCCGCCACGCGGCGTGCGCCGGCAGATACGCGCGCAACGTCCCCGACGATTGCGACGTGCCCATCATGATCAGGCGGCGCACTCGCATGCCGGCCAATGGTGACGTCGGTCCGCTGCCCTTGAGCAGTGCACCCACCTGCGCCAGGATCTCGTTGGCCTGCGCTGCGTCCGGGATGTTGATGGACGCATAGCGCTGCGGGTTCGACGCGACGATCGTGGATTCCGTTGCGGCCTTCTGCGGCGCGATCTCTACGGAGACGTGCCCGTGGCGCATCATGTAGGTGCGCGTGAAGAAGAACATCCAGCTGTTGCCGCTCGCGTGCATCGGCTCGGCGACGACGATGCCGCTGAACCGGTGCGCGTCCTCGGGCTGGCGGACGAGGATGCGCGTGGTGTAGGGCTTGCCGCTGGCCGTCCCCGACACGAAATATTCCCTGACCACGTACTTCTGATCCGGTAGACCCGTGCCCGCCGGAACGCGCTGCAGTCCCGGAAACATCGCGCCCGGGCCGGTCACCGGCGCACTGATGGTCGGGGTCGGAGCGGTCTGGGTCTGGGCAGACGCGAGCGCCGGCGCCAGCCACACGAGCACGAGCACGAGCCTCTGGAACATCACGATTTCTCCGTGCTTATACTAAGGCGGTTCACGACCTGGGGGCGCCGTGCATCACGGCTATAATTCGCCCGTCCTCACGCTATCAGGCGGACCTGAAGGTCCGGCTCTACGATCCTCAATGGTTCGCGATGTGTGATTGAGAGGAACACCATGGTCGATGAGACACGACGCAAGATTCTGAAGACCGGCGCCGCGGCCGCGGCCATGGCCGCCGTGCCACCGGTGCTCGCGCAGCAGGCGGGGCAGACCGCGCCCGCCGGCAAGTTCTACGAGAAGGGGAAGGTGCGCATCCACTACCAGGAGTGGGGCACGGGCTTCCCGCTGCTGCTCATCTCCGGCGGCGGCCTGGGCGGCTCGAAGATCGAGGGGCTGACCAATCCGTTCGATGTGGTGGGTGAATTCAAGGGCGAGTACCGCTGCATCGGCTCCGATCTCCGCACGTCCACCGGGTTGTCGAGCGGCCCGCTCGAAGTCGATCGGCCGTGGGACATGATCGCCGACGATCAGCTCGCGCTGCTGGATCACCTCGGCATCGACAAGTTCATGGTGATGGGGTTCTGCATCGGCGGCCCGCTGGTCTGGAACCTGCTCGAGCGCGCGCCGAACCGCGTCGTCGCCGCGGTGGCCGCGCAGCCGAGCGGCTGCCGTGCCGAGGCGCCGACGCTGATGTACGACACGAACATGACGGGATGGGGACCTGACTACGTCAAGCGCCACCCCGACGTGACGATGGCGCAGATCGATCAGTTCCTGACGAACATGTACAAGAAGCCCGCGGACTTTCTCTGGTGCGTGACGCGCGACTTCGTGAAGCAATGCAAGAACCCGGTGCTGGTCCTGCCGGACGACATCCCGGCGCATCCCTACAAGGTCGCCATGGAAGCCGCGATGCTCGCGCCGAACGCCGAGGTCAGCATGTTCCCGTGGAAGGAGCCGAAGGAGCGGATTCCGCTGGCGGTTCGCCAGATCCGATCGTTCCTCCGCGCTCACCGCACGACGGTCGCGACGGCGTAGCGCGACCGCCGAGGCGGAGAAGGCGCGGCTGATCGAGGGTCAGGATATTCCGTCCAGGCAGTGAAGGTGGAAATGGCGTGAAGGGGCGGGAGTATCGCCCCGGCGCGGCGGGCGGGCGGGTGTCGCTTTGACCCCCGGCTGGACGTATACTTTCGGCCGCGCGTAGTGATCTGCTCACAGCCCCCTTTTCGCAAGGAGAGACCGATGGGTTCGAAACGACATAGCCGCAGGGAACTCCTCAAGAACGGCGCGGCGCTGGCCGGTGGCTTGACGATGGGAGCGGTCGCTCCCGCAGCCGCCCAGACACCCGTGGCCGGTCAGGGACCGGCGTCCCCGCCGATGATCAGGGGCAACAAGGAGCTGATCGCGTACGGCGACCGCTCGCATTTCGTCACCTCGGTACGCATTCCTCACGGCGGACGGCCGTCGCCCGATCCCTTCGGGCTCGTGTTCCACGTGGCCGCGCCGCTCCAGGATTCGGTGGGGGTGATCACGCCATCCTCGCTCCACTACGTCGCGACGACCCGAGGCTCCTTCATTCCCGACATCGACCCGAAGGAGCATCGCCTGATGATCCACGGGCTGGTGGACCGTCCGCTGACCTTCACGATGGAGGACCTGAAGCGGCTCCCGTCCGTCACCCGGCTTCACTTCATCGAGTGCGCCGGAAACCGGTCCACGGCCAAGGCGAAGAACGTCCAGGAATCGCACGGAATGACGAGCTGCGCCGAATGGACGGGCGTACTCCTCTCGACGCTGCTCAAGGAGTGCGGCGTCAAGGGCAGCGCGACCTGGTTCGTGGCGGAAGGGGCGGAGGAAGTGAAGGGCGCGTCGAGCATGCCGGTGGCCAAGGCCATGGACGACGTCCTCGTCGCCTACGGCATGAATGGCGAGGCCGTTCGGCCGCAGCAGGGCTTTCCGCTGCGGCTGCTGGTGCCCGGCTTCGAGGGCATCTTCTCGACGAAGTACGTGCGGCGAATCAAGCTCGTCGATCGCTACTACATGAACTACAACGACTACGGACATCTTCGTCAGGAGGAGAACGACACGGCACTGGGCTACCAGGTCGGACCCAAGTCGGTCATCACGTTCCCATCCGCCGGACAACAGCTGCCCGGCAAAGGTTTCTACGAGATCAGCGGGCTCGCCTGGTCCGGTGGCGGAGCCATTCGCAGGGTGGAGGTCTCGACCGACGACGGCAAGCACTGGGTCGACGCCCAGTTCAAGGGGACGCCACAGCGGATGGCGCATACGCGCTTCGGCTGTCCGTGGAACTGGGACGGAAAAGAGACCGTTCTCCTTTCGCGCTGCACCGACGAAATTGGCCAGGTGCAACCCACGCGGGCGCAGGTCGCCAAGTTCTTCAACGTGGCCGAGGGCGAAGTGCCCGGGCTGGACAACACCATTCAGCCGTGGCGAATCGCGGGCGACGGGAGCGTGCACAATGGGCACGCTTAGGTTTCTCGCGTGCGTGTTGTTCCTGGGGGTGTTGCTCCTGGGAACCTCGGTGCTGGCGCAGTCGGCGCCGGCTTATGGTGTCGGCCGCACACCGACCGCGGAAGAAATCCGCGCGTGGGACATCTCCATCGGTCCGACGGGAGCGGAACTGCCGGCAGGCCGCGGCAGTGTCAAGGAAGGCGCGCAGCTCTTTGCGAGCAAGGGATGCGCCGCGTGCCATGGGGCGACGGCGACCGGCGGCCGCGCTCCCGAGTTGAAAGGGAAGGACGCCGCTCCGAACCTCGACACCTGGGACCGGGGCCGCGTACTGCCGGTCCGCGCGCCCTACGCGACGACGGTGTGGGACTACATCAATCGCGCGATGCCTCTCGGGAGAGAGGGGACGCTGGCCCCCAACGAGGTCTACTCGCTGACGGCCTTTCTGCTCAACCTCAACGGCGTCATCCCGGAGGACCAGGTTCTCGACGAACAGAGCCTGCCGAAAATCAAGATGCCGATCGGCGAGGCCTACGCGTCGCTGCCGGACTGGAAGCCGAAGACGCGACGGCTTAAGGGCTACCCCTACTAAACCGCGTGAACCACAGCCGCTGAGGAAGCTCGCCACAGGAACTCCGGTTCCAGCGAGCTTCCACTCGGACTCGTGACCCCCATCGCCCGCATACGCGGCCGAGGCCGGTTGAAGCCGGCCCCTCCATTCGAGAACGACGCGCGACTCTCTCAGAAGGTCAACCGGAACCCAAGCTGCAGCATGCGCGGCTGATACGCCACGGCGCTGTTGAACGCGGGACTCCCGTAATTCCGGTTGCTCTCCTGGGTGGTATAGGAACCGTAGTTCTCGTGGTTGAACAGGTTGAACACTTCCACGATGCCATCGATCCCGTGATTCCCTGTCGTCCGAAAACGCCGCTGGACGCGGAGGTCCACGCGGTGAATCGGCCTTCCCACAAACGTGTTGCGGGGAACGATGGTCCCATCCGGACGCAGGCGCGCCGATCCGCCGCCACCGCCGCTGTCGCGCAGGTCGCCACCATAGCTGTTGCCGTACCGGCGGCCGGAGCCGTAGAAGTAAATCCCACTGAGCTGAACGCCGTATCCGGCATCCCAGATGCCGTTGACGACGGCGCGATGGCGCTGGTCCGTGGAAGCCAGCGTGTATTCGGAACCAACGTCCGGCGCGAGCGCGAACGCAATCGGCGCCCGGCTGACGATCCCGTTCGTCAACCCGTACTGAAATGGACGCGCGTCGGCATCGCGCAGCGCCGCCAGGGTATAGGTGGCCGAGGCCTGCCACCGGTGGCTGAAGCGCTTCGTGAAGGCCGTCTGCAGCCCGTGGGAATTGGACCATCCCTCGAGCGCTTCCGAATAGACAGCGCCCCAGTCGGGAAACGGCCGCCTGTTGATGTCTGCGAACGGGTAGTTCGCGCCCGTCGCGGGGTCGTAGCCCAGGTTCACGTTGTACGCGGTCTCCTCGCCGCGCCCGCCCGTATATACGTAATCTCCTTCGACCGCCATCGTCGTCCCCAGCTGCCGCTGGAGGCCGATCGACGCCTGGTGGCTGTAGGGAAGCCGCCGCCAGGGGTTGTTGATCTCGTTGAGGAACTCGCGGCGCACGCATCCGTCCCGGAAATTGATGTCGCACGCATCGGCGAGCACCCTCTCGTAGGCCGGCAGCGGTCCGTTGAACGGGTTCACCGCGAAATCGGGCCGACCGTCGTTGCGGAGCTCCGTGATGGTGGCGACGGTGTAGATGGCTGTCTGGTGGGCGCCGTCGGTCACCGCCTGCGTATAGAACTGTCCATAGCCGCCGCGAAGGACCGTACGGTCATTGAGGCTGAACGCAAACCCGAGTCGCGGGGCCACGTTGTTCCAGTCATACGGAAGATCGCCGGGCAACCACGGCCGCAGTTCGACCTTCTCCGAGTTCGCTCCTGTTTGCAGGTCCCAGCGCACCCCGAGATTCAGCGTCAGGCGTGAGGTCACTCTCCAGTCATCCTGCAGCCACGCGGCGGCCATGTTCTGCGGCGCATAGCGGCGGAACCCCGTTTTCGAAACGGCCTGGCGGACCTGCGTGACGATCGGCGACAGCGGCGCGAGGTTCCAGGTGGACAGGTCGTCCCAGACCGGCGCCAGCGCCGCGATATTGGCAGGCGGGGGAGAATTCCTGGCGAGCAGCTGGGGGAAACAGTAATTGCACCACTGGCCGCCGTCCTGGTTGCGGACGTACTCGCCGCCCAGCCGCATGACGTGCTCGCCGCCGCTGTTATACCTGTTCGAAAAATCGTCGCGAATCGAGTACAGGTCCTGCCAGTAGTAGCTGTTTCCCGGCCCGCCGAACGAATAGCCGCGAAACGCGATCCTCGGCGTGCCGTTGCAGCCGACGGGGTTGTCCGGGACACATCCGCCCTTCCATTTGACGAGCGCGTCCCTGTTGCGGTTGAACAGGGCGTAGCCTGCCTTGAGTTCGTTCACCGCCCGATTGCTGATGACGTTGGTCAGCGTTCCCAGCAGCTGGCTGCTGTACGGGTGCTGTTGAAACGCTGCCGACGGATGCGATGTGGCGCCGCCCCCGTCGAAAAAGATCTGGTCGTAGTACTGGTAGCGCGCGGTCAGGCGCGTCTGCGACGTGAACTGGGTATCGAGCCGCGCCCCGGCCTTGTGCTCGCGCCGCGTGTTGGTCTGATCGACGTTGAAGGCGGGGTACGGACTGTTGTACGTCACGGTCTGCGGCTCGCGCTCGTACTCGTAGTTGGCGAAGAAGTGCATCCGGTCGATGCGGATGGGTCCCCCAAACGTGGTGCTGACCTGCTGATTCGAGTAGGGGACGACTCGATCCTGGATGAAGTCTTTGGCCTTGAAGCGGTCGTCGCGGAAGTAGCCGGAGAACAGCCCCGAGTAGTTGTTGGTGCCCGACTTCGTCACGGCATTGACCTGGAGGCCGGCGGAGCGCCCCTGCGTCGCATCGAAGCGATTGGTGATCAGCTCGAACTCCGCGATCGCGTCCCGGCTGAACCTGGGTTGATCGTCATCGGTCCCGCCGTGCAGCTGCGTGATCTCCTGACCGTCCACGTTGACCTGCGAGTACCCCTGGCGGTTATCCGGAATGCCCCCTTCGTTGCGCTTGCTTCCCGGCGCGAGCAGCGCCAGGTCCATCCAGTTGCGGCCATTGAGCGGCAATTCCTGCATTTGTCGCGGATCGATATTGCCGCCGAGCGTGGAGCTGGTCGTGTCGACGAGCGGCGCCTCCCCTGTCACGGTTACCGACTCTGCGACGCCCGAAGGGACCATCTGCACATTGACCACCGCCTGCTGGCCGACCAGCAGCTCGAGCCCGCTCCGCACCACGGTCGCGAAGCCCGCTAGCTGCAGCGTCAACCGGTAGGTGCCGACGCGGACCGGCAGCCGGAATCCTCCGCGCTCATCGGATACCGCCTCGAAGGTGTTTCCCGAGGCTTCGTGCACGGCGACCACCGTCACACCGGGCAGTACGCCGCCGGTCGAATCGGTCACGGTGCCACCGACCACAGCTTCCTGCGCGTAACCGGTCATCGGCAGCGCAAGCACTGCGGTCGCGATGAATAACCGCGTCACGACGGGCCAACGCCTGATGTGCGACATGCTCAACATGGGACCTCCTTCAATGCGGGGACCTCACGGGAACGCTGGCGGCGGGCACCCTCGAAGTTGCGAAGGGTTGACATGGTTGTATCGAGAAACCCGGTCGCGCACGCGCGCGCGACGGAACCATGGAATTGCCGTGACGATACGCCCTTGCAATGGAAAGTCAAGGGCGACACGAGAATCGAGTGCAAGCGACTCTGATTGTTTGGACCCTCGTCTTCCGGGCGGAATAGAATCCGTCGCTATGAAGACGCAAAAGGTCGTCAAGGCATTCGCCATTGCAGCCGTCGCGTTGCCCGCCCTGTTGCTCGGGCCCTCTGTCACGGCGTCCTACCAGACCAGCGTCAGGCAGAGCGCGACCGCTCAACCCGTGCCCTCGACAGCACCGGTGCCGAAGGCCACATGTGGCCGCACGGATCGAACCGAAACTGGATTGCAGGGCCAGACCACACCGGACGAGCGTTCGAGTGGCAAGTCCGAACGTGGGTACAACTGCAACCTGGAACTGGTCGGCCAGTTCCAGGGCGAGGGAGCGTTCTCGCAGAATGGACCGGCGTTCCTGGATAACTGCGCGTACTACGCGACAGAAAACCGATCCGGTCAGCAGCACCCCGGCGTCGTGGTCGTGGATGTCTCCGACGCACGGCATCCGCAGCCGACCGCGTACCTGAACGACACGCCCGCGGGACGCAACCCGCACGAGACGTTGAAGGTGAACGAGGCGCGCAAGCTGCTCGCCGTCGCGGAGAACAACGGGCCGAACTTCGCCGTGTACGACCTGTCCTCCGATTGCCGCCACCCGGTGCTCAAGTCGAGCATCACCGTGGCCGGCAGCCAGGCGCACATGGGCGGCTGGGCGCCGGACGGCAAGACGTACTACATCGGCCAGAACAATCGAGGCGCCGGCGGCACGCTGCCCGTGGTGGACGTTACCGATCCGTCCAATCCGAAGCTGCTCCTCGCCTGGAAGTTCACCGGCAACGGCAGGCCCCACGACGTGAACCTCAACGCGTCCGGCACCCGGCTTTACGCCGGGCAACCGGGGACGTTCGGGAACACTGGCTCCTCGGTCGGTCCGGACGGGTTGGTCGTCCTTGACGTGAGCGATATCCAGGCGCGTCGCCAAAATCCGCAGATCCGCATCATCGGCACGCTCTTCTGGGATGACCAGGGGCAGGTGGAGCAGATGTTCCCCTTCACGAAGAACGGTCGCCAGTACGTCGTCGCCACCGACGAGTCCGGCGGCGCGGGAGGCGCAGGGGGTCTCAAGGCCGCCTGTGACCGGGGCGCATCACCCTATGGGTATCCACAGATCATCGACGTGACGAACGAAATGAAACCGACACTCGTCTCCAAACTCAGGCTCGAGGTGAACGACCCGGCGAGTTGCCGGAAGCTCGTCACCGACCCGCCGGATGTAGGGGGCGGAACGCCCGTCTACAACGCCGAACGGTGCAACACCGACCGGGCCAGCAATCCCAAGCTGCTCGCGTGCGGATTTCAAAATGCAGGCTTGCGAGTGTTCGACATTCGCGATGTCTCACACCCGAGGGAGATTGCGTATTTCAAGCCGCCGGCGGTGCGGAAGGCTTCCCTTCCCGGTTCGGGCAGCTGGACGCAGGGCGTGGATCGAACCTACGACAAGATATCGGGCTTCCCGCGCTTCAGGACGGTGCCCGCCAGCGGAGCGCGCGGGCGCGAGATGCAGCTCTGGTTCGTCAGCGACGGCAATGGCTTTCAGGTGGTCCGCTTCAGCGACGCGTTCACCGCGGCGCACAAGGATTTGTTCGACGACGCGGGCGACTGACGCGTCGAGCAGATGCGGGTCTTGAAGGTATAATTCGCCACTCATGCGAACGACCTGTGCCGTTGTGGCGCTCGCACTCGGCGTGGCCGCGGCCGCGCACGCGCAGTCACGTCCCGACCTGGCCGGGCTCTGGATCTCCCCGACCGCCGACATCTCGCTCGCACTGCTGCCAGGCGAAGAAGTGTCGTTGACGCCGTACGGGGCAGAGCGCTATCGCAAGGTGGACCAGGCGAACTCCCCCGCCTACAAGTGCCTGCCGTACGGGCCGACACGAGGGCTGCAGTCGACCAATCCGTTTCACATCATCCAGACGCCGGATCTGATCGCGATCATCACCGAGCACATCGACTACCGTTTGATTTACATGGATGGCCGCAAGCATCCGGATGACATCCTCGACTATCCCGAGTGGATGGGTCACTCCATCGGCAGGTGGGACGGCGACACGCTCGTCGTGGACACGATCGGGATGCGGGAGGAAACGTGGCTTGATACGGCGGGCTTCGAGCACAGCGCGAAGCTGCACATCACGGAGCGTTTCCAGAAGACCGGCCCCGACGTCATTCGCCAGACGACGACGATCGAGGATCCGGTGTTTTACGCGAAGCCGTTCACCTACGGGCGCAACCTGCGGCGGATGCCGAAGGACACGCGGCTGATGCCCGCGCGCTGCGCCGACAACGAGCGCTCGCTCGCCGACGCCGTGCCCGGCGTCCAGGGACCCGAGCACAAGAAACCGCCGACGTTCCCGACGCTGTCTACCGGAAAGCCTTAACGGCTTTCCTTGCTGTCTACCGGAAAGCCTTAGCGGCCTTCCTTGACGTTATCTACTGCTCCTGGTTGGGCGATCCGCTGAACACCTTGCGGCCGCTCGGGAGCGTCAGCGTGCCGCCTGACGCCTTTGGCGATCCATTGCGCGCCGGCGACGTGTCCGTCAGCGTCACCGTGTCGCCGCTCTTCACGTCGTCCTTGCGCCATCCGGCCCGGTACAGCTGGTTCGGCGTCGACGCCTCGATGGCCCAGTTCGTCACCTTCCCGGAGCCGTCCGTCACGTCGATGAAATAGAAGACGTGCGGGTTCTTCCAGTCGACCTGCGTGATCGCTCCATGAAGCGTGATCTTCTTGTCCGTATCGTAGGTCGCCGCCACGCTGTGATGGGCGAGCACGGTGAGGCCGCTGAAGGCGAGGCCGGCCAGGAGAGCGAACAGCGTGCGTCGTGACATCGGAACCTCCACGCGGGCGCCGGGTGCCGCCCGAACCCGTCAAAAATATCACGGCAACCGGCTGAAAATCTTCGTCAGGGGGATGCTCGGCGGGTGTAGTCTACCGGACCAGTTCCGGCTGGCCGACGGGGGCAGTCGGCCAGACGCGCTTGTCTACCGGAGGCCCGTAGCGGCCTTCCTCATAAGGAGCACGTCCCATGTCACCGGCACGCATGAAGATGACCGGCGCGGTTTCCGCGGTGCTCGTCGCGCTCGTCACAGGTCCTCACCTCCTGGCGCACCACTCGTTCGCGACCGAGTACGACCGGAACAAGCCGGTGTCGGTCACCGGCGTGGTGAAGAAGGTGGAGTGGCGCAATCCACACATCTGGTTCTACGTCGACGTCAAGGATGAGCGCGGCAAGGTCGTCACGTGGGGATTTTCAGGTGGACCTCCCGCGTTCCTGATGCGCCAGGGCATCCGGCAGGATGTCATGAAGATCGGCGACGTCGTGAAGGTCGAGGGCTTCAGGGCGCGAGACGGATCGAACAACGCTTCCGGTGGCCGCGTGACGTTCCCGGACGGCCGCAGCGTCTTTACCGCATCGGCCGAGGACGCCCGGCCGGACTGAGGGGTGAGCCATGCGCACGTGCTTGCGAACGTCTCCGGCGATCGCGCTCGCGGCCGTCGCGGTGCTCTCCGCCGCGGGCCTCACAGGTTGCTCGACTGCCGAGGCGCCGCAGCAGGCGGCGAACGCGCAGGACATCCGGCGCGGACCCGACGGCAAGCCTGACTTCTCCGGCGTCTGGGCCGGTCCCGGCTTCAGGCACACGGGCAAGGACACCGACAACGCCACGGTGCGGCTCTATACCGACGCGAAAATGTCCGCGTTCACACCGGAGGGCAGGTCACTCTTCTTGAGGCCGCACACGGGCAACGTTCGACTCGACGATCCCACCGCGGTCTGCCTGCCGAACGGCCTGACACGCCAGATTCCGTCGCCCTACGCGCAGCAGTTCATCCAGACGGCGAATCAGCTCGTCATCCTCTACGAGTACATGCATTTCTTCCGCGTGATCCCGTTCGGCGCGCCGAACCGCGCCCACGCGGCGGATATCGAGCCGACCTACATGGGCGATTCGATCGCCTGGTGGGACGGCGACACGCTGGTCATCGACACCGTCAGCCTCAACGAGTGGATGCTCGACGCCTATCATCCCGACGACGGGGGATCGCGATGGCACAGCGATCGGGCGCACGTCGTCGAACGCATCAAGTACACCGACCGGGCGAACGCGTCCTACGACGTCACGATCGACGACCCCGCGATTTTCACCGCGCCGTGGGTCGAAAACTGGTCGATGCAGATGAAACCCACCTGGAAGATCTTCGAGTTCGTGTGCGACGACAACGACCGGTGCCGCGGGGGGAATTGCACCGCGTCCGACGCGCAGAAGACATCGACTCAGTAACGACGTGCTCCCGCCTGCGTCGATCGCAGGCGCCGCCTCCATGGTTCGGCGTCAGTCCGGCTTTCACACGGAGGTTCAGAGTCATGCGTGTTCCGAGGCATCTCGCCATTGGGCTCTTCGTTCTCCTGACGAGCACGGCCGCCTGGGCGCAGGCGACGGCAGAACTCAACGGACGCGTCACCGACGAGAGCGGAGGCGTGCTGCCGGGAGTGACCGTCACCGTCACGCAGACCGATACCGGGTTCAACCGCTCGGTCGTGACGGAGGCGAACGGACTCTACGTGATGTCGAACCTGCCGACCGGCCCCTACCGGCTCGAGGTCACGCTGCAGGGGTTCCGCACCTACGTGCAGACGGGCATCGTCCTGCAGGTGGCCGCGACGCCGACGATCAACGTGGTGTTGTCGGTCGGCAACCTCCAGGAAACCATCTCCGTCGAGGCGGCGGCGCCGCTCGTCGACGTGCGGAGCACCGGCATCAGCGAGGTCGTGGAGCAGGAGCGGATCCTCGAGCTGCCGCTGCAGGGACGCCAGGTCACGGACCTGATCGTGCTCGCAGGCGCCGCCGTGCAGGACGTGGCCAACAACAAGAGCATGCCCGGATCGACCTTCACCGGCGTGGCGGGGAGCCTTCCGTTCGGTGTGGCGTACCTGCTCGACGGTGCGGCGCACAACAACCCGTACGACAACCTCAACATGCCGTTGCCGTTTCCCGACGCGCTGCAGGAATTCCGCGTCGCGACGAGCGGGCTCTCCGCGGAGAACGGCGTCCATTCGGGCGGCACCGTGAACGCCGTAACGAAGTCGGGCACGAACGTGCTGCACGGCGCGCTCTTCGAGTTCCTGCGCGACAAGCGCTTCAACTCCAAGGCGGTTTTTGCGCCCATCGGTCCCGACGGTAAGAAGCTGGACGACGGCCTGAAGCGGAATCAGCCTGGCGGCGTGCTCGGCGGCCCGATTCTGACCGACCGCCTGTTCTTCTTCGGCGCCTATCAGGGGACGTTCCTGCGTGTCACGCCGCCCGACGCGATCACGCGCATCCCGACGCCCGCGATGCTGGCCGGCGACTTCACGGCGTTCGCCTCGCCGGCCTGCAACCGTGGCCAGCAGGTCACGCTGCGCGCCCCGTTCGTGAACAACACGATCGATCCGCGTCTCTTCAGCCCCGCGGCCATGCGGGTGGCGCGGCAGCTGCCGACGACCGCCGATCCGTGCGGCGACGTCAGGTTTTCCGCGCCCCTTCACTACGACCAGAGCCAGATGGTCGCCAAGATCGACTATCAGCGCAGCGGCGGGCATTCGATGTTCGGGCGCTACATGCTGACATTCGACGAGCAGCTCCCGGCATGGCCGTCGTCCGGCAACGTGCTGACGACGAGGCCGGAAGACGCCGCGCAGAACCATCGCGCGCATTCGCTGACGCTCGGCGATACCCGCGTCTTCGGCTCCAACGTGGTGAATGCGGTGCGCGGCGCGTGGAACCGCACCCGCGCGCACTACAACCTCGAGCCGTTCTTCGGCGCCGAGACGCTTGGCATCAACAACTTCTACAACTACGTGCCGGGCGTGATCGGCATGGAGATCAGCGGCGGGTTCGCGACCGCATCGGGAGGGTCGGTGCTCTTCCAGGGCGATACCGACGCGTATCAGATCTCCGACGACCTCACCGTGGTGCGAGGCAGCCATCAGCTCGCGCTGGGCGGCAGCACGGCGTACTGGACCCACTACACGGTGGACGGTCAGCGCGGCGTGGGCTTATGGACCTTCGACGGATCGTTCACCGGGCTCGGCATGGCGGACTTCCTCACCGGGCGATTGGCCCGTCTCGAGCACGCGCGGCCCGGCGTCCTCGACATGAACCAGAAGTACCTCGGCCTCTACGCCCAGGACACGTGGCGTGTCGGCAGGCGCGTGACGCTGAACGGCGGGCTCCGGTGGGAACCGTTCTTCGGCGCGCGCATCGAAAACCAGGCGATTGCGAACTTCAGTCTCGACCGCTTCCGCCAGGGCACCACGAGCACGGTCTTTCGCAACGCGCCGCCCGGTTTTCTCTATCCTGGCGACACCGGCTTCCCGTCCGGCAAGTCGGGGCTGAACAACAAGTACACCAACGTCGCGCCGCGCATCGGCATGGCGTGGGACGTGACCGGCGACGGCCGAACGGCGGTGCGCTCTTCGTACAGCCTCGGCTACGACTTCCAGGGCGCGTCCTACCTGTTCATCAGCGCGACGGCGCCGCCGTTCGGAGGGCGGCTGCGTGTCACCCAGCTGCCGGGCGGCTTCGACGATCCGTATCGCGACTTCCCTGGCGGGGCGCCGCATCCGTATCCGGAGACTCCCGGTCCGGATGCCCAGTTCCCTTCCTACGGCGCGCTTGCGTCGGTCGACCCCGACAACAACTCGACGCGCATCCAGTCGTGGAACGTCATCGCCGAACGGCAGATCGGTGCGGCGTGGCAGGTGTCGGCCAGCTATCTCGGCAGCTACACCGATCGGATCTGGGCGCAGGTGCAGCGCAACGCGGGCGTCTTCCTCGGCACCGGGCCGTGCACGCTCGCGGGCGTCCTCTATCCGACGTGCACGACGACCGCAAACCTGAATCAGCGGCGGCTGCTGTCACTCGAGAACCCGCAGGCGTCGCGGCTGATCGGCTCGATCGAGCGCCACGAGGCGATCGGCACGCAGACGTATCACGCGCTGCGGTTGTCGACGCAGCGGCGCGCGGCGCGCGGCGTGAGCCTCAGCGGCAATTACACCCGCTCTTACTGTGTGGGGAACTTCGCGCAGACAACGTTCTTCACGGGCGGCCAGAGCCTGCAGGATCCCAACAATCCCGACTGGGACCTCGGCAACTGCACGTTCTCGCGGCGCCACATCGCGAACGCGACGGTGACGCTGGAGACGCCGCAGTTCGCGAACCGCGGGCTGCACATCCTGGCGTCGGGGTGGAACCTGGCGGGCATTCTCGGCGCGCGCTCGGGCGCCTGGCTGACCGTCATGACGCTGCGTGACATCGCGGCCAACGGCATCCTGCAACAGCGCGTCGACCAGGTGCTCGACAACCCCTACGGGGACAAGACGCTCAACAACTACCTGAACCCCGCCGCGTTCGCCTATCCGGCACCGGGGCAACTCGGTAACCATAAACGCAACAGCATCGAGGGGCCCGCGTACTGGAGCATCGACCTGGCGCTCTCGCGCCGCATTCCGCTTGGCCCGGCGCAGAACGTGGAGCTGCGGCTGGAGACGTTCAACCTGCTGAACCACTTCAACTGGGGCAATCCCGGCCCGCCGCTGGGCGGCGGCGGCAACGCCAACACCGTCAATCTCGACGCCGGCAACTTCGGCCAGATCACGACGCAGGCGGGCACGCCGCGGGTCTTCCAGTTCGGGATCAAGTACGTGTTCTGAGGTCCTCGAGACGGTTCAGCCGACGAGGGCGGCATGGTCGCTGCCGCCCTCGGTGAGCCCCCGCGCTTTGATCCAGTCGTAGGTGCGATTGAAGAGATCCCCTCGCCTCCGCGATAGAAGCAGGGCGGCGATGACGTGCGCGCCCTCCTTGATCCCGAGGCTGATGAAGGGCTCCATCAGCGTCGCGGCACGACGCGCCTCGATCCCTACTCGGTCCCCAGATACGGAAGATAGCGGCCGAAGAAGATGACGCCAATCCAGATCGCGACGGAGCAGACGCCAATCAATCTGCGCGTCATCGCCGTGTGCAGGATGCCGGCGGTCGAGCCAGGCTCCTCGTCGAACATCGTCGGGTAGAGCAGGCTGAGTCCGCCGAGCAGCACGAGACCCATCTTCCAGGTGAACGCGCTGTTCTGGGTGTATTGGTCGGGAGCGGCAAGAAAGAACAGCATGCCCGTGATGACGTTGATGGCGAGTCCCGCCACCGCCCACGGCAGCAGCCGGTTCACCTCGGCCAGCGGGAAGCCACCGACGAATCCCGCGAGTCGGAGGTTCACCAGCAGCGTCACGCCGAAGAGCAGGCAGAGACCGACGAAATGGAATACCTCGCAGATCGGCCAGACCCACGGATGGTCGAGCACCAACGCCGCTCCCATCGCCGCGGGGCTCGGCCACGACGGCGCGGAGGCGGCCGCCCCCGCCGCCACCATTTCAGGATGGCGAATCTGTCCGCCGATCGTGGCCGCCCGCGCCATCAGCACGAAGGTCACGATCGACAACACCAGTACCGCCGGCTGCTGCCACCGCCGGGACTGCCACAAGGCCAGCCAGCTCGCGAGTCCCACGATCTCCATGGGGATGAGTGCCAGCATCGCTGCGTTCTGGTGCGCGATCACGACGTCGTGTTGCAGCTCCTTCCCGGTCCGGAGAACGACATCCGCCGCGTTGCCGCTCAAATAGGCAGGAATCGCCACGAGAGCGACGACGAAGAACACCACATAGCCGGCGCGCCGAAGATCCGCGCTGTCCCGGACCAGGGACGCGACCAGCAATCCGATGCCGAAGCCGAAGCCGATGGTCGGCACGTGGTTCAGCAGCAGATGCACGTGCGCCAGGTTCATGAGATGAACTCGCTCACGTACGCCATGAGACGGCCGGCGGTGAGCGCGACGAACCAGCAGGCGAGCGACGCTGCCGCGAGGAACCTGCCGCGCTCGTCGCCGTGAAAGACGCGGCGGCGGAGGAACGCCAGCGTCGTTACGCCACCGCCGACGAACACCAGCTTGACGAAGAATGCCGGGTTCGACGCGTGCTTGGTGGCGTCGGCGATGAACAGGAGCACGCCGGTCACGGCGGTCAACGCGAATCCCGCCCACAAAAGACCGAACAGCTTGTCCAGCGACGCGAGCGGAACCCGGGACGCGACACCAAGGAGCCGCAGGTCGATGGCGACGTTCAGGCCGACGACCGTGCTCAATCCCAGGGTATGCAGGAACAGAATCAGCGGGTAGCCGTAGAGGAGCCCCGATTCGTGGATCCACGTGCCGAGCGCGGATTGTTCGAGCTGGGCGAGAACCGATGCCATCTCCGGATGCTACGAACCCGTCCTCCAGGCGAGCTGGGCCTCGTAGCATTCCAGGAGGACTCGATGGTATCGCTCGACCGCCTCCTTGCTGACGAAGGGATGTGTCGCTCCCTGCAGCTTCAGCCACTCGCCGAGCACACCCTCCGGGTTGCCCCCGCCGGATTCATCGGGGTTCATGTATCTCCAGGCGCGGAGCTTCTGGAAAAAGTTGGCGTGCGCCAGCGTCGGTGAGAGGACGACGTCCACGCCCGCCCTCGCGCCGAGGTCGATGAAGCGTCGCAACGACGTGACGTGGGTGCGCATCATCGTCTGGCCGTCCGGGTAGTACTGGACGCCCTGCCGGCCGATGCTCGCATCGGTCCCGCCCCAGATGCTCGCCACGTGGGCGGCGTTGTCGGATGCCACGCTTTTCCTGTTCGTCAGCGGCCCGATGATGAGTGAGAGCGTCCCTGGCGTGTGACCCGGGGTGATGTAGGCGGTGACCGTGACGCCGCCGAGCGTGATTTTCTGGCCGTCGCTGACGACCATGTCTTTCCGGGGCTTGAATTGCGCCGGCGAGTTGTCCTTCGCCACGAGGTCCCAGTCCGCCGCCGACATGGCAATGCGCGCGTTGGGATACGTGTCCTGCAGCGCCTTCGCTCCCCAATACCGATCGTCGTGCGCGTGGGTGATGACGACGTACTTGATGTTGTGGGGATCGAGTCCGAAATTGAGGAGGCCGAGCACCAGCTCCTTGCTCGAGTAATGGAAGTTCGCGTCGATGACGATGATGCCTTCCGGCGTATTGACCGCCCAGACGCCCGCGGTCTTGGTGCCGATGAAGTAGAGGTTGTCGAAGATATTGGCCGGCCACGCGAACCAGTCCTTGCGCGGCACGACCGCCGACCGATCGTTGGTGCGCATGACATCGGGCAGCTTCGGTTCCTGACACGCCTGATCGAAGAGCGCCTGGAAGACATGGAACGGCGGCGTCTTCTTGGGATCCGCGCCTTTCGGCGCGATGGCGGCGCGTGCCGCGTCCACGTGGGCGATGGCCGCGGCGGCCTGCGCGTGCAGATGACCGATCAACGAGCCTGAAAGCAGTGCCGCGCCGCATGCCCATGCCACACGTCGTTTCATGGCCGTTCCTCTACTTCTTTGTGTCGGGATACTTGTTACCCGGATAAGCGAACTCGAGCTCCCGCCGCGCGGCATCGGCGTCGCACGACCGCCATGCGGGAGGAGGCCCTCCCTGTTTCTTCGACCAGAGGATCGCCCACGTGAACGGTCGGCTGAGGAACGTCGGGTCGTCCAGGGTAATGACGATTCGCAGGTGCTCATCGTCGATGAGCTGATAGCGCTCGGTGACCTTCTTCCGCACTGACGAGGCCATGTGGAGGTGATCGTCGATGCCGTCGGGATCGAAAGCGAAGTGGTCGGTGTCGATCACGAAGTCGTCCCCGTCGAAGCGCCCGACCGAAAAGCCGTGTTGAAACAGCTGTCCCGTCAGCGGCCTGGGACCGCCTCCATTCATCCAGACAGTACGCGACACGTAGTTGTTGGTCGGATGTTGTATGTCGACTCGGCCCGGAGACGCGGAAATGAAGGCCCCATCCGTCAACAGCGCCGGCAGCCCGAGCTGCGCACACTCGGCCGTCGTCGGCGACTGAAAGATGTCCACGTACTTCAGCCACGCTTCTCCGCGGGCGTTCAGCGGGAGCTGATCGGCCGGCAGCGAGCAGTTCAGGAGCTTCTCGCCGGCGTCACCGGCGCGGCCTCCGCAATTACCCCTGTCCTGGCCATCGGGCACGACGACGTCCGAATCCCAGTGCCCGATGAACGGCAGGATCTTTTCGTACTCTTCGTCGGACTGAGCGGCCGCGTCGGTCGTTCCGACCACCAGCATCAGGCCAAGGAAAGCGCCGGCCACCGCCACGCATCGTGGACCAGTCACGCGTCTCTCCCCGATTTACTCGACCGGGGGTCCGCCAGGACACCCGCCGAGACACACAACTTTGCCGTCGGGGAACGTCACGACGCCTGCAGCCATCGCCGTCCCACCTTCCCGGCGGGTCGGGTTGCCGGCGATCTTGACTTTCTTGCCGATGAAATCCTCGGTCTTCCACCCTTCGCGTTTCGCGTTCACCGCACCGGTTCTCGCGGTGATGCGCCACTCGACGGGCTTGCCGGCCGCATCCGTGACCTCGACGATCATTTCCGAATGCGGGCTGACCAGCTTGAACGACTTGACGACGCCCTCGATCTGTACGGTGCGCGACATGTCGTAAAAGGTGTTGAACGAATGGTGAGCCCAGGCCGGGGCCGCGATGGCGGCACACGCGACTGCCCATATCGATAAGGCACGCTTCATAGCTCTCCGCTCCTGGAAGTGACGATGGTCGACCCGCGCGGATACTACACCGCCGCCCGCCTTCGCCGCCAGAGCGGCTTCGGCCAAGCAGACCCGCTTCGGCGCTAGCGCGGCTTCGGCGAGGCACCGGGAACGAAGAGCTCTTCAATCGGCACGATGCGCGGCGCCAGGTGCTGCTCGTACAAGTATTGCGGCAACGCTTCGAGCGCGCGGCGATTCGGCTCGATGCCGTAGGGCCAGAAATCTTCGCCCATGATGCGGCGGGTCTCCTCTGTCTCCGCCACCACCCACGGCAGCGTCAGCTTGAGGGCGTCAGTCTCCGTGAGCTGACTGTAGGCCCACGTCTTCGCCTGCTCGAACGCCCCGAACAGGCTCGCCGCGGCCCACGGATGCTTCTCGTAGACATCCTTCCGCAGGACGATCGTGTGCATGATCGGAAAGATGCCGGTTTTCGCGAAGTAGTCCTGCTCGACCGGGCGGTAGTCCTGGAAGAGGCGGCGCACCGGGGAGGCGGACCGCGCCAGTGCTTTGGGTGCGTTGGGCGAGATGATCGCGTCGAGTTCACCCGTCTCGAGCATCGGACCCATGTCCTGTTCGAGCGGCATGCGCGTGAGCTTCACGCCGGGGAGCTCGAAGTCGATTCGCGTCGGCCGCTGCAGGCCGTCCTGCGTGCCGCTGAACCACTCGATCGTCTCCGGTGTCACGCCGTACTCGTGCAGGAGGAGCCCGCGCGCGAACACCGCGGCCGTCATCGAGTACTCGGGTACGCCGACACGCTTGCCAATCAGGTCGCCCGGCTCGTCGATGCCGGCCTTCCGGTTGACGTAGATGCATGAATGGCGGAACAACCGGGACGGGAACACAGGAATAGCGATAAAGGTGTCATCGCCTCTGGATCGGAGCATCGTGTAGTTGGAGAGCGACAACTCGGAGACGTCGAACTCCTGGTGGCGCAGCATCCGGTAGAACGTCTCGCTCGGCCTCGAAATGACCGGGTTCAGATCGATACCGTGCGGCTTGATCGTCCGGTCGATCAACGGACGGACCCGGTCGTAGTCCCAGAACGCAATCGTCAGGCGGACATCGGCCATGCGCCGAATATTTTCACGAAATCCAGGCCTCCGCGCATCGACGGCATCCGTCCAGCAGGTCGTTCACCAGTGGTGAAGAACTGGAGTATCGTGAGTGCGATTTGCCAGGATGCCTATGACCCTCCACACGCGCAGTGCCTTGTCGTTCCGCGCGGCCACCGTCGTCGTGACGCTGGCCGCCGCTTCTCTCTGGATCGCCTACCCGCACGGCGCACAGGCGGTCGACGTCGACCGGGGCAGCCGGGACTACACGCTGCCCGACCAGATGCAATGGAAAGACACCGACAATGGCAGGATCGCTAACCTGTACGGCGATCCCGCCAGGCCGGGTCTCTATGCCTACGTCCTGAAGCTCGGCCCGAACACATGGAGCAAGCCGTACTTTCACGACAGCGACCGCTTCGTGACGGTGCTCGACGGCACGTTCTGGGTCGGCACGGGAACATTCGATCCGCAGCGCACCGTGCCATTGAAGGCGGGCTCGTTTGTCAGGGACGTCGCGCGCGGCGTTCACTTCGAGGGGACGAAAGACGACGCTGCGACGCTCTATATCGTGGGAATAGGACCGACGGCGGCGCATCCGGCGCAGCCGGGCACCAGCGCCTCCGGCGCGGGCGCCAGCGCGATCGATCCGGCGATCAGGCAGATTCAGCGCATCGAGGACATGCCGAAGGAATCGTTCGTCCTCTACGGCGACTCGAGCAAGCCGGGACTCTACCTGCAGTATCAGCGGCGGGCGCCGAATAACTGGAGCACACCGCACTATCACCCGATCGATCGTGTCGTCATGGTGATGGGCGGCACGATGCGGATCGGCACGGGGGCGAGCGGCGACAAGACCCAGACCGTCGCGGTGCCAAAGGGCGGATTCATCCACGACATCGCGCGCGGCGTCCACTACGACGGGTCCGGGAACGATCCGATGTGGATTCTCACCGCAGGTGTCGGGCCGACGGCGACGACCAACGTCGACCCGCCGAAGTAGCGCCGGCGCTCCACGCGTCCGACACGTGCGAGCGCGATGTTTGTCTGCGCAGTGGACGACTTGCTACACGCATCCTCTCGCAGCCGGACGCATGAATTGGTTCTCCAAGCGACGCCTTGTTCCTTTAGAGCACGACCAGAGTCTCCTCGCTCCGTAACTTCGGGAGCGCCCGCCGAAGCGATCTTCCATCCTTCCCAACAAAGCCGCGAATTGCACGCGTGGCGAGCTCTTTGCTCCCGCGGGTGAAAACCCTAGCTTCCGTTTTTATTTCTTCTTATTCGAGACGTTCGACGTCTAGGCGCGACGATGGCCGAATCACGCTGGCGCAGGGTCCGGACGGCGAAGCGCCGCGCGAGGCGATTCCTTGCGCTGTGCGCGACCGCGATTGTCCTCCTTGTCGCACCAAACCCGGAATCGCCGCGAATCGCGGCACAAGGGGAGAGCGACGTCGAGGGCACCCTCGAAGTTCACAACGAGGACTCCCACGCCGGCGCGCGACTGAGGTACTACCTCGACACCGGGACGGAGCACCTCGCGCTCGCATTCGCGAGGAATCCGCCGGGACACCTGCGGACCGGGACGCGCGTTCGCGCCCGCGGCGCACGCCGCAACCGGACGCTGATGCTCGACTCCGGCGCCGCGGTTTCGCCGCTTGGCGGCACCGAGTCCGCTTCCTCGACGCTCCAGCTCGCCTCCGGCAACACCTTCGGCGTGCAGTCCACGCTGGTCATCCTCTTCAACTTTTCTGATCTCGCGACCGAGCCGTACACCGCCGCGTCAGCTCAGTCGGTCACGTTCAACGAGGTGAACCAGTTCTACTTGGAGAACTCGTTCCAGCAGACGTCGCTGCAGGGAACGGTCGTCGGCTGGTACAACATCGGGGCTGCAAGCACGACGTGCGACTACAACACGTGGGCGACCCAGGCCGAGGCCGCGGCGCAGAATGCGGGCGTCACGCTCTCGCAGTACCCGCGGCGCGTCTTCGGGTTTCCGCAGACGGCCGCCTGTAACTGGTGGGGTCTCGGGACCATCGGCGGCGGCACGACCTCGAACCCCTCACGCGCGTGGATCAACGGCCCCTACACGGCGCGCGTCGTCGCTCACGAAATGGGCCACAACTTCGGCCTGTTTCATTCACGTTCGAACACCTGCGACTCGAGCGGATGCGTCGTCGACGAGTATGGCGACGATCACGACGTCATGGGCGCCGTCCTGGGCCAGTTCAACGCCTACCAGAAAGAGCGCCTCGGCTGGCTGAACTTCGGCAGCTCCCCGGTGATTCAAACGGCGACCGGCACCGGCCAGTACGCGCTGGAGCCCTACGCGACGCCATGGGGCGGGCTTCCGAAGGCGCTCAAGATTCTCAAGTCGACCGGAGGCGCGAATACGTACCTCTACGCGGAGGCGCGAACCCAGTACGGCGCGGATGCGGACCTGCAGCCGGGCATCCTGATTCATACCGGCGCCGACAACGACGGCAGCCAGATCTACGAAGAGGATCTCCTGCCGTCGACGTCCGCCACCGACTTCATCCTCGACCCGGGCGAGAGCATCACGTTCACCGACGCGGTGCCGCACGTCACGCTGTCCGCCATTTCGTCCGGCAGCACGGGCGCGACGATCCAGGTGACGCAGGCGTGCGCGTACACGCTTGGCAGCTCCGCGCAAACGTTCGGCGACGCTGGTGGATCGGGCAGCGTCGCGCTGACGACGGCCCCGGGCTGCGCGTGGACGGCGACGAGCGATTCGGGATGGCTGACGATCAACAGCGGGAGCGGCACCGGTAGCGGGCCCGCAACCGTTCAGTTCACGGTGGCGGGCAATCCAGGCGCGGCCAGGACCGGCACGCTGACCATCGGCGACCAGAGCTTCACGGTGACGCAGGCGGCCCACTCCTGCGTCTTCACGGTGACGCCCCTCAACCCGCGTCTCACACACGTGACCGCGAGCTACACGCTCAACGTGACGGCGGCGCCGAGCACCTGCGTCTGGAGTGCGACCAGCGGCACCCCGACGTGGATAACGGTGACCGGCGGCTCCAGCGGGACGGGTAACGGTACGGTCACGTACTCGGTGACATCGAATGCGAGCTCCAATACCGCGCGCACCGGAACGCTCTCGGTCGCCGGCGTGACGGTGAACGTGACGCAGGAGGGGCTGG
This sequence comes from Vicinamibacterales bacterium, assembly GCA_035571515.1. Classification (GTDB taxonomy): domain Bacteria; phylum Acidobacteriota; class Vicinamibacteria; order Vicinamibacterales; family UBA2999; genus Gp6-AA40. Next base: position 101,216 of record DATNCQ010000097.1, read on the forward strand.
CCGCGATCATCTTCAGCCCGGCCAATGGCGCCACGAGCGTGCACACGACGTCGCCGTTCCAATGGCTCGCCGTATCGGGTGCGCAGTCGTACGCGTTGACGGTGGGCACGACCCCGGGCGGCTCCGATCTCGTCAACACGGGCGAGATCACGCAGACGTCCTGGGTCGTCTCGAATCTTCCCGCCAGCCGGCTGCTCTACGCACGCGTCCGGACGCGGTTCGACGCCGTGACGACGACGCAGCACGACATCACGTTCACGACGGTCGATCGCGTCAGCAGCCTGCAGCTGCTCGGCGCCCAGTCGCCCAATCCGATCGCCGCGGGCAGCACGGCCCAGTACGGGGCCAATGCCTCCAGCTCGGTGAAGGTGTCGTTCACCGGCGCCCTCGGCACCTGCACCGTGACATTCAGCGCCACCGGATTGCCGTCCGGTGCGACAGCCACCTTCTCACCCGCATCCGCGACATCGTCGGCGACGAGCCAGTTCACGTTGTTGTCGGTCGCCACGACCGCGGCGACACCGCCTGGCAGCTTTACCTTCAACATCATGGCGGTAGAGCCCACCGCGTGCGGAGGCGCGACGACCACCATCACCGCACCGCTCGTCGTCCTCGCGTCAACGAGCAGCCTGACGCCCACGGCCGCGGCGGGCACCTACGGTGGCTCGACGACCGTTTCGGCGACGCTGACATCCGGTGGAACTCCTGTCAGTGGAAAGGCCGTTTCGTTCACGGTGAACGGGATTGCCGCCGGCTCGGCAACCACCGCCGCGAACGGCGTCGCGACGCTGGCCAACGTCAGCCTGACTGGCATCGCGGCCGGCAGCTACCCTGTCGGAGTCGGCGCGTCCTTCGCCGGCGATGCGAGCAACGGCGCCGCGAGCGGCACCGGTGGGCTGACCGTGAGCAAGAAGTCGGTCGCACCAGCCGTCACCGCCGCGAACAAGGTGTATGACGGCACGCCCGCTGCGACGACGAGCTGCACGTTGACGGGGGTGCTCGCTGGGGACGTGGTGACGTGCGGCGGCAGCGCGACGTTCGCGTCGGCGAGCGTGGGGCTGACCAAGCTGGTGACAGTCACCGGCATGACGCTGGCGGGGGCGAGCGCGGCCAACTACACGTTGACGACCACGTCGGCGACGACGACGGCGAACATCACGACGCGGCCGGTGACGCCGGCGGTGACGGTCGCCGACAAGGTGTTCGACGGCACGACGAGTGCGACGCTG
>DATNCQ010000098.1:0-2397 GCA_035571515.1 Vicinamibacterales bacterium
GGTTGTGAACAAGCTTGCGGTTCCCGACGCGGTGAGGACGGCAAAACCCGATCCGGTGAAGGTGGAAACACAGAAGCTTGCGGACCGCGTCTGGCTGCTGGGCGGCGGGCCGATGAACAGCGTGCTGGTCGAGTTCAAGGACTTCGTTGCAGTCGTCGAGGCGCCGCAGAACGAAGCGCGGTCGCTGGCAGTCATCGACGAAGTTCACAAGCTCGTTCCGGGCAAGATGATTCGCTACGTGGTCAATACGAATCACCACATGGCGTATGCCGGAGGGCTCCGCACGTATTTCTCGCAGGGCACCACGGTCGTCACCCACGAGTTGAACAAAGACTATTACGTCGACATCCTGTTCAGCCCGTTCCCGAGGACGCTGGACCCTGATCGGATGACGATCTTCAACCCGATGTACATGATCAGCCGCCGGCCTCCGCCGATTCAGACGGTGGGCGGCACGACGATGATGGGGGGGACCGTCGTCAGCGATGACGAGCGCCAGATGCAGATCTGGCATGTGCAGGACATGGCCTACGAACTGGGAGAGACATACCTCAAGATCCCCGGTCCATCGGTGGCCAGAGGCAATCACTCCGCCGACATGTTGATGGTCTATCTCCCGAAAGAGAAGATCCTGATCAACGCGGATCTCTATGTGCCGCCGGAACCGGGTGCGAAACCCTCTGCGCCAACTGCCGGCATGCGAACGTTGAATCTCAATATGAAGAAGCTGAAGCTCGACGTTGCGCAGCACGTCTCCATCGTGGGGCCGCGGGTCGGGTCAAACGACGAGTTCGTCAAGATCGTCGGTAACGCTCAATAGCGGGATTCACGCACGCGACTCGCAAACGGCCGGACTCTTGTGCGCGACGAAGATGGTGTGGCGCGGGCCGCCCCTGTGCAGGCGGGCGCGCACCCTCGCGACCTCCACGAGAAAGCCGTGGAAGCGGAGACGCTGTTCGAACTTCCGGTCGTCCCACACAGACCAGACGGCCAGCGTTCCGCTCGGGCGCAGAGCGGCAAAGGCAGCGGCAACGCCGGGATTGTCGTAGAGTCGTGCGTTGGCGGCGGCCGTGAACGCCGCCGGCCCGTTGTCCGTGTCCAGGAGCACGACGTCAAAGCGCCCGGGGTTGGCCCGCAGCGTGAAACCCACATCCGTCACCTGGATCCGGACGCGCGGATCCCGTAACGGGTGCCCGGCAAGCGCAGCGAGGGAGGCCCGATTCCACTCGATGACCGCCGGGACGAGCTCCGCGACGGTCACGACGGCGTTGAGTGGGAGCACATCGAGGACTGCCCTCAATGTGAATCCCATGCCGAGCCCGCCCACGAGCACTCGAGGCTGCTCCAGCGCTCGCGCACGGCTGCACCCCAACCTGGCCAGGGCTTCCTCCGAGCCATGGAGGCGGCTCGACATCAATGGCTTTCCGTTCGCCAGAATCAGGTATTCGTCGTCGCGGCGCCTCAACTGAATATCGGTCCCATCAGGCGCCGATGACTCGCCGAGCAACTCCCAGACTTTCATCGTCCCGTCCTGATCAACGCGGTGCCGTGACTGCGGCGTCTCCTACGGCGCTCGGCTCTCACGGGATCGTCGCCGAACGTGATTATGTGGACGTGCGCCGGACGTTCTCAGCTCGCGGCCCCTTGGGGCCTTCGCCGATGTCGAACTCGACACTGTCGCCCTCGCGCAGATTGTCAAGTCCCTCACCGTAGACGGCACTCTGATGGAAGAAGTACTCCTTCCCGGTATCGTCCTTGATGAACCCGAACCCTTTGTCAACTCGCAGCGTGCGAATTTTGCCTGTCACCGTTGGCCTCCTGATCTCGTCGTCGCGACGGACGGTCTTCCTGGCCGTACGCCAAGGGGCGGCTGTCGCGTCCCCGCCTCGTGCCACCATCATCCTTCATATGGGGCACGCTCGGCCTCAAACCGCGTTTTTGTCGCCGGTCATCCCGAATCTCGGGCAATTCCTCGACGACTGCTGCGGCGAATTCCTGTGTTGTCGCCATGTACCGGCCATGCGAGGCTGACTTACGCGCAGGGTTTGGCACCAAGCCTGCGACTCGTGTCCGTTGACGCTCTCGCCGATGCCTCTGAGCGAACGGCCGGCGAGCGTCACCTGCGTCGCGCCACCCAGGTCATCATCGACCGGGTGTTCTGGACCACACTCGTTTTGAGGGGATCGACGAGTGTCGCGCCGTGGCGGGTCGTGGCGGCCATCACATAGGCCTCGTCAACGAGGAATCGCTCGTCGCCGTCGGGCATGATGTACCGCCGGCCGCCGAGCGGCTTCACCCGCGTCTCGTGCCCGATGTCGGTCGCCAGGCGCGCGAAGAAGAGCCCACGAGGCTTGAGCACGCGAAACATCTCCCGCACCATCGCTTCCCACTGCGCTT
>DATNCQ010000099.1:0-68159 GCA_035571515.1 Vicinamibacterales bacterium
AGCAGGGCGATGGCGCCGAGGGCGCGCCGCACGCGCGCATTATGCCGTGGGTGCTACTTTTTCGCCTTCATCTTGAGCCTGGTGATGGCTCTGTTCAGGTCGGTATTCGCTTTTTGAAGCGCCGCGAGGTCCGCTTCAGCTATCTGGTACTTGCCGGGTTCCGCCACACGAAGCCACAGTCTTTCAGATGCCCGGTGCAGGCTTCGGGCAAGTTCTGCCAGTCTTCTGTCTCTCGCCATCGCGTCTCCGCTCAAGGAAAAGGTTCACAGATTGTAGGCGAGATGGCAGCAGGCGATCCTCTTCGCCGTGCCGTCGCCGCAAGCGCGGCCGCCACCATCGGCTTCTCGTCCGGACCAGACGCGGACCACCTCGAAAGGGCAGCGGGGCACGCGTGGCGATCCCGTCGTGGGATAATGCCGGTTCACGGGTCGGGGCGTAGCGCAGCCTGGTAGCGCACCTGCCTTGGGCGCAGGGGGTCGCAGGTTCGAATCCTGTCGCCCCGACCACTTTCACAAAGGGTTCAGCGAGACCGGTCACATATGGTCACACGCAAATCGGGCGGCGAGATCCATCCGAAATGTGACCGGCGGGACGCGAGCCGACCGCTCTTCCGTGATCCCACTGTCCCTCACCGCTTATTCTTCGACCTTCACTTGACCGAATCGCCTTCGGCACACGCCGCACGCTTCGCGCCGGCGCGTTCTTCCACGGGAACGTTCCGAAGCGCCTTGATCATTGCGTCGAACAGATGTCGCGATAGCACCTGAGGTGCGATTTCACCGGCGCCGTCGCGCTCGCTTTCGAACCCGAGCGCCTTGAGGTGCTCGGCAAGGCCAAGGGTGATCAGCTTCTCGTAGAGTCCGGGTTTCACCAGGCGGCAGCATATCGCGGCGGCGTCGATGTCAACGACGGTCTTCTAATGCGGTCGGCCAGAGCCTACAGCCCCGTTTGCGTCGCCTGCAGGTTCTCCCTACGATCGATCTCCGGAGGGCCTATGCAAGCCAATCGCATTCTCTCACTTATCCTCATCTCCCTTCTTTCCCTCGCCCTGCCGCTCGGCGCACAGACGAAGGCGAAGTCCACATCCAAGGCGACAGCACCTGCGACGAAGACGGCGACCGCGGCGAAGAGCACCGCGGCCGCACCGACCGCGAACGTCCTCATCGATCTCAATGCGGCGACGCGGGCGCAGTTGATAGCGATGCCGGGAATCGGGGAGGCCTACGCGGACAAGATCATTGCCGGCAGGCCGTACACGCGGAAGGACCAGTTGCTCACCAAGAAGATCGTCCCGCAGGCGACCTACGACAAGATCAAGGACAACGTGATCGCAAGACAGACGAAGTAGCTCGAAGCTTGATCGGTCTCGCATGAAAGGGCCGGGGCGACCCGGCCCTTTTCACGTCGTGGCGTCGCGCGTCGGCTCGTGCCCGCCCGAGTCCGCGAGCATCCGCTCGATGAACGCCTTCCAAATCTCATCGGGCTCCCATACGGAGCGCATCGGTTCGAACGCCCTCTCGACCGTCCATCCTTCGCGTATGACGCGATAGAGACCAATAAATGCCGTCACTCGGAAGTTCGCCGCACAGTGCACGAGCGCCTTCTCACCCTTATGCGCGTCCATCGCCGCAAAGAATGCACGGAGGTCTTCTGGTGTCGGTGACTTGAACTGAACCGGGATGTGAACATATTGCATCCCGAGCGCGCGCACCGAGCCGGCCTCGTCACGAAGCGCGTAACGCGGGTCATCGTGCAGCGCCAGGTTGATAACTACGCTCACACCCTGGCGAGCCGCGTCCTCGAGCTGCTCTTCATTCGGCTGACCCGCGGTCAAAAGAGTCTCTTCGAGACAGCGAAAATTCCTCGCATCGGCGATCGAACTGCTTGTCCTCACAAGCACACGATAACGCGCCTCGAAAGAAAAAGAGCGCGAATTTCATTGGTCGTAGAGGCGAATTCATCGCGCGTAACTGGCAATTCGCTTGCGGAACGACGACGCCGTGCTCCCGCCCCGTATCAGGAGAGGCCATGCACATAGTCCGTCGTCTTCGGACGAGCCGGATCGCGCTCGCGATCGTCGGCTCGGCACTGGGGATGTGCGCGATGACCGGCTACCGGCTGCTCGCGCAGACCTCAGGGGGGACGCTCGGTGCCCCGTTCACGCGTCAGATCCTCGAGCCGGCGCTGCCCGAATCACCGTTCGATCTCCGCTTCTTCAGCACGGCCGTTAAGGTAGGCGCCGACGGCCGCATCGTCCGCGATGTCAACGCGCCGGGTCCGTCGCGCCTCGTCGGCGCGGAGGCGGCCGGCGTTCGCGCGGGACTGCCGCGCTTCACCAAGATCCTGTTTGCCAATGCGTACGACAACGGGACGCCGAGTGAAGGCGATCGCATCGACCCGAACAATCCGATCGTGAAGAGCGGCAGTCAGCACTGGCCGTTCGTCAAGCAGCCGATGCGCAGCTGGCCGAACGCGCTCGCCGTGACACCCGATGGCGCGAAGGTCTACGTCACGCTGCCAGGGCGCGAAGGCTATCCCGACTGGCGTCTCGCCGTCATCAACGCGCCTGGCCGCCGCGTCATCCGGTGGATCGACCTGCGTCCGGCAGGGCAGACCCGTGCCACGCGTCCGGGCGGACTCGCCATCTCTCCGGCGAACACCGCCATCTACCCGCGTCCGTACGTCGTCGTCGCGAACGAATACGCGAACTTCGCCAGCGTCGTCGATACCGGAAACGACGCGGTGATCGGCGAGTTCAAGACGGGCTTCTACGGTGAAGATCTGATCTTCAACGCGAACGGCACGCGTCTCTACTTGACGGATCGATTCAAGGACGAGGTGCACGCGTTCGCGATCACAGCCGGCCCCATCTTCACGGAGCTGGCCGAAATTCCGACAGGCACGAACGTGCTCGATCGCACCAACCCGCGCGACCTCGCGCTGAGCGCGGACGGCCGCACGCTGTACGTCGCGAACACGCTCGGCCACACCATCGCCGTGATCAACGTCGCCGGCGACGCCAACACACTGGTCCGCACCATGCCGGTCGGCGGCCTCGCCACCGACGTCAAGGTCGCCGGCCGATGGGGCATCGTCTCCGGCCACGAAACCAACAGCGTGTTGAATCAGCCGGAAACGGGTCATGGTCTGCCGAAGATGGAAAACGGCGTTGCCGTGCGCAACAACGGCCAGCCGCTCGGCTACCTGCCGGTCATGAGCGACGCCACCCGTGCCGCCACGTTCGACGACATCGGCACCGAGCTGAACGTGTTCGACACGGCGACCAATCGCTTCGTCTACCGCTACGTCGATTCCGAGCGCGATCTGTCGATGTCGGTGACGCCCGGCGCCATCGTGGATCTGGGCGACCATCAGGCGGGACAGAAAATCATCCGTGGCAGCGGCGCGGAGCAGATCGCCGTGCGCGGGGACCTGCTGTTCGTCAGCCAGCTCCACTCGGACAAGGTCGAAGTGTTCCACATCAATCAGGCGGCCACTGACCCGTCGCAGATTCTGGCCCCGGTGGACCATGGCTTCGAGTTCACCGGCGGGATCACGCCGCAGGGGGTTGCGGTCTCACCCGACGGGCAGACGCTCTTTGTCGCGAACATGCAGACGGAAGACGTCTCGTTCCTCGGCGTCAGCCCCGATGGCTCGCTGACGAGGCAGGGCTTCGTGGCCGTCGGCGTGACGGACCAGACGCCCGATCCGGTCAAGGGCGGCCACGGCGATCACCTCTTCGCCACGCACGAGGAGGTCGGGCTCCGCTGGCTCTTCACGCAGTCCTATTCGGACGATGGCCAGAAGTCGTGCGGGCATTGCCACTGGCAGAGCCGGAACGACGGCAATCAATGGAATGTCGCGGCCAATGCCCTTGGCGGACCCAAGGCGGTGCCGCAGAACAAGGATCTCTCGGACAACTGGCCGCAGTGGTTCGAAGGTCTGCTCAACAACATGACCAGCTACGCATCGACCTGCAACGGCGAGCTGGTCAACGCCGAGCGCCAAACCGCGCTCTTCCCGCAGGCGACGCTCGCCGCGCGCTTCCAGGCGCGCGACGCATTCGTGCGCGCGAAGACCGCGGAGAACTCGCGCGGCATCGGACGGCCGGAGCTGGAAGGCGACACGTTCTCGATCGGCTTCTACGACATGGCCTTCGACCAGATCCTCTGGACGCAGAACGAAACGCGCCTGATGCCGAATCCGCTGAAGCAGTTCCCGAGCTCCGCGGAGGCCGCCACCGTTGCGCGCGGCAAGTTCCTGTTCACCGCCGAGGTGGACCACGGAGGCGCCGGCTGCGCCAGTTGCCACCACAACGGCAACAAGATCACCAACGGTGAGGTCGACGACACGTTCCAGGACTTCAACATCCACGAACCTGGTGTCGTGTCAGACGCGACCGTCAGCAACGACGGCCCCTTCCTCCGGCTGAACAACCAGTACATCTTCAAGGAATTCGCGCCACCGAGCGATTCCGGCGGCCGGCAGAACATCAGCAGCCGGAACACGAAACACCTGCGCGCGTTCTGGGACAGCGTCCCGCGGTGGCTCAATCACGGCGCCGCGCACACCATCCGGGAGATCCTGCTCGCGCCGGACTCGCCGCTGCTCGCGCCGGGCGAACGCGGCTTCAACTTCCGCACGGTGCGCACCGATCACTCGCGCAGGGTGGCGCACGATTTCCTCGGCGGCCCGCCGATCGTGCTGCCGACCGACGTCCCGATCACCTTCGCCGACAGCAGTGGCCAGCTTGCGGGCGACGGCAAGGGTCCGATCTACGTCAGCCTCGACAGGCCGGTGCAGGTGTCACCGCCGGACGCGGCGTACCCCGAGGGACGGCTGCTCGTCGATCGGCTCGGCTCCGACAACCTCGCGCCGCTCATCGTCGTCAATGGCGGCGTGCGGCAGATCAACCCCGTACTGGCCGCCAACAACATCGCGGTGATCAAGGACACGCACGGCAAGACGTCCCAGCTCACTTCGACGGACCTCGACGCGCTCGCGCTCTACCTCAACTCGCTGCAGAAGTAGTCACCTCGGCACGACCACCAACGCCTCCCGGAGCGATCGACGACGATCGCCCCGGGGGCGGTTCGTACGGGTGGGCGAGGCGGACCTGCAGGTCCTCTACGTACTGTCGACAGGCGGACCTGAAGGTCCGCCTCTACGTACCGTCGCGGGGCGGACCTGAAGGTCCGCCTCTACGTCGGTCAGGGTGCTATACTCCGTCTCTCATCGATAGGGGACAGAGCCGATGAACACGATATCGAAGGCCGCACTGGCCGCCTTCTCGCTCGCGCTGCTGGCGGTGCCGGCAGCCGCGCACCATTCGCTGACCGCCGAATTCAATCCCGATACGACGGTCACCATGAAGGGTGTGATGACGAGCATCGAGTGGATCAACCCTCACATCTATATCTACTTCGATGTCGTCGACAAGGACGGCAAGAAGTCGCAGTTCGCCGTCGAGACGTTTCCACCGAACCACATGCGGTCCCGCTACGGCCTGACCAAGCAGGTGCTGTCCGCCGACTTCGACAAGAAAGAGATGATGGTCGTCGAGGTGAACCCGGCGAAGAACGGCAAGGCGGTGGGATGGCTGACGAAGCTGACCTATCCCGATGGGCATTTCATCAAGCTGACGGCCGAACCAGGCAGCCCGGAAGCCAGATGAGGAGGCTCGGCAATGCGTAGCAGAGTGACGACAGTTGCGGTTATCAGCGCGGGAATCGTGTGCCTCTCGCTCGTGCTCGTCGGCGCGCAGGCAGGCGCACAGGGCAAGCAGGACGGCGCGCGCGCGGCCACGGCTTCAGTGGCGACACCGAAGCTGCCCGACGGCCACCCGGATCTGAACGGGCAGTGGTATCACCGGATTGGTCCGCCGGTTCCGCAGCTCAAGCCCGGCCAGTCGTACGACGCGGCGATTGCCAAGCCGATCGGCATCGCCCAGTTCAACCCGGGCCGGCCGGCGTACAAGCCCGAGTTCCTCGCCAAGGTCAAGGACCTCGACACGCGGCAGGTGAAGACCGATCCGGCGTGGTACTGTCAGCCGCCCGGCGTGCCGCGCATCGGCCCACCGCAGAAGATCGTGCAGACCGCGAAGGAACTGGTGTTCCTCTACGACGATCTGAACGGCAACTTCTTCCGCGTCGTGCGGATGAACGCCGCCCATCGCACCGACATCGAGGCGTCGGCGCACGGCGACTCGGTCGGCCGCTGGGAAGGTGACACGCTGGTCGTCGACGTCACCAATCTCGACGAGACCACCTGGCTGTCCGACAACGGCCTCTTCCACAGCGACAAGACGCATGTCATCGAGCGCCTTCGCCGCGAGGGCGACACGATGCACTACGACGTCACCGTGGAAGATCCAGTGGTGTTCTCGGAGCCGTGGAAGCAGCGCTCGCGCGACCTGAAGCTGATGAAGGACTACGAGATCGAGGAGGCGCCGTACTGCTCGGAGCGCGATGCCTCGGACCTTCAGGACCTCTCGCACCACGGAAACCTGCGCTAGCGAACTCCCACTTACCAACTCCCAATTCCCAAACCCGACGCTTCGGTTGGGCGTTGGGAGTTGGGAGTTGGGGTTTATCGCGGTGCCCGCCCCCCAATTCCTCAACACGCTCGAGCGCACCGGCCTGAGCACCTGGATCCGTGAGTCGGAGTCGGCGTTCGCGTACTACTTCGTCCTCGTCATCCACAACATCGGCCTGGCACTCCTCGTCGGCGCCTGTGGCGTGCTGGGCGCCCGCCTCCTCGGGTTCGTGCCGGAGCTGCCGGTCGCACCACTGCGGCGTTTCTTTCCCATCGTCTGGGCCGGCTTCTGGCTCAACGTCGTTTCGGGCGTCTTCCTCCTGATCGCGTACCCGACGAAAGCGCTGACGAACCCGCTCTTCTACATCAAGCTCGTGCTCATCGTGCTGGGCGTCGTGGCGCTCAGACGAATCGAGCGGCAGCTCTCGCGTGATGGAGCAGCGCGCGAGGCCACGCCGCGGGTGACACGTTCGCTCGCGCTGTGGATGCTCGGCGCGTGGCTCGGGGTCCTGACCGCCGGCCGCGCCCTTGCCTACACGGCCAGCTATATCCTCTACGGCAAGGGCACGTGAGCTTCGACTTCGATCACCTGCACCTGCTGCTCAACCACGTGCCGATCATCGGCTTCTTCGTGGGCGCCGGGCTGTTCGTGGCCTCGTTCACGGGGAGCAACGACGATCTCCGCCGCAGCTCGCTGATCATCTTCGCGGCGGTCGCCCTTCTCACCATTCCGACGTTCGTCAGCGGCGTCGGCGCCGATCGATCGATCGCGCGCGAGCCCGGCGTGTCCGACCTGCTCGTGAAGCGGCACGAAGGCGCGGCGATGCTGGGACTCTGGTGCGTGGAAGCGACGGGCGCCGCGGCGCTGATGGCGCTCTGGCACTCACGACGGCCGGGAGGCGCCTCGCGCAGGCATCTCGCCGCGGTCATGCTGCTGGCGATCGTGGCCGCCATCCTGATGGGAAGAACGGGCAACACCGGCGGCGACATCAGGCATCCGCAGCCGGGCGTAGCGGCTGGCGCAGCCATCGCGGAGGGACCGGTCGGATCGCTCATTCACGTGTTCGAACCGTCTCCCGACGGCTTCACGGATTTGATGGTCGTGAACAAGTGGTGGTGGGCCGCGATGATGGTGCTGCACTTCGTCGGCCTCTCGCTCATCATCGGCGTGGTCGGCGCGATCAACCTGCGCATCCTCGGTTTCGCGAAGGAGCTGCCGGTTGGGCCCCTCCATCGATTGCTTCCGCTCGCGATGGCCGGCCTCGGCATCAACGTCGTCACGGGCATGCTGGCGTTCATCGGCATGCCCGCCTACTACGCGGCCGACATCGCCTTCTGGTTCAAGCTCGGGGCGCTGATGCTGCTGGGCCTCAACGTTGCGGTCTTCTATCTCACCGGCATCTTCCATCGGGTCGAGCACCTGGGTCCGGGTGACGATGCGGCGATCTCAGCGAAGATCGTCGCCGCAAGCTCGCTGGTGCTCTGGTTCGCCGTCATCATCAGCGGCCGCTACATCCAGCATTTCGAAGACTCGCTCCGCTTTTGAAGGCGGACCTAAAGGTCCGCCTCTACGTGCGTGAAGGTCCGCCTCTACGTGGAACTTCTGACCGTGATATAAGGGCCCCCATTCCGAGGTGAGGCTGCCATGACCAGTTCGAGAGTCGTTGGTATCGGTCTGATCGTTCTTGCGTACACGCTGCTCATGCCGCGACCGGCGCTGGCGCAGCAGACGAGCGCGATTGCCGGCATCGTGCGCGACGCATCGGGTGGCATTCTCCCCGGCGTCACGGTTGAAGCCGCGAGTCCCGCGCTGATCGAGCGGGTGCGCACCGTGGTGACCGACGATCAAGGCCGCTACAACATCGTCGACCTCCGGCCCGGCACCTATGCAGTCACGTTCACGCTGACCGGTTTCGGCACGCTCAAGCGCGAAGGCATCCAGCTGACGTCAGGATTCACGGCGGCGGTCAATGCCGACCTGTCGGTGGGAGAGCTGCAGGAGACGGTGACGGTCAGCGGCGCCAGCCCGCTCGTCGATACGCAGAACGTGCGCAAGCAGACGCTGATCACCAGTGACCTGCTCGACGCGCTGCCGACGAGCACGAAGAACTGGGCGACCATCGTCGAAGTCACGCCGGGATTCTCGGGCTCGTTCGCCGACGTCGCCGGGCAGCTGAATCAGAACATCGGCAATGCCTATCACGGTAAGACCGGGACGAAGCGGCAGTTCGACGGCATGTCCATCGATCACGCGAGCGGCAACGTCGGCTACCTCGTGAACTCGGCGATGGTGCAGGAAATCTCGCTGCAGAGCAGCGGCATCTCCGCGGAAAGCAACGCCGACGGCTCGGTGGTCAACATGATCCCGAAAGAGGGGAGCAACGGCTATGCGGGAACGCTGTCGGGCCTGTACACGAGCGACCGGTTCGAGTCCTCGAACCTGAACGACGACCTGCGGTCGCGGGGCCTCACCACGATCAGCAAAATCCTGAAGATTTACGACACGGGCGTGACGCTCGGCGGACCGATCAGGAAGGACAAGCTGTGGTTCTTCGCGTCGTTCCGCGAGTGGGGCAACCAGCACCTGATGGCCGGCAATTTCTGGAACAAGACGCAGGGGACGCCGTTCTACACGCCTGATCTCTCGCACCCGGCAGACCGCGCGCAATGGTACGAATCGAAGGCCGCCCGCATCACGTGGCAGGCGGCGCAGAAGCACAAGTTCAACTTCTTCGCCGACGTCGCGGACGACTGCCTCTGCCGCGCCATCGGCGCGCTCGGCAGCGCGCCGGAAGCCGGCATCGCGTTCCATTTCCGCCCCGCCGGCCTGTATCAGGCCGACTGGAGCGCGCCGCTCACCCCGAAGCTGCTCTTCGAGGCGGGCGGCTCGCTGACGATCACGCACTGGCCGACGTTCCTCAATCCCGGCGTCCAGCCGTCGCACATCTCGATTCTCGAGCTATCGAACAACTTCCGCTACAACGCGGCCGCGACCTACGCATCGAAGCGCGCAACCGATCGCGGCGCGCAGCGGTTCTCGATCTCGTACGTCACCGGTTCCCACGCCTACAAGTTCGGCACGCAGATCGAAGAGGCCGTGTCCGACGTCGTCACCTACGTGCAGGGAGACGTGAACTATTCGTTCCGCAACGGTGTCCCCACGTCGATCACCCAGTACGCGACACCGTATCGCGCCATCGATCGCACGAGGGCCGACATGGGCGTGTACTTCCAGGATCAGTGGGCGATGCGGCGGCTCACGCTCAATTACGGCGCGCGGTTCGACTACTTCAACGGCCACGTCGATGCGAACCACCTCGCGGCGCCCGCGTCCGGCTGGGTCCCCGCACGCGACTTCGGCGCGGTGTCCGGCGTGCCGGCGTGGAAGGACTTCAACCCGCGCTTCGGCGCCTCGTACGATCTGTTCGGCAACGGCAGGACGGCGCTGAAGGCGTCGATCGGCCGCTACGTGGCCAAGACGGGCACCGCGGTCGCCGGCGCCAACAACCCGGTGACGACATCGGTCAACAGCATCACGCGCACGTGGGGCGACGCGAACGGCAATTACGTCCCGGACTGCGACCTGAGGAACCGCGCGGCCAACGGTGAATGCGGGCCGATGTCGGATGCGAACTTCGGCGGGCTCAGCCCGACGACGCACTGGGCGGACGACGTGCTGCGCGGCTGGGGCGTCCGCAACTCGAACTGGGACTTCGGATCGGAAATCCAGCACGAGCTGCGCGACGGCGTCTCGGTGAGCGCGGGCTATTACCGCAACTGGTACGGCAACTTCACCGCGACCGACAACCTGCTCCGGGCACCGGGCGATTTCAACTCCTACTGCGTGACGGCGCCGCTCAATACGAACCTGCCCGGCGGAGGCGGCTACCAGGTCTGCGGCATGTCCGACGTGTCGGTCGCGAAGTTCACGCAGGCCGACAACCTGGTGACGCAGTCCGCCAATTACGGCAAGCAGCAGCAGGTCAACAACTTCTTCAACGTCGGCATCAATACCCGGCTGCGATCGGGCGCCTCGTTCGGCGGCGGCATCGACACCGGACGCACCATGACCGACAACTGCTTCGTCGTCGATGCGCCTGGCATCGCGGCAGGGTCGGTGACGGCGCCGCAGACGGCGACGACGGTGAGCGGCATCTCCAACGCGGCGCCGACGACGCCGCAGACGGCGACGACCATCGACGGCCGCAAGCTCTGTCACGTCGTCACGCCGTTCCGGGGGCAGACGCAGTTGAAGCTGAACGGCGCCATTCCACTGCCGTACGCGTTCGTCGTCAGCGGCATCTGGCAGGACATCTCGGGGCCGAACATCGTCGCCGCCTACGCGGCCAGCAACGCCGAGATTTCGCGCTCGCTCGGGCGCGACCTCGGCGCGTGCGGCGGCCGGACGCCGTGCACTGCGACGGCGACGGTGCCGCTCGTGATGCCGGGCACGATGTACGACCATCGCATCCGGCGGCTGGACGTTCGCGTCACCAAGCAGGTGCGGCTGACGCCGCGGCTGCGGATGCAGGGCAACCTGGACGTCTACAACGTGTTCAACGGCGGCAGCGCGGTGCAGATCAACAACGCGTTCGGGCCGCAGTGGCGGCAGCCGACCGAGGTGCAGGACCCGCGCATCCTGCAGTTCAGCGCGCAGCTGAATTTCTGACGCTCACGACATGCCGGGGCTGGCTGTCACGTCGGCCCCGGCGTATCTTCAGAACCCGTACTTCACGCCGAACTGCATGATTCGGGGCGTACCCTCCATTGATGTAATCCGTCCGAACGCGCCCGAGCTGAAGTTCGTGTGCGTCCGGTCGCCGCCCTGCGCCAGCGTGGGCGGTCCCCAGTTGAACGTGTTGAGCAGGTTGAATGTCTCCGCGCGGAGCTCCAGCTTGCGCGTGGCGCCGAAGCCGATCAGCCGCGAGACCGCCAGGTCGATCGACCAGTAACCCGGGGCGCGCAGGCTGTTACGCTGGAAGTTCCCCAGCGTGCCGAGCGCGGGCAGCGCGAACGCAGCCGGGTTCAGCCAGTCATTCGGAGTCTGCTTGCTGCCGTAAGGATTGTCGAGCACCTGGTTGACACGCTGATTCTGAATGCCGCTGAGCGAGCGGTCCTGTCCGGCGATGACGTTGACCGGCCGCCCCGATCGCGCGGTGAGGATGCCGGACACGCGCCAGTCAGAGAGCACGGCGTTCGCCAACCCGCCGGCGCGCTGCGGCGCTTGCGCACCGGCGAGGAAGACGCCGATGTGCCGTCGGTCCTGATCGCAGTAGCCGCGATCGAATTCCGGGTGCGCCGGATCCGTGTAGCCGTTGGCAATCTGCGGGAACCCGCCGGTCTGGAACGACGGATCGCCGAAGCAGCGCGACACCGTGTAGTTGCCGCTCATGCTCAGTCCGGCCGCCGCGCGACGCTGGAACGACAGCTTCAGGCCGCGGTAGTTCTGAATCCCGATATCCGAGTGCAGGTCGAGGTTTCCGATGAGCGCCGCCGCAGCCGGATTTTCACCGGACAGTGTGAACACCCGTCGGGCATTGAGATTCGCCGGGTTGCTGCAGGTCGGATAGGAGACGCCCTGCAGCGTGCACGGACCGAGGCCGAGGAACACGCCCGGATTGACCGCCACCTGATTCCAGAGGCGATCGGTGTGGCTGCCGAGATACGTCGCGGCGACCTGCCACACAGCCCCGAGCTGCCGTTCGACCGTGACGTTCCACTGCTGGATGCGCGGCGAGTTGATGTCAGGGTCGATGGCGCCGTAGGCTCCGAACGGCAAATAGCGCGTATCGCGATTGGTCGCGATCGGATGCGGATCGCCGCCGAGATGCGCGTACGGGCGGTCGAAGCCGCCGGGCGGATCCTGGATGATCGAGCGGTTGCCGAACGGCGGCGAGTTGGCGTTGATGAGCATATATTCCGCGTTCGGGAAGTCGTAGGTCAGCCCGTAGGAGGCGCGCACCGCCGTGCGGCCGTCGCCCGAGACATCCCAGCCAAGCCCGACGCGCGGCGAAAAGTTCAGCCACTGCGTGTGGACGCCTCGCCGGCCCGACGTGGCGAATCCCTCGTCGCCCGGGTAGACCAGGCCCGCCGGCGCGTTGACGAACACCTTGCTTCTCACGTTGTTCTGGAAGTTCTCCGGGATGAAGTTGTACACGGCGCCATTCAGGACGCTCTGGCCGAAGTACGGCTCCCAACGCAGACCACCGTTGATGGTGACGTGACGGCCCACCCGCCACGTGTCCTGACCGTAATAGCCCATGTACCACTGGTCCATCGGCAGGATGGCGGGTCCGCCGTGTTCGAGCCTCCCGACCCTGCCGAGGAGCAGGTCGCTCAATCCGCGCCCGGTCGCGTCGCCGGTGAACTGCCAGACGCCGCCGGAGCGCGCGTGCGATTGAAAGTAGTAGCGCCAGTAGGCCACGTTGCCGCCGAAGGAGAGCTGGTGATCGCCGCGCACGATCGTCAGGTCGTCGCTGACCTGCGACGCGTTGGTCACGAAACGGCTCGGACCGGGGTTTTCGGCGAAGAACCCTCCCTGGACTTCGATCCACATGACGTCGGGTTGATAGGCGTAGGCGTCGATGCCGAGGTCATGCGGCTCGAACGTGGCCGGCGCCAGGCGGCTGACGGCGGATCGATTGAACGCGAACCTGAGCGAGTGGACAGTGTTGGGCCCGAAGACACGCGTGTCGCCGACGGCCAGCGACTGCGCCAGCGCGTCGGACCCGAGCAGCCCGGCTTTGCTCGCCGAGTCGTAGAGCGACAGGATCGTGTCTCCCTCGCGCATGGGAATCGGCGCGGTGAAGGTTGTCGCCATGTAGCGTCCGAAGATCGTGTCGTCCTTCGTCCGCTGGTAGTCGATCCGGCCGATGGACTGTATCTGGTTGCTGTCGTTCCGCAACGTGTACGTCATCTGGCCGCACGGATCGGTCGTGGTCGGCAGATACTTCAGGAGGTTGAGTGCCGCCGGACTGAATCGCGCGGGATCGATTCGGTTGTCCGCGAATCCACCGCGCAGCGTGATCTGCTGCCCGCCGTTGCATGCGGGCGAGGCGAACGCCGTGAAGTCGCCCGCCAGCATGGCCGGTGTCGGCACCCACGCAATGTTTGCCGCCGGCTGCTGCCGAACCGTCGTGCCCTGGTAGGCCCCGAAGAAGAAGAGCCTGTTCTGCACGACCGGACCGCCGAACGTACCGCCGAACTGATTGCGCTGCAACCCGTCGTCGACGTGCTTGCCGTCCGGTCCAATTTGCGCGAATGGATCGGTCGAGTTGAAGCGGTGATCGCGGAGGAACTCGAACGCGTTGCCGCTGAAGCGATTGCTGCCCGACTTCGTCACGGCGCTCACCGCCGCGCCCGAGTGCATACCGTTCTGGGCGTTGAGCCCGCTCGTCGCGACGCTGAACTCCTGCAGCGCGTCAGGGAACGGGAACGGCAGATTGAGGTTGTCCTGCGGGTTGTTGTGCATGGCGCCGTCGAGGAGGTACGCCACGCCGTACGGTAGGCCGCCAGCCACCGAGATCCCCAAGCCGCCCGGCACCGCCCGGTTGGGCGCCGTCCCCGTCTGCACGGCCGCGCCCGAGACGACGACGAGCTCCGCCGCGTTTCGTCCATTGAGCGGCAGCGCGAGGATCTCCTCGTTGCGGACGACCTCGCGGATGCCGGCGCTCTGGACGTCGATGAGCGGCGCGGCGCCCTCGACGGTGACGGACTCCTCGAGCTGACCCACCGACAGCCTGGCGTTGAGGACGGGTGAGCTCCCCACCTGCAGCACGATGCCGGTCTGCACGTAGGCGCGGAATCCCGACAGCGAGACTTCGAACCGGTACGGACCGAGCGGCAGGTTCGACAGGACGTAGGCGCCGTTCGCATCGGTGACGTCGCTGCGCACGAAGCCCGTGGAGGTCTGGGTGGCGGTAATGGTCGCACCAGGCAGCACCGCATCGCTTTCGTCGGTGATACGGCCACTGAGCTGGGCAGTCGACTGCGCCCATGCAGCGGTAGTGGTGAGCAGAATGCTCAGGAGGCCGGCCGCACAACGCTGGAGGAAACGTCGCATCACATCCTCCTCTTCGGATGACAGCAGGTGACTAGGAGTAGTGCAACGGAAACACGGCGTGGTGGCGGGGAGTATATGCCCGGCGCGGCCCCGGTCAATACCGGAAATCACTACGAGAAAAACGAATGACGGCTAATTCCCGGCGTCGGCGAGCGCCTGTTCGTAGTCGTCCCGCGTATTGACGTTGCGCAGGGTGCGCAACCCGGGATCGGCGGTCAACTGCGCCGGGGCCACCCGGCGCGTGTTGACCGCCTCGAAGAGAAACGCCGGCCGCAGCCGATCCTGCGCGAGCAGATCCTCGACGTGCGGCAGCGTCGCGCGCCGGTAGACCGCTGACAGCGGGTGCGCGAACCCTTCGTTCTCGATGACGGCGACGTCATAGCCGTCCGCCAGGTCGAGCATCTGCCGCACGAAGCCGGGCACGAGCAGCGGCACGTCGCAACTGGTGACGTACGCCGCCTCGACGTCCGCGGGCAGCGCCTTCAGCCCCGCGCGCAGCCCCTCGAGCGGGCCGCGCGCCTCGCGCTCGTCGCGCGTGACGATGACGTTCG
The DNA here is from genome assembly GCA_035571515.1 of Vicinamibacterales bacterium. Classification (GTDB taxonomy): domain Bacteria; phylum Acidobacteriota; class Vicinamibacteria; order Vicinamibacterales; family UBA2999; genus Gp6-AA40. The sequence continues at coordinate 15,148 of DATNCQ010000099.1, forward strand.
GCGGCAGGTCCGGCAGCTGCTGATCGGCGGCAGCGACGACGACGATCGGCGAGACGACAGTTTCGAGCAGCCTGACGACACGCTGCAGCATGGTCTCGGGACCGAACGGCAGCATCGCCTTCGAGGTGCCCATCCGCGTCGACTTCCCGCCGCAGAGAACAATCGCCCCGGCATTCATGGCTACAGGTAGTTCAAAATGCAAAATTCAAAATGCAAACCGTGCTCGCTTCGAAACCACTGGGTGAAAGGCGCCGCGACATTCACTCCGCCGGTTATACGCACATACGGTTTGCAATTTGCATTTTGAATTTTGCCTTACTGGCTCGCGTCTGGCTCCCGCGCGAGCACTGTCTTCCCCGCGAGTAGCGTCCCGCCGCCAAAGCTCAGACGCTCGGGCACGGGGCCGCCTGGCGTCGCCTTCACCGCGCAGTACTTGAATTCCGGGATCTTGCCGAACGGATCGAGCACCGGGTTGGTGAGCCTGTTCGCCGCCGCCTCGTAGTAGCAGAACGGGACGAACACCGCCCCGCGCGGCATCCCGTCGTCCGCGCGCGCGTAGAGCGAGATGCTGCCGCGCCGGGAGGCGATCGTCAGGATGTCGCCAGGCGTGACGCCCAGGAGCTCGAGGTCGAGCGGGTGCACCGACGCGACCGGTTCCGGCTCGATGGAGTCGAGCGCGGCGGCACGACGGGTCATCGCACCGGTATGCCAGTGCTCGAGCTGACGGCCGGTGATGAGCACCAGCGGATAGTCCGCGTCGGGACGCTCGGCGGCCGGAATGAGATCGGCCGGCACGAACGTGCCGCGGCCGCTCGGGGTGGGGAAGCGATCGACGAACACGACCGGCTCGCCGGGGTCGCCTTCCTTCGCACACGGATACGTCACGGAGGATTCGCGTTCGAGGCGCTCCCACGTGATGCCGGCGATGGAGTCCATGCAGGTGCGCATCTCGGCGAAGACCTCGCGCGGGTGCGTGTACCTCCAATCGAGTCCCAGGCGCCGCGCCAATTCATTCAGCAGCCAGAAGTCCTCCTTGGCATCGCCGGGCGGCTCGATCGCCTTCCGTCCGAGCTGCACCATGCGATCCGTGTTGGTGACGGTGCCGACCTTCTCGGGCCACGCGGTTGCGGCCAGCACGACATCGGCGAGGTAGGCGGTCTCGGTGAGGAAGATGTCCTGCACGACGAGATGATCGAGTGCGGCGAGCGCCTCGCGCGCGTGATCGACGTCCGGGTCGGACATCGCCGGGTTCTCGCCCATGATGTACATCCCGCGGATATCGTGTTTCTTTGCCGCGTTCATGATCTCGACGACCGTCAACCCGGGATCCGGATCGAGCGTGGTCTTCCACAGCGTCTCGAAGCGCTGCCGCGCCTGCGGCGCGTTCACGCGCTGATAGTCGGGGTAGAACATCGGGATCAGCCCCGAGTCGGACGCTCCCTGCACGTTGTTCTGGCCGCGCAGCGGGTGCAGGCCGGTTCCCGGCCTGCCGATCTGGCCGGTCGAGAGCGCGAGCGCGATGAGGCAGCGCGCGTTGTCCGTGCCGTGCACGTGCTGGGAAATGCCCATGCCCCAGAAGATCATCGAGCCCTTTGACGAGGCGTAGAGTCGTGCGACGCGGCGGATGGTCTCGGCATCGATGCCGCAGATCGGCGCCATCGCTTCCGGCGAGAACCTGCGCACGTTCTCGACGAGCGCCTCGTAACCCGACGTGCGATCGCGCACGAACGCGCTGTCCACGAGGCCTTCCTCGACGATGACGTGGAGGAGCGAGTTGAGGAGCGCAACGTCGGTGTCGGGGTTGAACTGCAGGTAATAGGTGGCGTGCCGCGACAGGTCGCTGCGGCGCGGGTCGGCCACGATCAGCGTCGCGCCGCGCTTCACGGCGTTCTTCATCCAGGTCGCCGCCACTGGATGGTTCATGGTCGGGTTCGCGCCGATGACGAACAGCAGGTCGGCGTTGGCGACGTCGCGCACCTGGTTCGACACGGCGCCGGAGTTGATCCCTTCCATCAGCGCCGCGACGCTCGACGCGTGGCACAGACGCGTGCAGTGATCGACGTTGTTGGAGCCGAAGCCGGTGCGCACCAGCTTCTGAAAGAGGTACGCCTCCTCGTTGGTCCCCTTCGCCGAGCCGAAACCGGCAAGCGCCCGCTTGCCATACGTATCGCGCGCATCCCGCAGGCCGCGGGCCGCGACATCGAGCGCTTCCTCCCACGTCGCCTCGCGGAAGACGTCGCTCCACCTCTCGGGATCGACGGTGAAGTCCTTGTGCTTCGGGATGCCGGGCTTGCGGATCAGCGGCCTGGTGAGGCGATGCCGGTGCTGGACGTAGTCGAACCCGTAGCGGCCCTTCACGCACAGGCGGCTCGAGTTGGCGGGACCGTCGTTCCCCTGCACGAACAGGATGCGGTTGTCCCTGACGTGATACGTGAGCTGACAGCCGACGCCGCAGTACGGGCACACCGAGTCCACCGTCTTTTGTGCCTGCACCGTCGCGACACCGCGCGCCGGCGTCAGCGCGCCGGTCGGACACGCCTGGACGCACTCACCGCAGGCCACGCATGTGGAGTTGCCCATCGGGTCGTCGAGGTCGAACACGATCTTCGAGTGCCCTCCGCGGAACGCATAGCCGATGACGTCGTTGACCTGCTCCTCGCGGCACGCGCGCACGCACCGCGTGCACTGGATGCAGGCGTCGAGATGGACGTCGATGGCGGGATGCGAAACGTCCTCCGCCGGCTGCCTTCGCGCGCGAAACCGCGGCTTGCCGACCGCCATCTTCTTCGCCCAGAGATCGAGCTCCGAATTCAGCGTGTAGACGGTCTCGGGAACGTCCGACAGCAGCAGCTCGATCGACATCTTCTGGCTGGTGACGGCACGCGCGCTGTTGGTCGTCACCTCCATCCCCGCTTTCGGGTAGCGGCAGCACGACGGCGCCAGCACGCGCTCGCCCTTGATCTCGACCATGCACGTGCGGCAGTTGCCGTCCGCGCGCATGCCCTCCATGTAGCAGAGGCGTGGGATCTCGATGCCGTGCTCGCTCGCGACCTGCAGGATCGTCTGGTCGTCCCGGGTGACGAGCGTCTTCCCGTTGAGCGTGAAGGTCACCAGCGCCGGCGCGAGCGGCGCGGTTGTCTGGTGCATCATTCGATTTCACCCGGAAAATACTTCAGCACCGAGAGCACGGGATTCGGCGCCGCCTGACCGAGCCCGCAGATCGACGCGTCCGCCATCGCCTGCGACAACTCCTGCAGCAGCGGCTTGTCCCAGCGGCGGTCGTGCATCAGGTCGAATGCCTTCTGCGTGCCGACGCGGCACGGCGTGCACTGGCCGCACGATTCGTCCGCGAAGAACTTCATCACGTTGCGGGCCGCGGCCGCCGCCGTGTCCTTGTCGGAGAGCACGACGATCGCAGCGGAGCCGATGAAGCAGCCGTACGGCGTCAGCGTGTCGAAGTCGAGCGGGACGTTCGCCATCGAGGCCGGCAAGATGCCGCCGGAAGCGCCGCCCGGGAGATAGCCGTAGAGCGTGTGCCCATCCAGCATGCCGCCGCAGTATTCATCAATGAGCTCGAGCAGCGTGATGCCCGCGGGCGCGACGTGAACGCCCGGCCGCTTGACGCGGCCGCTCACCGAGAAGGAGCGCAGCCCCTTGCGGCCGTTGCGTCCGTGGCCGGCAAACCAGCCCGGTCCCTTTTCGACGATGTCGCGCACCCAGTGCAGCGTCTCCATGTTGTGCTCGAGGGTGGGGCGGCCGAACAGCCCGACCTGCGCAACGTACGGCGGACGAAGGCGCGGCTCGCCGCGCCGCCCCTCGATCGACTCGATCATCGCCGACTCTTCGCCGCAGATGTAAGCGCCCGCGCCGCGGCGAAGGTGGAACTGCGGAATCCTGGACGGCGGGTTCTCGCGAAGGCTGGCGAGCTCGCGCTCGAGGATGGCTCGGCAGCCGTGATACTCGTCGCGCAGGTAGATATAGATGTCATCGATACCGACCGCCCACGCCGCCACGAGGGCGCCCTCCAGGAAGCGGTGCGGATCGCGCTCGAGGTAATACCGGTCCTTGAACGTGCCGGGCTCGCCCTCGTCGATGTTGATCGCCATCAGGCGCGGCGCCGGTTCCGCCGCGACGATCTTCCACTTGCGTCCGGTGGGGAAGCCCGCGCCGCCGAGGCCGCGAAGCCCGGAGTCTTCCATCAGCGCGATGACGTCCGCCGCCGTTCGTTCGCCGCTGGCGCACGATGCGGCAAGCGCGTAGCCGCCGTCCGCGCGATACGCCTGGTAATCGATGCGGGCTGGCGTCACGAGCACGTCGGACGAGGGATGCGTGACGGCCCCGGCCCGGACGAGCGCGGCAACCTTGTCCACGGTCGCGTGCGGCACCGGATTCTGGCCGACGACCGCCACGGGTGCCGTTTCGCATCGCCCGACGCATGGCGCATGCAGCACGCGCACGTCCGTGCCGAGCGTCGCCGGCAGGGTCTTCAGCAGCTCCTGCGATCCCGCGAGCTCACAGGCAATCGAATCGCAAACCCGCACCGTGATGGCGGGAGGCCGCGCGTCGCCGTCTTTCACCACGTCGAAGTGGTGATAGAAGGTCGCCACCTCGTACACCTCGGCCATCGCCATCTTCATCTCGGCGGCAAGCGCCACCAGGTGCGCGGCGGACAGGCAGCCGAAGCGGTCCTGGATAAGGTGCAGGTACTCGATCAGCAGGTCGCGGCGGCGTGGAGCATCGCCGAGCAGCGAGATTACGTCTTCCCGCGCCCGGGGATCGACGGGTCGACCCTTGGGTGTGGCGCGAACGCCTGACCGCTTGCCTTTTCCGGGGGATCTCTCCGACTTCATGGCTGGGCGCTCCGTTGTCGCGCCCAGCGAAACCTTGTTCGACGGGCTGTCGTGCGAATCAGTACACCAGTTGAGACGCGCCAGTAGGAAAGGGGCATGGGACCGTCTAAAGTTACACCATGCACGTCGAATTCCTGGGCATCCCGCGCGAGCGCGCCGGCCTGTCGGAGGTCGAAATTGACGCCGGGACGCTCGGCGAGGCGCTGGCGGTGCTGGCGGCCAGGTTCCCCGCGCTGCGGGAATTGATGACTGCGGGCGGGCTCCACGCGTCGATCGCCGCAAATCTGAACGGGGACGAGTTCGTGAGCGATCCGCACACGGCGCTGGCCGCCGGCGACCGCCTGCTGCTCCTGTCCGCGGACGCCGGGGGATAAGCGGCCGGCGCAGGTAATTCAAGATGCAAAATGCAAGATGCCAACCGTGCTTGCCTGTAACTGGCGGGGTGAACGCCGCGGCGACTTTCACCCACTTGTCCCGAAGCGCGCGCGGTTTGCATTTTGAATTTTGCATGTTGCATTGACATATGCCCCCCGGATACCACGGCTGCTATCTCCGCATCGACGTCTCGACCGGCCGCGCCGAACGCGTGCCGCTAGGCGACGCGCTGCTGCGACGGTACATCGGCGGTAGCGGCCTCGGCACTCGACTCCTCATCGATGAAGGGGGCGCCGTTGCCGATCCGCTCTCCCCGGATGCCCCTCTCGTCTTCGCCTTCAGCCCGCTGGTCGGCACGCCGCTGACGACATCCGCGAAATTTGCCGTCGTCAGCCGCAGCCCGCTGACGGACCGCATCAACGACTCGCTGGCCGGCAGCGGCTTCGTGCTCGCGGGCAAACGCTGCGGCTGCGACGCCATCGTCATCGTCGGGCGTGCGAGCACGCTCTCGCTGGTCGTGATCGACGATGGCGAGGTCCGGCTCGAGTCCGCGGAGGACCTGCGCGGCAACTCGTGTCCGGTGACCGAGGAGAAGGTGCGGGCCAGGCTCGGTGCCGATTTCCGGATTGCATCGATCGGGCCGGCGGGGGAGCGCGGCGTCCGCTACGCGACGATCTCGCACGACCGCCGGCACGCCGGCCGCGGCGGTTCCGGCGCCGTCCTCGGCGCGAAGAACATCAAGGCCGTGGCGGTGCGCGGCACGCAGCGATGTGAGTGGGCCGATCCCGACGCGCTCGTCGAGTTGAGCCGCGACCTGTCGCAGCGATCTTTCGGCCCCGCGACCGCCAAGTATCGTGAGCTGGGAACCGCGACGAACCTGCTCACTCTCAATCGGTTCGGTGCGTTACCGACGCGCAATTTTCAACGCGGCACCTTCGCGCAGGCGCCGAACCTGTCGCCGGCGGAGCTGGGCGCCGCCTATCCACGGGCGCGTGCGAGCTGCGTTGCGTGCACGATTGGGTGCGAGCACCTCTACGAAGTGAACGACAGGGGAGTGCGCCTCGAGTACGAGAGCCTCTTCGCGCTCGGGTCGCTGTGCGGTGTCGGCGATGGCGGCGCGGTGCTGCGCGCCTCGCAGCGGTGCGACGAGCTCGGCATCGACACCATCAGCACCGGCGGGACCATCGCGTTCGCGATGGAATGCGTGGAGCGCGGTCTGCTCGACGCCCCGTGGCTCGCCTTCGGCAGCGGCGACGCCGTGTTACAGGCGATCGAGCTGATCGGGGAGCGTGAGGGCATCGGTCAACTGCTGGCCGAAGGCAGCCGCCGCGCCGCGGTGGCCATCGGTCACGGCAGCCTCGCGTTCGCGCCGCAGGTGAAGGGGCTCGAGATTCCCGGCTACGAGCCGCGCGCGCTGCAGACGATGGCGCTCGGGTTCGCGGTGGGGGCGCGCGGCGCGGATCACAACCGCAGCGGCGCCTACGAGGTGGATTTCTCGGACAAGGTGGACCGCCGGCACGCGACCATCGATTCGGTCCGCCACGCGATCGAGACCGAAGACAAATCGGCGCTGATGGATTCGCTGATCCTGTGCAAGTTCCTGCGCGGCGTGTTCACGGACTTCCATGCCGAAGCCGCGAGCATGCTGGCGCACGTGACGGGCTGGCAGGTGACCGCCGACGAACTCCGCGCGACCGCGCGCCGCATCGTCGGGGCGAAGCGCGAGTTCAACCTGCTTGCGGGATGGACACCGGAAGAGGACACCCTGCCGGAGCGCTTCCTCGACGCGCCGCTCCCCGGCGATCCCGCCGCCGTGTTGACGCGGGATCGTCTCGAGGAGCTTGTAGCGGAATACTACCGGCAGCGAGCGTGGACCAACAGCTGATTGCCAGCGGTTCCACTGCGAGCCACCGCGAGCCTCGCTCCGTGTGTAAATCACCGTGGTGCGCGCTTTGCGTGCGCGCGGACGCCGGAGGAGCAGCATGTCCATCTGCCGTGCTTTGATCACTCCGTTTCTTTGCATCTCGGTGGCGGCATTGTCGAGCTACGGGTGCGATGACGGAACCACGACGCGCATCGGCCCGTCAGGCGTCAACACCAAGACCGACGGACGCTTCGTCTCGACTTCCGTAACCGTCCCGACCGAGGTCGCCGCCCTGCCGGTGCCCGCCGCCTTCTGTCCCTTCGTGTCGCCGTTTCTTGCCCCGGCGAACGTGGCGGTGCGCGCCGGTGGCGCAACAGATCTCCAGTTGCTCGAAATGCAGCTGCGCTTCGTCGACATCGCCGGCGTGACCGGGGCGGTGAGGACGATCGCCGGCCCGGAACTGACGAACATGTTCGGATCGACGCTCGTACCCGCCTTCGGCACGCGGACGTTCCCCGTGACGCTGCCGTTCGGCTGTGTGGGGGGCACGACGGGCACGCTGTTCATTGGTGTCGCGGCGGCGGATGTGACCGGGCGGCGGAACATGACATCGGTGCAGTTGAACGTACGCTGACCGCTCCCGCGTGTCGCCGCGACCAGACGAACGGAAGCAGGCGCGGTAACGAACGCCGGCGCGATACGCGGCGTACCCGGGCAGGTTCGCCGCGAGGAACTGCCGCGCGCCCCGCTACTTCAATTCGCCGGAATGCTGATTCGAGGCGGCGCGTTCGATGAGGCTGCGTCCCTTGGCCAACCACTGCACCACGCCGAGAATGCCGAGGCCCGCCATGCTGAGGCCTACCACCTTGCCTCGGCTCGGCAAGCGCGATGGCCCCGGCGGCGGTGCCGATTGAGCGTTGCGCGGCGTCGCGCGGCGCTCGGGAGCAGGCACCCACCTCGTGAGAAACGCGAACGTTTCGGAGGCGCACACGGGACACTGTTGCCCCTCGTGTATTTCCTCGCAGTCGAGACAGAGCCGGGCGAGTCGAAGTTGCATAGTGATGAAAGCTCGACATCGCTCGTGCAACGCCGATGCCTGCGCTGTATATCGGCTAAAGTGCAGCCCGGCGTTATCGTCGCCCGTGTAGGTTTTTCCCGCGCAGTATGTTTAGGTGCGGTCGGTTCTTCGCCAAGCCGTTCGATGCTTCGGCGTTCTGCAATCGGATCGCTACCAATCCCCGGTGTGCCGATGTCGTCCCGCGGCGTTTCGGCACGGAGCTGATTCCGACGGTCAGTTTCGTTCGATCCCTCGCTCCGGCCGTGATGCGATAATGGTGCTCATGACCAGACGTTCGCTGCTTTCCGCTCTACCGTTGACGCTGCTGGCCTCGGTGCGGGCCGGTGCACAGCGTGGCGCAACGGCGCGGACCCTCACGGTCTACAAGGATCCGAGCTGCGGCTGCTGCACCAATTGGAGCGAGCTGCTGCGGAAGGACGGCTTTGCGGTGACCATCCGGTCGATCACCGAGCTGGACACGGCGAAATACGTCGTCCCGACGGCGCTCCATTCGTGTCACACCGCGATCGTGGATGGCCACCTGGTCGAAGGGCACGTGCCGGTCGCCGACGTTCAGCGTATGCTGCGGCAAGGCGACGCGGTGTACGGACTCGCGGTGCCTGGCATGCCGATCGGCTCTCCCGGGATGGAGGTGCCGTCGGTCGCCGCCCAGCCGTATGACGTGATCGCCTTCGACAGAACCGGCAAGTCGCGCGTGTTCGCGTCGTACGGACGCGGCTAGAACGTTACAACGCTCGAGCGCGGATTCATCGGTGGAGCGAGCCTTGTCAGGCTCGTCTCGCGAACCCGACAGGGTTCGCGCCACGCCACAGAGAGTGAAACCCGCGCTGGCGCGGACCTCATCTTCGATGTCGCCGGGTTCCGCACGAGCTCGGCGCCTCCCAAGCGCCTAACTGCAGCGCTTCACGCCTCAGCGATACCCGCCAGCGGAACGGCTCCTGCACCCGGAACGGTGGGCAACCGGAAGGGAGAAGAACGCATGAGGCTTGTATTTCCCGTTGCGATTACGGTGGCGGCGCTGTCGGTCGCGTTGAGCGCGCAGGACGGCACGGTCAAGTCGCGCACGCAAATCAAGGCAGACGACGCGACGGTCACGAGCATGACCGGCTGTCTCGGCCAGTTGGGCTCCGGCGTGTACACGCTCAACGGCACCATGGCGACTTCAGGCAAGGAGATCGAGACCAACTCGAAGGTGAAGACCGACGTTGACAAGGACAAGACCACGGTTCGCGGGAAGACCGAGACGAAGGCGCACGACGGCGCGGTTGCGACCGCGGGCAACACGTCGACCTTCATGCTCGTCCCCGGCAACAGCGTGGACCTCGCGTCGCACGTTGGCGAGCGCGTGAACGTCTCCGCGATCATGGTCAAGCCGGGTCACGGCGACGCGGACGTGAAGATCAAGGACAAGACGAAGGTGGATCCCGAGGGCGCGCCGGACGCGAAATCGCAGTCGAAGACGAAGATCGAACTGCCGCGCTCGCCCGCCGGCCAGTACACGGTGATGTCGATCACGTCGACCGGCACGCGCTGCGCCAACTAACCACGCGCGCACCTGACGCGCCAACCGACGAGAGAACGCCGCCACACGCGGCGTCTCTCTCGCCCCGCTATACTCGAAACCGTGCACCCGCTCCCCACGACCCTGGTCGGCAGTTACCCGCAACCCGACTGGCTCATCGATCGCGCGAAGCTCGCCGCGCGCTTTCCGCCCCGCGTGCGCGCGCAGGAGCTCTGGCGCATCCCAGAGCCATTCCTCGAAGAGGCGCAGAACGACGCGACGCTGCTCGCGATCCGCGCGCAGGAAGACGCCGGCCTCGACATCGTCACCGACGGAGAGATCCGGCGCGAGAGCTACTCGAACCGTTTCGCGACCGCGCTCGAAGGCGTGGACCTCGACCACCCGGGCACCGCGCTCGATCGATCCGGGCATCCCAACCCGGTACCGCGTATCGTCGGCCGCATCCGGCGGCGGCATCCCGTCGAGATCAACGACCTGAAATTCCTGAAAGCGCACACGACCCGGAAAACCAAGATCACCGTGCCCGGCCCGTTCACCATGTCGCAGCAGGCCCAGAACGACTTCTACGCGAGCGGTGAGGAAGCGGCGATGGACTACGCCGAGGCGGTGAACCAGGAGATCAAGGACCTCTTCGCGGCCGGCGCCGACGTCGTGCAGATCGACGAGCCCTATATGCAGGCGCGACCCGAGAAGGCGAGACAGTACGGCCTGGCCGCGCTGAACCGCGCGCTCGAGGGGGTCACCGGCACGACGTGCGTGCACATCTGCTTCGGGTATGCCGCGATCATTCACGAACGGCCGTCCGGGTATTCGTTCCTGCCGGAGCTCGCCGAATGCCGCTGCCGGCAGATCTCGATCGAGACCGCGCAGTCGAAGCTCGATTGCTCGGTGCTGCGCGGCCTTCCGGGGAAGCAGATTGTCCTCGGCGCCATCGACCTGTCGGACATGAATATCGAGTCGCCTGACACGGTGGCCGAGCGGATTCGCCGCGCGCTGCCGTTCACCTCGCCCGAGAACATCATCGTCTCGACCGACTGCGGGATGAAGTACCTGCCGCGGGCGGTGGCGGACGGAAAGCTCCGCGCGCTGGTGCAGGGCGCGGCGATCGTGCGCGGCGAACTGGCGCGCTCGTGATCGTGCTGCCGTAATTAAACCCCTCACTCAATCGCGGCATACGTCGTGCTGCGTTGAACCTCACACCGGAGGTTCCATGTATCACCACGTGAAAAAGCTGATGTACACCGTGCGCGTTGACGCGGCCGATCCTCGTTTCGGGAACATGCTGCTCGAGCAGTTCGGCGGTGCCAACGGCGAGCTCGCGGCCGCCATGCAGTACTCGATTCAAGGCCTCAATTGCGACGACGCCGAGCGCAAAGATCTGCTGATGGATATAGGGACGGAGGAATTGAGCCACCTTGAAATCGTCGGCGCGCTCGCGCGGCTTCACCTCAAGCCGATGAAGTTCGATCGCGAGGCGGCGGAGGCCGATCCCCTCATCGCGATCGCGGGCGGCGGCGGTGTAGGGCTATTCAACTCGCAGGGCAATCCGTGGACAGCGGACTACCTCAAGATTACCGGCGAGCTCGACGTCGACCTGCGCAGTAACATCGCGGCCGAAGCGCGCGCCAAGATCGTCTACGAACGGCTCATCAACTTCACCGACGATGCGGGAACGAAGGACGCGCTGCAGTTCCTGATGACCCGTGAGATCACCCACATGAAGGCGTTTACCGCCGCGCTCGAGAGCATGAAGAAGCCACGCTTCATGATCGGGAAAATCCCGCCTACGCCCGGTCTCGTGGATCAGTTCTTCAACGATTCAACTGGCGCCGGCGAAGACGGCGAAGTGGACGCGCGCGGCCCCTGGAACGAGGGCGGCGACTGGCAGCGCGTCGAGGCGCCGGCCTTCGACGCGATGCGTGCGAAGCCCGAGACCGGCGGCGCCATCGACGATCGCAGCACGAGCACGTCCGACAACCCGGAAGCGCTCGAGGAACTGCTCGTCGAGAACCTGCGCGATCTGCTCAGCGCCGAAGGTCAGCTCGTCAAGGCGCTGCCGAAGATGATCAAGGCGGCACACGCCGATTCCCTGAAACTGTGCTTCGAGACGCACCTCGAAGAGACCAAGGGACACGTCGAGCGCCTCAAGGAAGTGTTCACGCTGGCGGGCGCACCGGCGAAGGCGAAGACGTGCAAGGGGATGGCGGGCCTCGTCGAGGAAGGCAGCGAGGTCATGCGCGAAGGCGAAGGCATGGAGCCGGCGGCCGCGGACCTCGCGCTGATTGCCGCGGCGCAGAAGGTCGAGCATTACGAGATCTCGGCCTACGGCACCGCGCGTGCGCTGGCAGGACAAGCCGGTCTCCCGGCGGTCTCGGAGCTCCTGAGTCAGTCGCTCGCGGAAGAAGAGGTCGCCGACAACCTCCTTACGCAGATCGCGCGCGAGCTGATGTCGGAGACCCGCGTCGGGATGACGAAAGCACCCAAGCGCCGGAAGGCGATGGCGGACATCGAGGACTGACGCCGAATCGCGGCGCAATCTGCTAGGATTGCGCGCGTGAAACGCGCCGTCTCGCATGGCGTCGCGCTCGCGGCGGGCGCGCTGCTCGCCGCGGCGGCCTTCGCCGGCATCGGTCAGGCACAAGGCCAGGGCCTGGAGGTTCTCCAGGTCCGGCCGAACTTCTACATGATCGCGGGCGCCGGCGGAAACGTCGGCGTCCAGGTCGGCGACGACGGCGTGGTCGTCGTCGATTCGGGCTCCGCGGCAAATGCCGATGCGGTGCTTGCGGCGATCAAGAAGATCACCTCCGCGCCCATCCGCTACGTGATCGACACCGGCGCGGACGCCGATCACGTCGGCGGCAACGAAAAGCTCTCGCAGGCCGGGGAGACGCTCTTCACCGGCCGCACGATCGGGCTGCCCACCGAGTTCGCCGGCACGGCGGCGTCGGTGCTGTCCACGGAAAACGTGCTCACCAGGATGAGCGCCGCCCAGCCCGCATACAACGCCGCGGCGCTGCCGACCGAGACCTTCTTCTACCCGCGCAAGTACATGTTCCTCAACGGCGAGGGGATCGAGGTGTTGCACCAGCCCGCGGCGCACACCGACGGCGACGCCATCGTCTTCTTCCGGCGGTCGGACGTCATCGTCGCCGGCGACGTGCTCGACACGACACGCTTCCCGGTCATCGACGTCGCGCGCGGCGGCACCATCGACGGGGAGATTGCCGCCCTGAACCGCCTGGTCGACATCGCGATCCCGTCGGTGCCAATCGTCTCGCGGGAGATCGGCACGTCGATCGTCCCCGGTCATGGCCGCATCTGCGACCAGCTCGACGTCGTCGAGTACCGCGACATGGTCACGATCATCCGCGACCGGGTCCGCGACCTGGTGAAGGCGGGCCGCACGCTCGAACAGGTCAAGGCCGCCGATCCCGCGCGTGGATACAAGGCGCGATACGGATCGACCAGCGGCCCGTGGACGACCGACCAGTTCGTCGAGGCGGTGTACCGCAGCCTCGCGGCGGCAAAATCATGATTCGTCGCACGACGAGGCTCGCCGTGGGCATCGCGCTCGCCTCCTTTGCCGCGTCGGCGGCTGCACACGCACAGGGACGCGGTGGAGCGGCGCCGCCACCGGCAGCCAGGGCCTCCGCCCCGATCGATCTCACCGGTTACTGGGTCGCGTTCATCAGCGAAGAGTGGCGATACCGCATGTTGATGCCGCCGAAAGGCGACTACCGCGGGATCCCGCTGACGCCGGAGGGGACACGAGTCGCGAACACGTGGGATCCCGCCGCCGCTGAACCGGAGCCGTGCAAGGCGTACGGCGCCCCGGCGATTATGCGGATTCCGGGGCGCTTCCACATCGTGTGGCAGGACGACAACACGCTTCGGCTCGACACCGACGCCGGGACGCAGACGCGGCTGTTCCGATTCAACCCCGCCGCTGCACCAGGTCCGGCGACCTGGCAGGGCAGTTCGACGGCGCGCTGGGAACGCGCGGGCCGCGGCGCCGGTTCGCTGACCGTCGTCACCACCAACGTGCGCCCCGGCTATTTGCGGCGAAACGGCGTGCCGTACAGCGAGAACGCAACGGTCACCGAATACTTCGACGTGGCCGCGCATCCGGCCGGCGGGCAGGTTTTGATCGTGACGACCGTCGTCGAGGATCCGCGCTACCTGCAGCGGCCCTATATCGTCAGCTCGCATTTCAAGAAAGAGGGAGACGGAGCGAAATGGGACCCGAGCCCGTGCACGGCCGCGTGGTAGAGCGGTTCGGGCCGGCTTCCGCCTTCGCGCGACGCGCTTCGGCGGACAAGAAAGCCGGCTGCTACGTACCGTTCGGGCCGGCTAAAGCCGGCCCCTACGTACTCATGGCGCTGCTCATCACGAGCCCGGCGTTCGCACAGGTCGATCTGTCCGGCTCCTGGGGTGCCACCGGCGCCGAGGATCTCGCCGGCGATTCGGTGCCCGTGGACTACACCGGCATCCCGTTGAACGCGGAGGGACGGATTCGCGCGTTGAGTTACAACGAGTCGCAGTATTCGATGATCGAGCGGCAGTGCCAGGGACTGCCGGCGTTCTACTTCGTGCAGGGTCCCTTCGGCATCAAGATCTGGAGCGACACCGAGCCCGTGAAGGGGACGACGGTTTCCTACACCGTCGGCGCGTGGGAGAACCGCGCGCCGTACGTCATCTGGATGGACGGCCGCGCGCACCCGTCGCAGTACGCGGAGCACACGCGCGGCGGTTTCACGACCGGCCGCTGGGACGGCAACACGCTCGTCGCCTACACGACGCACATGAAGGCCGGCTTCATCCGGAAAGTCGGGCCGCCGATCAGCGACGAGGCGACGATGACGACGCGGTTCTATCGGCACGGCGACGTGCTGACAGTGCTGGCGATCGTCGAGGATCCGATCTATCTCGCGGAACCGCAGATCATGACGCGGAGCTTCCAGTTGCAGACCGCGGACCTGTCGCCGGTGGGTCCGCCGTGCGTGTCGGCGTACCAGGGACGCATGCCAGGCGAGAGCGTGCCGCACTTCATCCCCGAGCAGAATCCGTTCGTCGACGAGATGACGACGAGGTACGGCGTGCCGCGCGATGCGGCGCTCGGCATGCCCGAGACGTTGTATCCGGAGTACCGCAAGAAGATGAAGCCCGGTGCCGCCCGGCCGGCGGCGTGCACGATCAACTGCGTTGCCGCTCCGCCACCGGCGCAGCGGTAGGAGGATGACCATGCTCCGCGCGTCCCACGGTGCGTTCGCGCTGGCCGCCCTTTCGCTCGCGATCGCGATCCCGGCGTCAGCTCACCATTCCGCCGCCGTCGCCTACGACATCAACAAGACGATCTCGGTGAAGGGCGTGATCTCCCAGGTGAGGTGGGAGAACCCGCACACGTGGATCTTCGTCGAGACGAAGGACGAGAACGGGAAGGCGGTGAAGTGGGGCTTCGAAGGGAAGGTCCCGAACCAGTTGATCCGGCTCGGCATCACGCCGTCGATCCTCAAGCCCGGCGTCGAGGTCACGGTGACGGGGCACCCGGCGCGAGACGCGTCGCAGAATTTCTGCGAAGTGCTGGAGGTCACGTTCGCCGACGGCAAGACGATCAAGCCATAACAGCGGGCAGCGGGCAGCGCAGTAGGCAGCAGCACGCAGGTCGCAAGGACGGCGCCTCGGCGCAGGTCTGCCCGCGATTCGAGGTCTGACGGAGAATGAACGCTATGAGATGGCACACGATCCCTTGGCTGGCCGCGGCTGCGCTGCTCGCCTGCGTGAACGCCTCCGCGCATCATTCGTTCGCGGCGACCTATGTCGAGAGCGGCTCGGTCACCATCGAAGGGGACCTCGTCACCTTCGAGCTGCGCAATCCGCACTCGTTCGTGAACGTGATGGTGAAGGACGCGAGCGGCGCGATGGTGCGCTACCTCGTCGAGTGGGGCTCGCCGTCGCAGCTGCAGGGGAAGATCAGCCGCGACACGCTGAAGTCCGGCGACCACCTGATCATCACCGGCAACCCCGCGCGCAACCCCGACGATCATCGCCTCCGCCTCGTCACGCTCCGTCGTCCGAAGGACGGCTGGAGCTGGGGCCTCGCCGCCGACGAGGTCATCACCAGATAACTCGCCGGGCGACGCACGCGGCCCACGGCCCACGGAGGCACGGAGGCACGGAGAGAAACTTTACGCTCTGTGTTCGAGACGATGGCCTCTGCTGAGCGCGTCGCTCGGCGTCCTTTTCAGAAAAAAAAGAAATCTCCGTGTCTCTGTGCCTCCGTGGCCCGTCGCCGGTGAACGGCGTTCGAGACCACTCACGCGCCTTCAGACCGTTATTGAATGCCCGTCAGCGGGAGCGAGAGTGTGAGCGTTTGGCCCTCGACCAGCGTCACCGGCTTCGCCGCGTCGCGGAACCGGCGGACGAACTCGGGGTCCCATTCGCGTCCCTGCTCGAGCTGTTCGACGGCCGCGGCGAGGTAGCGGCCAGGCGGCAGCGCGCGAATGCGGAATCCGCCGTTTTGATCCGGCCGCGCGGTGCGGATGTACCGCGTCGCGGCCGTGCCCTCTCTCTCTTCAACGGGGTGCACGATCACGACGTAGTCCTTCACGGCCTCGCCGTGCGCACCCGTCACCGTACCTGACACCTCGGTCACCTGGTCCGTGAGGACGACCTTCACCGTCCCAAGCTTCCCGCTCTCGGTCACCCGGATGGGGACGTCCGTGATGTCATCGCCATCGAGCGTCACGGACTTCAAGGTCCACGCCTGCGGCGTGAACGCGCGAAAGAGGAACTCTCGTGGCGCGATACCCTTGATCGTGAAGGTCCCGTCCTCCGCGATCAAGCCGTTCCCTGAATCCTGGTTGAAGAAGATGGCTCCGGGTTCGTCGGGCCGGGCATCCTGCACGGTGATCCGCGGGATCGGCTCGCCGGTCCGCGCCGACGTTCCCTGAAACACGACGGTCCCGCCGATCGTGGCCCCGGGCGACGTGGTGATACGCAGCCCGGTGATGTCGGCGCCGGCGACCGTGACAGGGACCGACGCCGATTCTCGTTCATCGCCGGGCGCCCGCGGGTTGACTTGAGCCTGGAGCATCTGCTCGCCCGGCGCGACGTTGATCAGCGTGAAGGAGCCGTCCGCCGATACCGTCCCACTGGACATCCCATAGACGACGCTGGGACCTCGGGTGACGAGTGAGAGGAACGCGCCGACGGCTGGGCGACCCTGCGAATCGAAGGCGGAGCCGGTGATGCGCGCCATGCGGGCCGCGACGAGCGAGAAGTTCAGCGTGAGTTCCTGGCCGAGGGCGACGGTCACCGGCTGCGCCTCCGCGGGATTGGGAGTGCCGGGGTAGTAGCTGGGCGCGTAGCCCTCGAAGGAATCCGTCGACCCGCTCGCTCCCTGCTGAAAGTTCATCCCGCCGCGAGCCACGGCGCTGACGATGTACTCGCCTGGCATCAGACCGAAGACTCGAAACTCGCCGAGATCGTTGGTCGACATCGACACGCCCGCGCCCGCAAATGTGAGGCGCCGCTGTCCTCCCGGCATGTACGTGTAGCGTTGCACCTGGAGCTGCACGCCGGTGATCGGTTCGCCGAATTCGTCGGTCACCTTGCCGACGATGGCGCTGCCGCGCGGCAGCGCGAAGTCGACCTGCTCGACTGTCTGTCCGTCCGCGATAGTCACGGGGCGGCCGGGCTCGAATGGCCGGCGCTGGCCGTACTGCAACGTGACGTAGCCGCCCTTGCCTGCCATGACGTTGTAGCGACCCGCAGGAAGGTCGGCGAACTCGTAGCGACCCTGCGTATCCGTCGTCACGACCCGCCGGATGGCGACGTCAAGCGACACCAGCGTGATCTGTGCGCGGCGCAACGGCGCGCCGGTGTCGGGCATGACCACGCGGCCGCGGATGCGTGCCGTCCCGGTCGCGGCTGGCCGCTGCGTGTCCCGAGGAGGAAGCCCGGGGCGGGGCGCACCCGCTGATGGCGCGACCGTTTGACCGTGCGCGCTGACGAGGGACGCGAACGCGAGAGCGACGGCTGCTGCGCTTGCTGACAGACGAGGTTGCCGCATCGCTGACACCTCGATGAAAGAGTCCAGCGCCGGTGAACAGGAGTATTGGACACCGGCAACGCGATATTGGACGACGGAAGGGAGCGGATGGCCGCGAAAACGCCGCGGACATCTCACGGTCACAACATCAACGGTTGAGGCAACTCATCACTGGCGCAACGGCCAGGCGTGAGAACCCGCAGATCGAAGAGACACAGAAAAGAAAAGTCTCTGTGTCTCTGTGCCTCTGTGGCTCGTGGTCAGAGGAAAGCGTTCCCCTTCAGGCTGCGTGCGGCGCTAGTCTACGGTCTGCCCGGGCGCCTGGCCCCAGGTGAAACCATCCTTCGGCCGCTTCAGCGTGACGAGGCGGAGGCGGTGATCGGCGGCGTTGCGTCCCGGCGCGCCGGTGATGACGACCTGGTCGCCGGCCTTCAGCGTTCCGCCCGTGACGCCGGTGCCGCCCAGCTGGCCGGTGCCGCCCCACTCGACGTTGTAGACGACCGTCGTGCCGTCCTTCTCCTTCACGTTCACGTGCACGAAGGAATGGGGATTGCGGAAGACGAACTGCACGATCTCTCCCTCGATGGTGACCGTCTGCGTCTCGAGGTAGGTCGCAGCGAAGGAATGATGGGCAAGTGCGGGACGCCCCACGACACAGGCGGCCGCGGCCAGTAGAACCATCAGGCAACGTTTCATGGCTGCACGTCCCTCCGCTCGCTGGATCATCTCAAAATCCCGCCTGCCGCGCTACGAACCGATCGCGGTAGATGCGGTCTTCAACTGATGCACGCGCGAGTCGATGCGCTGCAGAGTGTCACGCGCGAACGTCATGTAAACGTTGACATCGCCCTCCAGCGTCTGTTAGAAACGCGGCCACACCACACATGCCTGGGACGAGCATCCGGTGCACTGGAGGGGTTTTACAGTGGCGAATCGCGCGGTTTCCTCGACCCTCGCCGGATTACTGATCGGTGCGGTCGCTGCTGCGCTTCCGGCGCACACCGCCGCGCAGGGGCGGGGCGCTCGCCCGGCGGCAGCTACACCCGCGGGCCCCGTGGTGCGACTGCCGGATGGCAAACCGGATCTCACTGGCGTCTGGACGCCGCGCGGTCCGGGCGGCGAGATCGAGCGCGCCACTCTGGCGAAACTCGAAGGCCTCTACACGCCGGCGGCGCTGAAGGAGATGGGCGATCTCGGCGAGTCGGACGATCCGCTGCTGCGCTGCATCCCGTACGGCGTTCCGCGCGCGACGGCAAGCTCGCCGTGGCCATTCCAGATCGTGCAGCATCCAGGCTTCGTCGTCGTCCTGACCGAGTATTACCACGGCTTCCGCATCATTCCGTACGGTGAAGCGCTGACACACTCTCCCGACATCATCCCGACCTACTTCGGCGACTCCGTCGCCCGCTGGGACGGCGACACGCTGGTCGTGGACGTCACGGGTTTCAACGCGGAAACCTGGCTCGCCGACGGCCGCGACAAGCCGACGCCGGCCAGCAAGGGACGCTGGCCGCACTCCGACGCGCTGCACGTCACCGAGCGCTGGCGCGCGCTCGATGCCGACACGATCGAATACCAGGCGGTCGTGGAGGATCCGAAGATGCTGTCCGGCCCGTGGACCACGCCGCTCGTCACCGCGCGGCGCACGCCCGTCCAGAAGATCGGCGAAGGCATCTGCTCCGACAGCTTCACCTACACGCTCGCGGCATCCGGCAAGGGTAAGAAGTAGGCCCCACCACTCGCAGGAGGCGTCCATGGTTCGACTCGCGGCACGTGGCCTGGCTACGGTACTGCTCGCTCTGCTGATTCCCTCCGCTGCATTTGCGCAAGCCTCCATCACCGGCGTGGTGAAGGATGCCACGGGCGCCGTGCTGCCGGGCGTCACCGTCGAGGCCTCGAGCCCGGCGCTCATCGAGAAGGCGCGGACGGTCGTGACCGATGGCGGCGGCCAATACCGGATCGTCACGCTCCCACCCGGCACCTATGCGCTCACCTTCACGCTCTCGGGCTTTTCAAGCGTCCGGCGCGAAGGGATCGAGCTGCGAGGCACCTTCACGGCCGCCATCGATGCGGAGCTTCGCGTCGGCTCGGTCGCCGAGACGGTGACGGTCACCGGCGAGGCGCCGATCGTGGACGTGCAGAGCGCGACGCAGCAGCGCGTGCTCGGCAGCGAGGTGGTGGACGCGATCCCGACGAGCCGCATGCCGTCGAGCCTCGTCGAGCTGATTCCCGGCATCACCGTGACGCAGGGCGCGGGCAACTGGTACGGCCTCGGCGCGCACGACGTCGGCGGATCGGTCGGCGACATCGTCGGCATCTTCGCGATTCATGGCGGCACGTTCCAGGACTCGCGCATGACGATCAACGGCCTCTCGACCGGGTGGGGCAACGAAGCGTTCGAGACCGGCTACACGCCGAACATGAGCGCCATCCAGGAGACGGTCGTCGACACCGCGGCGTCGGTGGAGAACGAAGTCGGCGGCGTCCGCACGAACATCATCCCGAAGGACGGCGGCAACGTTTTCGCCGGCACCATCTACGCCAGCTACACCAACGAACATCTCACGAGCAACAACGTCGATGCGGATTTGAGATCGCGCGGCCTGCCGTTTGCCAACTCCGTGAGGGTCAACGGCGATTTCAACCCCGGTTTCGGCGGGCCGATTCGCAGCGACAAGGTGTGGTTCTACGCGGCTGGGCGTTACCTCCGCGCGGACAACTATGTCGCCGGCATCTACGTGGACAAGACGCAGGACGATCCGAACGTCTGGGCGTACACGCCGGACTTGAGCCGCAAGGCGATCAACAACGGCACGTGGAAGGACGGGCAGGGGCGCGTCACGTGGCAGGCGAACAGGACGCACAAGCTGGCCTTCTCGTGGTCGGAGCAGACGTCCTGCAAGTGCCCCTCGCTCATCTCGCCGACACAGGTCGGCGGGACGGAGAACCGCTGGGGGCATCCGCAGCGCATCATCACCGGCGACTGGACGGCGCCCGTGACCAGCCGCCTGCTGCTCGACGCGAGCATCCTGCACCAGATCAACAAGTGGGGATTCTTCCCGCGCGACACCATGCCGTCGAACATCATCGGGTTCCTCGAGCAGTCCAACGGTATGAACCTCAAGACACGGCCGGCGGACTATCGCGACGCCAAGAACGAGACGCTGCGCTACCGCTTCGCCGTGTCCTACGTCACCGGCGCGCACGCGTTGAAGACGGGCGTCGTCAACTCGTGGGCGATGGCGGATTACAACCAGTTTGCGCTGCAGCCGATTCGCTACCGGTTGAATCGTGGCGTGCCCAATCAGGTGATCCTGCGGGTGCGGCCGTACCACGACCTGTGGACGCTCGATGCCGAGCCCGGCATCTACGTGCAGGATCGCTGGACCGTCGATCGGCTGACGCTGAATCTCGGCGTGAGGTACGACTACAAGCGCAGCCACTTCCCGGAGCAGACGATTAGCGATCCGACCAATCCCTATGGGGCGTCGCGGTTCGTGCCCGTGCCGTTCGTGGTCCCGGAGACCGATCAGCTGCGCTGGCACGACATCACGCCGAAGATGGCGGCCGCCTACGACCTGTTCGGCGACGGGAAGACCGCGGTGAAGGTGAGCCTGAACAAGTACCTCGATGGGACGCAGGTGGACGGCATCGGCAACCCGGTCGCCGGCAACCTCGTGCTCGAGACGACGCGCGCGTGGACGGACGGGAACCAGAACTTCAGCCCGGAGTGCGACCTGCTGGCGCCCGCGGCCAACGGCGAGTGCGGTCCGATGGCAAACCCGAACTTCGGGAAGGTGAGCGGCGGCGCGGGGCAGTGGGATCCGCGCCTGCTGCGCGGCTGGGGCGTGCGCGGCTACAACTGGGAGTTCTCGACCAGCGTGCAGCGACAGCTCGTGCCGCGCGTCTCGGCGGACGTCGGCTACTTCCGGCGCTGGTACGGCAACCTGACGACCACCGACGATCGCGCGCTGACGCCGGCGGACTTCGATACCTTCAGCATCCCCGCGCCGAGCGATCCGCGTCTGCCCGGGAACGGCGGCTATACGGTCGGCGGGCTGCGCGATCTCAAGCCGACCAGCTTCGGGCGGCCGTCGGACAACCGCATCACGTTTGCGAAGGAGTTCGGCCGGTACATCCGCCACTGGAACGGCGTCGACGTGTCGGTGAACGCCCGTGTGCGCGAAGGCGTCCTGCTGCAGGGTGGTCTCAGCACCGGGCGGACGTCGACCGACAACTGCGACCTGGTGCAGAAGCTGCCCGAGCTGTCACCGGCCGTCCCGCTGGACCAGTGCCACGTCGACACGAAGTTCCTCACGCAGGTGAAGTTCCTCGGGTCGTACACGATTCCGCGCATCGACGTGCAGATGAGCGGGTCGATGCAGAGCGTCCCCGGTCCGGAGGTGCAGGCGAACTTCGTCGCGTCGTCCGCGCTGGCCGCGCAGTCGCTCGGCCGTCCGCTGGCCGGCAGCGCGCCGAACGTGACGGTCAACATCGTCAAGCCGGGATCGATGTACGGCGAGCGGTTGAACCAGGTGGATCTGCGCTTCGCGAAGATCGTGCGGCTCTCGCAGCGGCGCATCTCGCTGAACGTGGATCTGTACAACGCCCTGAACGGCAACGCCGTGCTGCAGCAGAGCAACACGTTCGGCAACTGGCAGCAGCCGCAGGGGATTCTGGTGGGTCGCGCGGTGAAGGTTAGTACTCAGTACAACTTCTGAACGCAGGCGGACTTGAAAGTCCGCCTCTACGGCCGTCAATGACGAACGTAGCGGCGTAGCCGACAAGACGAACGTAGAGGCGGACCTTCAGATCCGCCTGAAAAAGGGGAGGCAGCATGACGAGGTCCGGGATGCTCGCGGCGCTTGTTCTCATACTCTCGTTCGCCGCGCCCGCGCGGGCACAAGACACCTCCAGCGGCACCATCGCGGGTGTCGTGCGCGACGAAGGGGGCGCGGTGCTCCCCGGTGTCACGGTGGAGGCCGCGAGCCCGGCGCTCATCGAACGCACGCGCACGGTGGTGAGCGACGGTGAGGGGCGTTATCGCATCGTGGACCTCCGGCCCGGCACCTACACCGTGACGTTCACGCTGCAGGGGTTCAGGAGCGTGCGGCGCGAAGGGATCGACATCTCCACCGGCTTCGTCGCGACGGTCAACGCGGACCTGGGTGTCGGCCAGCTCGCCGAAACCATCACGGTCAGGGGCGAGGCGCCGCTCGTCGACGTGCAGGGCATGACGCAGCAGCAGGTCTTCACGCGCGAGACGGTGAAGACGCTGCCGATGGGGAAGAACGCCGGCATCTATGCGGCGCTGCTGCCCGGCGCCGCGCCACTGAGCCCGACCCAGCAGGATGTCGGCGGCACCAAGGGCGAGGACACGCAGTGGTTCCGCATGCACGACAGCGGGCGCAGCACGCAGCTGCGCGACGGCATGTTCATCGGCACGCCGATGGGCGGCGCCAACTTCAACTCCGCCGTCAATCCCGCGACGATCGAAGAGGTCACCGTGCAGCTGCCCGGCACCCTGACCGCGGAAGTGATGGGCGACGGGCCGCAGACCAATTTCGTGCCGCGCGACGGCGGCAACATCTTCAGCGGATCGTTCTCGACCGATTTCGGCAGCAGCCGGCTGCAGGGCGACAATATCTCGTCCGAGCTGCGCGCACGCGGCGCCGCGCGCCCGGGCGATCTGCGGCAGCTGTACGATGTCGGCGGCGGCATCGGCGGACCGATCGCGCGCGATCGCGTGTGGTTCTTCGGCAGCACCCGCTACAACGGCGCGTCAACCTACGCCCCGGGCAACTATTACAACAAGCAGGCGGGGTCGCTCTTCTATGAACCCGACTTGAGCCGTCCCGCGTTCGACCGCAACTATTATCAGGAGCTCGGCGCCCGTTTCACGATCAAGGCGGCGGAGAAGCACCGCGTCACGGTCCTCGCGCGCGACGAGCGCAGCTGCGCCTGCCTGCGCGACGTGCTGGTGCCGAGCGCGTCGGGCGCACTGAAATCGCCGGAAGCATCAGGCGACCGCCGCTATCCGTGGGGCACCTACACGCTGCAGGCCGGCTGGACCAATCCGCTCACCAACCACATCCTGCTCGACGCCGGCTCGAACTTTCTCGGCCACCGCATCATCAGCCGCTTCGGCAACGACGGAAAGCCGGACGGCAGCCCGGACGACATCGCGGTGTTCGATCGGGTCAGGAACTATTGGTACGGGTCACCCGGCGAGACGCTGAACCAGGGTGTCGCGCGCGGCTACCAGGACTTCTCGGCGCTCAACATCCGCGCATCGGTGTCGTACGTGAGCGGCGCGCACAACTTCAAGACCGGCATCCAGTATCGACGCGCGACGCTCGACAACAACTTCTTCATCAACCACGACGTCAGCTACACGTTCGCCGGCCGCGTGCCCGAGTCCGTCACCTACTGGGCGACGCCGTACCGCAACATGAACCGCGTCGCGCAGGGCGCGTACTTCGCCCAGGAGCAGTGGACGATGAGCCGGCTGACGCTGAACCTGGGCGCACGGCTCGAGTTCGTCAACGGCTACATTCCAGAACAGCACCTGGCGGCCGGCCCGTGGGTCCCCGCGCGCGACTTCGCGGCGGTGAAGAACGTGCCGAACTGGAAGGACATCAATCCACGCATCGGCGCGTCGTACGACCTGTTCGGTAACGGCCGCACGGCGATCAAAGGGTCGATTGGCCGCTTCATCCCGCTGCAGAGCAACATTCCCATCGGCACGACCTCCGGCATCGTCTTTCCGAACAACCCCGTGAGCGCGATGGTCATCAGCTCGACGCGCACGTGGACCGACGCCAACGGCGACTACGTCCCGCAGGACTCGGAGCTCGGGCCGTCGTCGGCGGCGGACTTCGGCAAGCCGCGCGTGGTGACGCGCTACGCGGACGACGTGCTGCACGGGTGGAGTGCGGGTCCGTACAGCTGGCAGGGATCCGTCTCCCTGCAGCACGAGCTGCTGACTGGACTTGCGGTGAACGCGGCGTACTACCGCACGTGGTACGGCAACTTCCTCGTCACCGACAATCTGCTCGTCGGTCCGGAGGATTACGACAGCTACTGCATCACGGCCCCTGGCGATCAGCGGCTGCCCAGTCCGGGAGAGCGCGTGTGCGGTCTGCTGGCGATCAAGCCCGCGAAGTTCGGCCGCCAGGACAACCTCGTCACCAACTCGCAGCATTACGGCAAACAGAGCGAGATCCACAACGCGATCGACCTGACGATGAACGCGCGCTTCGGCGATGGCGGCCTGCTCACCGGCGGCGTGTCGTTCGGCAAGACCGTGTTCGACAACTGCGCGGTGCTCTCGAAGCTGCCCGAGATGACGACGGCGGCCTTCGGCCCGTTGAGCGCGGACGCCGGGCGTGCGAGCCCGCAGAGTGTCTGCCGTCTCGACCCGCCGCTCGGGGCCGAGAGCCAGTTCAAGCTGTCGGGTGCGTACAGCCTCCCGTGGAGCCTGCGTGTGAGCGCGCTGTATCAGAACAACCCGGGCATCGACACGACGGCGACCTACGTCGCGACCAACGCGGAGATCGCGCCGTCGCTCGGCCGCGATCTCGCAGCAGGGGTGCGCGGCACGGCGAACATCGAACTCATCAACCCGCGGTCGCTCTATCGTGAGGGACGCGTCAACCAGTTGAACTTCGCCCTCAATCGGGTGTTCCGGCTGGGCAACTCGCGCGTCCAGCCGCGGTTCGAGCTGCACAACGCGCTGAACTCGGCACCGATCCTGGCGATCAACCCGCGCTTCGGGCCGGCGTGGCAGCAGGTGCGGACGGTGCTGTCGCCGAGGCTGGCGAAATTCGCGTTGCAGATCGATTTCTAGGGGGCAGGTCGCGGGGGGGTAGTGGGCAGTGGGAGGCAGGGAACAGGTGGCAGTAGACGCAGCGGTAGGCTCACTGCCACCTACTACTGCCACCCGCCCTCTGCCACCTGCCGCCTGATTGGCTATCGGCCGTAGAGGAACATTTTCTTCCCGTCGGCCATCACGATCTCCTGCAGTCGCAGGATCTTCTGACCGTCCGAGAACTGGTACCCCATCGCGGTGATCACATCACCCGGCTTCAGCGTGGTGTTGTTCCAGCCGTTGCCGGACATGCGGGCCGTGCTCGGGCCGCCGACGTCCCACTTCTCCATCTTCCCGTTGGCGCCCTGCACGTTGAGGCCGATCATCACGTGCGGGTTGGTCCAGGTATAGCCGGTCACAGTGCCCTTCACGGTGACTTCCTTCCCCGTATCGACGGGCCACGAGTGATGGGCACGCAGGGGAGTGGCAGCGGCGACGAGGCCGGCTGCGAGCGCAAGAATTTGTAGCCTGGTGATCACGCCACACCTCCGACGGCAATTCTAATTGAATTGCCGGCCATTCAAGCCCCACCGTTGCGGCGGCGGGCCGCTCAGCGCTTCGCCGAGGTCGCGGCGGCGCCCAGCGGACCGACGCGCTGCTTCTGGTCCTCGAACTTGAGCCAGATCGACACCCGGTTTTCGCTGCTGGTGATTCGCGTCGTGTGACCCTTGCCGGTGAGGTCGTCGATGAACTCCATCGAGCCCGCCGGCAGGTCCACCTTGCCTTCGGCGACCTCGAGCTGCCCGCTGCCCGAGAGGTTGATGATGTACTGGCGCTGCGGGCCGACGTGCCAGTCGCTGAAGCGCCCGGGCGTTCCGACACGCACTTCAACGCTGGCGATCTTCTCGAGCTTCGTGTCCATGGTCAGCGGGATGTCTTCGACGTGCGACAGCCCGTCGGTGCCCGTGTAGATCCGCTTGATGACGGTCGGCTTGCCGGCCGACTGCGCCTCCACGCGGTTGCGGGCGATGTCGGCGCCCCATACGGTCAGGCACACGCCGGCGAGCGCGGCCGCCGTCAGCCATCTGATCGCCAATCTCATAATCTCCTCCTCGCTATCTGGCAGCGCGGTTCGGGGTGCCGGGGGTCTTGAGACTGTTGTACACCGCCTCGACGAACATCTCGGTCGTCCACGCGCCCGTATTCGCGCCGTAGCGCGTGTCGTAGTCCGCCGTCAGCCTCGCCGCCTTCACCTGCGCAAGCGTCGCGCCCGCGTCGATCATCGCCTTCACGCGGTCGCGCACGATGACGACCATGTCGCGATACTCGGTCACCTCGTGCTCGTCGGCGAGGAACCCGTGCCCGGGCACGACGTAGGTGCCCCCCTCGCCCTCGTGCTCGAAGTTGGTCCGGTTCAGGATGTCGTTCAGCGCCTTGATCTCGCCGTTGACGGTACCGCCGTTCTTCACGTCGATGAACGGATACTGCGTCGTGGTAAAGACGTCGCCGGCGACGATGACGTCGGCGCGCCGGAAGACGACGAGGCTGTCGCCGTCGGTCGATGCATTCGGCTCGTAGAACATCTCGATGCTGTCGCCGTTGTGGAACTTGCGGCGGTGCTCCTCGAGATAGGTGTCGGCCGGCTGCGCTTCGGCCGGTGCGTTGGCGTCCTGCAGGCGCGTGAGCACGTTGTTGTGCGCGATCATCGTCGCGTGCCGGAGCGGGTCGGCAAAGAGCCCGGTGACGCCGCGCGGCGCGGAATTGATGAAGAACGATCCCGGCAGGCTGGGATCCATGCCGGCGGTGCCCAGCTTCGCGTTCCCGCCCGTGTGCTCCGGGTGGAAGCTGGTGTTGGCGATGAACTGGATGGGCCGTTCGCTCAGCTTCCCGATGGCGGCAATCACCTTCTCGGAGAGCCTGCCGGTGCCCGTATCGACGACAAACGCGCCCTGATCGCCGGTCTGCACGACGATGTTGCCGCCATCGCCGACGAGCATGTAGACGTTCTCCCGGATCGGCAGCACGTGGATCTCGCCGTCGCGCGGCTCGGGATCCACGGCCTTGCTCGTCTCGCTCGGCCGGCCGGGCGCCGGCGACAGCAGCGCCTTCTGCTGCGCCTCGGTCATGCTCTTCAGGCTGTCGGCGTACCCCGGGTACATCGACGGCGCCCCCATGAGGGTGGCCGCGAGCGGCAGCTTGTAGCGATCCGCGTACTCGTGCGCGAACGGCTGCGTGCCGAACGGGTAGAACGGCACCACCTCCGGCGAGCGGCCGAGGATCTGCTCGCTGTCGTCGCAGGCGTACAGCCACGTGCCGTGATCGACGGGCGCACGGTAATAGTCGTTGCTGCGCAGCTGCGGCTCGGTGAGGAACACCGGATCGGTGACGACGGTCGTGTCCGTCAGGTGGTCGCCGTGGCGAACGAGGAACTCGGTGACGGTCGCCTGGTCGCTCTCGGGCGTCCCGTTGCGCCGCAGCCACCCCTGCTTGAGATGCGTCGTCTGCACGACGAGCGTGTTGCCGACGAACTTACCGGTCGAAAAACCGCGGAAGGTGTGCGGTGCCCATGCCGGCGGATGCGGGCGTCCGTCCATCCAGATCACGCGATGGCCTTCGGTCACCTGCGCCCACCAGTGAATCGCCACGAGCCGCTGATTGTGCGGGTCGCGCTCTTCCCACGCGCGGAAGTTGCCGGTGGCGCGCATCTGGTAGGGCGTGACGTAGGCGTCGCACTGGTGGTTGCGCAGCGTCACGCGCGACGGGTCGTACGACAGCGCCCAGAGGCGCCCGGCCTCGTTCAAGGCGAAGCCGCCGAAGTCGACGAGCTCCGATCCCGGCCCGCGCTCCATCCCGTCCTCGTTCATCGTCGGCGTCCAGTAGCCGGAGAGGTCGATGGCCGGACCGGGCGGCGGCTCCTCGGCGGCGGGCTGCTGCGGGCGCGGTCCCTGTGCCAGCAGCGTCGCGCCTGCGACGGCGACGCACGCACACACGAACACACGGACGTTCTTCATGATGGTGTTCCTCAAGGCGCACTGCAGGACGTGGGATGCCAGCCGGTGGCATCGGCCTGCTTCCGGAAGTGGATGCTGGTCCAATACGGGGTCAGGAGGTACTCCGGATCGTTGAGCTCCGCGGTGACGAGCATCAACGACTCGCCGCCGGGCACGTCGAATCGATCGAAGTATTCGGTGAGGACGGCGTTGGCGCTGTAGGGGACGCCGTTCTTCCGCAGGTATCCGGGTTTCATGTTCGTGGTGACGACCTTGAGCGCGCCGCCGCGAATCTGCGGGCCGCCGCGGTTCGGGATCGGCGACGCGAAGATGGCCCGCGGCTGGTCCCACGCCGCGACCGAGAGCCCCTGCCATTCGCTGCCGGCGGGCTTGGGCGCGCCGAACGCCAGCATCCGCGTCTGCGTGCCGTTGTCCGCTTCGATCTTGAGCGTCGTGTCGTCCTGCCACGTGATGTGCAGGCGCTGCGGCAGGTGCAGGAGGCCGGCCGCGCCGTAGGCCTTGCACTGCTCGCCGGCAGCTTCGTCCTTCGCCGGGTCCCAGGCATCCGCGATCTTCTTTCCGTTGGGGTTCAGCGGAACGGAGACGTAGTCGCCCTTCGGCGGGGTGAACTGACGGTAGCGCCAGTCCTCGGTGACGAGCGACACCCAGTAGCCGGTGAGGTCGATCAGGGCGCCCGCGCGCGGCGTCGGGGGAGGCCCAGCCGGCGGCGCGGCTCCGCGCCCCTGCGCCGACAGCGCCACGATCGAAAGGGCGGCAAGTGCTGCGGCGGCAACGGCAGCACGCGTTCGAGCAACGGTCACGTGGCCTCCTGGTCGCGATGCGAAGCGCACATCTTACCGCAAGTAAAGGTTTACATCTGTGGAAAACGCCCTCACCAGCGGCCCGGCGGCGCCGTGCTCGCGCGCACGACGAGCGTGTGCGGCAGCACCACCTGGTCCGGCGGAGACGGGTCGCGGTTGTTCAGCAGATCGAGCAGCACGCGCACGGCATTCTCGCCCATCTGCCGCATTGGCTGCGCCACCGTCGTCAGCGGCGGATCCGTGTAACGGGCGTAGCGGATGTCGTCGACGCCCACGACGGACAGGTCGTCCGGGATCCGGATCTTCCGGCGCCGCGCGGTGTGGATGACGCCCATCGCCATCTCGTCGTTGAGGCAGAAGATCGCGGTCGGCGGGCGCGTGCGGCCCAGCAGGCGCTCGCCGGCGACGACCCCGGAATCGATCGAGAAATCGCCGTTCATCACCACCATGTGGCGATCCGCCCGCTCCTTCTTCGCCCGCTCGCGCGCGCCGAGCAGCCGCTGATCGCTGACGAAGCTGAGCGCCGGTCCGGTGACGATGCCGATGTGGCGGTGGCCGAGCCGGTACAGGTGATCCATCGCCTCGACGGCGGCGGCGTGGTTGTCGATCTGCACGCTGGGAATCCCGAGCTGCGGGATGAAGCCGAGCGCGTTGACGACCGGCGCGCGGCGCTCGGTCGTCGAGCGCACGAGCGCTTCGAGGCCGTTCGACAGCTTGCGACCGAGGAAGATCAGCCCGTCGGCTTCCTTCGCCTGCAGCATCTCGGCGTAGCGCTCCTCGCGTCCCTGGTCGTACTGCGTGTCGCCGAGCAGCACCGCGTAGCCCTCGCGGTGCGCGCTCTCCTCGATGCCCTGCAGGATGAGCGAGAACATCGGGCGCGAGATGTCGGGCACGGTGACGATGAGCCGGCGCGTGCGGAGCATGCGCAGGTTCTTGGCCGTGGCGTTGGGGGCGTAACCGAGATGCTCGACGGCGGCCATGACGCGGCGGCGTGTCGCCGGGGAGACGAAGGCGGCGTTCGACAGGACGCGTGAGACCGTGGCGGTGGATACGCCCGCGCGTCGCGCGACATCGTTGATCTTCGCCACGAAGGGCAATGATACCGAAGGGCCGCCTGCAGGCAGCGCCTGCGAAGACGAAGGGCCGCCTGAAGGCGGCCCCTCCGAACAGGCACGTTGCCCCTACCAGGACAGAGGCGTAGGGCCGGCTTTGGCCGGCCTCCGTCAGAACACGTATTTCACGGCGAACTGCCAGATGCGCGGCGTCGCGCCGACGGCAAGCGCGGTGATGCGGCCGAAGGTCGCCGGGTTGTTCAGCGTGGCGATCGGATTGGCCCAGTTCGAGCGGTTGGTGAGGTTGATGGCCTCGGCGCGCAGCTCGATCCGGTTGCCGCCGCTGATGTTGAATCCGCGCACGAACGACTGATCCCACTGCCAGAAGCCGGGGCCGCGCAGCATGTTGAACGGCGCGTCGCCATACGTTCCCGGCGCCGGCTGGCTGAACGCCGCGATGTTGAAATACGAGGTCAGGCTGTCGCGATCCGCATAGGGATTGACGCCCGCGACCACGTTCGGCCGCTGCGTCGGCGCGTTGTCGGTGAACCCGTTGAGCGCCGGGTCGCCGCCCGCGAGCACGTTGACCGGCGCGCCGCTGCGAATCTGCAGCACGCTCGACGCCGTCCAGTGCGACGCGATGAGGCCGAGCACGCCGCCGAAGTCGGGGGACCGCAGCACCGCCGTCGCGTTGAACAGGTGCCGCCGGTCCGCAAGGCAGGGCCCCTCGTCGAGGCTCTCCTCGGTCGGCCCGTTGTTCTGATACGGCTGGTGCAGGTGGTTCGCGCCCACGTTCAGCACCGCGCCAATCGGCGAGAGCGCCACGCACTTCGAGAGCGTGTAGTTCGCGTTCAGGTTGACGTTCGTGCCGACGTCGAAGCGCGTGTTGAGGAGCAGGCCGTTGTAGTTCTGGTAGCCGACGTCGGAGTACTGGGTGACGTAGCCGAGCGCGACGCCGCGGTTCTGCACGTTGAGCAGCCGCCGCTGGTCGCGGTTTGCCGCCGTCGTGCACACCGGGTAGTCACGGTCGGCGCCAATCGTCGCGTCGAAGAGCCGGCACGGCGCGAACCCGAGATTGAGCGCCGGATTCATTTCTTCGGCGTTCAGCTGGTGAAGGATCTTCGTTCCCAGGTAGGTCGCCGACGCGAACCACCGGCGCGTGAGCTGGCGCTGGAGCCCCGCGTCCCACGAGTACTGCTCCGTCGGCTTGAGATCCGCCGGCAGCGGCAGGAACGAGCTGTAGACCGGGAACGCCGGGTTTGCCGGGTTGAAGACGTAGGGGAACGCATTGCCGCCCGGATAGCTCGCCCACGGATTGTCGAGACTCACGCCGGGAGGCAGGTTCACGGTCAGACGGAACGGCGCCACCGACGAGGTGTTCAGGTGGACGTACTGGTGCACGTAGTCGTGGCCGAGACCCGCGCCGGCGCGCACCGCCGTCCGGCCATCGCCGGTGACGTCCCACGCAAAGCCGACGCGCGGATCGAATTCCCGGTAGTGCGACTTCACGCCCGAGTTGCCTTCGAAGCCGGGGTCGCCGGGGTAGCTGAATCCCGGCGGCGCATTCTTCATCACCTGGCTGCGCGTGCCCTTGTTGAACGCATCGATGTCGAAGTTGTAGACGTCGGCGTCGTAGAAATTCATCGGCAGGAACGGATTCCAGACGACGCCGTAATTCAACGTCACGCGATTGAGCTTCCACGTGTCCTGAACGTAGGCGGCGGAGATGGGCTGCGTCACGCGCACCGGGTTCGGGTTTGCCTGCCGGTGCTGGGCGACGCGCCCGGTGATGAAATCAGCCGTCGCGTTGCCCGTGAACTGCCCGGTGAACGTGTAACTGCCGACCGACCACGCATTGGCCACCGAATCGGATTTGGTCCAGAGATAGTGGCCGCCGAAGCCGAACTGGTGAGCGCCTCTCACCACGGTGAAATCGTCGCTGGCGCCGGCGTTCTGCACCTTCGTATAGGTGTTCGAGTTGAACGAGCCGTTGCCGATGTTGAACCCGTTGTTCACGATCAGCCGGATGTAGCCGGGGACGTAGGTGTAGGCGTTGATCCCGACGTCCGGCGCGCCGAAGAAGCTCGGTCCCGGTTTGTTGGCGTAGACGTCGTTGCCGAGCAGGCGGAACGAATTCACCATCGACGAATTGAGGACCCACGTGTGGCCGAAGGTGAAGTTGTGCGCGCGGTCGTCGGACCCCGGCAGGTTCGTCACCAGCACGTTGTTGCCGGCGGCGTCGTAGGGGACCGTGCGGTCGTCGGTCGTCAGCATGTAGCGCACGACGAAGGAATGCTTCTGGCTCGCCAGGAGGTCGACGCGGATCGGGATCTGCGACTCGTTCTCGTGCACCGGCGCGCCCCAGAACACCTTGCCGCACTCGTCGATCGGCTGCGGCAGCTTGCGCGAGACGTTGAGCGCCGCGGGGCTGATCAGGCTCGGGTCGATCCGATTGCCGACAAACGGCGCCCCGAGCGCCAGGGCGCGGCCGCCGTTGCACGCGGGCGACGCGAAGGTGGTGAAGTCGCCGGCCATCATCGCGGCCGTCGGCACGAACGCCTGCTGATCGAGCGGGTTCTGTCGCGTCGTCGTCGCTTGCAGCCCGGCGAAGAAGAACAGCTTGTCGCGCAGGATCGGTCCGCCGAGGGTGCCGCCGAACTGATTCCGCTTGAGGCCATCCTTCCGCTGCGACAGCGGGTCGGGCGCGTTGAAGCGGCTGTCGCGGCCGAACTCGAAGGCGCTGCCGTGCAGCGCATTGGTCCCCGACTTGGTGACCGCGCTCACCGACGCGCCCGCGCGGATCGTGCCGCCGGCTTCCTGTGCGCCGGTGGCGAGCTTGAACTCCTGCAGCGCGTCGGGGAAGGGCAGGTGCATCCCGGTGCCGTCGAAGTTGTTCAGGTGCGGCGCGCCGTCGAGCGAATACGAGACCCCGTAGTCGTTGCCGCCCGCGACTGAAATGCGCACGCCGGTGTTCATCGAGAACGCCGGCGAGCTGATCGTCTGCACCGCCAGCCCCGACAGCGTAATGAGCTGCGTCACCTGTCGTGCGTTGAGCGGCAGCTCCACGATGCGCTCGCTCTCGACGACGGTGCCGACGCCGGTCGAACGCGTATCCACGAGCGGCGCCTCACCCGTGACCTGCACTTGTTCCTCCACGGCGCTGACGCCCATCACCGGGTTGACGACCGGGTTGGCGTTCACCTGCAGGACGATGCCGCTCTGCGCCCACGTGGCGAACCCCTGGAGGACCGCCTCGAGCCGGTACGGACCCAGCGGGAGGTTCGGCAGGACGTACGAGCCCGTTTCGTTCGACACGGTGGTTCGCGTGGCGCCTGTTTCCTGCTGGGTCACGGTGATCGTGACGCCCGGCAGGACGGCGCCGCTCTGATCGCGCACGGTGCCGCTGACGGTGGCGGTCGCCTGCGCCCACGCCGATGCAGAGGCGATCACGATCGCGAGGATCGTCAGCGCCAGCGATCGCACCAGACGAATCGATTTCATCGACAACCTCCGGGTTAGATGATGACGGGCTGCTAGTCGAAGGTCTGGCCGGGCTGCTGGCCCCAGGTGAAGCCGTCTCTCGGCCGCTTCAGGGTGACCATCCGGATGCGGTGGTCGGCGGGGTTCCGTCCCGGAGCCCCGGTGATGATCACGACGTCGCCGGCCTTGAGCGTCTCGCGCGTCACGCCGGTGCCATTCAACTGGCCGGTGCCGCCCCACTCCACGTTGTAGGTGGTCACGGTGCCGTCCTTCTCCTTGACGCCCACGTGGACGAAGGAGTGCGGGTTGCGGAACACGAACTGGACGATTTCGCCTTCGATCGTCGCCGACTGCGTTTCGAGGTAGGTGGCCGCGAACGAGTGATGCGCGGACGAGACGAGAGGACGCCCGAGCAACCCGGCGACGGCGGCGAGGAGAACGACGAGCACACGCTGCATGAACCTGCGCCTTCCTTCGAAGATGGCTGCGACCGGGTCGAGTGCTGGAGAGATATACCGCCGCGGCGTCGGCCTGTCAAGAAAACGTTTTCAACTGGCAAAAACAGCAATTTCGGATTGCGGCGCATCCGTCCGCGGCCCGAACGCCTAGCGCGAGAACTCGAAGACCGACACGATCGGCGTCGAAACGTCGACGCCGGTGCCCGACGACTGCACGTCGCCGCTGACCGCATAGAAGCGGTTGGCGATCACGGCGGCGGCGACGCCGTGGCGCGCAATCGCCATCGGCGGCAGCATCGACCACGTATTGCTGGCCGGGTCGTACTCTTCGAAGGTGCGGAAGACGGTCTGCTGCTGCGGATCCTGGAACTCGCCGCCCGCGATATAGATGCGGTTGTTGTAGACGCCGTAGGCGAGCGCGCTGCGCGTGGTCGGCATGCGCGCGCCGGGCGTGCCCCAGGTGTCGGTCGCCGGATCGTAGATCTCGACGATGGCAGTGTCGGAGGCGAGGGAGATGAAGGCGGCGCCGACGCGACCGCCAATCACGTAGATCTTGCCGTTGACCGCGCCGATGGCCGCGTGGTTGCGCGGTGTCGGCATCGGCGTCAGCTCCTTCCACGTGTTGGTCGCCGGGTCGTACGCCTGGACCGTGCCGAGACCGCGCTGCGGTGTCGCGAAGCTGAGAAAATTCTCCTTCGCCCAGGGCTGCGTCGTCGCGCCGCCGATGACGTAGATCCGGTCGCCGACAGCGGCCGCGACGGCCGCGCCGCGCTTGATCGGCATCGGCGCCAGCGCCTTCCACGCATCCTGCGCCGGGTTGTACTCCCACGCGTTGTCAATCGGGACCCAGGCCGCGCCGCCGGTCTGCGGGTAGACGAAGCCGCCGAACACATAGATGCGGCCGTTGTAGCTCGCGATCGCCGTGTGATGCGCCGGCAGCGTCATCGGCTTCTTCTTCGCCCACTTGTCGGCCGCGGGGTCGTACTCGTAGACGAGCCCCGCCGGATGCCAGAGCGGGATGAGCCCGGCGAAGACGTACAGCTTTCCGCCGGCGGCCGCGCCAAGCAGCTCTTCCCGCGGCTCGGGAAACGGCGCGACGTTTTTCCACGTGCCCTGCGCGGCGGCGGTCGACGCCGCTGCCAGGACGATCAGCACGGACGCAATCGCTCGTGTCGTCATCGTTTCCCCGCCGCGTGATCGCGGAATTCGTTGAACTTCTGCTCGTCGCTCGGGACGCAGCGATCCTCGAGGATGCCCGACCAGCCGCCGATCGCCATCTTGTCCTTCGGAATGAGCGTCCACACCTTCAGGCTGCTCTTCCACGGCGCCGCGTAGGTCGCCGGGTCGGTGAGCGTCAACTGGACGCGGAGCCGATTGGGGCTGGGTCGATCCCATCGCTCCTCGAGCACCGCCTTCTCGCTGACCGGATAGCCGTACTGGTCGAGCCACTGCCGATCGTCGAAGCCGGTCGACGTGACCACGAGCGTGTCGCCTTCCCAGCGCGCCGTCGAATAGCCGTTGTACCGCGGCAGGTAGTCGTCCACGTTCGGCAGCTTCCGCCCGTCGAGCCAGATTTCGCGGTTGTCCCACGTCCACTCGAACCGCTGCACGATGCGGTCGTTCGCCTGGGAATGCACCATCTCCATCGTGGCGCCGCCGCCGGAGAACGTGATGAGGCGCGCCAGTCCGAGCGGCTCGCAGCGCGCCTCCGGGTCGTTGCCGAACGCGGGCAGCACCGCGCGACGCATGCCGACATCGAGATCGGTCCGGCGGTTCGCTTCTTCGCTTCCCAACTCGAAGCCGCGACCGGGCTTGTTCATCTGGAAACGGCGCTCGCCCTCGGCGGTGCGCGCCGGCGGCGCGCCGAGAAATCCGTACGACGCCGGCGGCCACGGACCGGGGTCCGCGCATTCGGGGCAGCGGGGCAGCCCGTAGGCCTGCGGGTTGCGCGCCCACAGGCCGTTGAAGTCGCGCTTGTTGTAGGCGCGCTTGTCGGTGTCGGAGGAGGTGAAGGCGTCCTGCGCATTCCCGCGCGGAGGCGGTGCCTGCGCGACGGCGGTCTGCACCAGCGCCGCCGCCGTAATGCACATCAACGCGAGCGTCTTCGTCACATTCGCCATCGCTCTTCCTCGCCTGTCGTTACTGCGCCGACGCGGACTGGCCGGGCAGCTTCTTCTCGCCCTGCGGCTGCAGGCCGTCGGGCACGCCGTCGAGATCGACCGCCTTCACGTCGCCGCGGTCGCCGACGATGTTCTCGCCCTTGTCGTTCTCGATCTTCATCACGATCCCGCTGTGGCCGCCGGCGCGTGAGGTGCCGACGAACAGCTTGACGCGCGTCCCGCTCTTCAGCGCGTCCACGCTGCGGCCGCGCGTCCAGCCCGCGCGCGCGAGCACCGAGGGATTGGTCAGCAGCTCGGAGACCCAGTGCTCGACCGTCCCGTCCTTCGTCGTCCGATCGAAGGTCATGGTGGGATGCGGGTTCTGATAGCTGAACGCCGTCACGGTCGCCCACGTGCTCCACAGATGCGTCGTGTCGTAGGAGATGGCGCTGCCATGATGCGCGAAGGCCAGCGATGAGACGGCGAGGAGCATGCTGCCGAGCAGCGTCGCGCGCAGGGCGTGTTTCATGGGGCGGCAGTGTACGCCTTCCGGGCGGGTTCGTAAAACGATTTCATGGAACGAAATCGCGCCGGCGGCGCCGGCGCGCGTTGCTGTCGGGCTCACAGGTTGTAGGCCATGATGCGGCCGGCCGCGATGATCGAAAACCACAGGACGAGCGACAGCAGGCCGGCCATGCGCGCGCGAAACGGCGGCGTCGCCACGCCGTCCCACTGCTCGCGCTGCCGATCGACGGTCGCGTGGAAGACGACGATGTTGATCGCGCCGAGGACGAGGAGGCCAATCTTGATGCGGAAGTACGTGCTGGCGTACGCGTCGGCGGCGCGCGACGCGAACAGCAGGCTGCCGGTGACGATCATCACCGTGAACCCCGCAGTCATCCACGGACGTATCTGGCCGAAGACGTACGACACGCGATCGCCGCGCATCGTGACGCCGAGCAGGCGCAGGTCGAACCAGAGAATGGTGCCGACCGACAGGGCGAGGCCGAGGACGTGCGTCCCTTCGATGAGCGGATACGCATAGGCGGACGTGCGGAGCGCCGTACTGAGCGTCGTGTCCTGCAGCCAGAGGCACCAGTGCGCGAGCGGCATGGGCGGACGCCATTATAGGCAAAAAGACTTGATGTAAACGATTAAAATGCGCTAAGGTGAGCGGCCTACCCGCTCGCGCCGATGGTCTGGGACACACTGCAGCCGTACGTGACACGCCTCGGCAACACGCCGTTCGCGCTGTGGCTCGGCATGTCGACGTGGCGGATCGCGGGCCTGCTCACCGTGCATTTGTTCGGGTTGACGCTGCTGCTCGGGACGGTGGTGCTCTCGTCGCTGAACCTGCTGGGGCTGTTCCAGCCCGGCAAACCGCCGGCGCAGGTGCGCCGCGAGATGCAGCCAGTCATGCTGATCGGCCTGGCGATCATGCTCGCGAGCGGCGCCCTGATCTTCACCGGCGGGGCGGAAGCGTACTTTGCGGGCTACTGGTTCCGGTTGAAGATGCTGCTGCTGCTCGTGGCGGTGACGTTCCAACTCACGATCTACCAGCTCGTCTCGCGCCGCGCGGCGCCGCGGCTGCCGCGCATCGCGCAGCGGCTGGCTGGCGCCGTCATGTTGCTGCTCTGGTTCGGCGTCGCGTGCGCGGGGCGCGCGATCGCCTTTTTCTAGGATCGGCCGATGCACCTGCGCGCGATCGTGATGCGGCGTGTCAAGGCCGCCGTCCTCGTGGCGACCGTCATCCTGGCTGCCGAAGGCGGTCTCGCGCAGCAGCCGCAGGTGCAGACGCCCGCGGCGCCGGCGCCGCCGCCGACGCTCGTGAAGATCCGCGACGACATCTACGTCATTCAGAACGTCAACCACATCGTCGCGGAAATCGGGCAGAACGGCGGCAACATCACGCTGCTGCTGACCAATGACGGCGTCGTGCTGATCGACACCAAGAACGAACGGATGCACGACGACGTGGTGGCAAAAATCCGCACGCTGACGGACAAGCCGATCAGGTACGCTGTGCTGACGCACAACCATGCGGACCACTCCGGCGGAGCGGCGCGCCTGCAGGCGGACGGCGTCACCATCGTTGGCTCCGCCGGCACGCGCGAGAACATGGTGCGTGGCAACCAGCCAGGGGCGCCGCAGATTGCCTACTCCGGCTCGTCGCAGATTGTGCTCGGGGGGAAGGAGCTCCAGCTGCGGGAGCTGCGCGGCCACACCCGCGGCGACACGGTGGTCATGATTCCGTCGGCGCGCGTCGTGGCCGCCGGCGATCTGGTGACGACGCCCGATACGATTCCGCCGATCGTCAACTACGGGGACGGCGGCAGCTGGTCGGACCTGGGACGCGCGCTCGACGAGGTGGCGCGCCTCGATTTCGATACGCTGATCGGCGGACACGGACCGCCGCTGACGAAGGCCCAGTTTCTCGAGTTCCGCGACCGCATCGCGGCGATTCGCGAGCGCGTGCGAGCGTTGAACCGCGAGCGGAAGAGCCAGGACGAGATCACACAGACGCTCCTGAAAGAGTTCAACTGGGGGACCGGACCCGCGGCGGGCAATATCGCCGGCATGATGCAGGAACTTCGCTAGGCCGACCTGAAGGTCGGCCTCTACGTACACGAGGCTACGGAGCACGAGGCTAGGGACACGAGGCACACGGCACATGAAGCAGATCAACGTGGGAATCATCGGGACCGGCTGGTGCGGCGGCATCCGCGCCGTGGCGTCGGCGTCGAGCCCGTGGGTCAAGGAACTGCACATCGCCGAGACCCGCGAGGAGCGGCTCAAGGAGGTGGCGGCGCAGACCCACCCGGTCACGGCGACGAGCGACTACCGGCGCATCATCGAGAACCCG
Source organism: Vicinamibacterales bacterium (assembly GCA_035571515.1). Taxonomy (GTDB): domain Bacteria; phylum Acidobacteriota; class Vicinamibacteria; order Vicinamibacterales; family UBA2999; genus Gp6-AA40. The sequence goes on from DATNCQ010000099.1 coordinate 54,460, forward strand.
TCCATCGACGCGGTCATGATTTCGACGACGCCGGAGGGGACGCATTACCCGTTTGCGAAGGAAGCGATGCTCGCCGGCAAGCACGTGTTTCTCGAGAAGCCGATCGCCATCGAGCTGGCCGAGGCCGACGACCTGATTCACCTCTCGCGGGAGAGGAACCTGCGGTTCACCATCGGCTACTCGCAGCGGTTCAACCCGAAGTTCGCCTACGTCAAGCGCTCGCTCGAAGACGGCACGATTGGCGAACCGGTCAGCGCGCTGGTCAGCCGGCACATCACCCGCAACCTCGGCAAGAAGATCAGCGGCCGCGTGAAGCTCTCGCCCGCGGCCATGGAATCGACGCACGATCTCGACTTCGTGCTGTGGTGTCTCGAGCCCCGCAAGCCGATCCGCGTCTACGCGCAGGAAGTGTGGAAGATCATGAAGGCGCAGTACAACGCTCCTGACTGCGTCTGGATGATCGTCACCATGGACGACGGCACGGTCTTCACCGTCGGCGGCGGCTGGGTGCTGCCGCCGGCCTATCCGAACTTCGCGTCGACATGGATCGAGTTCGTCGGCACCGAAGGGGCCTTGATGGTCGACGACACGCATCGCGACGTGTACGTGTCGAACATGAAGAACGGCATCCAGTTCCCGATGTCGACCATGCCGGGCGAAAAGGTCAATCACGTGTACGCGGGACCGATGGAGGCCGAGACGCTGCACTTCCTCGAGTGCGTCGCGACCGGCAAGGCGCCGCTCGTCACCGCCGAACAGGCGCGCATGGTCATGCAGCTCTACAAGGCGGCCGACGAGTCCGTCGAGACCAACCGGCCGGTCGACCTGAGGATCGCCGACGTGCCAACGCTCGCCACGACCAGCGCGTAGCACGAGGATCACGATGGGGGCTCACGACGCCATCGTCGACGCTGCGCCCCGCGCCGTCAGCCTCGCCACCAGCGTCACGCGAACGCGCTGGTGGATGCTCGTGCTCTTCAGCCTGATGTACCTGATCTGCTACCTCGATCGGGGCATCATCTCCGTCGCGCAGCCGGAGATGCGTCAGGCCTTCGGCCTGACCCTCGGGCAGATGGGCCTCGTGCTCGCCGCATTCACGTGGGCGTATGCGATCGGGCAGATTCCGATCGGGTGGCTTGGCGATCGGTTCGGGCCCAAGCGCGTGCTCACGGCGCTGATCGTCTCGACGTCGGCGTGCGCGATTCTCACCGGCGCCGCGGTCGGACTCTGGTCGCTCTTCGCCGCCAGGTTCCTGCTCGGCATCGCCGAGTCCGGCGCCTTCCCGGTCGCGAGCCGCGGCATGCAGCTCTGGTTCGCGCCGTCGGAGCGCGGTCGCATCCAGGGCGTCACGCACTTCTTCAGCCGGTTTGCGGTCGCAATCACGCCGCTGACGGCCGGCGGCCTGCTCGTCGCCTACGGATTTCGCGTGATGTTCTACGTCTTCGGCGCGATCGGGTTCCTCTGGGTGGCGGCGTTCATGTGGTTCTACCGTGAGCGGCCGGAGGATCACCCGCGCGTGAGCCGCGCGGAGCTCGCGCACATCCGCGGCGTCGACGAGGCCGGGCAGATCAGGTCGGCCGGCGCGGACCGTCCGGTCACCCCGTGGCGCCGCATCCTCACGTCGCCGAACATGTGGTGGATTGCGCTCGGCTATGCGTGTTTCTTCTTCGGCACCAACTTCTACCTCACGTGGTATCCGACCTACCTGCGCGAGCACCGCGGCCTGTCGGTGGCGGCGCTCGGCTTCTGGGGCTCGATTCCGCTCTTCGCGGGGATGGCCGGCGACGTCGTCGGTGGATCGATTTCCGACCTCATTCTGAAGCGCACGCGCAACGCGAAGCTGGCCCGGCGCGGCGTCGCCGTCCCCGGATTCCTCCTTGCGGGCGTCTTCGTGATTCCGGCAGCGACGGTGAGCGACACGACGCTCTCGATCCTCCTGCTGGCCACGTCGTTCTTCTTCCTGGAATGGGTGATCGGCCCCGCATGGGCGGTGCCGATGGACGTCGGCGGCCGGTTCAGCGGCACCGTGACCGGCGTCATGAACATGGCGGGCGCGCTCGCCGCGTCGCTCACGGCGATTGTCTACGGATCGCTCTTCGGCGCGGGTTACTGGGTGGCGCCGTTCCTGGTGAGCGCTGCGGTCATGGGCCTCGGCGCCCTCATCTGGCTGGTCCTGATCGACCCCGACCGCAGCGTTGCGTGATTTACGTCGATTTGCGGCGCGCGATATTCACTTCGCTGCACCCGTAGAGCACGTCCATGAATTTCTGGTAGTTCGCCTTCCCGACGACGAACGGGTTCGGGTCGCCCTTCTTGCGCGCCTGCAGCTTCTCGATGTTCGCGCGGAGCGGCAGCATCAACGGGTGGTTCTGCAGCGCGACCTCGACCCCCGCCTTCTTCGTCTCGGCGCGGAAGTGCTCGACTGATTTGAGGTAAGTGGCAAGCCCTTCGTCCGAGATCGGGCCGGGCGTGAGGATGGTACCGCCGTAGAGGGCCGCCATCCGCGTCTTGCCGTTGTCCTTGACCGGGAAGATGTAGCCGAGCGCGCCGGGTGTGTGGCCGGGAATCGAGACCGGCATCACTTTGAAGTCGCCGAGCACGATGGGCTGTCCTTCGGTGACGATCTGATCGTGCTTCGGCAGCCCCTGCGGCGGCGCGGGCGGCTGGCCGTTGCGGCCGGCGGGCGGATGCTCCATGAAGTCCCAGTCGACGGACGACAGGTAGACCTTCGTTCCGTAGTGCTCCTGGAAGTACGGCGAGTTGCCGAAATGGTCGGCGTGGCCGTGGCCGAGCAGGATCATCTTGACGTCGGCCGGATTGAGACCGAGCGCCTGGAACCCGGGCAGCAGCTGATTGTTCAGGAACGCCGTGCCGAGCGAATCGAACATCAGCAGCCCGGCGGAGGTCTGCACGACGTAGACGACGGTGCCCTCGTTGCCGATCGCGTAGACGTTGTCGAAGATCTTCGTCGGTGGAATCGCCGGGTCGGTGGCGGCGTTGGCGCGCGGCGCCTCGCACCAGAAGTGCGCCGCCTGTCCGAACGCCGTCCCGCCAGCCTTCTTGGTCTTCTCGACCATCGCCTGCACCTCCGGCGAGTCGGGCTTCGGCGGCGCGGCGGCGGGCGCCTGGGCGAGCGCCGCGATCGGCAGCGCGGCGGCGACGACGAAACTACGGGCGAGGGTGGACAGCGACATTGGGCGTCCTCCAGGAGCGCGGCCGCGGGAGCGGCCGTCGTGAAATCGTTTACGCGTCTTCCGGCGCGGGACTATAGCATGTCAACGCGGCAGGCGGGACACGCGCGGGCTGGTGCCGATCTGCTCGTAGAGCAGGCCGTCGGCGGGCCGCTCGAGCCGCCAGACATACAGCAGCGGCGTCCGGTCGCGCCCCGGGCTGCCGCTGACGATGACGCGATCGCCGGCCTTGAACGTCGTCGCCGTGAGCCCGATGTCGAGCAGCTCCCACCGGTTGTCCAGCTCCGCCTTCCACGACTGCGCCGCGCCGCCGGCGTCGCGGACGTCCACCATCACGAACGGATGCGGGTTGACGAACTGGAACTGCGCGATGACACCGTCGAGCGTGACCCGCCGGCCCTGGTCGTACATCCCGGCGATCGAATGATGAGCCTCCGCCGCGGCACAGCAGGCGAGCGCGATGACCAGCGCCGGCCGCAGGCCGCGCGGCATCAGAGCGGCCTCACCTGCACGTTGCGGAACTTCACCACGCCCGCGCCGTACTGGAGCGCGAACGGCCCGCGCGCGTGCTTGGCGTCGTCGGCCTCGGCCGTCTTGACGCCGTTGAGCGTGATGACCATGTGCGACCCCTGCGCGCGGATCTCGTACGTGTTCCACTTGCCGCCCGCCTTGATCGGCGTCGCCACTTTCGCCACGTTGACGATGGCGCCGGTGCCGTAGGTGGGATCGGGGCGCGTGTCGAAGATGTTCACCTCGTAGCAGGCGTCGGCGCCCGGCATCTGCGCGTTCGCGCAGCGGATGAAGATGCCGCTGTTGGCGGGCGTGTCCACCCAGAACTCCGCCTTGATCTCGAAGTCGCCGTACGGCTGCTTCGTGACCAGGTAGCCGCCCATACCCTTGTCGGCCTGCAGGACGCCGTCCACGATCGTCCAGTTGGCGTCGCCGACCTTGTTGAAGTTGTCGAGGTTCTTGCCGTCGAACAGCGTCGTAAACCCGCCGCCGCGCTGCGCGGACAGCGTGAGCGACGCCGCGAGGACGAGGGTCAACACGACGAAGCGTTTCATGATCAACTCCTTGGGCCGACCTGAAGGTCGGCCCCTGCGTCTCTCTAATGCGTGAAAATCGGCCCCTACGTCCCCATCACAACGACGTAGAGGCGGACCTTCAGGTCCGCCTACCTCAATGAACTCGCGACCGAGGCGAGCGCCGCGCGCGCGCACTTCTCGTCGCCTTCCTGGTTGGGGGAACCGCTGATGCCGATGGCGCCAATGGTGTCGGTGCCGACGTTGATCGGCAGCCCGCCGCCGAGCGGGATGATGTCCACGAGGAATCGCTGGCCCGAGAGCTCGGTGGGCCCGTTGGTGCGCTTGGCCACGTCCATCGACGGCACCTTGAAGGTGCGCGAGGTGTAGGCCTTGCGTCGGGCGAGGTCCGCGTTGTGCGGGTTCGCCGTGTCGGCGCGCAGCAGCACCTTGAGGTCGCCGGCGCGGTCGACGACCGCGGCCGTCACGTCGAAGCCGTCGGCCTTGCACTGCGCCATCGCGGCGTTGGCGATCTGCAGCGCGAGCTGCAGCGAGATGTTGCGCTCCGTGAGGATCTGCCCCTGGGCCATCATCGGCACCGCGGCGGCAATCGCCGCGGCCACGAGCACGGTCTTGAGCTGCACGTTCGGCCTCCTTCGCGTGGAAAGGCGACGCCATGATAGCGCAGGGCGCCGCCCGCGCTTCAGCGGCCGAGTGCCTTGGCCAGGGAGATCGGCGCGAACACGAGGACCGGCGATCGCTCGTCGCCAAACCACAAATGGAGGTCCCCGGCCACCAGCCGCACGCTCGGCATCGGCTGCCGGTGGGCGTCGGCCGGCCAGGGCGTCCGCAGCGCGATCGCAATCGCGTCCTGGACGTCGCTGAGCGCGCTCAAGACGACCGACGCGATGTGCGCCGGCGACTGGCCGAGGCTGTCGAGGAGGAGCCCGACGGACGTGGCGCCGATGACGCGGCCTTCGTGGAGCACCTGCAGGGAGCCGTCGCGGCCCTCGATCGAAAACCCTTCTGGCACGTCCCGGGCGAGCGACTTCGCCAGCGCGGCACTCAGGCGCGCGGCGAGATCACGGTGCTCCGGCGGTGGGTGCGGTGCGTCGCCGCCGACCGTGGCATCCATCGACAGCCGCAGCGTCGCGACAGTGCGAATGTTGAACTGGCCGTCGATGTTGTCGATGTCGACGAGGCTGCCTTCGGAGATGCCGAGCTGCTCGGCAAGCCAGGGCTTGATCGTGATGATCAGGAACTGGTCGTCGGAGGTCGCGATGCGCCCCGCCGCCGCGGCGAGCGCCGCGCCGCCCGCGGCGAGCGGAATGCGCAGCGTCAACTCGCCGTTGATGCGCTCGACGGGTCCAGTCAGCGAGACGGGCGGTTTCGTCTCGTCGCCAGCGTCAACCATGGCTCTACCGATAGACCGTCAGTCGGCAGCGGGCAGCGGGCAGCGGGCAGCTGGCAGTGAGTGGCAGAAAATCTCTACCTGCCCACTGCCCACTGCCCACTGACTAATTCGTCGCCGCCGTTCCCGCCGCCGCCTTCTCCAGCTCCGCGACGTTGGTCGTGCGATTGCCGTGGAACGGCGCAATGGTCTGCACGTCGAGCTTCAACCGCTTGATGTTGTCGTTGAGCGCCTTCGCAAACACGACGGCCGGCGGAATCATCGGCGCGCCAGCCTGCGCCGGCGGCGTGAACGCGTCCGGCTCGCCGAGAATCTTCTCCGCCGGCAGATAGACGATCATCATGTCGCCCGTGTGGTCGTAGCCCTGCAGGCGATGCAGCTCGATCACACGCTTGCCGTCGGTCAGCCTGCCGTTGTCGCCCACGGTCTGAATCTTCACGGCCTTCTTCGACGAGGCAAGCCGGTCCGGGGCGATCGTGTGCGGCGTCGTCGCGACGCGTTCGAGGAACGCCTTGTTCGACTGGTGCGTCACGATGGTGGCGCCTTCGTCGATCGCCGCGCGGATGCCGCCGAGATGATCCCAGTGGTGATGCGACGTCACGACGTAGCGGATCGGCTTGTTGGGGATCAGCTCCTTCGCCTTCGCCAGCACCGCCTCGCCGCGCGCCTGGGTGAGCGGCGTGTCGACGACGACGATGTGGTCGGCCATCTCGATGGCGAGGCTGTGATGCGAGCCGCCGGTGAGGTAGTAGACGCCCTCGGCCAGCTTCTGCGACTCGACGCGCGCGGGCGGGGGCTGGAAGTTGCGGACGTTCTGCGGCACCTGGATGTCGACGGCGGGATTGACCGTGACGGCCGAGACCGTGATGTCGTACGCGGGATAGCCGTCCTGCGTCTGCACGAAGCGCGCCGGCAGCTGCAGCCCGCTGAAGTCCTTATAGCCCGAGTACGTCGTCTCGATGAGCATGTCGCCGACGATCGGCTGGTCGATCCACGTGCGGACCTTCTCGACCTGCCCCTGCGCGTTGACGGTCCCTTCCATCTTGTACTTGCCGCCGACGGTGAACGAGACGTCCGTCTTGCCGCCGTTCGCCTTCGTCGTCGCGTTGTTGGCCATCGCGGCCTTCACGAAGCCGATCGGCGTGGCCCAGAGCATGAGCATCCGCTCGGGGGCGGCGTCGGGGTTGGGAGCGGCCATCGGCGCCGTCCCGGCCGGCGCGTTGGGTGGAGGCACCGGCTGGTTCCATGCGTAGTCGCCGCTGACCACCGCGATCTGCCGCTGGTCGCCGAAGAACGGCGCGCCGCCGCCTTTCGGCATGACCGCGCCCATCGTGCGCAGCAGCTCGACGCGCATGCTCGCGGTGTCGTAGTTGACGAGCGCGGTGAAGCTCTTCACCTCGACCCGCGGCCACGGATCGGAGGAGGTGTAATTCTGACCGACCGAGAAGTTCGAGCCCGAGCCGGTGATCTGCAGCGTCTTGACCCTGGCGACGCCCATCTTGTCCGCGGCGGTCTGCAGCGCCCCCTGCTGGGCCGACAGGCCGGATGCCATGACGACGAAGGCGAACACAGCGAGAGCGATATACCTGCGCATGATGGTTCTCCACAAACAAAAGGCCGAGGCGTAGAGGCCGGCTGAATGCGCCTGAACAGCCGCCTAGTATACTGCCGGATCGATCATGACCATTGCTGCGCAACCGCTATCACACAACACCGTCAACGTCTCCCGCTCGCTGATGCTGATTGACGGCAAGCTGATCGAGAGCGCCGACGGCCGGCACATCGACATCGAGAACCCGGCGGACCGCACCATCGTCGCGCAGGTGCCACGCGCGGGCGACGCGGACGTCGACGCGGCGGTCCGTGCCGCCGCGGCCGCGTTCGACACGTGGAAGCGCGTGACGCCGAAGGACCGCGGCCGGATGCTGCTGCGCATCGCCGACGCCGTGGAGGCGGAGACCGAGGCGCTGGCGCGTACCGTCGCGCTCGAGACTGGCAACGCCATCCGCACGCAGGCGCGCCCGGAGATCAAGAGCGCCGCCGACGTGATCAGGTATTACGGCGGGCTGACGGGCGAGACCAAGGGGGAGACCGTCCCGCTCGGCGAGCACGTCCTCAGCTACACCCGCCGCGAGCCGATCGGCGTGGTCGGCGGCATCGTGCCGTGGAACGCGCCGGTCATCCTCGGCACGCTCAAGATTGCGATGGCGATTGCCGCGGGCAACACGCTGGTGCTGAAGGCCGCGGAGGATGCGCCGCTCGGGCTGCTGCGCATCGCGCAGATCTGCAACGAGCATCTCCCGCCGGGCGTGCTGAACCTGCTCACCGGCTACGGCGAGGAAGCGGGCGCGGCGCTCGCGCGCCATCCGCTTGTCCGCAAGCTGTCCTTTACCGGATCGACCGAGGTCGGCAAGCTGATCATGCACGCCGCGGCCGATCGCATCGTCCCCGTGTCGCTGGAACTGGGCGGCAAGAGTCCGGCGATCGTGTTTGCCGACGCCGACGAGCAGCGCACCGTCGACGGCGTGATCACGGGGATGCGCGTGACGCGGCAGGGGCAATCGTGCACCGCGGGATCGCGCATCTTCCTCCACCGGTCGATCTTCGACTCGTTCGTGACGAAGCTGAGCGCGACGCTGCAGAAGCTGAAGATCGGCGACCCGAGCGATGAAGCCACCGACATGGGCGCCATCATCAACCGCAAGCAGTTCGATCGCGTCTGCGACTACATCACCGACGGCGTGCAGCAGCAGGGATCGCGGCTCGTGCTCGGCGGGTTGCCGCCCGGCGACGGACCGCTGGCCAGGGGCTACTTCGTTCAGCCGACGGTCTTCGCCGGCGTGAGCAACGACTGGCGCATCGCGCGCGAGGAAATCTTCGGCCCCGTGATGGTCGCCATCCCGTGGGAAGACGAACGCGACGCGATTGCGATGGCCAACGACAGCCACTACGGCCTCGCCGCCTACGTGTGGACGCGAGACGTCAGCAAGGCCATCAACACCGCGCACGCGATCGAGTCCGGCTGGGTACAGGTCAACCAGGGGCTCGGCCAATTCCCAGGTCAGGCGTACGGCGGCTTCAAGCAGAGCGGGATGGGCCGCGAGTACTCGCTCGAAGGAATGCTCGACAGTTATACGCAGCGGAAGAGCGTTACCATCAATTTGCAATGGTGAAGCGCGCGAGGCGGGGTCCGCCGTCGCCTCGCCATCGCTCGGCCATACACGCGCCCCGTACGTAGGCCACATTCTGTCCGCTTCCGACACCACAGCAGGAATCGATGGAGTCCGGGTGCCGCGCAGCTGCCGCCACCACAGCGGCGTGGACCCGGCATAAGTACTGCGATGGGAACGTCCACAGGAGGAGATCTATGTTCCGTGGAATTGTTTTCGTCGGGTTGCTAGCGATGGCGCCCAGCCTCGCCATGGCGCAGCAGCCGTGCACGACCGATGCACGCCACGTCGTTGACGAGTTGTACCGGCACATGCTCGAGCGGACGGCCGACGCCGGCAGCCAGGGTTGGGTCGACAGGCTGAACAGTGGTACGACCGTACGCGAGATCGTCCGTCAGATCGCGCAGTCGCCCGAGCACATGCAGCGTTTCTTCAATGGGAACGACCAGGACTCGGTCGGCACCATGTATCGGCACATTCTCGGCCGGCAGCCGGACGCGAGCGGCCTCCGCACGATGACTGATGTCGCGAACCGCCAGGGGCGCCCGGCGGTCGTCGAAACAATCGTCAATTCGCCTGAGTACACGCGCACCTTCGGCGACTGGGGCGTTCCCGGCTCCGGCGGTGTGACGTTCTGCGGCAACGGCAGCAACACGGCCGCGTCGACCACGACCAGCGTCAACAACACGCAGATGCGCTTCGCCGATATGGACCGCAACCACAACGGTCAGATCGAGCGCGGCGAATGGCGCGGCAGCCCGCGCCAGTTTGCGATCCACGACTGGAACAACGACGGGGTTCTGTCGGGTGACGAAGTCCAGAACGGCGCCGTGCCGCCGTCCGCTTCGCTCGAGGCGGAGGACTACAACATGACGGCGAGCGACCGGTTCGCGTACCTCGACGTGAACAACAACGGTTACGTCGATCGCACCGAGTGGGATGGCGCACTGAACACGTTCTACGACCTCGACAGCAACAACGATAACCGCCTCACCCGGGCCGAGTTGAACCGCGGTCGCCGCGCGACGTTTGCGGCGCTCGACGCTAATGGTGACGACCGCATCAGCCTCGCCGAGTGGGGCTGGTCGCACCGCAGCTTCGACGAGATGGATACCAACAGGGACGGCGTGATCACGCGGAACGAGTTCCGCAGCGGCGCCGTGCCCACGACGGGACGGTAACTTCGCGGACGGGGATAGTGGTTGGTGGTTCGTGGTTAACTACGAACCACAACCACTAACCACCAACCACCAACCCCGCCGGCGCCAGCTATTTGGTGGCGGCGGCCACTTGCGTCGTGATCGGCTGCCCCTTTGGCACGACGAACGTCGCGATGGCCTTGACCGGCCCCGTTCCCTTGTTTATCCCTTCGTGTACCTTGCCGGCTTCGACGAAGAACGACTCGCCCGGCTTGTAGCCCACGGTCGGCTTCCCTTCGTAGTCGAGCGTGAGTGTCCCTTCCTCGACGTGAATCATCGCGAGGCCCGGATGCGTGTGGCGTCCCTCGCGCCCACCCGCCGGAATCTCGACCTGCACGAGCACCGCCTCGTAGCCCGGCACCGACGTGTCGTGCTGCAGCAGCACCGTACGCTTGACGGTGGGCGCCTGCGCCTGAGCGGAAACCACCGCGAGCGTGGCGGCAATGGCGAGTACGAGAGCTATCCGGATCGAATGCGTCATCGGTTCATCTCCTGACCGGGCATTCTACGGTGGATCTGGCGTACATAGGACGCGGCATCCCGCGGTGTATGGTTATCCGTATGCGAACGCAGCGGACCGTCCTGCTCCTCATCCTCACGCTTCTCGTCGCGCCGCGCGCCCTCGTGGCGCCGCACGCGCAGGCGGCCGGAGGCCTTCGTCTCTATATCGCGCGGCACGGCGAGACGAGCTGGAACGTCGAGCACCGGCTGCAGGGATGGACCGACATCCCGCTCGATGAAACCGGGAAGAAGCAGGCGGCGGCGCTGGCGGAATCGCTGAAGGGCGTCCGTATCGACGCCATCTACTCCAGCACGCTCTCGCGCAGCCGCGACACGGCGCGGACCGTGGCCGGCCGCACGATGACTGTCACGAGCCTCGACGGTCTCCGCGAGCGGAACTACGGGCACTTCCAGGGCGGGTCCGACATGGACCCCGTATACCTGCGCCGCGCCGATGCCTGGGACGATCGCCTGGACGACGGGGAGTCGCTCGATCAGCTGCTGGCGCGGACGCGGGAGAGCCTGCAGCGGATACGGCGCGAGCATCCTGCCGGCAACGTGCTGATCGTCGGCCACCGCATCACCAACCAGATGATGCTGCGCGCGCTGTTCGACCTGACGCCGGAACAGACGGTGAAAATCACGCAGGACAACGACGAGGTCTATCTCGTCGAGATCGATCCGGGCGCGAAGCCGCGGCTGTGGAAACTGGTGAGGGAGAAAAATCTGGGAGATCTCTGACGCCGGGTCCGCAGCGCGCTGGCACCTGCCGCACCGCGGAACCCGGCCTACAGATGACCTGCCAGGTCTATAATCCGCGGCCAGGAGGCGTCATGCGAGCGATACATCGAAATCTCCTCGTGCTCGGTATCATCCTGGTCTCCACAGTAGCCTTCGACGAGGTTCGCACGCACGGCCAGCAGGCCGCGTCGAACGACTATCCCAACCCCTACAAGATCGAGAACTTCGGCCAGCTGCCGGCCGGCCGCAAAATGGGTCAGACCTACGGCATCGACATCGACAGGGACGGCAAGTCGGTGTGGGTGTTCGAGCGGTGCGGCGGCGCGACGTGCGACGGCTCCGCGCTGGCGCCGCTGCTGAAGTTCGACTCGTCGGGTCGCCTCGTCGCGATGTTCGGCTCCGGTATGTTCGTCTACCCGCACGGCCTGTTCGTGGACGCCGATGACAACCTCTGGGTCACCGACGGCCAGGCGAAGAACGGCAAGGGGCAGCAGGTCTTCGAATTCAGCCCGACGGGCCGCGTGATGATGACGCTCGGCACGGCGGGCGTCACGGGCAGCGGCCCCGACACCTTCAACCAGCCGTCCGACGTGCTCGTCACCGCCAACGCGATCTTCGTCGCCGACGGCCACGGCGGCGACAGCAACGCGCGCGTCGTCAAGTTCGACCGCAACGGCAAGTACATCAAGGAGTGGGGCAGGAAGGGATCGGGACAGGGCGAGTTCGACACGCCGCACGGCCTGGTGCTCGATCCGCAGGGACGGCTGCTCGTCGCCGATCGCGGCAACTCGCGCGTCCAGGTGTTCGACCAGGACGGGAAGTTCCTCGCCGAGTGGAGGCAGTTCGGGCGGCCGAGCGGCATCTTCCTCGATCGCGCGGGAATGCTCTATAGCGCCGACTCGCAGTCCGGCGTGCCGAACACCAATCCGACGGTGAAGCGCGGCCTCCGCATCGGCGGCGAACGTGACGGCAAGGTGCGCTACTTCGTGCCCGACCCGGAAGCGACGGACCTTGCGGGTGGCGGCGGCCGCGAGGGTGTGGCGGTGGATCGCGACGGCGTCGTCTACGTGGCGAAGACCGGGAGCGGAGGCGTGTTCCGGTATACGAAGGGAGCAACCACGAGCACACGCTAACTCGGCGTTGTTCCGAGCGCGAGACGCGACTTCGATCTTGCATGGGGCCCACGGTGGCAGGACGTGTCACGCCCGAGCGGTGCAGCCGCGACGGCGGACGCACCGGGAGGTGCAGCATGGCGAAAGTGCTCAAATGCGGCGAAGTTTTCTCCGGTTGCGACACGGTCATCTACGGGAAAGACGAGGATGAAGTCCTCGCCAAGGAAGAAGCGCACGCGCGCGCCGATCACAACATGACGATGATTCCGATGGACACCATCCAGGAGATGGCCAACCACATCCATGATGGCGAGCCGAAGCGGCGCTGGTTCGGCCTTCGCTGACGCGCGTTCATCGTAGAGGCGGCTCGCCGTCGCGCGACGCGCGCAGACGGCCGATCCGCCTCTACTTCAATCCGAGACGCTTCTTGTAGTCCGCCCAGTCGCGCTTCAACTGCAGGAATGCGGCGAGGTCCGCGCAGCGGAGAAACGGGTTCGTCTCCTTTTCGAGCGCGATCGTCGAGCTTGGCCGCGCGCCGTAGTCGTGGCCGGGCCAGACGGTCGCCGCGTCGGGGATTGCCGCGAGCACCCGCTGCAGGCTGTCCCACTCGACGCGCGCGTCCTCGTCCGTGCGCGTTCCGCCCACCTTGCCGACGAACATCAGGTCACCGGTTATCAGGATGTTGTGACGCGCCTCGTAGACCGTGACGTGATCCGCGGCGTGACCGGGCACGTACATGAACTGCAGGCGCAGCGAGCCGACGCTCAATCCGTCGCCGTCGGCAATCGCGACGCCCGGGCACGAGGGGCACGCGGGATGCGCGGCGATCGCGGCGCCGGTCAACGCCGTCGCGGTCGCGTTGCCGTTGACGTGGTCCTCGTGGCCGTGCGTGTTGATGACGTGCGTGACGGCGAGCCCCTGCTCCTCGGCGCGGGTGACGAAGAGCTCGGGCGAATAAGAGGGATCGATCAGCACCGCCTGGCGGGCGTCGCGGTCGCCGAGGAGATAGCCGAAATTCCGGTCGCCGCCGGCGCGAATCTGTTCGAAGACGAGCTGCATCGGTGGATGATAATGGAAGCCATGGATGCATCGGCGGCCGAGCAGCCGCGCCCGGTTTCATTGCTTCCCGTCTTCCTCATCGTGCTCGTCGACGTGTTCGGGATGACGCTCGTCATCCCGCTGCTGGCCATCTACGCGGAGACCTTCCACGCGACGCCGCTGCAGGCGACGATGCTGGTGTCGGTGTACGCGGCGTGCCAGCTGTTCGCGGGACCGATCATCGGGCACGTCTCGGACCGCGTCGGCCGCAAGCCGATGCTGCTCATCAGCCAGGTCGGCACCTTCATCGGCTTC
>DATNCQ010000100.1:0-3422 GCA_035571515.1 Vicinamibacterales bacterium
CCTCCATCAGGTACTTGCCGTTCGGCATGAGGTTGACAAGAGTGTGCACGCCCTCGCCGGCGCGATCCCAATCGTCCAGCGTGAGCTCGACGCCGATGCGGCGCGCGATGGCGATCAGGTGGATGACGGCGTTGGTCGAGCCGCCGATGGCGGCGTTGGCGCGAATCGCGTTCTCGAACGCCTCCTTGGTGAGGATGCGCGAGAGCCGCACGTCCTGCTTCACCAGCTCGACGACGCGCCGCCCGGCCATGCGCGCGAGGACGTTGCGGCGCGCATCCACCGCCGGATAGGCGGCGTTGCCCGGCAGCGCGACGCCGAGCGACTCGACCATCGAGGCCATGGTGGAGGCCGTGCCCATGGTCATGCAGTGGCCGTGCGAGCGGTGCATGCACGACTCGGCCTCGTGGAACTCCTCCAGCGTGATCTTGCCGGCGCGCAGGTCTTCCGACATCGACCAGACGTTGGTGCCCGAGCCGATGTCCTGGCCGCGGTATTTGCCCGAGAGCATCGGGCCGCCGGAAACGAAGATCGTCGGCAGGTCGACGCTCGCCGCCCCCATCAGGATCGAGGGCGTGGTCTTGTCGCAGCCGCCGAGCAGCACCACGCCGTCCAGCGGATTGCCGCGGATCGATTCCTCGGCATCCATGCTGGCGAGGTTGCGGTAGAGCATGGCCGTGGGCCGCAGCAGCGTTTCGCCGAGCGACATCACCGGGAACTCGAAGGGGAAGCCGCCAGCCTCCAGAATGCCGTGGCGCACGTGGTCGGCGAGGATGCGGAAGTGCGTGTTGCAAGGCGTGAGCTCGGACCAGGTGTTGCAGATGCCGATGACCGGACGGCCGTCGAACTGGTCGTTCGGCACGCCGCGGTTCTTCACCCAGCTGCGATAGATGAAGCCATAGATGTCCTGGCGGCTGAACCACTGCGCGCTGCGGCGCTTCTTGTGGTCAGTAGGTGGCACGGCCGCCGGAGATGTCGAACACCCCGCCGGTCGAGAACGAGCAGTCCTCGCTCGCGAGCCAGCACACCAGCGCCGCCACCTCGTCGACGTTGACGAAGCGGTTCATCGGGATCTTCGACAGCATGTACTGGATGTGGCTCTCGGTCATCTGCTCGAAGATCGCGGTCTTGGCCGCGGCCGGGGTCACGCAGTTCACCAGCACCCCGGTCTGCGCGAGCTCCTTGCCGAGCGACTTGGTGAGCGAGATCACGCCCGCCTTGGACGCCGAGTACGCCACCGCGTTCGGGTTGCCTTCCTTGCCGGCGACGGAGGCGATGTTCACGATCCTGCCGTAGCGCGCGTTGACCATGTGCGGCGCCACGGCGCGGCAGCACAGGAACGGGCCGCTGAGGTTGACGCGCAGCACGCGCTCCCATTCCTGGATCGGGTACTCGACGGTCGGCACGTTCTGGCCGGCGATGCCGGCGTTGTTCACCAGCACGTCGATCTTGCCGAGCTCCTTCAGCGCGTGCTTCAGCGCTGCGTCCACCGAGGCCGGGTCGGACACGTCCACTCTGGGCGTGCCGTCGAGATCCCAGATCTGCACGCGCGCGCCCGAGCTGCGCAGCCGCTCCACGATCGCGGCGCCGATGCCCTGCGCGCCGCCGGTGACCACTGCGGTCCGGCCTGCGAAATCAAGCTGGTTCACGGTTACGCGAAGTATAATCGCTGCCCTCATGGCAGGACGTCTGCAAGGCAAGGTCGCGTTCGTCACCGCGGCGGCTCAGGGGATGGGACGCGCCGCGGCGCTCGCCTTCGCTCGCGAGGGCGCGCGGGTGTGGGCCACCGACATGAACGCCTCCGCTCTTTCCGACCTGGAAGGCAAACAGGGAATTCAAATCCGGGCGCTGGACGTCACCGACGAGGCGGCGATCGCCCGGGTGGCGCGCGAAGCCGGCGACGTGGACGTGCTGTTCAACTGCGCCGGCATCGTCCATCACGGCAGCATCCTGGACGCCACCCCGAAGGACTGGGACCAGGGCTTCGCGGTCAACGTCAAGTCGATGTTCCTCGTGTCGCGCGCGTTCATTCCGGGGATGCTGAAGAAGGGGCGCGGGTCGATCATCAACATGGCTTCGGTGGCCTCGTCCATCCGCGGGCTGCCCAACCGCTTCGTCTATGGCGCGAGCAAGGCCGCGGTCATCGGGCTTACCAAGTCGATCGCTGCCGACTACGTAAGCAAAGGCATCCGCTGCAACGCGATTTGCCCCGGGACGGTCGATACGCCGTCGCTGCAGGGAAGGATCAACGCCTTCGCCGACCCGGTGCAGGCGCGCAAGGATTTCGTTGCGCGCCAGCCCATGGGGCGGCTGGGCACGGTGGACGACATCACGGGGATCCTGGTGTTCCTCGCCTCGGACGAATCGCTGTTCGCCACCGGAAACGCTTACTCGATCGACGGGGGAATGACGATATGAAGCTGTGCCGCTATGGCAAGCCCGGCTATGAGAAGCCGGGCGTGATCGACGGCGAAGGCCGCCTGCGCGATCTGTCCAAGGTGATCGACAACATCGGCCCGAACGAGATCTCGCCGCGCCAGCTGAAGACGCTGTCGCGCCTCAAGGCGGACACGCTGCCGCTCGTGAACAGCAGCCCGCGCCTGGGCGTGCCGTACGTCGGCATCGGCAAGTTCGTCGCCATCGGCCTCAACTACTCCGACCATGCCAAGGAAGCCGGCATGCCGATCCCGTCGGAGCCGATCGTGTTCATGAAGGCCACCACCTGCATCAGCGGGCCGAGCGACGACGTGATCCAGCCCAGGGGCTCGACCAAGCTCGACTGGGAGGTCGAGCTCGGCGTGGTCATCGGCACTACCGCGAAGTACGTGAGCGAGGCCGAGGCGCTCAGCCACGTCGCCGGCTATTGCATCGTCAACGACGTTTCCGAGCGCTCGTTCCAGATGGCGACCAGCCAGTGGGACAAGGGCAAGGGCTTCGACAGCGCCGGGCCGATCGGCCCCTGGCTGGTCACCACCGACGAGATCCCCGATCCGCAGAGCCTCGACATGGCGCTCGACGTGAACGGCCAGCGCATGCAGACGGGCAATACGCGCACCATGATCTTCGGCGTCGCCAGGATCATCTCGCACGTCAGCCAGTACATGACGCTGCTTCCCGGCGACATCATCGCCACCGGCACGCCGCCCGGCGTGGGCCTGGGCATCAAGCCGACGCCGGTGTTCCTCAAGCCGGGCGACGTCATGACGCTCAGCATCCAGCGCCTCGGCGTGCAGAAGCAGCGCGTCGTCGCCCACCACGGGTAGGCAATAAAAGGGGTCAGACCCCTTTTCAGTAGGTCATGCAGGCGGCGTTGAGGATGCCCGCCGCCAGCGATGCCACGCCCAGGAACACGCCCGCTCCGACCTTGCCTTCGGGAATGTGGCGCACCACGTCGGGCACGAGGAGCCTGACCACGAGGTAGACCA
>DATNCQ010000101.1:0-16087 GCA_035571515.1 Vicinamibacterales bacterium
TTCGAGGTGAGCGGCGCGGCCGCGAAGCAGATCAAGGACTTCACGACGATCAATCTCGCCACCGCCGAGCGGATCGCCGACGCGTGCGAGCGCGCGGCCACGGCACAGGGCGTCTCGATCAGTGTGATGGTGCTCGACAACGACGGCAACCACGTCTACATGGACCGGATGGACGGGCAGGGTTATCTGAACATCATCACCGCGGAGATGAAGGCGCGCACCGCGCTGATGCAGCGCGGCGCGAGCAAGCTCGTGATGAACCAGGTCCGCCGCAACGCGGATGCGGAGCTGCAGCGGATTCAGCTCGGGATGTTTCCGAACTCCGGCGGCCTGCCGGTCGTGATTAACAAGCAGATGATCGGCGTCATCGGCATCGGCGGCTCGGCGCCGCGCGTGCCGGTGTGGAGCGACGAGATCTGCGGCCACAAGGCGATGCAGCAGGTGCTCGGCGCGAGCAACGTCGCGCCGCTCGTCGAGGACCTGCCAAATCCGCAGAACGCCCAGCCCGCGAATCCCGCGCCGGTCCCGCGCTTCGCGACGACGGCCACGCCGAAGGCGTCGGTGTCGAATCCCGAGTGGGTCGTCGGCGGCAAGGGCGCGTCGAACGTGTTCGACGGCAACCAGATTTCGCTGGCGGCGGCGAAGAAGATCGCCAGGGTGTGCCGCGACTTCGCGGCGGGGAAGAACGGCAGCATGTCGCTCTACATCCTGGACAACTTCGGCGAGTTCGTGCACATGGAGCGGATGGACGGGCAGGTCTTCAACAACATCCGCACCGCGCTGATGAAGGCGGAGACCTCGCTGAAGACGCGCGTGCCGACCTCGGTCTACACGGCGCAGGGCCGCAACAATCCCGCCAGCCAGAACCGCACGATTGCGCAGTACGACTTCTTCACCAACGCCGGCGGCCTCCCGATCGTCGTGGACGGCCAGATGATCGGCGTCGTTGGCGTGGGCGGCGGCGCGGGCGGCGGCGGCGACGAGAACTGCGCGATCGAAGGTCTGAAGGCGACCTTCGGCGAGCACGTAACGTTGCCCACGTATCCGGCCGCGACTACGGCGGCGCGGTAGTCGCGCGGCGAGGTAACAGGTATCAGGTGTCAGGCGTGGTCCAGGTATAAGCCTGGCACCTCGACCATGCCGAAACCTGATACCTCTTACCTGCTACCTCGCCGGTGCCGTCGCCCGGCACGTCCGATGCTTCCTCCCGTGCGGGGAGGGGAGCATGCTCAGAGCTCTTCTGCGATTCGCGCTCATCGTAATCGTCGTTGTCGCGGCGGCGGCGTTCTTCTTCGGATACCGCTGGGGCGGCGGGCGCTCGGCCGAAACGACGAGCGAGCCGGCTGTTGCCACCAGGCCGGTTGGCACGTCGGGCGCGCAGGCGGAGAGGACGCGCGAGAAGGCGCGCGCGGCCGGCGCGGAGATCGGCGACAAGGTTGCCGTCGGCGCCCAGCGCGCGAGCGAAGGGATCGAGGAAGCCGGCCTGACCGCGAAGGTCAAGTCGAAGATCACGCTCGACGACACGCTCGACGGTTCCCGGATTCACGTCAGCAGCGACGACCGGCGTGTGACGCTGACCGGGACGGTCATCGACCAGCGCCAGCACGCCCGCGCGCTGCAGCTCGCGCGCGAAACCGACGGCGTGGCCAGCGTGGTCGATCAGCTGTCGGTCGGCAAACCGTAACGGCTAGAGCTCCGTCAGGACGTATTCCTTGCCGTTGATGGTGAAGGCTCGCATCCACCCGAGCTTCTCACCATCCGGGTCCTTCCACGCCGGCGAGATCCTGAACGAGTAGGTGTCGCCGACCTTGACGTCGGTCTTCACCTTCACGCCAAGACGGATCAGGCCGGCGGGGCTGTTGGATTCCAGCCGCCACGTCGTGACCTTGCCGTCAGCGCCCTTGACCTCGAGATGCCACCACGAGTGCGGGTTCACGACCTCGAGCTTGGTGAGCGTGCCCGTAATGGTCATCTCTTTCTGGGTGTCGAATTCGGCGTTGGCCGAATGATGGGCGGACGACGGCGTGGCGGCGAGCAGCGCCGCCGCGGCGGTGAGCGAGGCGAGAGCGGTTGTTCTGCGCATGGCTGGCGCGGAGCATAGCAAATCGGGCACCCCGAAGAAAATCGCTGCGCGTTGCGCGCGCCCTCGCATGCTGGCGGGTCGCATTGTGGCCACCCTGGATTTCTGACAGTATTACTTCGCTCGCATCGTGGGCGGGCGGAGGACTGGATCTATGCGATTGTTTCGACTCGCGGCCGTGGCGTGCGTCCTGCTCGTGGCCCGTCCCCTCTTCGCGCAGAAAGAGTGGATCGAGTACAAGAACATGGACGATCACTTCGCGATCAATGCGCCCGGCGAGCCGATAGCGGAGAAGTCGACGTTTACATCCGAGTACGACTCGAAGTTCCCGCAGACGATTTACCGCTGGCAGGACGGCGCGAACCGCTATTCCGTGCGCGTCGTCGATTACTCGGACTCCGAGGCGCTCTACACGGCGAATCACCACACGGACGATTTCTCGGCGCCCGCCTACTGGCAGATCGACATCCTCGGCTCGATCCAGTGGGCCGCGTCGCAGCTCTATCGCCTGAAGCCGGGCGTCAAGGTGACCTTCGACAACTTCCACTACATCAACCTGGTGACGGGGCAGCAGCTGACGGTCATCAACCCGGACATGACGCGGACCTACGTCGGCATCTACCTGCACGAGAACCGGCTGTACGTGCTCGACGCCACGGTCGCGCGCAACGCGCCGGCGCCGATTGCCTTCCAGCAGTCGCTCGAGTTCCTCGACGCGGAAGGAAAGTCGGTCCGCTACCGGACGTACTACTTCGACAAGCTGCCGGAAGCGAAGCTCGGTCGCCGCGGCGCGGGACAGGGCACGCAGGGGCCGGCGCCAGATCCCGGCGCGCCCGCCAACGGTGGCCAGGGTGGTCGCGGCCGCCAGTAACTGGGTTCATAGGGTTCAGGCGTCGGCCAGCAGCGGGTTGTCCGCGACGAGGTGCACGGCGCCGGGCCGGTCCTCGCACCCGTCGCACCGCTGGTTCGCCGGGCATTCGCGCAGGGCGTTGCTCAGCGTTTTCTCGAACAGGATGGACTGCCCGGCAGCGGGAGCACCGAGCGCGAGGACTGTTCCGAAGGCGGTCGACAGTCGCATAATGGTCATAGCAGGATCCTCCCATGCGAACCGTGCTCGCGGCTGCACTCCTGATCGTCGTGTCCGGAACGGCCGGCGCCCAGTCACATGCACGATCGAGCGCTCATCAGCCGGCCTCGTCGACCGGAATCCCGCTGCCGTCGATCGGCCTGCCTCTGCCGAGCATCGGGCTTCCGCTGCCGCCGATCGGGTTGGGGCCGGTGACACGTCCTCCGTCGATCCTGAATTCGTTTCGCGGCGATCGCGTTCCGCCGCGCGGCGGCACACGTGGCGACGGCGTCCGCGGAAACCGGCGCGGCTCTTTCGAGCGAAACGCGCTGGTGTTCGTCCCCGCGTTTGGATACGGGTTGGGATGGCCGTATGTCCCCGACTCGCTCCTGCCGGGCACGGCCGTGCCGAGTCCGCCTGCACCGCCGGTGGAGTACCAGCCCACGGGGCGCCTGCACCTCACGCTGCAGTCGCGCGGCGATCCGCAAATCTATGTCGATGGCTACTACGTCGGCCTGATGAGCGACCTCGGCGGTGAGCTGACGCTCGAGGCCGGCGGCCACGCGCTCGAGCTTCGCGAAGAGGGTTACGAGACGCTGCACGTGGACGTGCAGATTCCGGCCGGCGCGCTCATCACCTACCGCGGCGCGATGAAGCGTCTCGCGGCCGCGCCAGTCCCGGTTGCACAGGTCCCCTCGTCACCCGACGTGCCGCCGCCGGCGCCGGCGCCGACGACGATCTACATGATTCCTGGCTGCTACGTCGGCAACGTGCCGCCGAGGGATGCCTCGCTTCCCGCCGGGTGCGACGAAGGTCGCGCCATTGCGTTTCCGTCGCGTCCGTAATCCAATAGCCGACGCGCGCCGGGTCCGCCTCCTCATGGATTCGAGTGAAGACGCGGTACCAGGCCTATGTACTTCTGAAAAGGAGCCCTCATGGCTGACGATCAAGATCAGAAAACCGACATCTCGCGGCGCGACTTCGTGACGCTGTCCGTCGCGGCGGGGGTCGGCCTCGCGGCCGGCAGCGCCTCCGAGGCCGCCGTGCCTGTCGTCGAGGACAACGTGACGATCAAGACGCAGGACGGCACGTGCGACGCCGCGTTCATCCATCCGACCACGGGCGCGCATCCGGCGGTGCTGATCTGGCCGGATGCGTTCGGCCTGCGTCCGGTGATGCGCGAGATCGGCAAGCGAATCGCCGGCGAAGGCTACTCGGTGCTGGTGCCGAATCCGTTCTATCGCCTGGCCAAGGCGCCGGTCTTCGACGACCCGTCGAAGTTCAACTTCGCGAACCCGGCGGACATGGCGAAGCTGCAGCCCTTGATGGGATCGATCAACGCGCCCGGCGCCGCCGAGCGCGACGCGACCGCCTTCATCGCGTGGCTCGACACGCAGCGGCAGGTCGACAAGGCGAAGAAGATCGGCACGCAGGGCTACTGCATGGGCGGCCCGCTCGTCGTCAAGACGGCGGCGACGGTGCCCAACCGGGTCGGCGCCGGCGCGTCGTTCCACGGCGGCGGTCTCGTCACCGATCAGCCGACGAGCCCGCACCTGCTGGCGCCGAAGATCAAGGCGCGGATGTACTTCGGCGTGGCGTCCAACGACGACATGCGGCAGCCGGACGCCAAGGTGAAGCTGAAGGAAGCGTTCGAGGCGGCGAAGGTGCCGGTGGAGGTGGAGCTGTATCCGGCCGCGCTGCACGGCTGGTGCATCCGCGACATGCCGCTCGCCGATGGCAAGCCTATCTACAAGATGGACGACGCGGAACGCGCCTGGGGGAAACTGGTCGCGCTCTACAAGGGCGCGCTGCAGACGTAGGCGGCCGGGAGTCGGGATTCGGGTCGCAGGGCGGGGTCGGCAGGGCCACGGCAGCCGTGACCCTGACGACCCGCGTTCACACTACCAGCGCGCTTCGCGCGGCTGACGGGCGCCCGCGCCGCGGCCGTAGCCGCCGCCGCCGCCGGAGCGCTCCTGCGGCTTGGCTTCGTTCACGGTCAAACGCCGGCCGTCGAACTCCTGCTGGTTGAGCGTCTCGCACGCGGTGCGCGCCTCGTCGTCATTCGTCATCTCGACGAAACCGAAGCCTTTCGACCGCCCGGTCGCGCGATCGCGAATGACCTGGGTGGTTTCCACGGCGCCGACGCCGGAGAAGAGCTGCTGCAGCTCGGCCTCGCCGGTGTTGTACGACAGATTTCCTACGTAAATTCTCATGCACAGTCCTTTGAATTGTTGGAGGCAGCGGCTGGAACTTCTGGAGGCGTGCAGGAATCAGAACTGACGCAGGCAGAACAAACGCGGCGAAACCAACGTAACCCAGCCACTATAGCATGCGCGCAAGCCCGGCGCGGGAGGAGACGCTATTTCCCGTGCGCCTTGAGGTAGTCGCGAATGAACTTCCACCACACCGGCGCCATGTCGTTGTCGAGCACCATGCCGGCCGAGGCCGCTTCGATGCCCGCCCTCTCGATCGTCCAGCCGTCCACCATCACGCGCTTGATCATGAGCGCGGCGGCGGCGCGGTGACCCGCGCCCGAGTGGACGAAAATCGGGAAGTTCCCACGGTCGTTCAACGCCTGGAGGATCGCGTCGACCGGCGCGCGGTCGAGCGCCATCGGGTCGATCGGCAGCAGCACGTACTTCAGGCCCGCCTGCTCGACGGCGGTGCGCTCCGCATCCGCTGCGGCGCCGCCGGCGAGGTTGATGACGGTCCGGATGCCGCGGCGTTTCAGCTCGGGCACGGCCATCTCGGGTGAGGTGATCGTGCCGCCGGTCGAGACGGTGTCGTCCACGCGCCAGAAGTTGTTGATGCCCGGCACCGTGAGCCGCTGAATCGCCTGCGCCGACGCGGTCGCCGCCACACACGTCCATACCAGGAACGCGGCCGTCGCCGCGCGCGCCATCCTCATCTGCTTCATCCGCCTATGGTAGCGCGCCCACCCCCCGCCACTAGCCCCCTGAAGTAGAATCCCGCGCATGACCAAGCAGCTGTGTCTCGCCCTCGCGTTGCTCTTCGCCAGCGCCTCGGCGGCGGCGGCGCAGACCGCCCCGTATTACCCGGGCCGCTTCGACTGGCAGAAGCACACGCCGCAGCAGGAAGGGTTCGACCCGGCGAAGCTCGACGAGGCGATCAAGTTCGCCATCGCCAGCGACAATCCCGCGCCGCACGACCAGGCGGTTGTCCATCAGCAGTCCTTCGCCGCGAACGAGCCGTTCGACTCGATCCTCGGCCCGCACAGCGTCCGCGCGCCGCTCAACGGCCTGGTCATCCATCACGGCTACGTCGTCGCCGAATGGGGTGAGACGAAGAAGGTGGACATGACGCACAGCGTCAGCAAGACCTTCCTCACCACGGTCGTCGGGCTCGCGTGGCAGAAGGGGTTGATCCACGACATCACCGACAAGGCGCGCGACTACATGCCATTCGGCGTCGACCTGTTCGAAGCGCCGCACAACCAGTCGATTACGTGGGAGCACCTGCTGCGGCAGTCGAGCGACTGGTCGGGCACGCTGTGGGGGAAGCCTGACTGGGGCGACCGGCCCGTCGGCAAGCCGGCGGAATGGCAGAACCGGCCGATGTACGAGCCCGGCACGCACTTCAAGTACAACGACGTGCGCGTGAACGTGCTCGCGCTCGCGGCGCTGCAGGTCTGGCGCCGCCCGCTGCCCGAAGTGCTGCGCGAGGAGATCATGGAGCCGATTGGCGCCTCGAGCACGTGGCGCTGGTTCGGCTACGAGAACTCCTGGGTCGACATCGACGGCACGAAGATGCAGTCGGTCTCCGGCGGCGGCCATTGGGGCGGCGGCATGTTCATCAACGCGTGGGACATGGCTCGCTTCGGCTACCTGTTCCTGCGCAACGGCAAGTGGAACGACCGCCAGATCGTGTCGGAGAAGTGGATCCAGATGGCGAAGACGCCGGGCCCCGCGAACAAGGACTACGGCTTCGCGAACTGGTACCTCAACACCGACAAGAAGCCGATGCCGTCGCTCCCCGCGTCGAGCGTGCGGTTCGTCGGCGCCGGCTCGAACGTCATCTACATCGACTGGGAGAACGACCTCGTCGTCGTCGTCCGCTGGATCAAGGACGACAAGTCGCAGAACGAGTTCTTCGGCAAGGTGCTCGCGGCGATGACGAGCCCCGTGTCAACCCGGTAGGGCGGGTCGAACCCGCCGGAGGATCTATGCGAATTCTCATAACAACAGTCGGCGTCGCAGTCGCGGTGAGCGCCTTCGCGCAGGGAGCGCCCGATACGCCGTCCGTCACCGTCCACGGCCAGGTCTACACGCCGCGTTCGATCCTGGCCCGCAACATGGGCAGCGAACAGGATCAGACGACGCAGTTTCCGCCGCACAAGGTGATCGGCAACATCTATTACGTGGGGACGAAGACGCTCAGCTCGTTTCTCGTCGTCACGCCGCAGGGAAACATCCTGCTCGACAGCACCTACGAGCGGAACGTGCCCGTCATCCAGAAGTCGGTCGCCGATCTCGGCTTCAAGTTCTCGGACATCAAGATCCTGCTGGGCAACCACGCGCACGGCGACCACCAGGAAGGCGACGCGCGGGTGAAAGAGCTGACCGGCGCGCAGGTGGTCGTGATGGCGGAAGACGTCGACACGTTGAAGGCGATCAAGCCCGGCGGCAAGGAACATCCGATCGACAGGATCATTCACGACGGCGACACCGTGACGCTCGGCGGCACGACGCTGACGGCGCATCTCACCGCCGGTCACACCCCGGGCTGCACCGCGTGGACGATGAAAGCGCAGGAGGGTGGCAAGACCTACGACGTGGTCTTCCACTGCAGCATCCGCTCTCCGGGCACGATTTCGCCGGCGGTCGCCGCGCAGTTCGAACGGACGTTCAAGGTCGTGCGCGCGCTGCCGTGCGATGTCCCGCTCGGCGATCACCCGGCTCAGTACCGCATGCTGGAGAAGCACGCGAAGCTGGCGGCCAGGGGAGCGAACCCGTTCATCGACGCCGCCAACTGCGACCTCGAGGCCGACATCCAGGAGGCAATGTTCCGCGCGACGCTGGCGCAGCAGCAGGCGGCGAA
The DNA here is from genome assembly GCA_035571515.1 of Vicinamibacterales bacterium. GTDB lineage: Bacteria > Acidobacteriota > Vicinamibacteria > Vicinamibacterales > UBA2999 > Gp6-AA40. The sequence continues at coordinate 8,205 of DATNCQ010000101.1, forward strand.
GACCCAGTAGGGCGGGTTCCGCGCGCCCTCCGATGCCACGGGTGCGCGGACCCGCCGATCTATAATCGGCGGTTGTCTCTCTCGAGGAGTCTCCATGCCTGAAACGCCATCGACCATGCTCGACCTCGGCACGACGCTGCCGTCCTTTTCGCTGCCCGACTTCAACGGCAAGACGGTGACCGACGCCGACGTCAAGGGCAGCAAGGCGCTGCTCGTCGCCTTCATCTGCAAGCACTGCCCGTTCGTGAAGCACATCCGCCCGGAGTTTGCGAAGTACGCGAAGGAGTACGAGGCGAAGGGCCTGAAGGTCGTCGCCATCGCGTCCAACAGCATCGAGGAATTTCCGGAGGACGGCCCGGATGGGATGAAGCAGGAAGCCGCGGAAGCCGGCTACAACTTCCCGTATCTGTTCGACAAGGACCAGAAGGTCGCCAAGGCGTTCAAGGCCGCCTGCACGCCCGACTTCTTCCTCTTCGACGGCCAGGGCCGCCTCGCGTATCGTGGTCAGTTCGACGGCAGCCGCCCGAAGAACAACGTGCCGGTCAGTGGCGCCGATCTGCGCGCGGCCACCGACGCCGTGCTCGCCGGCAAGAAGCCGTCGGAGAGCCAGCGGCCGAGCATGGGATGCAACATCAAGTGGTATCCCGGCAACGAGCCCGCGTACTTCAACGTGCCCGTCACCCAGGCCAAGGCATAGCCACGAAGCATGCAGTACCCGTAGGGGCCGGCTTCAGCCGGCCCCTCGAATACCCAACTAGAAACGGAGACGAAGGCCGCCGCCCGCCTGGACGCCGCCGACCTTGACGCGCGTCCCCGCACCAGACCCCATCGGCAGCACGATCGTCGCGCCCGCATACTGCGCGCCGAAGCCGAGGCCGAGCCGCCGCGTCAGGAAGAACGCGACATCCGCGCCGCCGTTGACGCCGATCTTCGATCCGGCCTTTGCCGTCGTCGTCGCACCCTTGAGCGACGCCGAGTCGTACGGATACTCGTCGGTGTAAGTCACCTCGGTGATGACGTCCTGGGTCAGCTGGAAGTACGAGTAGCCGCCGAACGCCATCACCTGCAGGCGGTCGCCGACCGGCGCCATCGCACGCACCTGCGTGTGAACCGCCACTTCCTGCCGCTGCAGGCCGCCGACGTCGCCGCTGACCTCCCGGCCGCGGTCGAAGAAGAACGGATGCGGAACGTCGCCGGCCAGGTGCAGCGGGGTCGAGCGCGAGAAGCGGCTGACGCCGATGCCGAAGCCGAGGTGCCGCCACCCGATCGCGCCCGCGGCGATGTCGAACGACGGTCCCGCCTTCACCGTATAGTCCGACTGGTAACGTCCCTGCTCGGCGTTGGCCTCGAATGAATCGGCATGCCCGAAGCTGTTCGTCGTGACCTGATAGCCGCCATTGATCGAGACGTAGCCCTTCACGGCTGGCGTGAGGGACTGCGCGGACGCCGACGTCGCGGCGGCGAAGAGGAGCACGAGTGCGGTGGTGACGAAGTTCTGGTGGCTCACGATGGTTCTCCTCAAAATACGCCCACGGCCGTCCACGCCTGCGTCACCGCGCGCTCGACGGCGCTGCCGGCGCCGTAGAGATCCCGCGCCGCCTGGATCGTGGTGGCGCGCGCGGTGGCAAACGTCGCGTCCGCCGGCATCAGCAGCGTGAACGCGCGGTAGAACACCTTTTCGATCTGCTCGCGATTGGCCGCCCCGACGCCGTCGACTCTGAGGCCCGATGTGCGGTTCGTGCCCCCTTCAATCGCGAGATAGAACGCGTGTCCCGGAATGCCCGAGTTGATGTGCACGCCGCCCTCGTCCAGGTCGCCGGTGTAGCGAAGCGAATAGTGGTCCGGGCTGACGATGCCGCCCTGCATGTGCGACCGGGGGTTGGACAGCGACCTGATGCCGTTGAGCGGCGTCGAGATGCCGCGAATCGTGTCCTCGCCGAGGTCGTAGTCGGCCTGCCCGAAGCCCGCTCCGGGCGCCTGGTAATAGAACTCGACGCTCGTGCCCATGATGTCGGAGAACGCCTCGTTGAGCGCGCCGGCTTCGCCCTCGGGCAGCAGCCCGGACGTGGATTCGGTGATGCCATGCGTGAGCTCGTGCGCGATCACATCGAGCGACCCGGCGAGGTAGCCGACGTTCTCGCCGATCCCCTCGACGGAGTACTGCGGCGGGATGCCGTTGCCGAAGTACATGATGCCCGTGGCGCGGGGACCGCACGCGCCGCACCAGAAGGCGTTGACCGCGAAATCGGCGTAGTCGATCGGCAGCGACAGCGCTCCTGTCTGCGAAATGCCGTTGATCAGCGCGGTGATCGGCCGGTCGCGGTTGTCGAGGCCGCGGCGGCCGTGGCGCTTGAAGTAGTAGTCGTAGGTCCACCCGAGATTGGTGTGCGCGTCGACGGCGACGCTGTCCTGCCACTGGGCGGTCGCGTTCGACGCACGGTCGGACGGAAACAGCGGCGAACCGAGCAGCACGTTGATCGCGTGGTAGAGGCTGCCGTGCATGTCGAAGGTGCGCAGCACCGGCGGACGCAGGCGGTCGTCGGCGAAATAGGTGTCCGCCTCCTGGACTACGCTCATCTTCTTCGTATCGCCCAGCACGCCGCGCCCCGTGGCGACGACGGCCTGTGTCTGTATCTCCGAATACCGCAGCAGCTCGGCGCCGCTGTTGGCGTCGACGAACTCGCGCGCGACCGTCACGCCGCCGGCCACGATGGCGGTGTAGGCCAGCCGGTAGTCACCGCCGGCCGGGCGGATGATGACGAGCTCTGGCTCGCGCAGCAGCACGGCGCCAGCGCCGCGGGTGCGCAGCAACGCCTCGCGCGCGGCGTCTGCCGCCAGCGACGGCTCGACCGGCAGGCTCAGGTCGGGCGCGAGCTCGCCGAAGATCGAGATGGGGACGCCGCGTTCCGAGTCGCGGACGACGTCCGCGCCCCAGATGCGGACGCCCTGGTGAAACTGGTCGAAGCGCTCGATCGTTCGCAGCGGAAGCGAAGGATCGCGGTCGGCGAGACGGAGGTGCAGCTGGCCGTCGCGCGCGCGGCCGGTGACGTACGCGTCCCACTGCCGAAGCTCGGAGAGCGACGTGGCGCGCACGCGCATCGGCGCCGGCCGCTGCGCGGCGATCGGCGACTGGACGAGGAAAACCATGGCGGCGGACGCAGCCGTCGCGGCGAATATCTTTTTCACGAGGGACACCTGAAAATTCTGGGAAATCCTGGGAAGTGGGAAGAGGGTGAAAATTCGACGAAGTCTCTACATAGAGCATTCGTCCGGCGGCGCGTCGTCCAGTAGAGCGCCGCGGCCGCGATTGCCTGGATCTACACGAAAAGATTCAGCGCGCGTCCTGCACGCAGCGGAAGCCGAGATGATTGGCGCCGCTGCTGACTTCGCCCTTGCCGCGCGTGCCGACGATGTAGCGGGAACAGTACTGGTCGGTGCAGAGGAAGGAGCCGCCGCGCATCGCGCGCTTGGGCTGTGACGGCTCGTCCGGATCGAATGACGCCGCGGGGCCGCGCGGATTTCGGGCGAGCGTCCCCTGCCGCGCGAGCTGCGCGTAGTAGTCGGGGCGGTACCAGTCGCTGACCCATTGCCAGACGTTGCCCGCCATGTCGTAGAGGCCGTAGCCATTCGCCGGATACATGCCGACGGCGGCGAGGCCGACGTGCGCATCTTCGCCAGTATCGGTCACCGGGAACTGACCCTGGTGCGTATTGGCCATCCACGTGCCGCCGGGCCGGAACTCGTCGCCCCAGACGTACGGCTTGCGCGACAGGCCGCCGCGCGCCGCGAACTCCCATTCCGCCTCCGTCGGCAGCCGCTTGCCTGCCCAGCGCGCGTACGCCTCGGCGTCTTCGTAGGCGACCTGCACGACCGGGTGCTGCTCGCGGCCTCGCAGGCTGCTGCCCGGACCCTCCGGATGCCGCCAGCTCGCCCCCGGCAGGTACGACCACCATTGCAGGTAATTGTCGAGCGGGACGGGATGGTCCGGTGCTGCGAACACGACCGAGCCGGCGACCAGGTTTGCAGGCGGCGCGCCGGGAAAGTCTTCGGCGCGCGGCGTCCGCTCGGCGACCGTGACGTAGCCGGTGGACTCCACGAATCGCGCGAACTCCGCGTTGGTGACGACGGTCGTGTCCATCCAGAAGCCGTCGACGTAGACGCGATGGATCGGACGCGCGTCGCGCGTGGCGAGCATCCCGACGGTGTCGCGTTCCGGCACGTCCTGCGCGCCCATCCAGAACTCGCCGCCGGGAATCCACACCATGCCGCCAGGTTCGTCGCCGCCGACGGTCGCGGCGTTACGTGCCCAGACCAGCCACAGTCCGGCGACGGCGATCGCGAGTACGGCGACGCGCCGCCACGCGGGGCGGCGCGTCTGTCGTCGTCTGCGCGCGCTGGTCGTCACGGCCGCGTCACCGCGTGGGCCCGTGCGACTGGCGCTCGATCCGTTTCTTGACGTCCTCGACGATCTGATCGACCGAGAAGCTCGCCGGCGGCTGGCTCGGCGGGTAGTCGACGAACGTCTCGAGGAACGCGGCGGTCTTCATCACGCCGTACGGCAGGAGGTAGGCGTTCTTCGCGATCCAGTCGTAGTACTGGTCCGACGTGATGTCGGCCCTCTCGAACGGATCCATCCGCAGGTTGTAGACCTTCGCGACCCGCAGGCACGTGAACGGGTTGGCCCAGATGGCCATGTTCCCCGGTTGCCGCTGTTCGCACCAGACGAACTTCAAGTCGTTCACGCGCGTGCCGACCAGCACGCCGTCGTCGTTGAAGTAGAAGAACTCGTGACGCGCGCTCGTCGGCTGCTCACCGGTGAGATACGGCAGCTGATTGTAGCCGTCGAGGTGCACCTTGTAGGTCCTCCCGCCAAGGCTCGTGCCCTTGAGCAGCCGGTCGGCGATGCTGGTGTCGCCGGCGGCGGCGAGCAGCGTCGGGAACCAGTCGAGTCCCGAGAACATGCCGGTGAGCACCTGGCCCGGCTTGATCTTTCCGGGCCACCGCACCATCGCCGGCACGCGGAAGGCGCCTTCCCAGTTCGAGTCCTTCTCGCTGCGGAACGGCGTCATCGCCGCGTCGGGCCACGTGAACATGTTCGGGCCGTTGTCGGTCGTGTAGATGACGATCGTGTTGGCGGCGATGTCGAGGTCGTCGAGTGTCTTGAGGAGCGTGCCCACGTCGCCGTCGTGCTCGAGCATGCCGTCGGCGTACTCGTTGTCGGGCATGCCGCTCTGGCCGCGCATCGACTCGCGCACGTGCGTGAACAGGTGCATGCGCGTCGTGTTCATCCACGTGAAGAAGGGCTTCCCCGCGTTCGCCTGGCGCTGCATGAAGGCCATCGCCGCCGCGGTCGTTTCGTCGTCGATCGTCTCCATCCGCTTGCGCGTGAGCGGCCCCGTGTCCTCGATCTTCCCGCCGGCGTACGAGTGCAGGACGCCGCGCGGGTGATAGGCCACGACGAACGCCGCATCGTCTTTCGGGAACCCCGGGCGCTCGGGCTCTTCCTCGGCGTTGAGGTGGTACAGGTTGCCGAAGAACTCGTCGAAGCCGTGGGCGGTCGGCAGGTACTCGTCACGGTCGCCGAGATGGTTCTTGCCGAACTGGCCGGTCGCGTAGCCGAGCGCCTTGAGCGCCTGCGCCATCGTGACGTCGCGCGCCTGCAGGCCGACCGGCGCGCCGGGAATGCCGACCTTGGAGAGGCCCGTGCGCCAGGGCGTCTGTCCGGTGATGAACGACGAGCGGCCGGCGGTGCAGCTGTTCTCCGCGTAGTAGTCGGTGAACATCGCGCCCTCGTTCGCGATGCGGTCGATGTTGGGCGTCTGGTAGCCGACCAGTCCGTGTGTGTAGGCGCTGATGTTGGTCTGTCCGATGTCGTCGCCGAAGATCACCAGGATGTTCGGCTTCGTCCCCTGCTGCGCGTGCGCCGGCATTGCCGTCGTTGCGAGCGCCGCAAGCGCCAGCGCGGCCGGCGCCCGCCGAATCAGTTTCAGAACGGCTTTCATCGTGTCCTTCCTTCGACCGCGAGCGCTCGATTGCGGGTTCCTGACTGCTGGCGCGGCAGCGCGGCAGCATCGGCCCGGCTGTACGGTCGGCCGGGCGATGTGCAAGCCGTACTCCCCGCATCGATGGCGTGAATCTTCACGGCGGGTGATCGACGCCCGGTCGTCAAGGTCACGGCCGGCCGTCATGACGGACAAACGATGGTGCGCTCGACGTAGGCGCCGGTGGCGGCAAGTGCCTTGCTCCGTGCCGCGCGATGGAGGTGTCCATGAAGAACGGGATTGTCGCGGTTGCGCTGCTGATGGCGACCGCAGTCGTCTACGCGCAGAAGGTGACCGTCGATTCCGACCCGGCCGCGCCGTTTGCGACCTACAAGACCTACGCGTGGATCCAGGGCACGCCGGCGCCGAATCCGCTGAATGAGGACCGCCTGCACGCGGCGGTGGACGCGCGCCTGGCCGCGAAAGGCCTCGGCATGAACACGACCGCCCCCGACGCCTACGTCACGACGCACGTGACGACGAAGGAACGCCAGGAGCTCGTCGTGAACGGATTCGGGTACGGCGCCTGGTGGGGCGGCGGGTACAGCACCACGAGCGTCGATACCTACATCGACGGGACGCTCGTCGTGGACCTTTACGACGCGAAGACGAAGAAGATGGTGTGGCGCGGCGTCGCCACGGCGACCGCGAGCGACAAGCCGACGAAGAACCTCAAGAAGATGAGCAAGGCGCTCGACAAGATGTTCGAGAAGTTCCCGATCGGCTACGCGCCGACCCACTGACGGAGACCAATCCATGAACACGACGCCTTGCCGTCTCGCGAGCCTCGTGACCGTGTGGGCGGTCTTTCTCGGCGTGCACGCGTCCCCGGCGCGCGCGCAGATCCGTGGACTGGTGAACGTGAAGTACTTCAAGGAGTTCTCGAACGAGGCGACCGTCGAGGGACACTCGCTGCAGATTTCCGCCGGCGTGACATTCTGAGGTGAAAGGGTGATTCGGAGGGGCCGGCTTCAGCCGGCCCGCCGTCTATTTCCCCCAGATCTTCTTGTAGACGTCCTTGTAGCCGTTCTCCGGCTCGTAGACGTTGTTCGGTCCGCCGTCGCGACCCAGGTTCGAGGCGACGAACAGATGCGGCGGCGGCACGAACCCGCTCGGCGGCTGCGCCGCAAACGCCCGGTTCAGTTCATCGATGCACATCCACCCCTGCAGGTGCAGCGGCTCGGCGACCGTGCCGATCTGATAGCGCTTCTGACGGATGCGCTGAAACGCCGTGACCGATCCGTCGCCCGACGAAATCTGCCGCGGGTAGCCGCTCGCCGCATCGACGCCGGCCGACTGCAGCGACGGCGCCGAGAAGTCGAAGTAGAGGTCGTTGACGGCAATCGCGTAAGTCCACTGCGAGCCGTACTTCGTCAGCAGCGACGTCGTCAGGCTCGGCATGCGGTTGGCCAGGTCGCCCATCGGCGTGTCCTCGGTCTCCAGCACCTTGCAGCCCCCGCACCCCTTGATCACCTCCTCGGACGCGTTCGTCTTCGCGGTCGAGATCGTGGTGATGCTGTCCTTGAAGTGGATCACGTTGGCGGTACCGTTGGAATCGACGACGGCGTAGAGCGCGGCGGCCTTGGCGACCTCGCGCGGGTCGGTCGTGACGTTGGTGAACACCGGTGGATCGGTGACCGGACCGGGAGTCGGGCCGATGTGCCACCCGACCATCTTGATCCCGAGCATCGCCGCCCGGCGGATCACCGGCGCCTGTTCGGAGGTATCGACGTTGCCGAGGATGATGCCGTCGGGCTTGAGCGCAATCGCCTGGTTGAGCGCGGTCGTGCGTCCCTGCACCGATCCCTGGCCGTCGAGGATACGGAAGTCCCAGCCGATGAC
>DATNCQ010000102.1:0-5170 GCA_035571515.1 Vicinamibacterales bacterium
GTGCGCGCCGATTCCTTCATGACGTCGCCGAGATGTCCGGTCAGCGTCAGCGACCCGCCGCCCTGCATGCGCGAGGCTTCGACGAACAGCACCTCCCCGCCCGCCGGCGTCCAGGCCAGGCCGACCGCGACCCCGGGATCCTTGGTGCGGTTCTCGACCTCTTCGTCGAGGAACGTCGGCGCGCCGAGCATCTGCACGACGGCTTCGGGAGTGATCACCACCCTGGTCTCGTCCCCCTCCGCACGGCGCCGCGCCACCTTGCGGCAGAGCGCGCCGATCTCGCGCTCGAGATTGCGCACCCCGGCTTCGCGCGTGTAGCCGCGGATCACGCTGCTGATCGCGTCCTTGGTGAACTCGACGAACTCCGGCGTGAGGCCGTGGTTCTTCACCTGCTTGGCGATCAGGTGCTCGAACGCGATCGCCAGCTTCTCCTCTTCCGTGTAGCCGGCCAGCTCCAGCACTTCCATGCGGTCGCGCAGCGGCGGTGGAATCGGATCGAGGACGTTGGCCGTGGTCAGGAACAGCACCTCCGACAGATCGAACGGCACGTCGAGGTAGTGATCGCGGAAGGTGTTGTTCTGCTCCGGATCGAGCACTTCGAGCAGCGCCGAGGCGGGATCGCCGCGGAAGTCGGAGCCGAGCTTGTCGATCTCGTCGAGGATGAAGACCGGGTTCTTCGACTCGGCGCGGCGGATCCCCTGGATCACCTGTCCGGGCAGCGCCCCGATGTAGGTGCGCCGGTGGCCACGGATCTCCGCCTCGTCGCGCATGCCGCCGAGCGAGACGCGCACGAACTTGCGCCCGATCGAGTTGGCGATCGACCGCGCCAGCGACGTCTTGCCGACGCCTGGAGGCCCGAGGAAGCAGAGGATCGGCCCCTTCACGTCGGGATTGAGCTTGCGGACCGCGAGGTATTCGAGGACGCGATCCTTCACCTTCTCCAGGCCGGAGTGGTCCGCGTCGAGCACTTCCTTGGTGTGCTTGAGGTCGATCGAGTCCTCGGTGCGCTTCGACCACGGCAGCGCAATCAGCCAGTCGACGTAGGTGCGCGACACCGTGTACTCGGCCGCGGCGACGGGCATCTTCGACAGCCGATCCAGCTCGCGGATGGCTTCCTTCTTCACCCCGTCGGGCATGCCGGCCGCCTCGATCTTGGCGCGGAGCTCCTCGATCTCCTTGGCCTGCTCGTCCCCCTCGCCCAGCTCCTTCTGGATCGCCTTCATCTGCTCGCGCAGGAAGTACTCGCGCTGGTTCTTGCCGACCTCGGACTGCACCTGCGACTGGATGCGCGATCCGAGCTCGAGCACTTCGAGCTCCTTGATGAGGATCCGGTTCAGCGCGTCCATCCGGGCGCGGACGTCGAGCGTGGAGAGGATTTCCTGCTTCACCGGCGTGCCGATGGTCGCCAGGCTGGAGGCGATGAAGTCGGCGAGCTTGCCGGGATCGGTGATGTTGGCGGCGAGCGCCTGCAGGTCGTCGGAGAGCAGCGGCGACAGCGAGACGACCTGCTGGAAGTTGCTCTTGATGTTGCGTTGCAGCGCGTCGATTTCCAGGCGATCCTCGTCGCGCAGCTGATCCGGAGCGGCGGTGACCGCGGCGCGGAGGTAGGGACGCGTCTGCACCACCCTGTCGAGTGTCACGCGCTCCACACCCTGGACGATGAGGCGCAGGCTGCCGTCCGGCAGCTTGAACATCTTGTGGATGTGGGTCACGGTTCCGACCGGGTAGAGCTCCTCCTGCATGGGCTCTTCGGTCGCCGCTTCGCGTTGCGTGAAGACGCCGATCAGGCGCCCGGACTGGTTGGCTTCCTCGACCAGGCGAACGGACGCCTCGCGGGCGACCGCCAGCGGCATGAATGAGTTCGGGAAAAGGACGGTGTCCCGGAGCGGCAGGAGCGGGAGCTCCGGGGGAATCTGGAGCGGCCGTTCGGCGTCCTGTTCGACGATCTGGTCGCCCTGGTCGCCGACCGGCCGCTCCGCGTCTTGCTCGGACATACGGAGCGCAGATTACCCGATTCGGGTCATCCCTGCATGTCGATAAAGAGGGACGCCGCACCGCGCCGCTGAGCCATCAGGCGGTCGCGCTGCTGCTTGACCTCGCGCGCCTCTTCGCAGTCCTTGCAGCGCACCGCGAACGGCAGCGCGCGAAGGCGCTTCTCGCTGATTTCCTCGCCGCACTCGAAGCAGTAGCCGTAGGTGCCCTCTTCCAGGCGGCGCAGCGCCTCGTCGATCTTGTGGAGCGTCTCGGCCTTCATCTGGATGAGCGCGAACTCGATCTCGTCCTGGATGTCGAGCTCGGACGTTTCCGCGGCGTCGAGCACGCCTTGGACGGCACTACCGGTGCCTTCCGCGCGCACGCCGCGCATCCGCCCCTGCACCTCGCTGTTGATCTCGCGGCGGCGTTCCTCCAGGATGCCCTTCAGTTCGTCGTACCGATTCGTGTTCATGTGTTCCCGAGTATGAGCGCTCATATGAGTCCGGCTCCTTTCCCTCTCCGCGACCTCCAACCGAAGTCGGAAGCCCTTATGCAATGAAATTGCCAATATTAAAGCCGCTCAGTTTAGCGTATTCCTGAGGCGGAAAGCAACTCCACCGCCACCGTAATGCCGGTTTAGACGTCAAGGGGATGGGATACGGTTCTTGATTCCGGTCGGGTAACGTCCGGAAAACTGGACTATTGCAGGAATTTCATGTTCAGGGACGCGTTCGGGGCCACGCCCCGTTCCACGAGCCGCTGCCCGTCGCGGGCGCTGCCCGTACGGAGCCATTTCTCGTACAGGCGCAATACATCGGTGCTCGACGAGGACCCTGTCCGCTCGCTGACATCCGCGAGAATATCTGTGTAGTGCACGAACCTCCGGGCCAGTTCCCGGAAGACGCCGCCGAACGCGTCCTGTTCCCGGCGGCTCAGCGAGCTGTAGGCGTACTCTCCCATGGACACGTAGTAGTCCACATCCACGGACCGCCGGCGGAAGCTGTCGGAGTAGAACCCGGACATGAACAGGGAGAAATCCCCGAGGTTGCGCAGCCGCGCCCGCTGTTCCATCCCGCCGCTCTCGAGCGCCCGGGACAGGCGCAGCGCCAGCGGTTCGTCGGGATCGTCGGCGAACGGAATCCGCTGATCGGGGCGGACGAACCGGCACAGGAGGTCCACCAGGTAGTACGAGGTCAGCTCCGTCGCGCGCAACCGCTGGCGCTCGAGCGCTTCCTCCACCAGACCCTTGAAGTACTCAGCCGGCGTCTGCTCCTGGAAGAGCGGATCGTCCATGAGACCTCCCTCGGAAATGTTGGGGCTGCAATGGTTATACCTGCCGGGGATCTCGCTGTCTAGAGCCTGAAAGTGCTATAATGAGCGTTTCTCCGTAGCTCTGGAGTGGGAATCATGGCAAAGCGGTGCGAAATCTGTAACAAGGGCCCGGTGGTCGGGCGCAATATCAGCCACGCGCACAACGTGACCCCGCGCCGGTTCGAGCCGAACCTGCAGCGGGTCCGCGCGATGGTCAACGGGGGCATCCGGCGCCTGCGGGTGTGCACGCGCTGCCTGCGCTCCGGCAAGGTCGTCAAGGCGGCGTAAACGTGGCGATCTGGCAGAAAGTGCGTGAGGCGGTCTCCACGCCGAACGCACCGGCGGCGATTGGCCCCTATTCGCAGGCCGTCAAATCGGGAAACATGCTGTTTCTGTCCGGCCAGATCCCCCTGGATCCGGTGACGGGAGCGCTGGTGTCCGGGGGCATCGAAGCCCAGACGCGTCAGGTCTTTACCAATATCGGCGCCATCCTCGAGGCCGCCGGCGCATCCTTCGGCCACGTCGTCAGCGCCACGGTCTACGTGGCCGACATGAACGACTTCGCCAAGGTGAACGAGATTTACGCCACGTATTTCACGTCGCCGGCCCCGGCGCGGGCCACCGTGCAGGTGGCGCGACTGCCGAAAGACTCGCTGGTCGAAATCCAGGTCACCGCGGCGCTTTAGCGCGTCGCGCGTTCCACGTCCACCACACCCTCGACGCTGCGCAGCGACTTGATCACCTTCTGCAGGTGCTTCACGTCGCTGATCTCGACGGTCATGTCGATGCGTCCCTGCCGATCGGCGTCTGAGGTCGCCTCGACGTTGCGGATGTTGGTGTTGATGCCGGCGATCTTCGAGGTGACGTCGGCGAGGATGCCCTTCCGATCTTCCACCTGCAGGCTGAGCCGGACCGTGTACGGCGAAGTGTCCGATGCCTTGTCCCACTCGACTTCGATCTTGCGGTCGGGATCGTAGAGCAGGTTGACGACGTTCGGGCACGAGGCGGAGTGCACCGACACTCCCTTGCCGCGCGTGATGTAGCCGACGATCTTCTCGCCCCGGATCGGATTGCAGCACCGCGCCCGGAACACCATCAGGTCGTCGAAGCCGCGCACCTTGATCTTTTCTTCCGCCGGGCCGAGGACGCGGCGGACGACGTTGGCGACCTGCGCCAGGCCGCCCTCGGGCGCCTCCTTCAGCTGTTCCTGCGGCACCAGCTTGGCGAGCACGCCCTTGACCGCCAGCTTGCCGTAGCCGAGCGCGACGAACAGCTCCTCGGCCTTCGAGTAGCCGTAGTCGTTGAGCGCGTTCGCGAACGCCGCTCCTTCGGTCAGCGACTTGACGTTGAGCCCGTAGCGGCGCGCTTCCTTGTCGAATACCTTCTTGCCGAGATCCAGGCTGCGCGACTTCTCCTCGGCGTGGATGTAGTGCTTGATCTTGTTGCGCGCGCGCGAGGTGACGACGAAGTTGAGCCAGTCGCGGCTCGGGTGGTGCCCGGGCGTGGTCATCACCTGGACGATGTCGCCGTTCCTGAGCCGCGTGCGCAGCGGCACCATCTTGCCGTTGACCCGCGCGCCGACGCACTGGTGGCCGACGTCGGTATGGATCGCGTAGGCGAAGTCCACGGGCGTCGCGTCGCGCGGCAGCGCCTTGACCTCCCCTTTCGGCGTGAAGATGTAGACCTCTTCCGGGTAGAGCTCGATCTTCAGGTTCTGCAGGAACTCCTGCGGATCGCGCACCTCCTGCTGGAACTCGAGGAGCTGGCGCAGCCAGATGAAGTACTGCTCGTCGCGGTCCGCGCCGAGGCGGCCTTCCTTGTACTTCCAGTGCGCCGCGATGCCTTCCTCCGCGACGCGGTGCATCTCCGCGGTGCGGATCTGCAC
>DATNCQ010000103.1:0-22695 GCA_035571515.1 Vicinamibacterales bacterium
TTTCCTCTAAGTGTCTGGGCGCGAAACCCTTGCCCTCGGGTGTGGGCTCGGTCGGACGCGGGATCACCGTCTTCTGGAAAAGCAGATTCATGAACATGATCATCGGCTTCGATTTCAGGACCAGCGCGCGAGCGGGTTTCGTGGCGCTTGCGTTGAAATGCTGGTGCACGCAGTTCATGTGCACGATGGCGACGTCGCCCGCCTTCCAGTCGTAGCGGATGCCGTCGTGGATCTCGTAGCCCTCGCCGTCGAGGATGTAGAAGGCCGCTTCGTTCACGTGCCCGTGCTTCTGCGAGTGGCCGCCCGGCGCGTACTCCTCGAGATGGATGTGAAACATCTGCGTGAGGCCGTCCTTCGGCTCGATGTAGTGACGGCTGTACGTCTGCGGGCCGTCGTTGAACCGGATCAGGCGTCCCTTCCGTACCCGCGGCATCGCGCGCAACCGCGCGAGCTCGTCTTTCAGGTTGTAGGGACCGGCGATCGCGCGCACGAAGATGCGGTCCTTCTTGCTGTGATAGTGCGATTCGCTGACGACGACCTCGTCGTCGACTGCCGCGCCCTTGATTTCTTTCGCCATGGTTGTCCGCCTGGCGGGTCCGAAAGGACCCGCCCTACAGGTACTGATTACGCCACCTGGCGGGTCCGACAGGACTCGCTCTACAGGGACTGATTACGCCACCTGGCGGGTCCGGAAGGACCCGCCCTCCGCATCGATTACACGCCGTATTCGTCGAGACGAAACTTCTTTGGCTTCAGCGCGCGACACAGCTCGCGATTGAGATCGGCCTGCGGGAGCGCGATGCCTGCCTCGCGGGCCATCTCCTGGATGATCTCCAGGTCGTCGTCGGCCCACGCCATCGTGCTCGTGCCCCAGTTGCGGAGGACGCCGTTCTCCGCGCCGGTCTTCAGGAGCGCGTCGCGGAGCAGGTGCTCGTCCAGGCCGAACCGGCGCGCCAGCGCCAGAGCCTCATGATTGGCAATAAGGCACGCCCACATCAAGAGGTTGTTGGCGGCCTTGGCTGCCTGGGCTGTTCCGGTGGCGCCAGTGTAGACGATGTCGCTCGAATACGCAGCGATTACGGGTTTCAGCCGTTCAGATGCTCCGGGATCGCCGGCCAGGAACGACAGCATCGTCCCGGCGTCGGCGGCGCGCCCGCCCCTGCACATCGTTGCATCGACCACCGGAATGCCGGCCGGACGAGCGAGCTCTTCCAGTTCCTGGACAGTGGCGGGATTGACCGTCGAAAGAACCGCGAGGATGGTGCCGGGCGACAGGAGATCAACCAGCCCGTTCGCGATCAGATCGCGAAGCTCGCGATCGTAGCCGACGCAGACGAGCACGGCCTGGGCGTGACTGGCGATCTCCGGCAGCGTGCCCCACGTGGCGCCGCGCTGTTCGATCGCCTGGCGCTTGCTGGCGTCGGCGTCGTGTGCGAAGACAGTGAAGCCGCGCCGCGCGAGGTGGCCGATGAGGGACTGGCCGATGCGGCCCGCGCCGATCAGGGCGACGGTGCGGATTGGCGGGTCCGCGTCGCTGGGCATCGGTCGCTCCGCGGAACCCGCCCCACGTATGTCTCCCGGCGGCGGGTCCGCGTCGCGCGGAACCTGAGTCGGCGCGGAACCCGGCCTACGAGATGGGGAAGACAACGCACTTCTCCGGGTTGACATGGACGAAGATGGTGCCGCCGACCGGCGTCCGCAGCGCCGGATGCTGGCGCGAGAGCAGCGACCGCGCGCCGAGCGTGACGCGGAAGTCGATCGCCTCGCCGAGAAACACCTTCTGCTCGACCGTCGCGCGCCAGACGTTGCTGCCGGCCGGGCAGCTCTCGACCAGGCCGACGTCCTCGGGCCGGATGGAGATCGCCACCCGGTCACCGGCCCCGAGCGGCCTGGCGGCTTTCAGCGTCACCTCACCGATGTCGGTGCCGACGACGTAGTGGTCGCCCGGCTCGACGCGCGCAACGACGCCCTCGAGGAAATTCGTGTTGCCGACGAAGTCCGCGACGAACTGCGTCGCCGGGTTCTCGTAGATGTCGCGCGGCCGGCCGATCTGCTGGATGCGCCCCTCGTTCATCACGGCGATCTCGTGCGACAGCGCGAGCGCCTCGACCTGGTCGTGCGTGACGTAGACGGTGGTGATCTTCAGCTCGCGCTGCAGCCGCTTCAGCTCGAAGCGCATGCGGTCGCGCAGCTTCGCGTCCAGGTTCGAGAGCGGCTCGTCGAGCAGCAGCAGCGCCGGCTGCATGACCAGCGCGCGCGCCAGCGCGAGGCGCTGCTGCTGGCCGCCGGACAGCTTCGTCGCGTCGCGGTCCGCCAGCTCGTCGAGCTGCACGGCGTGCAGCACGCGCATCACGTTGTCGCGCACCTGCTGCCGCGATTGTTTCCGGTCGCCCACCTGCAGCGGGAACGCGGCATTCTCGAACACGGTCATGTGCGGCCAGATGGCGTACGACTGGAACACCATGCCGAAGCCGCGGCGGTTCGGCGCCACGAAGACGCCATTGGCCGAGGAGAAGACGACCCGCCCGTTCACCGAGATCTCGCCGGCGCGCGGCCGCTCCAGTCCCGCAATCGACCGCAGCGTCGTCGTCTTGCCGCAGCCGCTCGGCCCGAGCAGCGTGAAGAGACGCCCCTCGTCCACGGTGAAGCTGACGTCCTGAGCGGCCCTGACGATGTCGCCCCGGTCGTTCGGGTATTCGGTGAAGAGTCCCTCGACCTTCAGCAATCCTGGCCCCCGGGCCGGCTAAAGCCGGCCCCTACTACGTACGACTGCCACCTGCCCGCTGCCACCTGCCACCTACTCCTTGATCCCGTACCGCGAGCCGACCCATCGCGCGAGCAGCACGAGGAAGAACAGCGAGAGGATGAAGAGCACGCCCAGCGCCGACAGCTCGACATACTGCCCGTTCTGCCACAGCTCCCAGATGACGATCGACACCACGCGCGTGTCGGGACTGTAGAGGAGGATCGACGTCGAGAGCTCGCGGATGGAGACGATCATCACGTAGATCCACCCGGCCATCAGCCCGGGCTTGAGCAGCGGCAGCACGATGCGGCGGAACGTCGTCGTCCACGACGCGCCGCACATCGCGGCCGACTCCTCGAGCTCGCGGTGAATCTGCAGCATCGACGTCGTGTTGTAGCGCAGGCCGTACGGCATGAAGCGCGTGATGTAGGAGACGTACATGATCCAGATCGTCCCGTAGATGCCGATGTCGACGTTCAGGTAGAAGATCATGATCGCCAGGCCGAGGACGATGCCGGGGAAGACCAGCGGCAGCGAGGCGATGTTGTCGAGCAGCCAGCGGCCGGGCAGCTTCGTCTTGACGACGATCCAGCAGATCACCGACGTCACCAGCATGACGACCGTCGCGGTGCCGAACGAGAGCAGCACGCTGTTCCAGACCGTGCTCGCCAGGTCCGGATAGGTGAAGACGAAGCGGTACGGATCGAGCGTCAGGTTCTGCAGCGCCTCCCTCGACGGCACGGTGTAGAACCGCTGGAACGACGAATAGAGCAGCACCAGGAACGGCAGCACGACGATCATCACGAAGTAGACGATGAAGCCCGCGGCCGTGACCCATCGCCAGGCGCCGAGGTCGATCTGCCGCGGCCGGAATCCCTTGCCGGTCATCGTCGCGTATTTCGATCCCTTGCCCGACAGCCGTGACACCGCGTACACGCCGGCGGTCGTGATGACGAGCAGCGCGACGCCGTACGCGGACGCCAGGCCGACCTGGCTTGGATAGCGGTGCACCGCCGTGTAGATCGAGGAGGTGAAGACCTCGATGCCGACGGGAAGTCCGAGCAGCGCCGGCACCTCGAACGACTCGATCGACCTGACGAACAGGATGAGGATGGTGGCGAAGATCGCCGGCCACGTCAGCTTCAGCGTGACGCGCCAGAGGACCTGCCACACGCTGGCGCCGCTCATCGTGGCGGACTCTTCGAGCGAGGGGTCCATCGCGCGAAACGCGGCGCTCATCAGCAGGAACGCCATCGGCGAGTAGTGGAGGCCGTCGACCCAGATCATGCCGGCCATCGAGTAGATGTCGAACGGTGGCTGCTCGAGGCCCAGCCACCCCTGGACCAGCTGGTTGACGATGCCGATCTGCGGGCTGGCGAGGAGGATCCAGGCGACGGTGAAGAGAATCGACGGGATGACGAGCGGAATGAGCGACAGGGCGAAGAAGACCGACTTGAACGGCGTGTTGGTCCGCTCGTTCATCCACGCGAGGGCGGTGCCGAGCACGAACGAAAAGAGCGACGCGCCGAAGGCGAAGCGAATCGAGGTGAGGAACAGCCGGAACGTGTCGGCGGTGCCGTAGGCGGCGACGTAGTTGCCGAGCGTCCAGACCGCGGGCGTCGCGGCCGTCTGCGGCGTGCGGAAGCTTTGCCACAGCAGGAACACGAGCGGAATCACGGCGATGTACACCGTGAAGGCGACGCACGCGCCAATCACGATCCACTTCCCGCCTTCGCTCCTTCGGAGCTTCGGCGAGGCCGGGCCGGGGCTATGAGTGGCGATGCTCGCCGTCGTGGTGGTGATGATGACCCTCGCCGTGATGATCGTGCTCGTGATGATGGTGATGGTGATGGTCGTGGTGGTGATGATGGGCGTGGGGAATCCGCGGGTCCTGGCTGAAGACCAGTGACTTGATCGTCACGGGCACGGTGAACGACGGCATGCGGAGTCGCCCGAGATCGATGTAGTCGAAGTCCCAGAGCGCGATGCCGTCGAGCGCGAGCACCTCCGACGCGAGGCCCAGCTCCTCCTTCAGCAGCGCGCCGATCGTCTGCGCGACGTCGGCATCGAGAATGACGAAGAGCGGCTTGCCCGCGGCAATCGTGCGCGGCAGCGCCTGCGCGATGCCGCGCGCCAGGCCCGCCAGGCGCGGATAGGCCGGCGCCCCGCGCCAGCGGAACGCGAGCGCGACCTCGGCATCGCCCTCCACGACGTCGAAGCGCTCGAAGTGCGCGCGAATCGCCTCCGCGACCGCCGCCGGGTCGACGGCGTCGCCAAACCGGATCGGCGGCTGCAGCACCTGCAGGTTCTTGCGCGGCAGCAACGCGCCCGGGTTGGAGAGATGGATCGTGTTGCCCGACAGCTGCACGCTGTACTCGGACGCGCCAAGCGCGGTGGCGCGGATGCACTCGCCCGCGGGCAGCAGGCGGAACGGCAGGCGTCCGGCCTCGAGCCGCGCGCGAATCGCGTGCCCCAGGCGCAGCCCGAGGTCGCCGAAGTCACGCGTCTCGCGCTCGTAGACGTACTCGCCGACGCCGCCGGAGACCATCGCCCCTTCCACGCCGCCAATCACGCCAAGGGGCTCGGTGAGCCAGAGTCCCTGGACGTCGGCGCGCGGCGACGGCTGCGTCAGCGCCTCGACCAGCGCGTCGGCCATCCACGACGTGACGCGCTCGATGTCGGCCTCGCTCACCTGCTCGCCGAGCGTCCACCTGCACCCCGCCAGCGCCGCGAGCCGCTTCCCCGCGGGATCGAGCCGGGTGAGCCGCCGCTCCGAGTCGAAGACCGCGAGGCGGCCGCCGATGTGGATGGCCGCCGTGTGCGCGACGGTGCCGCCTTCGACGAGCGCCAGCTTCGTGGTGCCGCCGCCGATGTCGATGTTGAGGATCGGGGTGCCGCCGTCGTGCGAGGCCTTCGCGGCGCCCGACCCGTAGGCCGCCAACATCGATTCCATGTGGTGTCCGGCGGCGGCACAGACGAATTCTCCGCCGACCTCGGCCAGCACCTCCGCGATCGCCTTGGCGTTCTCGCGGCGGAGCGCCTCGCCGGTCAGGATGACCGCGCCGGTATCGATGTCGTCGGGATGCACGCCCGCGGCCTCGTACGCCGCGTCGATGATGCCGCCGACCGCCTGGTCGTCGATGCGCTCCTCGCTGACGTACGGCGTCAACGCGACCGGCGACTGATAAACCGTCTCGCGGTTGACGACGAAGTAGCGGCTGGTGAGGTCCTCCGACAGGCGGCGCAGCTGGACCCGCGAGAAAATCACCTGCGTCCCCGCCGACCCGATGTCGATGCCGACCGAGAGCAGGGAGATGTTGTCCTGTGCCCAGAGGCTCGAAGTTGTCGGGTCGTACTCGCCGCCAGGATCGTCGTGATCGTGGTCGTGATCCGCCTCGCCGTCCTCGTGCGAGTGCATCGGATCGAGGCCGAGCAGGTGATCCTCGAGCGTGTGCTTCTTATCGGCTGCCACCTGTTTACTCCGGGCCGGCTAAAGCCGGCCCCTACGTACTGCTAAAGCCGGCCCTACGTACGCCCACTATCATAGGAACTCATGGACCGACCGGCGCTCAAGACTGCCCTCCTCACGCGCGGCCACACGAAGGCGCTCAAGGACGGGACGGTGCGACCGCGCGGCTTCGACTTCGCGTTCGAAGAGGTGCCGCAAATCATCCAGGCGTTCCGCCGCATGGTGCGCGGCCTCGAGTTCGACATCTCGGAGATGGCCATCACCACCTACCTGTGCGCGCGCGCGTACGGCAAGGCGCTCACCGCGATTCCCGTCTTCCCGATGCGCGCGTTCCATCACGGGGCCATCCTGCACAACACGAAGGCCGGCATCAGGGGTCCCCGGGATCTCGAGGGCAGGAGGGTGGGTGTGAACCGGGGGTATACCGTGACCACGGGTCTCTGGGCGCGCAGCATACTTCAGCATCAATACGGCGTGGATCTCAATCGGGTCACCTGGGTATTGTCCGGAGACGAGCACGTCGCCGAATACCGGCCGCCCGCCAACGTCATCCCCATCGAAAAAGACAAGAAGATGGAGGACCTGCTGGTTTCCGGCGAGATTCCGGCCGCGATCGGCGTCCAGGTCGATGCGCCGGACGTCAAGCCGCTCATCGCCAACCCGCGCGACGCCGGCTTCGCGGCGTTGCGCGACCGCGGCCTCTACCCGATCAACCACACCGTCGTCGTCAGGAACGACGTCCTCGCCGCGCACCCCGGACTGGCGGCCGACCTGTTCAACGCGTTCGACGAGGCGAAACGTCCGTACGTGACGCGCCTTGCGGCCGGCGAGCTCGAGGACGCGGATGACGCGTTCTTCAAGAGCGTGATGGACGTGACCGGCGATCCGCTGCCGTACGGCATCGAGCCGAACCGGAAGATGCTCGAAGCGGTGGTGGACCACGCGGTCGAGCAGGGGATCATCCCGCGGCCCGTCGCCGTCGACGAGCTGTTCGCGCGTTAGGCGGACGCGGCGGGTCCGCGTTCGCGTGGCCGGTCCGCTCCGCGGAACCCGCCCTACTTTCCTCTCACTTGACGGCCGCCACGTACGTCGTCCGCGTACGCCGTGATCGCATCGAGCGCCACGCGCGCCACGTTGGCGTACCGATCCGCATGGTCGTCGAGCGCGGCGGCGGTGTAACCGATCGCGTTGACGATCGCGCGCACGCGTCCGTCGAGCCATGGTCCGCCCCCGAGCCCGCCAATCACGGGAATCGACACGGCGGCGGCGACGGCAGGACCCGCCACCGGTCCCGAGTGGCGAAAGTCGAGCATCGACGCGCCAGCGGCTTCGAGCGCCTTCGCCGCTTCGACAAGACCCGCGATTTCCTGCCCACTGCCGACTGCCGGCTGCCTGCTGCCCGCTGCGTGCTGCCCGCTGATTTGCGCCCACACCGCGATCCCCGCTCCGACGATCGCCTGCACGGTGTCTGCATCCGTCTCCACCTTCACCATGCCGGCGCCGCCCTCGGTCGCGAGCAGCCGCGCTGCCGCGACGACATCATCGACCGCCGCGGGCAGATCGCAGCTGACGACGGCGCGCGACACCCCTCGGCGCACTGCCCTGCACGCGAGCAGCATCTCTTCGAGCGTGACGTCGCGCTCGCTCTGATGGCCCCACATGTTCACGCCGACCGAATCGCCCACCGAGACGATGTCGACGCCTGCCCGGTCGGCGATGCGCGCCATCTGCACGTCGTAGACGACGACGCCGACGATCTGGCGGCGCTCCCGTTTCATCTGCTGCAGTGCCGCGACCGTGATCCGATCCATTCAGGACATACTATGCCGCGATGCCCGACACGCCGCGCCTGAACAGCATCATCCGCCTGCTCGAACAGCAACAGATCCCCATCACCGTCTTCTCGCCGCCGGCGATCGAAAGCGCCATCGAGCTGGCGACGGCGAAGTACGACGGCGTGGTGTTCGAGGCCGAGCACAATCCGTACGACATCCGCGGGCTGCGCGACTGCCTGCAGTACATGCTCAACCGGCGCCAGCTGTTCGAGCGCCAATCGCTCTCGCCCGCGGTGACGCCGATCATCCGCATCCCCGCCAACGGCGGCGAGATGAACCAGTGGATGGCCAAGCAGGCGCTCGACATCGGCGCTTACGGGATCGTCTGGCCGCGCGTCAGCACCGTGGAGCAGGCCTACAACGCCGTGGCATCGTGCCGCTACCCGCGTCCGCAGACCGCGGCGGCGTACGAACCGGCGGGGCTGCGCGGCGATCAACCGGTGCACGCGGCGCGCTACTGGGGCATCACGCCGCAGGAGTACTACGCCAAGGCCGACGTCTGGCCGCTGGCGCCGCACGGCGAGATCCTCGTCATCGTCATGTGCGAGGACGTGGACGCGGTCGACAACCTGCCGCGGATCCTGAAAGAGGTGAAGGGGATCGGCGTCGTGCTGATCGGCGAGGGCGACCTCTCGCAGAACCTCGGCTACCCGCGCCAGTACGATCACCCGGCCGTCGTCGAGGCGATGACGGCGATCCGCCGCATCTGCGGCGAGCACGGCGTGGTGTGCGGCCACCCGCACGTGGAGACGCAGAACGCGCAGCGCGTGATTGACGAGGGCTACCGGTTCCTGATGGCCGCGCCCGCGCGCACCTTCGCCGGGCTCGATGCGTGCCGGACGATTACCGGAAGGACCTGAGGATATCGTCCACGTAGTCGTCATCGTTGACGACCACGACCATCAGCGACCACGGGCGCACCTGCGCGAGCGTGTTGGCGATCGCTTCGTCGGTGGCTGCCGCCGCACGCACGACGACGGTGTGCGTCATCACCCGCCGCGCGCTGCACGCCGCGCCGATGGTCGCCGCCGCGTCCGCATTGCCGCCGGCGCTCACGAGCATCAGCACGAGGTCGGCGTCATTGATGTCCGCGATGAGTCGCGTGATCTCGGCATCGGTGGCCGCATCGAGATCGATCACCTTCACCGCCCGGTTCGTGGGCGGCGGCGACTGGATGCGGTAGCGCGCTTCCGCGGCGGTGTTCATGCGCGCGGAGTCGCTCACCATACCGGCGCCTCACACGGACCACGAGCCACGGAGAGACGGAGCCACGGAGTTTTGCTGGTACTCAATCCGTCGAGTCGAGGTGTCAGACGCCCGGCCAGCGTTTTCCGCGTCGTCGAACCCCGCGGCCGCGAGTGAACGCGCGGCCGAGCGTCTCCACGCGGGCCGAAGACACGCAGTTCATACAGAAGCCGGCGCGACGCCCGGGTGCGCGATGAGCGCCTCGCGCGCGGCGTCCTTGAACGGCTGGTCGGGCGGCAGGACGACGGCCGCCGATCGCACGCGCTGGTGCTCGAGCGACACGCCGGGGGGCGTGACGCCCTGCTCGGTGAACGCCTTGATCGCGCGCAGCAGCCGCTGCCGCGCCATGATGATGCCGCTGTCGGTCGAGACGAGCGTCTCCTTGGCGCGATCGACGATGGGGCCCATGCTCTCCTGCAGCGACTGGTCCTGCATGGCGAAGCCCTCGATGCCGCTGTAGGTCCGCCCCGCCTTCTGCGCGGCCCGGTCCATCAAGTAGTCGTTGTCCTTGTTCGCGAGCGGGCGGTAGTTGGCGTCCACCTTCGCGTGGATGCCCTTGCCGGCGCGCATGGCGGCGAGCTCCGCGTCCGTCAAGTCGCGCGTCGGGTGGTAGTCGAAGCTCCACGCCCAGCAGTTCTCGTCGTCGATCGGGATCCAGAAGTGGCCGTGCACCGAATGGTTGCCGCGCGGCGGGATGAGCGTGAACGACGGCATCACCCATTGCGTGATGCGCCAGTAGTAGTGGCCGTTCTCGGCGTTGCGCCGCGCGCCGATGTAGAGGCCGCCGGGGCTTTCGACGACCTCGAACACGGGGCGCAGGTCGCCCATGTTGTATTGATTGCCGCGCGCCCCCTTGAACAGCGGGTCGGTGTTGATGTCGCCGCGATGCAGGAACGAGACGTGGCTCGAGTCGATGCCGCCTTCCATCGCCTGCAGCCAGTTGCACTCCTGCAGGCGCTTCGAGGTATAGGTCCGCGGCGCGGGCACGGTGGCGAACTCGTATTCAGCGAGCGGCGGCTGCGTGTCGGGCGGGCCCATGTAGGTCCACAGCACGCCGCCGCGCTCGACCAGCGGATACGACTGCAGCTGCACCTTCTTCGCGAACGCCGAATGCTCCGGCTCGTTCGGCATGTCCACGCACTGGCCGGTGACGTCGTACTTCCAGCCGTGGTACGGGCAGCGCAGGCCGCATTCCTCGTTGCGGCCGAACCAGAGCGAGATGCCGCGGTGCGCGCAGAACTCGTCCATCAGCCCGTACCGCCCCTCGCTGTCACGGAAGGCAATCAGCCGCTCGGAGAGCAGCTTGACGCGGACCGGCGGGCAGTCGTTGGCCGGCAATTCCTCCGACAGCAGAGCTGGCATCCAGTAACAGCGGAACATGCGCCCCAGCGGCGTATCCGGCCCGGTTTGTGTCAGCAGAGCGTTCTGATCGCTTCTGAGCATGCTGGCCGACCCCCTGCCGACCCCCTCGATTATCCCCCGGCGACCCGACACGCGTTGCGTGCAAGCCACCCCGATTTCGCGTTGATTCGCCGTTACGAAGTGCTACTTTGAGCGCCTCGCACAAACCCACCCATAGTATCGGCTCCGGAAAGAGAGGCAGACATGGACCGTCGCTGCGTGCGCGCCACAGTCGGGACCCTTCTCTCACTCCTCGTTGCCGCCGGCGCCCACGCACAAGGCGCCGTTTCCGAAGTGAACGGAAACGTCCTCGACTCGTCGCAGGCCCTCCTTCCAGGTGTGACCGTCACACTGGTCGAGGAGACAACCGGCCTGACGCGCTCCGTGGTGTCGAACGATCGCGGACGTTTCGTCGCGATTGCGGTGACGCCCGGGCGCTACACCCTGAAGGCGGAGCTGGCCGGCTTTCAGACGCAGACACGTTCCGCGGTCGTGGTCGCCGTCGGACAGGCGCTGACGATCAATTTCACGATGCCGGTCGGCGCGCTGACCGACCAGGTCGTCGTCACCGGCGAGGCGCCGCTCATCGAGCCGACGCAGACGCAGATCGGCACCAACATGTCGCAGACCGACATCGAGAACCTGCCGATGCAGGGACGCGAGCAGTTCGCGCTGATGCAGCTGGTGCCGGGACTGACGCCGGCGCTGCAGCCCGGGTCGTTCGAGGGCTCGGCGTATAACGCCAACGGGCGCGAGAGCGGCAGCAACCTGTACCTGGTGGACGGCCAGTACAACAAGGACGACCGCACCGGCACGTTCCCGCAGTCGCGCGTCACGGTCGACTCCATGTCGGAGTTCCAGATTCTGACGCACGAGTACGGCGCGGAATACGGCGGCGCGTCCGGCGTCATCGTCAACGCCATCACCAAGAGCGGGACGAACCAGTTTCACGGCCGCGGGTTCTATTTCCTCCAGGACGCGAAGCTGAACGCGACCAACTACTTCCTCAAGCTCGAAGGAGAGAAGAACCCGGACAGCGGCACCAAGTCGATGGGCGGCAACGTCGGCGGGCCGATCATCCGCAACAAGGCGTTCTGGTTCTTCAACTACGAGTACACGCACTCGCGCGAGGCCGTGCGCCTGAGTTTTCCGTCCGCGGCAGCGCCGCTCGCCACGTCGTTTTCGGACGTCTACAACGTGCATCTCAAGAACTACTTCGTGCGCGGCGATTACCAGCTCAATACGTCGAACACGATGCACAGCAGCCTGATCTACGGACCGAATGACGGACACGGTGAGAATGCGGAAGCCGAGCGCTACACCAAACAGGGGTTCCGCTATGAGCTCGCCGCCCCGGAGCTGCTCGCCAACTTCTCGTGGACCTCGATCTTCAGCAACAGGATGGTCAACGAGGTCAAGGTGGGCACGACCCAGGAGAACCTGTGGATTGGCGACCGTAGCATCTTCAACGA
The DNA here is from genome assembly GCA_035571515.1 of Vicinamibacterales bacterium. Taxonomy (GTDB): domain Bacteria; phylum Acidobacteriota; class Vicinamibacteria; order Vicinamibacterales; family UBA2999; genus Gp6-AA40. The sequence continues at coordinate 12,169 of DATNCQ010000103.1, forward strand.
AGCGGGGAAGGACATTCCGTGGGACCTCAAGTCGCATCAATGGACGGCGCTGAAGGGGGTCGATCCCATCGACTTCGGGTCGGCGCAGCAGCACCCGGATTACCGGGCCGGCCCGCGCGTCGAGATGAGCGGCAACGCGCTGACGGCGAATGTGTACAGCGAGCAGCTCACCTTCACGCCCGCCAACCACACGCTCAAGTTCGGCGTGGGTGGGAGCCAGAACAAGGGCACGAGCGTGGTGTCCACGAACCAGATCGGCACATTCGAGTTCGCACAAAACAACGCGCCGTTCGATCCGGCGGTCGCCTCCACCTACCCGACGCGCTTCCGCATCCGGCTGGGCGAGATGTTCATCCCCATCGGCACGTGGCGCGCCGACTCGTTCGTCTCGGACAAGTGGCAGCTGACCAGGCAGCTGACGCTGAACCTCGGCGTCCGCTACGAGTACGACGACAACTCGTCGAACACGAAGAACGGTTTCGCGCCGCGCCTGGGCGTCGCCTACGCCCCGGACGAGAAGACCGTGCTGCGAGCGGGCTTCGGCAAGTTCTACGAGTTCCCGCCGACGTCGATCATCTCGGACCTGTTCAGCGGCAAGGTCATCTCGAGCGTCTTCACGTTCGACACCGGCGAGGACCTGAGCGCGACGCGCGGGGTGCTGCCGGCCAATCCGTGCCTGCTCGCGACGACGGGCGGCGCCGGCCTGGCGAAGATCAGCCCGGCGTGCCGCGCGCAGCTCGTCACCGCGCAGGGTCAGCTGGCCGCCGGCAGCTTCATCAACACCGAGCCGCGGCTGCCCGGCAACCGCAAGCTGGGCTTCCTCTACCAGATCAACACGGGCGTGCAGCGCGAGATCGCTCGCGGCATGGCCGTCACCGTCGATTACGTCGGTTCGCGCGGCCGCGACCAGACGGGCCTGATCGACCTCAACGAAGTGCGCCCGCTGGCGAACGGCACGATCGGCAGGCCGGGTCCGTCCGTGTTCGATGCCGACGGCTCGCGCATTCCCGCCCAGGCGCGCGGCGCCAGCTTCCAGCGCGTGCTCGAGTACGTGACGTCGTCGGCCTTCAACAGCGACTACGATGCGCTCGAAATGTCGCTCGACAAGCGCTTCGCCAACCGGTGGTCGGGACGCGCGAGCTACACGCTGTCGCGCTCGCGTGACGTGGCGGCCACGAGCGCGGGCAACTTCGGCATCGTCAACAAGCGCGTGAACGACGACTTCAACCCGCGGAAGGACTACGGCCTGGCGACCTTCGACAACCGGCACGCGTTCACGGCGGGCGGCAACTGGAACGCGTGGCGGGATCTCGGCCTGGGCGCCATCTTCCGCTATTACTCCGGCAACCCGGTGAACGAAACGGTGGGCACGGACGTGAACCGCGATCGCGACAACTTCGATCGCCCGGTGAAGGGACGTGACGACCTGACGCGGCCCATCGTCTCGAAGGTGGACGCCGACGGCATGGCGATCCGCAACGGCATCGAAGGCGCCGACAAGATGCTGCTCGACCTGCGGCTGCAGTACGTGCACCGGATCGGGGGCGAGCGCACGGCGGGATTCTTCTGGGAGATCTACAACGCGCTGAACCGCGTCAACTTCGCCAACCCGATCGGCGCGCGCAACAGCGCCGATTTCCTGCGCTCGATTACCGCGGACGAGGCGCGGTCGATGCAGATCGGCCTGCGCTATACGTTTTAGGCTATCGTAGGGGCCGGCTGAAGCCGGCCCCCACGTACCCTTTGTCGATCGTAGCGGCCGACCTTCCCCTTTGTAGATCGGAGGGGCCGACCTTCAGGTCGGCCCGCAGCAACGGAGGTAACGACATGATGCGCACCGCAATGCGGACCGCGGCGGCTCTCATGGGCGCCGGACTCATCTGGGCGGCCGCGTCGTACGACGCGCCGCAGGCGCAGGCGCCAGCCGGAGGCGTCGTGGCGTTCACCGGCGCCCGCGTCATCGACGGCACCGGCGCCGCGCCGACGGAAGGGACGACGATCGTCGTCTCCGACGGACGCATCCAGGCCGTCGGCCGCAACGTCGCGGTTCCCGCCGGCGCCACGCGCGTCGACATGGCCGGCAAGACCATCATGCCGGGCATCATCAACGCGCACGGCCACCTGCAGGCGGACATGTCGAAACGCCCGGCGCGCGAACGGCTCACCGCCCAGCTCCGCATGTACGCCGACTACGGGATCACCACGGTGCAGGTCCTTGGCCTTCCCCTGGACGACGTTCCAGAAGCGGTGAAGCTGCGGGACGAATCACGCACCGGCGCGGTCGACCGCGCGCGCGTGCTCTTCGCCGCCGCCAGCCTCCGCAACCTGAAGACCGAGCAGGAGGCGCGCGACTGGGCCACCAAGTACGCCGACATGAAGGTGGACATCATCAAGATGCACATCACCGGCGGGCCGATGGACATGACGCCGGCGGTCTACGGGGCGTTGATCGATCAGGCGCACAAGCGGAACCTGCGGACGGCGGCGCACCTCTTCTACCTGCGCGACGCGAAGGGTTTGCTCGAGAAGGGGATCGACGTCATCGCGCACAGCATCCGCGACCTGCCGGTCGACCAGGCGACGATCGCGGCCATCAAGGCGCGCGACGTCGAGTACATCCCGACGCTGACGCGCGACATCGCGACGTTCATCTACGAGGGGACACCGCCGTACTTCGCCGATCCCTTCTTCACGCGCCACATCCCGGGCTCGTACTACCGCGACGAGATGGCGAAGCTGAAGGACCCGGCCAACCAGGAAAAGATCAAGAAGGACGCGGCGGCGCAGAGCATCAAGCCGGCGCTCGACCAGGGGCGGAAGAACCTCAAGACCCTCTCCGACGCGGGCGTGACGATCGCGCTCGGCACCGATACCGGCACCAACGAAGGACAGTGGCAGGGGTACTTCGAGCACATCGAGCTCGAGGAGATGGTCAAGTCGGGGCTGACGCCGATGCAGGCGCTCGTCGCCGCCACCAGCGGCGCGGCGAAGGCGGCCAACATCCAGCAGCAGTTCGGCACCATCGCCGCGGGGAAGCAGGCCGACCTGCTCGTGCTCAACGCGAACCCGCTGACCGACATCAAGAACACGCGACAGATTCACTCGGTCTGGCTGGCGGGGCGGCGGCTGGCCTCGTCCAACGCGACGAATTGAGCGCGAATCCGGCCGAATCTACCTCGCCTGCCCACATCTGCCCGCCGTTGCCAACGCACCGGCGGGCAGGTCTTCCGTGCAGGTTCCCGTCAATACCCCATTGACACGGATCGGCACCTAGGTGTCTTGTAGGCACCTTGTTTCGAACCCCACTCAAGTCGTCGTCGGCTTTCGCGGAAACGGAGGCAAGAATGCGCGTCCTGGTGTGCCTCGTCGTCGGAGCCTTACTCTCCCTGGTCCCTGTCACGTCCCTGTCTGCGCAAGGAGCACTCGCCGAAGTCAACGGTACGGCGGTTGACCAGTCGGGCGCCGTGCTACCGGGCGTCACGGTCACGCTGACCGAAGAAACCACCGGCCTCGTTCGCACGGTGATCACGAATGAAGCGGGCCGCTGGGTGGTGCCAGCGTTGCAGCCTGGCCGTTACGCGGTCAAGGCCGAGCTCGCCGGCTTCCAAACGCAGAATCGCACGGGCGTCGTCGTCAACGTCGGCCAGGCGGTCACGCTCAACCTGTCCCTGCCCGTTGGCGGCCTGTCCGATCAAGTGACGGTCACGGGCGAAGCGCCCCTCGTCGAGGTGACTCAGACGCAGGTCGGCACCAACATCACGGGCCAGAACATCGACGCGCTGCCGACCGCCGGACGGCAGCAGTACGCGCTGCTGCAGCTGGTTCCCGGGCTCACGCCCACGCTCGCGGCGGGGTCGTTCGAGGGCGCGCAGTACAGCGCGGGCGGCCAGAGCACCTCGAACAACGTGTTCATGGTGGACGGCGCCTACAACAACGACGATCGCACGCAGTCCGGGCCCGGCATGCAGACCCGGATGACGGTCGACACGACGGCCGAGTACCAGGTGCTGGTGCACGATTTCGGCGCGGAATACGGCGGCGCCGCCGGCGCGGTGATCAACGCCGTGACCAAGGGCGGCAGCAACCAGTTCCACGGCCGCGCCGCGTACTACCTGCAGGACAGCAAGCTGGATGCGACCAACTATTTCCTGAAGCTGGCCGGCACCAAGCCTGCCAAGAGCGGCGTCAAGACGATGCTCGCGAACATCGGCGGGCCGATCGTCCAGAACAAGATGTTCTTCTTCGCCAACGTCGAGCGCCTGCGCATCCGGCAGGCGGCCGACCTGCTCTATCCGAAGGACGCGGCGCCCCTCGCGGTGTCGTACTCGACGTTCCTCCCGGTCGGCTCGGAGAACTATTTCGGCCGCCTGGACTATCAGATCAACCAGGCGAACAACGTGAGCGTCCGCGCCGTGTTCGACGTCAACCGGGTGAACGGCCAGGACCACGTGGTCCAGCTGCGCACCATCCAGGCGATGCGGATCGAGCGCGTGCCGAAGCCTGGCGAGACGTTCATCAACGGACAGTGGCTGCGGGTGATGGGCAACCGGATGGTCAACGAGTTCCGGATGCACCGCGTCAATGAAAACCTCCAGGTCGGCGACCAGAGGATGTTCGACAACGTCGGCTCGAACACGATCTTCGCGGACAACAAGTTCCTGGGACTCAAGGGGGATCAGTTGGACTTCGGCGCGGGTCAGGGGCACCCCGACTACGTGACGGGGCCCTATGCGAGCCCGGGCGGGGCGAACGTCACGACCACGCTCTTCACCGAGCAGCTGACGTTTACACCGACCAAGCACACCTTGAAGCTCGGTTTGGGCGCCAGCAAGAACGGCGGCGTCAACATCGTCGGGACCAACTACATCGGGTTGTTCTCGTTTGCCGGCAACGCCGCGTTCGACCCGGCCATTCCTACCACCTATCCGAATCGGTTCCAGATTCAGCTCGGCGAGCTGTTCCGCCCGATGAAGGACTGGCGCATGAACTACTACGTGTCGGACAAGTGGCAGGCCACGCGTATGCTCACGCTGAGCCTGGGCGTCCGCTACGACTACCAGGATGAGGTCCCGCTGACGAAGAATGCGTTCGCGCCGCGGCTGGGCATGGCGCTCGCTCCCAACGAGCGGACGCTGATCCGGGCGGGCGCCGGCAAGTTCTATCAGTACCAGTCGACCGCCATCCCCGGGAACCTGTTCGCGGGCGCGGTGTACTCGCCGATCTACGCGTTCGATACCGGCCAGGACAACAACCCGTCGGCCGGACGGCTGCCAACGCGTGATGTCTGCCTGCTGCCGGTGAACAATGCTGGCCAGGCCGAGATCAGCCCCGCATGCCGCGCGCAGCTGGCTTCGGTGCGCAGCCTGGTCGGCACTCCCGCCTTCGTCAACCCTGAACCGGTGCTCGATGGCGACCGCCGCCTGCCGTACCTCTGGTCCTACGACGTCGGCGTCCAGCGCGAAATCTTCACCGGCATGGCTGTCACGGTCGATGTCGTCGCGACGCGCGGCTACGATCAGCTGGGGCGCATCGACATCAACGAGCCGCGGCGGCTGGCCAACGGCACCATCGGCCGTCCCGGACCGGCGGTGTTCGATCCGGATGGCACGCTGATTCCGGCCTCGGCCCGCAGCGCGACGTTCCAGCGCGTGCTGCAGTATCAGTCGAACCCTGCGTTCAATTTCGACTCCAAGGCACTCGAGATCAGCCTGAACCGGAGGATGGCCAACCGCTGGTCCGGCCGCGCGGCCTACACGCTGTCGAAGGCTCGCGACGTCGGCACGGGAGTTCGCGGCGAGGCCCGTGTCGTGAACGACCTCGACCCGCGGACCGACTACGGCTTGTCGGATTTCGACAACCGGCACGCACTCACCGCCGGCGGCAACTGGGACGCGTGGCGAGGGCTCAGCACCGGCGCGACGTTCCGGTTCTATTCCGGCAACCCGGTCAACGAAACGATCGGCCTCGATGCCAACGGCGACCGCGACAACACGGATCGTCCCGTCAAGGGCGTCAACGACCTGACCAAGCCGATCCTGTCGCCGGTCGACTCGACCGGCACCGCCATTCGCAATGGCATCCCCGGCGCCCACAAGACGCTCCTCGACCTGCGGCTCCAGTACGTCGTGAAGCTGCAGAACCAGCGCACCGCGGGATTCTTCATGGAGGTCTACAACGCCCTGAATCACGTCAACTTCAACAACGTGATCGGGAATCGCAACGCCTCGCAGTTCGGCCAGTCGGTCGTCGCCGACACCGCGCGCCAGATGCAGCTCGGCGTTCGCTACACGTTCTGAGGCTCTGAGCAGACACGCAGGCGGGTAGGGATAAAATCCTACCCGCCCCACTTGGCCCAGCCGTCCTATCCGCCCAATCCGCCCAATCCGCCCGGCCAGCCGCCAGACCGCTTCCTGCTCGCCGGCGTCATGGGCTGGCCGGTCATGCATTCGCGCTCGCCAGCGCTCCACAACTACTTCTTCAAGCAGTACGGCCTCGCGGGGACGTACGTACCGCTCGCGATCCGGCCCGAGCGTCTCGAAGCGGCGCTGCGCGCGCTCGCGCCGCTCGGGTTCGCCGGGTGCAACCTCACGATTCCGCACAAGGAACGCGCGCTCGAGATCGTCGACGAGGTCGACGCGCTCGCGCGGCGGATTGGCGCCATCAGCTGCGTCCTCGTCCGGCCTGACGGCTCGCTCGCCGGCACGAACAACGACGTGCACGGCTTCGCGCGCAACATCCTGCAGCAGCAGCCGGAGTGGCGCGCCGATGCCGGACCGGCGGTGGTCGTCGGCGCAGGCGGCGGCGCGCGGGCGGTGGTCTACAGCCTCGTCGATCGCGGGGCGCGCGAAGTGCGCGTCGCCAACCGGACGCACGCGCGCGCGGAGACGCTGGCGCGCGAGTTCGGGCCGGCGGTCCTGCCGGTGGAGTGGGACGAGCGGCATCGCGCGCTCGACGGCGCCGCGATGCTCGTGAACACGACGAGCCAGGGGATGGCCGGCCAGCCGCCGCTCGATCTCGATCTCGAGCGGCTTCCGCGCCGCGCGCTCGTCGCCGACATCGTCTATATTCCGCTCGAGACGCCGCTGCTGGCGGCGGCGCGGCGGCGCGGCAACCCGGCGGTGGATGGCCTGGGGATGCTGCTGCACCAGGCGTGCATCGCCTGGCAGCTCTGGTTCGGACGCGACCCGCAGGTCACGCCGGAGCTGCGCGCCACGATCGAAGCCACGCTTCCACGGACGTAGGGACCGCATGTCTCGCCTGACGCTCTCGATCGCGACCACGGACTACGACCACTTCCGCGACTTCCGCCTCGGCCTCGTCAACGCCGAGGGGATCGATCACACGTGGCTGACGCTCGGCCATCACGAGTGCTTCGCGCGCTTCACCGCCAACCGCGAGTTCGACGTCTCGGAGCTCTCGTTCGCGAAGTTCGCGGCGCAGGTGAGCCGCGAGCGGACCGACGTCATCGGCCTGCCGGTGATCTGTTCGCGGCTGTTCCGCTTCTCGTCCTTCTACGTGAACCGGAAGAGCGGCATCCGGAACGTCCAGGACCTGAAGGGGAAGAAGGTCGGCTCGCCCGAGTGGGCGCACTCGGCCGCCGTCTACATGCGCGGCTGGATGCACAACGAGATGGGGGTGACGCTTGCCGACGTGCATTGGTATCAGGCGGGCGCCAACGCCCCGGGCCGCGAGGAGAAGGTGGAGCTCGATCTCCCGCACGGGGTCGTCATCACGCGCGTCGCGGACAGGAGCCTCAGCGAGATGCTCGCGGCGCAGGAGATCGACTGCGCCATCATCGCGCGCCCGCCGACCTGCTTCCTCGAGGGGCACCCCGACGTCGTCCGCCTGTTTCCGGACTACCTCGAGATGGAGGAGGCGTACTACGCGCGGACGAAGGTGTGGCCGATCATGCACATCGTCGCCATGCGGCGCGCGATCGTCGAGGAGCACCCGTGGGTCGCCCGCAACCTCTACAACGCGTTCCTCGAGTCCAGGCGGCGATCGATCGAGCGCATCCTGGACCCCGCGGTCTCACGCTACCCCGTTCCGTGGCTGGCGACCTACGCGCGCCGGATGCGCGACATGTTCGGCGGCGACCTGTTTCCGTACGGGATCGAGGAGAACCGGCCGACGTGGGAGCAGATGGCGCTCTACACGCACCAGCAGGGGATCGCGCACCGGCACATGGCGCCCGAAGAGTTTTTCCCTGCGGGAATCATGACGAAGGTGGTCATCTGACGACGGCCGGACACCCGGACCTTGTGCTACTCTCCGCAGCGCACGGAGGTTGAGATGCGGAAACGACTGCTCCAGGTGCTCGGTGTGGTCGGCGTCATCCTCGCCGTCATCGTCCTGGTGAAGGTAGCCCCGGCCGGAAGCGCGACGCCGGGCCCGGGAACCCGGACCGCGTGGGGCGATCCCGACCTGCAGGGCATCTGGACCGACGAGTATCAGACGCCGCTGCAGCGGCCCGCGAAATACGCCACCAAGGAAGCGTTCACCGACGAAGAGCGCGCCGAACTGGATCGGCAGCGCGCCGCGATCCTCCGCCGCGACCAGCGCGTGGAGGTCGGCAGCGAACGCGACGTCGCCGGCGCCTACAACGCGGTCTTCCAGTCCATCAAGCACACGGGGAAGCGGACGTCGCTGGTGGTCGATCCGCCGGACGGGCGGATTCCCGCGCTCACGCCCGAAGCGAAGCAGCGCGCCGACACCGACCGCCAGTTCCGCCTCGCGCTCCTGCAGGCAACGCAGACCTGCAAGGACGGCGACGCCGCCTGCGCGGGCGGGAAGTACGGGCCCCCGTCGCCGCGCCGCGCGGAGGTCGCACCGTTCTACAACACGGGACGCCTCAATCGATCGGACGGCCCCGAGGACCGCAGCATGACCGAACGGTGCATGGCCGCCGTGCTGCCCGACTTCGGCGGCTACCGCCGCATCGTGCAGGCGCCGGGCACCGTGTCGATCTTCTACGACGTCGGGCAGGGGCAGGGGTGGCAGCGGGTCATCACCCTCGACCAGAAAGAGCACCTTCCCTCGACCGTGCATCAGCGGTTCGGCGACTCGCGCGGTCACTGGGAGGGGAACACGCTCGTCGTCGACGTGACGAACTTCTCGCCCAAGAGCGACTTCATGGGCGCGCGCGAGAACCTGCACCTGGTCGAGCGGTGGACGCGCGTCGACGCGAAGACGCTGGAGTACGCGGTGACGATCGAGGATCCGACGACCTGGACCAAATCGTGGACCGTCAAGCAGGAGATGAACCGGCAGGACGAGCAGGCCAACCGGATCTACTACGAGCCGCGCTGCCATGAAGGCAACTACGGCCTGCCCGCGCTGCTGTCGGGCACGCGCGCGGAAGAAGCGGCGTTTGCCGCGGGCAAGGGCCCGGACCCGGCGACGAAGGATTCGGCGACCGACTTCGGCACCGAAGGCGGCGTGGATGCGTTGACGGGAGGTGGCTAATGTCCAGGCGCTCGCTCATCGCGGCCATCCTCGCCACCGCCGTGGTCACGGCGATCGTCAGCGTGTCGGTGACGCGGATCACCGGCCAGGCATCGCGCCAGGCGCGGACCTCTGACGGCAAGCCGAACTTCAGCGGCGTGTGGCAGGTGGCCAACGAAGCGAACTGGGACCTGCAAGCGCACGAGGCGCGTGCCGGCGCCGTCACCCAGCGCGGCGTGTACCCCTATGCGTATGCGGAGGTGCCCGCCGCACCGGTGCTCGCGCTTGGCGCTGCGGCCGGCGTGCCGGGCTCGATCGGCGTCGTGCAGGGCGACAAGCAGATTCCCTACACGGCGGCGGCCGCGATGCGCAAGGCCGACAACGCGGCGCACTGGATCGACCGCGACCCGGAGCTGAAGTGCTACCTCCCGGGCATTCCGCGCGCGACCTACATGCCGTATCCGTTTCAGATCGTCCAGAGCGGGACCAAGATCCAGATGATCTACACGTTCGCCAACGCGGCGCGCACGATTCACCTGGACAACGTCGTGGGGCCGCCGGACGACACGTGGATGGGCCACTCCGTCGGAAAATGGGAAGGCGACACGCTCGTCGTGGACGTTACGCATTTCAACGACAAGACGTGGTTCGACCGCGCGGGCAATTTCCACAGCGACGCCCTGCACGTGGTCGAACGTTTCACGCCCATTTCCGCGGACGCGCTGCGCTACGAAGCCACGATTGAGGATCCGAAGGTCTTCTCGCGCCCGTGGACGATCGCGATGCCGATCTATCGCCGGCTCGAACCCGACATCCAGCTGCTCGATTACCCGTGCATCGACTTCACGGAAGAATTCATGTACGGGCATCTGCGCAAGGAGCAGTTGGTCAAGCACTGGGAGGGCGACACGATCGCGGTGGACATCAGGCGCAAGGTTCCACCCGGCGAACAACTCTTTGACTGGTACGGAAAGTAGCGGAGGAGGCTGCATCCATGCCGACGAAGCTGACGGTTCTGGTGATGATGACGGGTGTGTGGCTCGCCGGAACGGCGGTGCCGCTGCAGGCGCACCACGCGTTTGC
>DATNCQ010000104.1:0-2735 GCA_035571515.1 Vicinamibacterales bacterium
CTCGGCCAGGCCGAGCGCGCCGAGCGCGTGCATCGCGTTGGGCGCGAGCAGCAGCGCGAACCCGAGCTCGCGCGGCGATGCGGCCCGCTCGAACACGCGCACCGTCCAACCCGCGCGCCGCAAGGCGATGGCAGCCGCGAGGCCGCCAATGCCCGCCCCCACGATCAACGCCGTCCGACCTGCACTCATCTTGGGAGTTGGGAGTTGGGAGTTGGAAGTTGGGAGTTGACCGTTACAGCGTCTTCCCGCCCGTGTCGACGGCCGGGACCGTGATGATGCCGCGCTCGCGATAGATCGGGCGGATGACCGCCCGGATGGCGGGCAGCTTGTACGCGAACCATGCGCTCCCCACCAGGCAGGCGATGCCGCTGGCGAGCACGGTGTTGGGCGCGCCGTAGCGGTCCGCCATGACGCCGCCGATCAGGCTCCCGATGGGCACGGTGCCGAAGAACGCCATCGTGTAGAACGACATCACGCGGCCGCGCAGGCGCTCCTCCACGATCGTCTGCAGGACCGTATTGGTCGCGGCGAGGTGAATCATGAACCCGCAGCCGCCAATCGCGAGCACGACGAACGACAGCCACAGCGAGGTCAGCTGCGAAAAGACGACGAGCGCGATGCCGAACACGACCGACGCCCACATGATGATGCGGCCGAGGCCGAGGACCGACTCCCGCTGCGCCAGGTACAGCGCCCCGGCCAGCGCGCCGACGCCCGTCGCCGTCATCAGCAGCCCCAGCGTGTTCGGGCCGCCGTGCAGCACTTCCTGGGCGATGGCGGGCATCAGCACCGTGTAGGGCGTGCCCGCCGTGCAGACGATGGCGACCAGCAGGAGCGCGCTGCGGATGGGAACCGAGTGCAGCACGTACTTCCAGCCGTGGTGGAGCTCGTCGAGCAGGTGCATCTCCGCGGCTTCCTGCCGCGCCCGCGGGGGCACGCGCATCGCCACGATCGATCCGATGACGGCGACGTAGGAGATGGCGTCGATGGCGAAGCACCAGGCTTCGCCGAACCCCGCGATCAGCAGGCCGCCAATCGACGGCCCGATGATGCGGGTGCCGTTCACCATCGACGAGTTCAGCGCGATGGCGTTCGGCAGGTCGCGCCGGTCCTCGACCATCTCGCTGACGAACGCCTGCCGCGCCGGCGTGTCGAACGAGTTGATCACCCCCTGCAGCACCTGCAGCCAGATGATCTGCTTGACGGTGATGACGTTGGTGAACGTCAGCACGGCGAGTACGGCGGACTGAACGAGCGAGCCGGCCTGCGTGACGAGCAGGATGCGGCGGCGGTCGTGCCGATCGACGAGCACGCCGGCAAACGGCGTGATGATGAGCGTCGGAATCTGCCCGGCGAACCCCGCGATGCCGAGCAGCAGCTCGGACCCGGTCAGCCGGTAGACGAGCCAGCTCGTCGCCACGCGCGTAATCCAGGTGCCGACGAGGGAGACGCTCTGGCCGCCGAAGAAGAGACGGAAGTTGCGATGCTGCAGGGCGCGAGTCAGCCGCCCCGCGGGCGAGGGCATGACCTCATTCTAGACCGCGGATGAACCGCGTCATGATGTCGGCCACCGTCGCGCGCTGATCGACGTGCGGCGCGTGGCCGCAGCGGTCGAGCATGATGCCCTCGCACCGCCCGCCGAGCGACGACACGAGCGCGTTCACCTGCCGGTCGGTGCCGTACTCGTCCTGCTTGCCCTGGATCACCAGCGTCGGGCAGCGCACGTCCGGCAGGTACCCTTCGATGTTCCAGCGCCGGAACTCGGGACGCAGCCACACGTCGGTCCAGTACTGGAACAGCGTGTCCGGGTTGCTGTGATGGCGCGCCAGCTTCGTGCGCAGATCGCTGGTGCGATAGAGGTCGCGCAGCTCCGTGATGCGCGAGATGGTGCACTCTTCGACGAACACGTGCGGCGCCTCGAGCAGCAGCGCGAAGGGGTCGCCCGCGCCCGAGCCGGCGTGGATGAGCGCAATCGACGCGCCGTCGCTGTGGCCGACGAGGATCGGCCGCCGCACCTCGAACACGTCGAGCAGCCGCGGCAGCACGGTGACCGCTTCGTCGTGCATGAAGCGAAGCGGGCGCGGCCCCGTCAGCGCGTCGGATTTGCCGTGGCCGCACCGGCTGTAGACGAGCGCGCCGCAGGCGGCCCGCGAGCACACCTCGGCGGGAAAGCTCCGCCACTGGCTGATCGAGCCGAGCCCTTCGTGGAGGAACACGAGCGTCGGCGCCTGCCCGGGCGGCAGCCCGTGCCACGCGTACTCGAGACGCACGCCGTCGATCGAGACGTATTCCGCCACCTACTATGATTGTGACCGGGATCCGGGATCCGGGATCCGGGATCCGAAAAACGCAGACCGTGAACGGACCCCGGATCCCCGATCCCGGATCCCCGCCTGTCACCCGCGCTACGATACCCGCGTGATCGCGCTCCCCGATGCCTTCAACGCCGCCACCTGGTTCGTGGATCGCAACGTCCGCGAAGGCCGCGGCGCGCAGGTCGCGATCGAATGCGGCGACGAGCGCGTCACCTACGCCGAGCTGCTCGAGCGCGTGAATCGCGCCGGCAACCTGCTGCGCGAGCAGTTCGACGTCCGCATCGAAGAGCGCATTGTCCTGCTCCTGCTCGACGGCCCGGAATTCATCTACATGTTCTTCGGCGCGATCAAGATCGGCGCGGTGCCGATTCCGACCAGCACGCTGTGGAAGCCCGCCGACTACGAGTACGTGCTCAACGA
>DATNCQ010000105.1:0-2428 GCA_035571515.1 Vicinamibacterales bacterium
TGATCACCGCAACAAGAACAGACTTTTCAGCAGGCACACGATGCCAATCAGTTCACCCGCCCGGGACCCCACAGCGCGCGACCAGGCTTGCGGCCGGTGTGCTCGCCGTCCTTCAGCACCGGCACGCCGTTGACGAACACGTCGCGAACGCCGACCGCGTAGGCGTGGGGATGCTCGAACGTCGCCCGGTCCGCGATCGTCGCCGGATCGAAGACGACGACGTCGGCGAAGTTGCCGGACTTGAGGACACCGCGGCGCGCGAGCCCGAGGTTCGACGAGGGGAGCGCCGCCAGCTTCCGGATCGCCTCCGGCAGGGTGAGGACGCCCTCGTCGCGGACGTACTTCCCGAGCACGCGGGCGAAGCTGCCGTAGGCTCGCGGGTGCGCCGATGATTTCAGGAACACGCCTTCGGCGGCGATCGAATTCGCGTCCGACGCGAAGGAGACCCAGGGCAGCTGCAGCTGTCGCTTCAGGTTCTCGTCGGACATCATGAAGTAGATCGTACCGATGCGCGAGCGGTCCTCGCGCACGAGATCCATGATCGTCTCTTCCGGCGACGTGCCGCGCATCTTCGCGACCTCGCCGAGCGTCTTGCCGGTCAGCGGCTTGAGCGCTTCGGACTTGAATTCGACCAGCAGGACGCGATCGGGCGAGCCGGTGGCGAGATACAGGTTCTCCCAGGCTTCGGTCGGCGTGCGGATCGCCTGCGCGATCTTCGCGCGCTGAACGGGGTCGCTGAGCCGCTTGTAGAGGGCGTCCATGCCGCCGTCTTCGGCCCACGGCGGCATCGCCGCGTCGAGTCCGGTGCCGCCGGCGGTGTAGGTATACATGTCCGCGGTGATCCGGAGACCGCTCGCGCGCGCGGCCTCCACCATGGCGATGACCCGGTCCATCTTCGGCCAGTTCGACTGGCCGGCGGCCTTGAGGTGGTAGATCTCCGCCGGAATGCCTGCCTCGCGGCTGATGCGAATCAACTCATCGACCGCTTCGATCAGTCGATTGCCTTCGCTGCGCATGTGGGAGATGTAGATGCCCTGGTATTTCCCCGCGACCTTCGAGATTTCGATCAACTCTTCGGTCGAGGCGTAGAAGCCAGGCGCGTAGATCAGCGCCGACGCAATCCCCAGCGCCCCTTCCTTCATTTCCCGCTCCACCAGGTCGCGCATCGTCTGCAACTGTTCGGGCGTGGCGCGCCTGTCGTCGAGGCCGACGGCGTACTCGCGAAGCGTGGCGGCGCCGATTGACGAAGCGAAGTTGGCCGAGACGCCGCGCTTCTCGAGGTCCAGCATGCCCTCGTGCAGCGTCGTCCACGTGATCGGATACTTCAGATCGCCCTGTGTCGCGAGCCGCCGCGTCCGCATCGCGTCGGTGAGCGGGCCCATCGAATCGCCCTCGCCGAAGATTTCGGTGGTCACGCCCTGCTTGATGTCGCTCATCGATCGGCCGTCGAGGCGAAGCGAGTCGTCTCCCGACATCATGTTGATGAAGCCAGGTGCGACGGCGAGGCCGTCCGCGTGAACGGTCGTGGCCGCATCCGCATCGCGCAGATCTCCGACTGCTTTGATTTCGTCGCCAGAAATGCCAACGTCGGCGCGGACGCCGGGTCCGCCCGAGCCGTCATAGACCGTGCCGCCGGCGATGAGCACGTCGTAGTGCTGACGTGACTGACGACCGGTGCAGGCGGGCGTCGACGCGACCGCGGCGAGTCCGACGACGACGGTTGCGATGCTCGCCAACAGGTACGAGTTCTTGGCAGCCACAGGCGACCCTGTTCCTATCCCGACCAAAGACTCATTTCTCTGGGCTCTTGTATGCCCGCGGCCCGTTTTTGTAGGTCTGCCACTGCACGTCGATGAGGTAAGCGTGAAGCGCGTCTGCTTCTTCCTGCGTCATCCCGGTCTTGATCCACGGCCAGCCCGGTGGGGTGCGGAATCCCGGCATGCCCTTGGCCTTGTTGCTGCCCCCTAACACAATCCCATTGAACCGCCGATGCGCACTGAGCGGCATGTAGCGCAGATCGGGCACCTCGCCATCGAGCGCCCACGCGCCGCTCCCATCCGCATCAGGCGAGTGACATTTCTGACAGAAGAACTTGTTGTACACGCGCTGGCCCTGCTGCACCTGTTCCGGGCTGGCGGTTTGCTCGGGTGGCTTCGGCACCTCGGGAATGTAGGCGTTAATCGGCGGCATCGCCGCTTTGCCACCCAGCTTGAACGCCAGCACGGCCGCCGGGCCCCGTTTCGTTTCCATGGTCGCCATATTGCTCACGCGCCCGAACAACCGAAATCCGCCCCCGAGCCCGATCGGCATCAGCACGTACTGCTCGCCATTCACCACATAGGTCACCGGGACCGACTGGATCGCTGAGCCCGTCTTGACGGACCAGATTCTTTTGCCGGTGTCTGCGGCGTACGCCGAGAAGTCCCCG
>DATNCQ010000106.1:0-2731 GCA_035571515.1 Vicinamibacterales bacterium
TCGCGGCCCAGGAAGCCGAACGTAAACGCATCGCCCGCGACCTGCACGACGATCTGAGCCAGAAGCTGGCGCTGCTCTCGATCGACATCGATCAGATTCCGGCGCGCCGCCCGTCCGAGCTGAGAGACCGCGTCCGCGACATCTCTTGCCGCGCCGCGGAGATCGCGACCTACGTCCACCGCCTCGCCTACGAGCTTCACCCGTCGAAGCTCGAATCGCTGGGGCTGGTTGCCGCCCTCAACAGCGTGTGCCGCGACATCTCGCGCCAGCACCAGGTGCAGGTCGAATTCGATCACGAGCGGATTCCCGACAACGTGGCGCCCGACATCGCGCTGTGCCTGTACCGCATCGTCCAGGAGGCGCTGCACAACGTCGTCCGGCACAGCGGCGCGCAGAAGGCGCAGGTCGCGCTGCGTTCGAACGAGGGCATGCTGGAACTCCACGTCGCCGACCCGGGCGCGGGGTTCGCCGCCGCCGACCAGGCGCGCGGCGGCATCGGCCTGGTCAGCATGCGCGAGCGGGTCAACTTCGTCGGCGGGCAGATCGTGATTCATTCGGCGCCTGGTGCAGGCACGAGGATCGGCGTCCGCGTGCCGATTGTCAGGCAGTCGGCGGCGGCGGTGTCGTTGCCGAAGGCTCTGCTCGGCGCCTGATGGTGCCAGAAGCGCGATTGGACCGCTCATCACCCATCCGGCTGATCATTCAGCGCCGGCCTCGGTGTATTTCCGCGCCGGACTGTACAGTTTGACAGTTCTGCCAATCGGGCCCTTCTCGCGATCATGCGCGCGGGTCAATATGGCAGACACAGCAACGCTCTTCATCCAGACCAGCGCCATCGAAGACGTCGATGCGATGGCGGCCGCGATCGCCGACGGCCTCGAAACCGAGTATGTGCAGCTCGAAGCGAGGCCTTTCAAGGCGCAATGGACCATTGCGTCGCTGCAGGCGATGGTGGTGCAGTTCGGCCGCGAGGACGTGGCGATCGTGCGCCGCCTGCGCATCCCTGCCGGCAGATGGGCATTTGTCGTCCCATTGGCGGTGCCGGACTCCGCCCGCTGGAACGGCTGTCGGGTCGACGGCGACGAAGTGATCATCTGTCCGCCGCTGGCGGAGTGCTACGCGTTCGATCCGCGCGCGACGACCTTCGCCATCGTCAGCGTCCCGGAGAAGAGCGCGATCGCGTCGGCCGCGCGCGATCTGCTCGATGCGACCGGCTCGACGCGCACCGTGTTACCGCGTGCGCATGATGCCCGCGAGCTGCATCACTGGCTGAACGCGGTGCTCACGAAAGCCGCCACCGATGGATGGTGCGCCGCCGGCGTCGAGCGCAGAATCGACGGCGCGCTCGACCGGTGCCTGCGGAGCGCGGTGCCAGCCGAGCGGCACGTGGAAGCCTCCACCGGCCGCAGCCAGATCGTCCGCCGCGCCGAGGCCTTTTTCCGGCGGCACCTGGGAGAGCCGGTGTCGATCGCGCAGCTGTCCTCGATTGCCGGCGTCAGCGAGCGCAGCCTGCGCAACGCGTTCTACGACGTCTACACCACCAGCCCGAAGCGCTACCTGCGCCTGTGGCAGCTGCATCAGGTACGGCGCGCGCTGCGCCGCAGCGACGGCCAGGACGCCTCCGTGACCGACGTCGCCACGCTGCACGGCTTCTACGAGCTGGGGCGGTTTGCCGGCGAGTACAAGGCGCTCTTTGGCGAGGTGCCGTCGCAGACGCTCCACCGCGCGCGCGGCCGCTACGCGTCGCGGTTGTGCGGCGCGGCGTGATCGGCTAATCGGGAGTCCTGGTGGCGGTGAGCGCGGCGTGGAGCACGTCGACGAGATCGGTCGCGAGGTCGCGTTTCAGGACCCAGGCCGAGGCCCCCATCCGTGCGGCCATCTCGCGGCACGCGCTGTCGTCATGCACCGTGAGGAAGACCACCAGCGGCGAATGCGCCTGCGCCAGCACCTGGCGCGCGGCGTCGAAGCCGGAGAGCACAGGCATGGAGATATCGAGGACGACGGCGACGGGATGCAGGCGAGACGCGGCGTCGACCGCCTCCTGTCCGTTCGACACGGCGGCGACAACCTCGAAATCGTCCGCAAGGACCTCGCGGGTCTTTTCGAGCATCTCAGCGTGGTCGTCGGCGATGAGAATGCGCGGGCGTGGCGACGATCGGGGCGAACGCATTATTTCAAAACGAACGTTCGACAGCGCAGGCATGCCAAGCATACGCCGAATCCCGGCAGGCGAGTACTTGGGTTTGGCGTTTTTGCAGACGGCGTGCAGCGATGGATGACGTCCGCGCGGGTAAGGGAGCGCAGTCCGCGCGCCTCGCTGTTTTGATCAGCGAGGAACTTTTTTGAGACGACTCCAAACGAACCGAGAATCCCGCGCGACCACTTGATCGTTTGTCGAGACAGCGTTCCATCATCGCGACCGCTCCGCAAACAACCGCCGCCGGAACGCCATCTGGCATCGGCAACAGACGCCCTGCCGGCAAGGGGCCCTCGCACAGGCGCTGGTGCCTTGGCAGGCGTATTCCCCAAAGCCCTCCGGCGCAACCGGTTGCGGGGGGACAGCCACCGCAGGCGGCAATGGAACCGTCCGTGCCTCATGAGCGGGGATGTACCCGCACACGGAATTCGACCACCTGCTGAAAGAGCTCGTCGCCCGCGCCCGCGAGGCGATGATCGTGACCGACCCCGCCGGCACCATCCGGTTCGAGAACGAGGCCGCCCGTCGACTCAC
>DATNCQ010000107.1:0-14740 GCA_035571515.1 Vicinamibacterales bacterium
GGGCCGCGCCTCGCCATGGCCCTGCCGAAAGAACCTGTGGTGTCGCTGACGGCCGACGAGAAGACGACGTGGGATGCGGCGGTCACGTTCTACGATCGGACTTTTGCATCCAGGGATCTGCTCTTTGACGACGACCTCACGCGCATCAAGGTCGCGCTCGGCGACGCAGACGACGCGTTGAGGGACGTGCGAATCGACGGGGCACTTCGGTCGATCCTGCTCGAGGCCGCTCCGATTTACAGAAAGTACTGGTGGGGCGATCACGACGCCGCGAATCGCGCCTGGATCGAGCGCGTCAGCCGTCAGACTCCGACGGTCGCGGCCCCAATTATCGAACGATTGACTGCCCTGTACGGCGTTGCGTGGTTCACGATGCCCGTCCGCGTCGACGTCGTCCGATTCGGCAAGAGCCAGGGCGCATACACGTCACTCAACCCGCGTCCACACATCGTCGTCGCGAGCGGCGACAGCAGCTACGATGGATGGTCAGGCACTGAGATGCTGTTTCACGAGGCATCGCATGCCTTGTTTCAGAAGGTTCGGGTGGCGATCGATGTCGCCGCCAATGATGCCAACAAGCAACCGCGTGATCTGTGGCACGTCGTGTTGTTTTACATCGCCGGAGAGGTCACGCGCCAACAGCTTGCGAAGAGCGGGATCGAGTACCGCCCGTATCTCTACGCCACCGGTCTTTTCGACCGCGCGTGGCCTGCTTTTCGGGAGCCCATCGAGAGGTATGTTCGCCGTTTTGTCGACGGACAGGCCACGCTGGATGTGATGGCCGCGGAACTCGCTCGAGCGCTGCCGTGATTTCGGGGAGCGTCAGTCACAGTCTGGTGCACCGCTTCGGTAGACCGTGGCTCATGACCGAAATGGTTCCCGCCCGGCAAGGGTCTTCGCAACAGCGGCAAACGCCTCGACGAACGCCGCTATGGCGCGCGAATCAATGACCTCGGAACCTCGATCCGACGGGTTGTGAAACATGGCATTGCTGCCAATCACCGACACGTAGCGCCCGCCCCCGCGATGGACGACTTCAGCCTCCCCACCCGGAACCCGGCTGTGAGGCACGCGTACGTCGATCGTCAACCCGGTTGACATCATCGCCTGCTCCAGCACTCGCTCGATCTCGTCGTCGGACGCCTGGATGGTGTTGCCCCTCGCCTGCGGAAGACCGGCCGACGGAGGGACGCCTGAAGGCGCGTCAGCCGGGCGCGGCTGAGTCCGTGAGCTTCTTGCGGCACCGATATTCGCGCCGAGATGCATCCAGCCGATGCTGTTCGAGACGATGCCCGCCCTGCGGTCGATGAAGGCGTTGATACCAAGATGGCCGAGTTCGTGGCCGCTCGAGGCGACAAACTCGACGTCTCGCGCCGACCTCGCCTGACCCAGCACCCTCATCAGCTCCAACCAGCACGCGAGTCCTCCTCCTCGTTCGCTGGCGCACCAATACCAGCCGCTGCGCGGCGTCATGATCACCAGGGGCGGCAGCGCCGGATCTTCGCCCTTCAGCTTTGCGGTGACGTTGAGCGCCTCGGCCGGCGTGCTCCTGACGTACGCCACCAACTGGACTTCGACGCCCCGCTGCGCCTGCTCCTGCAGCCAACTCGCATGCTCGCTGCTCACCTGTAGCACCGGGGGGCCGAATGGTTGGAGGAAGGAATCGGCATTGCTCGGGCACAGTCCTGGCTCGCCTCCGCGAGTCACGCAGACGATCGCCCGATGGCGATGCTTCCGCCGCGCTTCGCCGAGTGCGCCAGCACCTGCCGCATTCGGAATGGCTTCGGCGAGGCCGATCTCCGCGTCGCCGTCAAGCGAGCCGAGCCGGCCGCGTACGCCGATCTCATTCGTGAATGCCGCGTCGAACAGCGGCATGCCTTCGATCCGGCGATCCCCGACGATCAGGGCGGCCGCCACTGGCTCCACCCGGCGGAGAGAGAACGATTCGAGCGAAGCCGTCAAGCCGGCCCGGTGCGCCTCGTCGCGCAGCCAGTTCGCCGAGGCCCGATCGACTGACGTGCCGGTTCGATGAAATCCCTGTTCTTCGAATGCCTGGATGATCCGCCGAATACGGCTTTCGCGAGACGATGCCGGTGTACTCTGTCCCGCCGATCGTCGAGCCGGCGCGACACCGGCCAGCGCGGGCAGCGCCGTCAACTCCAGCCACTTGCGGCGACTGATCATGGTCGGTGGCATATCTCGCCTTGCGTCGTTCGGATTACTTCGTTCTTGTATCCGTAGAATGGAAGTAGGCTTTCCACGTCCGGCCGTCCTCCGAATACTCCTGAGTCCATGCGAACCTGTCCGTGCCCAACCACGCCTCGTCGGCCCGACGTCTCCGGCCCACCCGCCGGCGGGACACCGCTTTCCTGCTCGCAATGACTTGCGACGACCGCCGGCAGTTGCAGCCGCATGTCAGACGGCTCCGTTGCGTTCCGCGGCCACATCGGTGACCGCGAATTCTCCGCTGAAGGCGGTGGACATCGCATTCGTGACACCTGGTTCTGTCGCGGCAATCACATGTGTGGACTTCGGATCGGGAGTCACCGGTCGCGCTTTACTTCTCCCGCGAATCTGGCTCCGAGACCAGCCGCGGTGCACTCGCCTCGCCTGGGGGCGCCAGAGGCATGCCTGCCGCCCGCCACGCTCGGAGCCCGCCGACGACATCGGTTGCGCGACGTAATCCGAGCGCTTGCAGCACGGCGGCGGCAAGCGAGGAGGCATAGCCTTCGTCACACAACACGATCCACTCAACGTCGGCGCTGGTCGCTTCCGGGATCCGGGCGGGGCTGTCGGGATGAAGGCGCCACTCGAGGTGATTGCGCTCGACCACGATCGCGCCGGGGACTTCCCCATCGCGCCGCCGCCGAAACTCGGGTCGGATGTCGACGAGAAACGCGCCGCGCTGGGTCGCCGCGTAGGCATCTTCGGGCTCCAACCGCAGCAACGTGGAACGAGCCGCAGCGAGGTACCGTTCCAGCGCGCTCAGTGTCATTTCATGCTCAGACGATGCAGGTGCGTTCCGCATGGCCCCGAGGATGCGATCGGCCGATTCTACCGGCGCCCGCCTGTCCCAGGCACTCGTCGCCTCCTCGCCGTGTCTCGCTATTAAGTGAGAAGACGAACTCGCCGAGATGAAGAAAAACGGGCGCGACGTTCCACAAAAGTGCGACAAGCTGGTAGAATCGTCGAATTGCGGGACGTCAAAAAACCCGCAACTGCAAGATCGTCAATCGTTTGGGCGCTTAGCTCAGTTGGTTAGAGCGCGTGCTTCACACGCACGAGGTCATAGGTTCGAGTCCTATAGCGCCCACCACCCTTCGCTCGCGTGAAATTCGAGCGACCTTCGGGTGGCAAGGCACCATCAACACTTGATCTTTCAGCACTAACCCACCGCCCTCGGTGGCGCGGACCCTACATGCCGCGCGGCTTGCGCGCGGGCTTCCGCCTGGACGCGATGATCCGCCGCGCCTCGCGCAGGTGGCTCTCGAGCGCGTCATCCGCGATCTGATCGAGCAGGATGCCGACCCACCCGCCGCCGCCGACATACCGCGGGTAAAAATAGATGTCGGGCGATTCTTCGATCATCAGCGGCTGCAGGCCGTCCGCCACCGGCACCCACAGCGACTGCCGGCCATCGTCGCGGTGGTGCTCGGAAAACATCGCGAAGCAGCCCTTGCCCTGCTCGACGAAGGAGCAGGGCGAGCCGTGCGACATCTTCTCGAACGCGCTGGGAAGCCCGGCGCAGAGGCGGCGGATCCGATCGACCTGTCCTTCACGTCCGCCTGTGCGCCGGCCCTTGGCCGCGTCGCGCGTCGTGAGTTGCCGGGCCCGGAACTTCGCGATCCGCTCAATCAGGCGGACGGGCACAGGCTCGGACAAGGGGAACTTGAGCGTCCCCTTGCTGCGTTCGTATGGCGCCAGCTCCTTGGCGAACGCCTCGACCAACGCATCGCTTGCGGGATAGAGCGAGTAGTGTGACTTCCAGCCAGCGAAATACAGCACGCCGACGCCGTTCAGCGTGTAGGCCGGCATCTGGTAGGCCAGCCCTTCTTGCGCATTCGGGAGCGCCTTGAGAATCGCCCGGCGCACCGCTTCGAGGCTGGTTCGTGACTCTTTCGGCTTCGACGCGACGTACTCACGCACCGATGCGACGCGCTTTCTAGACCGTTTGGCCGCCATGCTGCGCACATTATGTACACACCTGAAGCCGATCGTCGGGTTCAGGAGTGGCGCAAAGGCTCACCCTCGCGTTGAAGCTCGCCGCGTTCTAAGTCGCTCGTCTATTGCCGGGGCGGCCGTCGTCGAAGCTGCTGCGCGTAATCTCGCGCGTCGTCGGCCTCGCGAATCAGCTGATCGCGCTTCAGACCGTCTGGCTCCAGAGTGGCTTGAAGCCGCAGGAGCAGGTTCTTGTAGACGAGCGCCTCCATATAATCGGGCTTCAATCCGATAGCGCGTTCAACCGACGCGAGCCCTTTCATCACCATCTCGCGCTTCTCGACCCCGGTCAATTTGAAATCCCGGTAAGCCTCGTCCCAGTAGTAGGTCGCGATGGTGTAGTGCGCCTCGGGGTTCGCGGGGTCGCGATCCGCACGCTCGATCAGTACCGCGATGGTCTTGTCGAACGCGCCCTGCCGGTTATAGAAGCCGGCGAGGTTCATGTAAACGCTCGGGGCATCGGGGCTCTTGTCTCTCGCGTTCAGCAACGCGTTCTCGGCCGCCGCGTACTCGCCGACATCTTCATAGAGCTTCGCGATAACGAAGTAGTTGGAGATCTCGGCTGGATCGAGCTGAATCATCTGCAGGATGAGTTCTTCGGCTTTCGCCGGATCGTTCAACTTATCGCTCCCGTACACGTGCGCCAGGTACTCGAGCGCGAGGCTGGACAGCTTCGCTTCCATCGGGATCGACCGCTGCAGGATCTCGATCGCGCGCTGGTAATGCGCCGCTGCATTTTCGAGTAATCGTTGGTTCGCCGGATCGTTCCGGCGATTTGCGTTAGAGAGGTTGTCGTACGAGTTGGCGAGAAAAAAGTACGCCTGCCCGGACATCCCTGCGGCGTTCGTCGGATCCGCGGCAATGACGGCTTCGTACAGCTCCGCCGCTCGGGCGTATTCCTGTCGCGCGTACATCGTGTTCGCCTCTCTGAAGGTGGCGAGCGCCTGACGTACGGTGGACTCCGGAAGCGGTTGTGCCAGTGCCGAGCTGCAGAAGAGGACGATGGCCAGTTGCACTGCGATCCGAGGTGATTGCCTCATACCATCGCCTGCGTGATTCTGCGCCCCTGTTCGGCCGGCTCGAAGCGCTATGACCCGGTCGGACGGCCGCGAGTCCGGTTCGGTGTCTCTGCGTCGATCATATTGGACACCGCACCGCCGCAGTTGGCTGCCGTAACCGTGCCGACATGGTCGCAGAGTGTGGCACGAGCACATCCGTCAGGACTCCCCTCGCCGCGACCCGGGACGGACTCGGGGTGCACCGGGGCGCATCAGACCTGCTGTCGCTGATCCCGGTGAAGACCGGGATCAGCGATGTCAGGTTCGCGCCATCACGTTCTAAGGGATGACGGTCCGCGCTTCGCGGTCCAGCTCGCGTTCCACCAGCAGCGCATCCAGGCTCAACGACCCGGCGCCTGCGTGGGCAATGAACAGCGCCGCGCCGAGCATCAGCAGGTTCCGGACGAACAGGGTGAGCTGAATCGAGAACATCGCCGGATCGCTCACCGCCCAGAAGGCGTGCATCATGAGCGTCACCGGCACGAGGAACACGACCAGCAGCCAGGCGCCAAGCCTGGCTCGATACCCGAGCAGAAGGCTCACCCCGCCTGCGAGCGCGATGACGCCGGACAGAGGAACCAGCAGCCCGGGCATCGGCACGCCCTGCTGCGCAGCGGACGCGATCGTGGCCGGGGTGAAATGGCCGGCCGACGCGAGGATGAAGACAACGGCAAACAGCTGTCGCCCTGCGAGGGCGAGGTAGCTCGAGTCGCCCTGACAGACTCCGCTTTTCTGATTGACCATGGCGCCTGCTTTCTTGGCCGACGAGTGAACTGGGCGTCGATCCGCCCGGGGTGCGGGAGGTCGCGCGTTGAACACAGCCTCAGCGCTTCTGCCCGGACGTGCCGGTCGCCGCTTCGCCACCCGCTCGGACGGCCAGCAGCGACACCTTGACCTGGATCTCGTCGCGGACGCCGACGCCGAGATAGGTCGGCGCCGGAATCTCGAACTCCGACACCTTCACCGGGAACTGCGCCTGGACGCGGATCTTGCCGTCCTTCTCCTGCAGCTCCGCGGCGCCGGTCACTCTCCTCTTCTGGCCGTGCAGGCTCAACATGCCGGTGAAGATCGTCTTGCCTTCCAGT
This sequence comes from Vicinamibacterales bacterium, assembly GCA_035571515.1. GTDB lineage: Bacteria > Acidobacteriota > Vicinamibacteria > Vicinamibacterales > UBA2999 > Gp6-AA40. Next base: position 6,362 of record DATNCQ010000107.1, read on the forward strand.
TTCTCGACGCGAATGTCGTCGATGATCGCCGTCGCGAACTCCGGCCCCTTCGCGACCTCCAGGTAGTTGTCCTTCATGTGGCGATCGCGGACGCCGATGCCGGTCTCGAGCGTCTGCAGCTCGACCTTCAGCGCGCCCCGCGCCGCGCCCTGCTCGCCGGTCGCCGGCGTCACGTCGCCGCTGAGGTTCTTCGTCTTCGCTTCGAAGCTGCCCCCAACCGTCAGCGGGCACATGACCGTCACTTCGCCGCTGGACACCTTGTAGGCATCCGAGGCGCCCGCGGGCGCCGCCGCGACGATCATCAGGGCGATTGCGAACGCACCGATGGCGTTGTTCTTCATCACTCGAGTCATGGGACTTCTCCTTCTCGGTCGTTGAAATTGACAGTGTCGGTGGACGCGCTACTTCACGGTCTTCACGGCGGCCAGCACGGAGTAGGTGCGCGAGCGGCCGTTGGTGGCCCCCGCGAACGTATCGCGCATCGTGAAAGAGACCGTGAGGTTCTCCGAGGCGCGCAGCTGGACACCGGGCGCGAGGCGGTAAGCGCGGGATTGCGTGAGGCCGTCGACGATCAGCTCTTCGGTACCGAGCGAGGTCACCAGCCATTCCTTCGCCGCGAAGAACACCTGGGTATGACCGGAGACGTACTGCGTAGTCAGCGAATCTGCCGCCGTCGACGAGCGCCCGGTCAGCTCGTGCTGCGCGAGGATGCCCCAGCGGCCGAACCCGAGCCTCGCGTAGGCGCCCACGCTGCGGCGATCGAACGCCGGCGACTGCGAGTCGAGCAGCGAGACGCCGACGACCGCGCGCTGTTTCCAGACGTCGACACCAGCCAGCCCGCCGACGCCCCACTGTTGCAGGCGCGGGTCTTCGTCTCCGCCAGGCCCGAACACGAACGGCGTGAGCTGCAGGCGGTGCGTGTAGACGAACGCCTTGACCTGCGTCGGGTAGACGGTGGTGCCGGGATCGGTGCTCTTCCGCATGTAGGCCTGCGGATCGGGGAGGCCAACGCCGGTGGGCAGTTCCTCACGGCCGGCCGACAACTCGATGCCGTGCTTCGGCCGGTATTGCCAGATCGCCTTCGGTACGATGATCTCCACCGATCGACCGGTCTGCGTCGTCGATGTCGGCACCGTTGCACCCGAGAGGCCGAGCGTATAGGTCAGGCGGTGCCGATCGTTGAGGCGCAGCGAGTTGCGGAGCTGCACCTGGAAGGTCGACGACGTGGTGCTGGTGTGCGACGCCATCGCATTCGCCTGCTGTCCGACGGCGACCAGGCGCAGGTCGTACAAGTAACGACGGCTGTCCGCATCGGACGGTGGAATCTCTCGCGCTCGCGCACTCTGCGCGACGTCGACGCCGCGGCCATACGAGGTCAACAACCCGCCGCCCTGCGGCGACACGTGACACGCCGCGCAGTCGGCGTAACCGAGCCGAATCATGGTCGGCGACGCGATCGCCGGAGTGACCTGCACCACTGCACAAAACAACACACCGATAACGACTCGAGAAACTTTCATTAAGGCGCTCCCTCATTAGTCGCAGCAGTGCCAGACATCGCTGCGGCGTTGCCGGGCCTTTCGACGTACACGACGCGTCATCGCGAAGCGTGACGTGACTGGCGCGGAGTCACTAAGGCGCGGGATAGCGGGATGGGACTTGCGGCAGGTTTGAGCAAAGCCGTTGCCAAAATCGATCGCGCCGGACGGTCGCGGGCCGGGTCTGCGCGCGCCGGGAACTTATTTCGCTGGAGAAATCGGTGATTGCCGCCGCTGGATTGGCGCGCAACGACGACCACGCCGCGCCGCGGAATCAGAGCAGTATCTGATTCGCGCGCGCCAGGCGAGGGAACTCATCACGTAACAGTTACGCTTCCAAAACATGCGCGAGGCCGAAAAACAGCACGTTCTCGACTGAGATTGGTGGAAACGGCTCAGTAAAGTAAGAAGTTCACGGGGTGTGAACGCATTGCGCGCTCGTTCAATCGCAGCTCGATCTTCGACCGGTCGTAACGCACGCAAAACGACACGATGGCGCGTCGGTGGCGGCGAGCGTCGAAAGAAGTCCAACGAGGCAGAGGAGGACGGGAACGCCGATCGTGGCACCCGGGAGGTAGAATCCCCTCGCGAACCGATGAACGTCGACGTCTCGACCAGCATCGTCATCGACCGCCCGACCGACGTGGTATCCGCCTACGCAGCAAACCCGGACCGTGCCCCCGAGTGGTACGTCAACATCAAGGCTGTCGAGTGGAAAACGCAGCCCCCTGTCTCGAAAGGATCGCGCGTGGCGTTCGTGGCCCACTTTCTCGGGCGGCGAATGGCATACACCTACGAAGTCGTCGATCTCGTGCCAGGCGAGCGGCTCGTCATGCGAACCGCGGAAGGCCCATTCCCAATGGAGACCTCCTACACCTGGGAGAAGACGTCGAGCGGAGGAACGCGGATGACCCTGCGCAATCGAGGAACGCCAGCTGGATTCTCCAAATGGATCGCTCCTTTTCTCGCGGGCGCGATGCGAAGGGCCAATCGAAAGGATCTTGCGGCGCTGAAGAAGCGGCTCGAATCGAACTCGACAGGCTGAAACATCACGATCGATAACCCAGGAGTGCTGATGGCAACCGTCGCCTACACATCAAGAGTCCGCATCGCACGCGTGAAGGGGCCAGTGCGGATCGCCTATCTCCCGGGCGAAGCGCAGCCGGTCACGTTCAGCGTCCATGGCGCGATCGCCGAGCATTACAAGGTCGATCCGTCGAGCTTGACGGAATCCCACGCTGCGACGATCGACTACGTGATCGCCGCAACCGCGGGTTGAATGCTCGGCACCTTTGGAGGCGCGCTGGAAGCGCGTCAGATCGATGCCGGCAACGGTCGTCTCACCGCGGACGTGACCGGCGAGGTGGAGACCGATGAGGGTGTCCTCGTCATTCGCCGGATTCATGTCGCGATGCGCCTGGTGGCGCCGGAGGACACGCGAACAACGGTAGACCGGGTCCATGGCGTCTACGCCATGCGCTGCCCGCTGTACCGTACGCTCCATCACGCGATCGCGCTGTCTTCGTCGGTCGAGCTGAGCGCCGAATGAAATCGCAGGGCCGCGCTAAATCTTGACCCTGCACACTGGCGCAACGCCCCCGCCGATATCGTCGGTCCAGTAGATGTAGCCCTTCCAGACCGACATGCCGTGCGGGAACGGGCTGCCTTCCGGAAGTTGAATCGAATCGGCGATCTCGCCGGTGACCATGTGGCGCTTGAAGAACGCGCCCATGTTCGTGTCCGCTTCCCAGAGATACTGCGCGTCGGGCGTTTCGAGGCCGACGCCGTGCGGACGGTAGCCCACGGTCGGGAACATGTGCTCGACGGTCCACGACTTGGGATCGATCCGATAGATCATGCGCGCCGGCGGCACCGCGACCCACAGCTTGCCAAATTGCGTCTGGATGCCGTGAGCGCCGGTGCCGGGCGCGGGCGGACCGGGATTGCCGGCAACCGCGCCGCCGCGTCCGACGCCGAGTCCATCAGCGGTGCGAACCGCGGCTTGCGGCGCAGGCGCGGCCGCCGCGTTCTGTCGGCCGCTTGTCGTCGGCGGCCGCACCGATCGGCCGTACGTGTCCGGGCGCGGCGCGATGTCGGACGTCATCTTGTAGATGACGCCGGCGCCGGGCGTGAAATGCTTCTCGATCGTCTCGCCGGTCCTGGCGTCGGCGCGAATGATCTCGCGGCTGTAAGTCGACCCGATCCAGATCGACCGGTTGTCGGCGTCCACGCCGACGCCGCTCGGGCCGGTGCCTTCGGGCGCGATCTCGCGCAGCAGTTTGCCTTCGTAACTCGACAGGTACACCTTGCATCGGCCCGGCGTGTCGGTGCGGCTGCCGGCGACGTCGATCGTCCAGATGCCTTCATCGGTGCACTGCATCCCGTTGGCCGACTGACCGGGCGCCTTGAAAAGGTGCTCGATCTTTCCGGCCGGACGGATCGGGTATCCGGACTTGGGCGAGGCAGGCGTGTGCGCCTGGCCCGATTCACCGATCGACGGCCAAGCCGAGACGCCGATGCCTCCGGCCGTCGCGGCCGCCCGGTTGAACCACTCTCGACGACTGATGGCTGTCATGAGTGTCGCTCCTCGTATGCAGAGCCAGCGGTGCGGCGACATCATCGCACGAACAGCCGCTGAGGCGACCGGCGACACCGGCGACATCGCGGGTGGTACGATGCAGTCGCATGGTTCGGTGGCTGGTGCGCGTGGCGGCGTCGCTGGCGGCGGCCGCGTGCCTCGGCGCGCAGGGCCGCGAAGCGTTCAGCGGATCGTTCAAGAACCCGTCGATCGCCTACGAGACGAGCCCGTTGAACGACGCCGCCACCCGTCTCGATCAACAGCTCGCGAACGGTTCGAAGCGGCTGCAGTTCGACGCCGCCCGCGGGTATCTCCCGTCGATGCTGCAGGCGCTGTCGATTCCGATCGAGTCACAGGTGGCGGTGTTCTCGCAGACGAGCCTGCAGGCGAAGCTGATCAGCGCGCATCATCCGCGCGCCGTGTACTTCAACGATCACGTGGCGGTCGGATGGGTGCCGAACGCCGACGAGCTCGAGATCGCTGCGCAGGATCCAGTCCAGGGCGTCGTCTTCTATCGCCTCGAACAAAAGCAGAGCCAGACGCCCCGGTTGGAGCGCAGCCGCGAATGCCTGCGGTGTCATGTCGCGTGGGAAACGCTTGCGGTGCCGGGCTTCCTGGTGCTCAGCACCGGCCCGGACGATGCGGCGGGGTATGCAACGGGCGGAGCGGTTGACGGCCGCGACGAGATCGGCACGCGCTGGGGCAAGTGGTACATCACCGGTCCGCAGATCCCGAAGGCCGGCCTCGGCACCGCGATCACGTCTGCTCCGTGGTTGGCCAACGCGTTCGACGCGCGCACGTATCTCTCGCCGCACAGCGATGTCGTCGCGCTGATGGTGCTGGAGCATCAGGCGCGCGCGATCAACCTGATCACCTATCTGGGCTGGGAGACGCGAATCGGCGCCAGCGATGCTCGCCTCGACTCGATCGTGGACAGCTTCGTGGACTATTTCACCTTCGCCGACGAGGCGCCACTGCCGGGCCGGTACGCAGGCTCGTCGGGATTTGCCGCGACGTTTCAGGCTGCCGGCAGGCGCGACGGGCGCGGCCGCTCGCTGCGTGAGCTCGATCTCGAGACCCGCCTGATGAAGTATCGCTGCAGCTACATGATCGACAGCGCCGCGTTCGACGCGCTGCCGGCGCGGGCCAGGCAGAAGGTCGCGGCGCGGATGACGACGGTGCTTCGCGACCGCGATCCGGCCGCGCTCGAGATCCTGACGAGCAGCAAGCCAGACTTGTTCAAGTAGGAGGGGCGATGCGAAAGTCAACGCTCGGCGCCGTGCTGTTGATCCTCGGCTGCGTGTCCGCAGCCTCCCAGCAGGCGCCGCCAGGCACCCTCCGGCAGATCGTCCCCGGTCACTATCTGTTCAGCTCCGCAACCTACAACAGCGGCATCATCGTCACCAACGACGGCGTCGTCGTGCTCGATGCGCTGAACACGGAGGCGGTGGCGCGGGCGCAGCGGGACGCGATCGCGAGCACCATCCGGCAGCCGGTCCGCGTGCTGGTGTCGTCGACGTTCCACGACAACTACTCGAAGGGCAACATCGCCTACGCCGATGTCCTCAAGATCGGCCACGAAGACTACCGCACCGATCTCGTCGCGCTGATGCAGCGGCAGAAGGTGTCGGCCGAAGAACAAACCGCGCGCCTGCCGCATCAGACGTTCCGTGATCGCATGACGTTGTATCAGGGGGGCAAGGAGATTCAGATTCTCCATGTCGGCCGGGCGCACACGCGAGGCGACAGCATCATCTTCGTGCCGCAGGATCGCATCGTCTATTTGAGCGAGCTCTACTTCGCCGATCAGTTCCTGTTCATCGCCGACGGATACGGCCTCGACTGGCTTCGCGCCCTCGATGCCGTCGAGGCGCTCGGCGCCGACATCTTCGTGCCCGGACACGGACCCATTCCCGCGGATCCGCGGGAGACGCGGCAGGGACTCGCACGATTCCGGCAAATGCTCGTCGACGTGCGCGACGCGGTTCAGAAGGAAGTCGCGCGCGGCGCGACCGAAGATCAGGCCGTCGCCACCATCCGTTGGCCGCAGTACGAACGGCTGCCGGGATACCAGGCGCAGCGCGAAACAGCGGTGCGGCGGCTGTACCAGCAGCTCACCGGCAAGCTGCCGTAGCTAGCGCAGGCCGAAACCGCGAGGGGACGCTTTGGGGTTGGGGAGGCACTCCGAAACCGGGCGGGCGGGACAGAAATCGCCTCTGTCCCGCCCGCGCCCCGAAGAGCACGCGCGCTGATCTACGGCAGGGTCAACGCCCAGGCGCTGCGCCCGTGCGTGGCCGCGTAGAGAATCCGCGCCTCCGGCACGATGGTCAGGCCGGCCACTTCGACCATCGGCAAGCCCGACCCGGCCACCACCCACGACGTGGCGCCGTTCGAGAGCTTCTTCACGCCGAAATCGGACGCGGCGTAGAGATCGCCGGTCACGTCGTCGCGCGCGATGGCGGTGATCGGGAAATCGGGCAGGTTCAACGATCGATCGACCCACGTTGCCGCGCCCGTTCCAGTCCAGGTCACTTCGAAGACGTGCCCCGGCTGCGTCGGCGTATTGACGTTGTAGCCGTTGTACGAGATCCAGGCGTGATGCGGATTCGCCGGATCGACGGCGATCGCGCTGATCGCGCGGTTCGGCGCGTTGAGCGCGGGCACCGGGTCGACGCGGGTCCACACCACCGAGTCTGGCGCGGCGTTCGCGTTATCGGTGATGAACACCCGGCCGGGACTGGTTGCCGCCCACATGCTGCCGACGTTCTGCGCCGTGCGTTGAATCCACGCGACCGCGCCGCCGGCGCGGGTCAAACGCCGGTAATCGTTGACCGGTGCCGTCAAGTCGGTATTCGTGACCACCACATCCGGCGCCGGCGGCGTCTGCGGAATGGACGTCGTCCCCGGCGGGCCGATGCGAACGAAGTCGCCGCATCCGGGCTGGACCGCCGACGTGGTGAACTCGGGGCAGTTGGCCTCGAGAAACGCCTGGTTGCCGCCCCAGTCCTGCGTGCGCCAGACGGAGAACGACCCCTGGAAGATCGACCCGGCCACACCGGCGTGCGGGTCGGCGACGATCGGCGGGTAGAAGAACGACGCCTCCGGGCTCGACAGGATCGGCGCCGAGATGATCACCCACTTCGTCGGATCGCCGCCGCGGAAGTTCGCGTCGTTCGCCTGGCCGGTGAACGTGTTGAACCGCAGCGCATCGTTCCCGGTATTGAAGCCGGACACACCGCCATCGCCGTAGATGATCTGCGGCCAGACGACGCGCGAACCGCTGAACTGGAATGTGCCGTTGTCCTGCGTGCCGCCCTGGAGCAGGTTCTGCGGCCGCTGCTTGCTCGCCGACAGGCTCTGGAATTGCAGCGTCGACAGGCCGGTGTTCATGTTCACCAGCTTGTTCGCGACCCGGTTGAGCAGGCTCTTGCAATACGCGGTGTCGGCCGCATTGAGCCCTCGGCGATCGCACTTGGCGGACACGTCGGCAAAGGTGCCATCTGAACGGACGACGCCGCCGTCTGAGCCGGTAATGAACTGCAGCGGCTTGCCCGGCACCGTCACGATTGCATGCTGGTCCGGGTGAATCACTTCAGCGCGATTCGGATCGCCATCCTGCGTCAGGTCGCTCCAGGTCGCGCCGCCGTCGGTCGCCAGCAGCCAGGCGCGGCCGTTCGACTGCGCGTGCAGCTGACCGTACGAGAACGAGCCGCCGAGGTAAACGACGTCGGGCGCGCCGGCCGGCGTGTAGACCACGTTGTCGTACCAGCACTGGCCGGTGCAGTAGCCGATGTTCTGCGGCGTCGTCATGTCGACGAACACGGCGGCGCCGGAGGCGTCGTCGCTGCGGAAAAAGCGGGCCCGGTTGGCCCCCGCATCGGACTGATTGCCGACGCCCACGTACATCCGGGTGTTGCCGTTGGGCAGCGTCGTGATCGCAAATTCGGCGCGGTCGGTGCTCAGGTTTTCATTCACGCCCTGCTTGATCTGGGTCCAGGTCGTCCCGTTGTCGAGGGAGCGCCAGATACCTCGCGAAAACTCGTTGACGTAGATCACGCTTGGGTGGGTCGGATCGACCTGTACCGTCGTTGAACCGCGAGCAGTGGCGACGGCGACGATCGCCCGGATGAGCGTGAAGGTCGCGCCGGTCTGCCGGTACAGGCCGCGCGTCACGAGCGGATGGCCGGTCGCCGCGCTCGACGAAGCGCCGCTGGTGACGGAGCTGACGCCGCGGACGGCGCTGGCAATCGGCACCAGCAGGTT
>DATNCQ010000108.1:0-10357 GCA_035571515.1 Vicinamibacterales bacterium
ACCGGCGGCGAGCCGCTGCTGCAGGAGGACGTGTATCCGCTGATGGATCGCCTGCTGGCGCATGGCCGCACGGTCCTGCTCGAGACGGGGGGCCACCGCCCGATCGCGCGTGTGCCGGTCGAGGTCCACAAGATTGTCGACGTCAAATGTCCCGGCAGCGGCGAGGCCGGCAAGAACGACTGGGACAACCTCTCGCGTCTCGGTCCGGACGATGAGGTGAAGTTCGTCGTGAAAGATCGCGCGGACTACGAGTTCGCCCGCGACGTCATCGCCCGGCACGGCCTCGCGGCGCGCGCCGCGGCGCTCCACCTGTCGCCCGTGCACGGCGTCCTCAACCCGCGAACGCTGGCGGAATGGGTGCTCGCGGACAACCTTCCCGTGCGGGTTCAACTGCAGCTGCACAAATACATCTGGGACCCGGAGACGCGTGGAGTCTAGCCCGTCGACGAGCTCAGGGCTGCCCCGAGCATCGTCGAGGGGCAAGGCGGTCGTCCTGCTGAGCGGCGGGCTCGATTCCTACACCGCCGCCGCGATTGCGCGCCGGGACGGATTCGCGGTCTACGCGCTCACCGTCAATTACGGCCAGCGCCATGCCCATGAGATCGAGGCCGCGCGCGGCGTCGCGGCCGCGCTCGGTGTCGTGCGGCACGTCGAGCTCGACGTGGACCTGTCGGCTTTCGGAGGGTCCTCGCTGACGAGCGATCTCCCCGTGCCGAAGGATCGGCCCATCTCCACGACCGACATCCCGTCTACTTATGTTCCGGCCAGGAATACGGTGTTTCTCGCGCTGGCGCTCGGGTGGGCCGAAGTGCTCGGCGCGACCGACATCTTCATCGGCGTCAACGCGCTCGACTATTCCGGCTACCCCGACTGCCGGCCCGAGTACATCGCCGAGTTTGAACGCCTGGCGTCGCTGGCGACGGCGAAAGGTGTGCAAGGGAGTGCATTCCGCATCCATGCGCCGCTGCAGATGCTGACCAAGGCGGAAATCATCCGCGCCGGGGTCGAGCTCGGCCTTGACTACGGCCTGACGCGCAGCTGCTACGACCCGGATCTGCACGGGCGCCCGTGCGGACGTTGCGACAGTTGCACACTTCGTGCAGCCGGCTTCGCGCAAGCCGGTGTGGCAGACCCCATACTCGGCCGATAGGGTACAGGGAAAATGCGGTCTTTCTGGTCTCTCTCCCTGCAACGTCAGCTGGCCATCGCGATCGGCCTGCTGCTCGTCCCCGTGGTCGCCGCGGCGATCTGGTCGGGCATGAGCACCTTCCGCGAGCGCGCGACCGAGCTCGGAGACCAGACACGCATCGTGGCGTACACGACCGCTGCGTACATCAATCGCGATCTCACGTATCTCGACGCCACGGGCGCCGGCCTGGCGGTGAACCCCGTTGTTCAGACGCTGAACCAGGCATCGTCGGAAGACCTGTTTCACAGGATCGCGGTCGGCCATCCGACGGTGGCCTGCATCGATCTCGTTCGCCGCTCCGGCGATCTCGTCGCGCGCGCGATGGCGTCGCCGCTCGCCGCGATGAAGGATCCGGCACAGGACTGGGCTGGAGAAGTGTTCCGTACCGGTCAACGGACCTTCTCGCCTCTCCATGTCACGCCGTCGGACATCAACTACGTCGTGCTCGGCTATCCCGTCCGTGATGACGCGCAGCAGCTGATCGGCGCGCTCGGGGTCTTCGTCGACCTGAAGACGATCCAGGATTCGCTGCACGCGCTTCCGGTTCCGGAGGGCTCCGTCGTGACGGTGTCGGATCGCGACGGACGCATCCTGGCGCGGAGTCAGGAAGCCGAGCGCTACGTCGGGCAGCTGATGCCCGTCGAGATGCGGCCGGCGGGAGAGCTTCACGATCCCATCGAGAGGACCGGCATCGACGGCGTTCGCCGCATGTACGGCGAGGCGCGCCTCGACAACGGGCCGTGGATCGTGAGCGTCGGCCTGCCGATGTCGCTGGCGGTCAACCGAGCAGCATCGCTCTGGGCACGGAGCTTCGCGATTCTCGCCTTTGGTCTCGCCGGGTGGTTGATCGTCGCGTTCGGCTTGTCGCGACGCCTCGCGAAGTCGCTGACGCACCTCGAGACGGCCGCGCAGCGGGTCGGCTCGGGCGACTTCCGGCCGATTGAGCGGCGGCCGATGCCGACGCGCGAGTTCGCCGGGCTGCAGGACGCGTTCGATGTCATGCTGCGCCGCTTCAACGACACGCGCATGGCGCTCGACGGCCAGATGGGCGAGGAGCGGCGCATGCGCGAGGAGCTGCAGTCGCTGCAGCGTCAGGTCATCAGACAGGAACGTCTGGCCGCGGTCGGCCAGCTCGTCTCCGGCGTCGCCCACGAGATCAACAACCCGTTGCAGGCAATTCTCGGCTTCGCCGAGCTGCTGCAGATGCAGGCCGACGTGCCGGAGTCGGTGAAAACCGATCTGCGGCTGATTCAGAAGGAGAGCGCGCGCGCCTGCAACATCATCCGCAACCTCGCGATGTTCGCGCGCCAGCAGCCGGGCGAAGCGGCGCCGGTGCGATTGACCGACGTGATCACCTCGGTCGCCGAGCTGCGGCAGCGGCGCCTCGCGTCCGAGCAGATCGAGCTGCGCGTCGAGGACAGCTCGACGCAGTACGTGTCCGCCGTGGTAACCGAGCTGCAGCAGGTGCTGCTGAACTTCGTCGTCAACGCGGAACAGGCGATCCGCGCGTCGGGGCGGCTTCCCGGCCGCATCACGATCCGCTCGCGCGACAACGCGGGCCGCGTGACGCTCGAGGTCGAAGACACCGGGCCGGGCATCGCGACCGACAACGAGGCGAAACTGTTCCAGCCGTTCTTCACCACCAAGCCGGTCGGCCAGGGCACGGGGCTCGGGCTGTCGATCAGCTACGGCATCATCGACTCGCTCGGCGGACGCATCGGCTACCGCCGCGCGCCCGCCGGTGGCGCGATCTTCTACTTCGACCTGCCCGCCGCGTCCGCCGAGGCGGCGTGACCGCGCGCATCTACTACACAGACCCGTACTGCCGCCGGTTCGACGCTGTCGTCACGAAGGCGTTCGAGCACGAAGGACGTCCCGCCGCACTCCTCGACCGCACCGCGTTCTACCCCACATCCGGCGGGCAGCCGTTCGACGTCGGACGGCTCGTATCGACGGGCCAGGCGGGTGGCGTCGGTGTGATCGACACCATCGACATCGATGACGATGTCGTGCACGTGCTGTCGGCGGCCGTTGCCGGCGGCACCGCGGTCACCGGCGAGATCGACTGGGCACGGCGCTTCGATCACATGCAGCAGCACACCGGTCAACACGTGCTGTCGGCTGCCTTCGATCGGCTCTTCGACAACCGCACCGTCAGCTTCCACATGGGTGCGGAGCTGTCGACGATCGATCTTGCGCGTGACGTGTCGTGGGAGCAGGTTGCCGCCGTCGAGGCCGAGGCGAACCGCGTCATCTGGGAGAACCGCGAGGTGGCCATCCGGTTCGTGTCATCAGACGAAGCCGCCGCCCTGCCGCTGCGAAAGGAGCCGGCGCGCAGCGGCGTCCTGCGCCTGATCGACGTCCAGGGTTTCGACCTGTCCGCGTGCGGAGGGACGCACGTGGCGCGCACCGGCGCCATCGGCGCGGTCCTCGTGCCGGCGATCGAGAAGTTCAAGGGCGGAGCCCGCGTGACGTTTGCGTGCGGCGGACGGGCGGTGCGTGTCTTCCGGGCGCTGCGCGAGTCGGTGTCGGGCAGCGTGCGCGCGCTCTCCGTGCTCCCTCACGAGTTGCCCGGCGCCATCGAGCGGATGCAGGCGGAAGCCAAGGAGCTGCGGCGCGCCACGAAGAAGTTCCAGGAATCGCTCGCGGCGCACGAGGCCGCGCGGCTGCTGGCGGCGGGAGAGGCAAATGCACCGGGGCGGGTCATCGTGGAGGCTCTCGACGGCTGGGACGCCAGCGGCCTGAAGACGGTCGCATCCGAGATCACTCAGCGCGCCAGCGCCGCGGTCGCCTTGTTCTCGGCGTCGTCCCCGTTCGCGGTTGTCGTCGCGCGATCGCGCGACCTGCCGATCGACGCCAGCGCCGTCCTCCGCGCGCTCACGGAGCGCTTCGGGGGCCGTGGCGGTGGAAGAGCCGACCTCGCGCAGGGTGGTGGACTCGACGGCGCCATCGCCGACATCGTTTCAGCCGCGCGCGACTTGCTGCGCGGATTTGCACGCGCGTCAAATCCGTAATTTCCGTGCGAGATCCGTCAGCGGCCCCCGCACAGCTTGCACCCTTTTTTGGGGCAATTTCGCGGCATATCAATTGAAGCCACCCGGCGGCATCCACATATGGGTCTGGTGCTCGCCTACGAGCCGGACTCCGCGCAGGCGGATCCGCTCACGTCCGTCGTCCGCTCCAAGCTCGGCGCCCAGCTGCAGCTCGTGGCGTCGACGCATGCCGCGATTGTCGCCATCAACCAGCGCATTCCCGACGTCGTCCTCCTCGGGCGCGACGTGCCGCAGGACCAGCGCACCAAGCTCGTCACGCACCTCCGGTCGCTCGCGGGCGACGGCCAGGTTCGCACCGTAGACATTCCTCAACTCTCCAACCCGAAGACGTCCGAGGCGTTTGCCAAGGAGCTTGGCGTGTGCCTCGCCGCCGCCGAGGACGCGCGTGTGCGCGCGGTCGCCGCCGTGGCCGGGCGCCAGGGCGACGCCGACTGGAACACGATTGCGCTCGACGACGCGCCCGATCACTTCGACCGGCCGTCGACGTCCAGCACGGACGACGAAGACGACGCGGACGACGAGCTGCGCGCGGCGGAGATCGCGCTGATCGAGGCGGAGGTCGAGTTCAGGCTGAAGAACGAGGTCGATCGCCTGCAGGCGGAAGCGGCCCGGCAGCAGGCGCTCGAGTTGTCGCGCGTGGAAACCGAGGCGACCGAGAGCCGCGCCCGGGAAATCGCGCGCGTCGAGGCAGAGGCCGCGAAGCAGCGCGCCGCCGAGCTCGAACGCATCGAGCGTGAGGCGGCGGCGCAGCGTGAATCCGCGGTCGCGGAAGCACGCGCCGCGGCGGAGGCGGCGGCACGCGAAAGCCTGGCGACGGAGCTCGAACGCGTCCGGCGCGAGGCGGAACAGCAGCTGGCCGACGAAGTCCGCCGGGTCCGCGAGGAAGCGGACCGGTTGCTGGCGACGAAGGTCGATGCGGCCGAAGTCGAGGCCGAGCGCGATCGCGGGATTGCGCGCGTGGAGGCGGAAGCCGCGCAGCGGCGCGCCGCCGAGGTGCAGCGCATCGAGCGCGAGGCCGCCGCACAACGCGAAGCCGCGGTCGCCGAAGCGCGCGCGGCCGCCGAAGCGGCGGCACGCGAAAGCCTGGCGACCGAGCTCGAACGGGTCCGGCGCGAGGCCGAGCAGCATCTGGCCGAAGAAGTGCGCCGGGTTCGCGAGGAAGCGGACCGGTTGCTGGCGACGAAGGTCGACGCGGCCGAAGTCGAGGCCGAGCGCGATCGTGAGACGGCGCGCGCGGCGGCGGAAGCCGAGCGCGACCGCGAGATTGCACGCGTCGAGGCGGACGCCGCGCGTCTGCGCGCCGTGGAGCTGGAGCGCGTCGAGCGCGAGGCCGTGACCCAACGTGAAGCCGCGGTCGCCGAAGCGCGCGCGGCCGCCGAAGCCGCGGCGCGCGAAAGCCTGGCGACGGAGCTCGAACGGGTCCGGCGCGAGGCGGAGCGGCAGCTGGAGGACGAGGTCCGCCGCGTCCGCGAGGAAGCGGACCGCGTGCTGTCGGCGAAGGTCGACGCCTCCGAGGTGGAGGCCGCACGCGACCGCGAGATCGCCCGCATGGAGACCGAGGCCGCGCGGCGGCGCGCCAGCGAGGTCGAGCGCCTCGAACGCGAGGCGGCCGCCCAGCGCGAAGCCGCGGTCGCCGAGGCGCGGGCGGCGGCCGACGCCGCGGCGCGCGAGACGCTGGCGGCGGAGCGCGATCGCGTCCGGCGCGAGGCCGAGCAGCATCTGGCCGAAGAGGTGAAGCGGGTCCGGGAAGAAGCGGACCGGACGCTCGCGACCCGGCTCGAGCTCGCGCAGGCGGAGGCCGAGCGCGACCGCGAGGAACGCGTCGCGCGGGCGCGCGCCGAGGCGGAAGCCGCGCGCCAGGCGGCCATCGCCGAAGCGCGCAGCATCGTCGAAGAAGCGGCCGTGCGCGCGAAGATGGCCGAGGACGAAGTCGGGCGCGTCAGGGCCGAGGCCGCGGTGCAGTTGAAGGACGCCGTCGCGCGGGCGCGCGCGGAAAGCGACGCCGAGCTGCAGGCACAGGTCGCGCGCGCGCAGGCCGAGACGGAAGCGCGGCTCGAGCGCCAGCTCGCCAGCGTGCTGGGCGAAGCCGAGCAGATCCGGCACGAGCACCGGCAGGCTGCGGTCGATGCGGACAAGATTCGGATAGAAGCCGCCGAGACGGCGCGCGCGGCCGCCGAGGCGGCGCTCGCCTCCGAAACCTCGCGCATCCGCGCCGAGGCGGACCAGCGGCTCGAGGCGGAGATCGCGCGGCTCCGCGACGAGGCCGCGCGCAGGCAGGCCGAGAGGGTCGAGGAGATCTCGCTCGAGCCCCACCAGCGATCGGCGGTACCGGGGGTGCTCGCGGACATCTCCCGCTCCGCGCTGCAGGGCATCCGCTGGGATTACGTGTTGACGGCCGCCCTTATCCTGCTCGTGGTCGTCACTGGCGTGATCTACCTTCCGCGCGCCGTCACGACCGCGGCGAAAACATCATCCGCGCTGGTCGGCACCGCCGGACAGGCCGCGAAGAACGTCGCGCAAGAGGCGGTTGCCGCGGCGCCGGTCGTGACACGCCGGGCGCTGAACGCGGCAGAGCGCGCGCTTCCGCGTCCGGAAGTGGTGACGGCAAAGCCGGCGCCTGCCGCTGCGCAGTCCGCGGCCGCTGCCGCCGATGCGGACACCGGCCCCGGCTTCATCACCGCGTTCTCCCGGATTCCCATGGAGGTCTACGCCGACGGTACGCGCATCGGCACGACCGAAGACGGACAGCTCCTGCTGAAGAGCGGCACCCATCGACTCGAGTTCGTCAGCCAGCGATTCCGCTACCGCTCGTCGACGACGCTGACGATTCGCGCCGGTCATGTCCACCCGTACACGGTGACACTGCCATCCGCGTCGGTGCACGTCACGACGACCCCGGGGGCCGAGGTCTGGATCGAGGGTGAACGCGCTGGCATGGCGCCGCTGGCAGCGGTGCAGGTTCCGATCGGCACGCGCGAGGTCGTCGTCAAGGACCCCAATGGTGGCGAAGTGCGCCGGGCCGTCGAGGTGAAATACGGCGACACGACCGAGGTGGCGCTCGCCCTGCCGCAGCGCGGGAGCGGCGATGGATCGCAGTCCGCGCCGCGCCTGGCGCCTCTGAGTCAATACCAGCCTAAGTAAACGCCCAACTTCCAACTTCCAACTCCCAAGCAGCACGTTGCCGCGGCAACCATGTGCCTTGGGAGTTGGGAGTTGGCAGTTGGAAGTTAGCCCGCATTCCGCCTCATAAACCAGTTCGCCGTCTCGAGCACCGGCGCAGAGCCGATCGTCTCGAACCCGAACCGCTCGTAGAACGCCACGTTCGACGGTTTGTCCGTTTCGAGGTAGCCCGTCGCGTGCACGCGGTCGAGCCGCGCGCAGTACTCCGTCATCAACAGCGTCCCGATGCCGTTTCCCTGCAGGTGCGCGTCCACCGCGACGGGCCCCAGGTGCCAGTGTGGCTCCGGCAGGTCGTGCTCCGTCCACGCGTTCATCCAGCGGGCCACGCGGGCGAGGACGCCGCCGCCGACGGCCGGCATCAGCCGCGGCATCACCGCGAGCTTCTCGGTGACCGACGGCTGGCAGTGCCCGGGCGCAATCATTCCCGCAACGCCGGCCAGCGCGTCGTCATCGAACGCGCCCAGCACGACGCCCTTGGAGAAGATCATCGGCAGCGCGACGGTGAACAAGCGGGTGAGCCGCTGGCCGCGCAGCACGGGATCCGTGCCGAGCGCGGCGACGTGGAGCGGATTGTCGCGCATCCCACGCGCGACGACGCCGACGGCCGCGGGCAGGTCGCGCTCCGTCAGTTCGCGCACGACAACGACGCCGATCACTGTGGAGATACCAGCCTGAGCGCGACCGTCTGCGTGCCGGACTCGCCGAGCCGGATGCGCTGGCCGTAGCGCCGGATCGACTCGAGGTACTCGGGATCGTTCCAGGCGCCGTCCTCGACGTAATCCATCGCGACCGCGAGGTAGTTTCCCGGCGGCAGCCCCTTGATCTGGAACGTCCCCTGCTGATCCGGACGCGCCGAGCGTACAAAGCGCGAATCGTCGATCCACTTCTGCGCGTCGTCCGCGAACACGAGCACCGTCCCGTCGGCCGTGGCCGCGCCTCTGGCATCGGTGATCGATCCCGACACCACGTTGACCTTGTTGGTGACGACGACCTGGACGCCGCCGAGCACGGCGCCACTGCGCGCCTCGACCACTTCGTCGGTGACGTCGCGCCCGTCGAACTGGATCGACTTCACCGCCCAGTCGTCGGGCAGCGTGACGCGCAGGCGGGCCGGACCGTAGAGGCCGGGCGTCGTGAACGTCGAGTCGTCCGTGACGCGTCCGTTGTCGGCATTGAACGCCGGACCCGGGCCCATGGGAAGCGGATCGGAGCTCAGGGGACGTCCGGTCACGCGCATCCGGCTGCGCGGCGCCGCGGGGACGGGGTCGCCCGTGTCGGTGAGGACGGTGCCGCCGACAGACCATCCGCTGGACGTGATGAGCGCCAGGTTGGCGATGTCGACGCCGGCCACGGTGATCGTGGCGGCCGCGCTCTCCTGCACGGTTACGCCGTTCACGTCTGTCGTGGTGCGCACGGACAACTTGTAGTCGCCGGGCGCAAGGCCGATCAGGCGAAACGTGCCGTCCGCGGCGACCGTCGTTCCGTTCGACGTCATCGCGAACGTCTGACCGGGGCCGCGGAACTCCTGCCCGAGCGCCATCTGGCGGCCGCCTGCAGGCCGTCCCTGCGAGTCGTAGACGGTGCCGGACACGGTGGCCGCGCGACCGGGAATGAGCGCGAAATCGGTGTTGGAGGCTTCCTCGCCGACGCCGACCGCGACGCGGCGTGCGTCCGTGAAGCCCGGCGTGCCCGGGTAGTACGTCTGGGCGTAGCCCATGATCCGCTCGACGCCGTTCTCGACCACCGTCCACGTTTCGCCGATGTCGGCCATCACGAAATACGAGCCCGGCGTCAGCCCGAGCAGGCGGTACTGCCCGGCGTCGTCGGTCATGGCCGGCACGCCGCCCGGAATCAGCCGCCGCCGGCCTTCGAAAAACACCGGCCGCATGGCCCACACGCGGACGCCCGAGATGGGCTCGTTCGCTTCGTCGAGCACGCGGCCGCTGATGAGGCTCATGCGCGGGAGCGTGAAGTCCACGTTGTCGGCGCGCTGCCCGTTGGCGAGGTCGAACGGCCGGCCCTGCTCGAACGGCCGACGCTGGCCGTAGCTCAGTCGCAGGTAGCCGCTGCGCGTGACGGTGATGGTGTAGCGTCCCCCGGCCAGGTCCTTGATCTCGTAGCGCCCCTCGGCATCCGTGCTCGTCGTCTGTCCGTTGTTGGGAAGGCCGGGGCCGCCGATCTGCACGCGCGCGCGGCGCAGCGGGCGGCCGCTGTCGGCGGCGAAGACGCGGCCGCGAATGGCCGCCGTGCCCGTCGCGGTTCGCGGCGCCTGCCCCGCATCGCGAGGCGGCAGCGGGCCGCCCTGGATGATCTGCTGTTGATCTCCGCCGTACGCGACACCGGCAGCGGTGACGATCACCGCTGCCAGCATGGAAGTGCGAACAGTCATGACGCGTCTATAGACGCAGGAGGTCTACCGGCGGCCGGTGGCCATCACGGGCACGAACTTCTGGATGCGCTTGTTCTCCTCCACCTCGCCCGTATAGATGTTCCCCTTCGAGTCCATCACGATCGCGTTGATCCAGTGGAACTGGCCGGCATAGGTGCCGTTCCTGCCGAAGCTGCCGATCGTCTTGCCGCTGGCGCGTTCGAGGATCCACACCTTGTCGTTGGTGCCGTCGGCCACGTAGAGGTACTTCTGCTGCGCGTCGCGCGAGATCGCCAGCTTGTAGGTGGTCCCGCACGGCGGGAAGTCCTTGCTGTAGAGGCCGCCGCAGTCCTCGGCGCGCTGGGAGGGCGTGTTCGGCGACACGTAGAACTCCTGCAGGAACTTGCCGTCGGTGGTGAACACTTCGATGCGGTTCTGTCCCCGCTCGCCGACGTACACCTTGCGGTCCTTCGAGATCTCGACAAAGTGCAGGTCGGGCACGAAGTTCCGCTCGTCCGGCGGCGGCCCGCCGGTCCACGTGTAGCCCGCAATCGGCGCATTCGAGAT